>CAZXLW010000071.1:0-14062 GCA_964641465.1 uncultured Pirellulaceae bacterium | reverse complement strand
TGGCGTTCCCTTTGCTATTGGCAACAGGTTCTGCCCGGTCGCATGCCGACAACAAGACAAATGACAACAACGTGAACAGGCAAGTGACAGCTTTGAGTCGACTCATATTCCGACCATTTCAAAATTTGCGAACGATACGCTATCTTAGCGTGCGTGAAGTCGACCACCAAACGTAAACTGCCGCTGGATTTACCCCTAGTTTCTTCGGGCTCATTCAGCGATAATCTTCCGATTCAAATTCTCGCTAATCTGGCTTGTTTCGGTTGATAGACGATAGACGACAATTTAGGCGATAGACAAAGACAATTCTTGGCAGCAAGTTTGGCCTGCCTTCAAGATACAACAAGGGAAATTCAATGGAAAAGATTCTGAATCTCAAAGGTCTCGGCGTTTCCGGGCGGCAAAATGAACTGATTGAGTTGGCTTTAACTTTTAAGTTCAACACGGTCGAAGTCGACATGAATGACTTGATCGGTCGCCACGACACAATGGGAAAGGAATTTGCCTGCCAGTTCCTGCAAAGTGCCAAAATCAACGTTGGTTCGTTTGATCTGCCGATCGACCTCGAAGCATCGGACGAAGATTTCGCAACGCAAAGCGAAAAACTGGACACGATCCTGTCTCTCTGCGAAACGCTGGGTGGTAAGCGATGTCGCGTCTATGTGGCGACTTCCAGTGAAATGGCGTTCCGAGAGAACTTCGAACGCTGCCAGACTCGCCTGAATACGCTGGGGGACAAGTGCAAGGCAAATGGCATGATGTTGGGCGTTGCTCTCAGCTTGCCAACAGCCGATGAAAAAGAGCACAAGTTCGTCCAATCGGCTGAAGAGTTGATGACTCTCGGTAACACTGTCGGCAACGACAATGTCGGTATCTGCCTCGATACGTGGCACTGGAAAGTCGCCGGCGGAGCGATGGATCAAATTGGTGAGCTTGATGTTGCCAAAGTTTCCGAAATGATCCTGGCTGACCTCCCTGCAGACGCAGACCCCGCCAACATCACGGTTGCTAATCGAGTTATCCCGGGTGATGAGCCTGGCTCGTTCTCGTGCGATGTATTCAAAGCTCTGAAAGCCAAAGGCTACGAAGGCCCGATTTCGTTCGGAACGCACATGTCGACGTTCGCAAACACCAATCGCGATCGCATCATCAACCGAATCAGCAAGCGATTGGATTGTCTGATCGCTGGCGAGTCATTCGAAACAATCGAAGAGAAGACTCTGGCGGAAACGGTTCAGGAAGCTCAAGACAAAGAGCGAAGAGCACGTGAAGGCAAAGTTGAAGATGCCAAAGAGGCCAAAGCTGACGCAAAAGATGCCGATGCTAAGGACGCGAAAGAAGAAGGCAAAGCCGAAGTTAAAGAAGAGAAAGCTGACGCGGTTGCTGCTGCCGAGTAGTTCTTCCGGCTTTGCGTCAGATTGGACAGGCTGCTCCCGCCCTCCCCTCCTTCTGGGAGGGGCGAGCTGCAGGCTCGAAGAGGGCCCGGTTGCCCGCCTGAATTGAGGCATCCGTCCTGTTTAAAAGCACTGGCCAACTCAAACAAAGCTTCAAAGCTTCAAAGCTTCAAAGCTGAATCGGAACGACGCAATCAGCTTCCTGGTTGCGTACGTTGTTCACTGTCTTGCTAACCGGTACCGATTGGAAATAACCGTCTGCGGCTGGTTTGCACAGCGATTCAAGTTTCTCCCGGTCCGAGAATTGTGGGTCCAACCAGAATTCACGGTCTTCCGATTCTACGATAACCGGCATTCGGTCGTGCAACGCTGCCAACGACGGTGATGCGTCTGTTGTCAGAATCGAACAGGATTCGATTACCAAATCGTTTTTCTGGTCGTGCCATTTCTCCCACAGGCCCGCCATGCAAAAGCCAGTCGGCTTATCTTCGGCAGCCCCAACCGTCATATAAAACGGCTGTTTCTCTTTGCCGATCTTCTTCCATTCAAAATATCCGTCGGCAATCACCAGGCAGCGTCGTTTCTTGAACGCACTTCGAAAAGCCGGCTTGGTCGCAACCGTTTCGCTCCGAGCGTTAATCATCCGAGCACCGATCTTAGAATCCTTAGCCCAAAACGGGATCAGCCCCCATCGCAACGGAACGACTTCCCGGTTAGAGTCTTCACTGGCACGAATACAGGGAACCTGCTGAGTCGGCGCGATGTTGTAGCGGGCCGCAAATTCCGGTACGTCGAGGCCGGGAAACAGCGAGGCAATGGTTTCCGCGGGGGTTCGAAGTGTAAATCGTCCGCACATATCAAAAATTATACCGGCGTAAAAACGAGACTGTAGCCTGCTTGGCAATCGCAACTAATCGCAACTAATCGTCAACGGTCGCGATACATTTTAATTCGATCGCAATCGGAGTCGGCAACGATTTGATCTCGACTGTCGTGCGACATGGTTGATTGTCTGCGAAATATTCTGCATAGATTTTGTTGTACGTTTTGAAATCATCTTTCATGTTCGTAAGAAAAACCGTCACATCTACAAGGCGATCCCAGGACGAACCCGACTCCTCAACAACTGTTCGCACATTGTCAAAAACGCTGCGGCATTGTTTCTCGATATCGTACGAAGCGATATTCCCGTCGTCGTCCAATTCCACGCCGGGGATATCCTTGGAACCTTTCTGCCGTGGCCCGATCCCGGACATAAACAACAACTTGCCAACTTTGCGAGCGTGCGGATACAAACCGACTGGCTCCGGCGCTGAGCCTGATACGATTTTTGAACTTGTCATGGTTAGAATCCTTCTTGAAAAAAACGTCCCAGATAAATCAGCGATGATGAACAACTAATACTTGATGCAAACATTCTTGGCCTCGGTAAAGAACCTCAACGAATCGTCTCCACCTTCACGCCCAACGCCAGAATGTTTCACGCCGCCGAATGGAGTCCGCAGATCTCGGACCAGCCAGCAATTAACCCAGACCACACCAGAATCGATTCGTTCGGCCATTCGATTCGCTCGACTGATATTCTGAGTCCAAACACTTGCCGCCAAACCATACTCCGTGTCATTCGCCATCTCGACAACTTCCTCCTCAGAATCGAACGGTTGCATCGTAACGACAGGGCCAAAAATCTCTTGTTGATTCGTCTGGCAGCTATTGCCCAACCCTTCGATGACGGTCGGCTGGATAAAGTAGCCATCCTGGCAACGCCCGGAGACGGCTGCTGCCTCGCCTCCGCACAAAACCGTGCCGCCTTCCGATTTCGCCAGCTCGATGCAGTTTAATATCTTTTCGAAATGCGACTTCGAAACCACCGCCCCCAAGTTCGAATTGGCCTCTTTCGGATCGCCAACTCGCAGCTGCTTTGTTCTGGCGACGAAATCTTCGCGGAATTTCTCGTACATCGACGACTCGACAAAGATGCGAGAACCGCACAGGCAAATCTGTCCCTGGTTCGCAAACGACGACCGCACCGTCGTCTCCTGCATCTGTTCGTAGTCGCAATCGGCAAAAATCACATTCGGGTTCTTGCCGCCCAACTCCAAGGACAGCTTCTTGAATTTCGGCGCAACCACGCTGGCGACATGTTGGCCCGTCTTCGTGCCGCCCGTAAAAGAAATCGCACCGATATCGGGATGATGGATCAACGCATTGCCTGTTTTGGAACCACTCCCATGCACGATGTTCAGCACACCCGGTGGGAATCCGACTTGCTGACAGATCTGAGCCAGTTTAAACGCAGTCATCGGCGTTACTTCAGAAGGCTTTCCGACCACGCAGTTCCCGGTCGCCAGCGCCGGGGCGATCTTCCACGTGAATAGATAGAGCGGCAAGTTCCACGGACTAATGATCCCAACAACTCCGATCGGCTGCCGCAATGTGTAGTTGATCGCGTTTGGCATCGGGTGTGATTGCGAAGAGTTCCCCACGACCGAGGAAGCGAAGTGCCGGATGTTTTTCGAACACCGCGGGATGTCGACCTGATTGGCCAGCCATTCAGGCTTACCGTTGTCTTGCGATTCCAATTCGACCAGCTCCTTGCGATGATCGTCGATCGCATCGGCCAGCCGAAACAAAACTTGTGCGCGATCATCCGCGCTGGCAGAGCCCCATTCTTTGGTGGCATTCGCGGCCGCGGCGACGGCAGCTGCGACATCTTCTTCGCCGGAATCAGGAACCTGCGAGTAGACCTGCCCAGTCGCCGGTTCGTAATTGTCCAGCCACTCGCCGCTGATCGGATCTCGCAATTCACCGCCGATATAATTCTTGATCTTGATCATAGGCATCCAGTCCGGCCTCCGTCGACTGGTAAATTGATCCCATTGATGTAGCCAGCAGCGGGAGTCGCCAGGAAAGCAACAGCTGCAGCGATTTCGGTCGCCTGGGCAATTCGAGAAGCCGGGATCTCGTTCTCCATGTCCTGCGTTACTTCTTCGATCGACTTGCCAAACTTCTCCGCGCGACTGCGAATGATTGAATCCAAACGGGCCGTCCGCGTCATGCCTGGCAGTACATTGTTGACGGTAATCCCGTGTTGGCCCAATTCGTTGGCCATCGTCTTGGCCCAGTTCGCGACGGCACCTCGGATGGTATTGGAAACGCCTAACCCCTTGATTGGCTGTTTCACGGAAGTCGAAATGATGTTGATGATCCGCCCATAGCCAGAGTCCTTCATGCCAGGCACTAACGCTTGCGAAAGAATATGGTTGCAGATCAAGTGGCTTTGGAACGCGGCCATAAATTCATTGACGTTGGCATCGACAGCCAGACCACCCGGAGGCCCACCCGTGTTGTTGATCAGAATGTCCGCAGAATTCCCATCGCTGACGTGCTGCTCGATCGCGATCTTGACTTGGGCGGGTTCAGCAAAGTCAGCCACGATCATTTTATGTGACTGCCCGGCATCGGTGCTCAGTTCCCTGACCACTGACTCAAGCCGTTCAGGATTGCGAGCCATCACGGTAATTGTCGCACCCAATGTCGCTAACTCGTCCGCGATCGCACGACCGATTCCTTGACTACTGCCACAAACGATTGCATTACGGCCAGAGAGATCCAGGTTCATTTTGTTTCCGTTGTTTGGAGTTACTTCAAATGCGGCGAACGAACGCCCATGTGATTTAAAGCTACCAAGGTTTCCGGTAACGTCAATGAACCACAGGAGGCAAACGTTCCCGGAGATCGTTTACGACGCGTCAAAGAGTCACTATCGGCTGGAGCCTACACCTCTTAGAAAACGCAATTTGAGTTGAAAGCCAAAAGCAATTGTCGACAGCCGGCAAAAAATTTACCAGAATAACGTTTGTAAAAACTCAGGTCCATTTCGCCATGGAGCGATCATGAGTCGTAAAAATCTCGCAATCATCTTTGTCACAGGTCTATTCTTGATGCCGAACGCCGATGCAAACGCACAGCATTCCGATAAATTCCCCAAGCCTCCGCAGGCTCAAAAGGTACCACACAACATCGAGACGCACGGGCATGTGCGAGTCGACGAGTACTATTGGCTGAACGATCGCGAAGATAAAAACGTCATCAGCTATTTGAATCAGGAGAACGACTACACCAAGTCCCTGATGGCAGATTCGTCGGCGCTGGAGAAAAAGCTGTTTGATGAAATCGTCGGCCGGGTCAAGCAAGACGACGAATCCGTTCCGTATGAAGACCGAGGCTATGTTTACTACCGAAAATTCAATACCGGCGAACAATACCCGATCTTCTGTCGGAAGCTGGCGGACGATAATGCCGCAGATGGCAAGCAAGCGGAAACAACAGCCCCAGAAGAAATCATTCTTAATGTCAACGATCTCGCGAAAGATAAACCGTACTGTAACGTTGCCAGCGCGGAAATCAGCGAGAACAACAAATTGCTGGCTTACACCGTGGACTACGTCGGCCGGCGGCAATACACCATCTTCGTGAAGAACCTGAAAACGGGTGAACAATTCTCGGACGAGATTCCGGGAGTCAACGGGCGGATCGAATGGTGCTCTGATAACAAGACAATCGTCTACACCAAAAACGACCCGCAAACTTTGCGATCCTACATCGCCATGCGTCACGTACTAGGAACGCCAGTCGAACAAGACAAAGTGATTTTTGAAGAAAAGGACGAAGAGTTCAATCTGTTTATCTTCAAGTCCCGTTCTCGTGACTTTATCTTTATCGAATCTGAACAAACTCTGAGCAGTGAAGTGTTAATGCTGCGATCAGATCAACCGGACGGCTCGCCAGTTGTCTTCCACCCCCGCGAGGCAGACCACGAGTATGCGATTGACCATGTCGATGGCGAGTTCGTGATTCGCAGCAATAGCGACGGGGCCGAGAATTTCCGCCTGTTGAAGGCGAGTGAAACAGATTTTACACGGAGCTCGTGGCAGGAAATTGTTCCTCATCGCAACGATGTGTTTGTTATAGATTTTGATCTGTTCGACAATCACCTGGTTGTCACCGAACGAGCCAATGCGTTGTCCAGGCTGCGGGTGATTGGTAAACGTGACGAAGCTGATTACTACTTGCCATTCGATGAGTCCTGCTACGTAGTCGACGCGAGTGTGACTCCGGACCCGTCTACGGCCTGGTTGCGGTTCCGGTACACATCGTTGACGACTCCGCAAAGCACGTTTCAGTTCAACATGAACACCAAAGAGAAGCGATTGTTGAAGGAGACGCCGGTTCTAGGCGATTTCGATCGCAATAACTACAAAACGGAACGAGTCTGGGCAACAGCCCGTGATGGAGCGCAGGTCCCGGTTTCTGTCGTCTATCACAAAGACACGCCGATCGACGGGACTGCTCCCTGTCTGGAATACGCCTACGGTTCATACGGCTCGTCAATAGACCCAGCCTTCCGTTCAACGATCCTGTCGTTGCTTGATCGTGGGTTCGTATACGCCATCGCTCACATCCGCGGCGGGCAGGAAATGGGTCGCCAGTGGTACGACAACGGGAAATTGCTCAAAAAGATCAACACCTTCACCGACTTCATCGACGTGGGAAAATTCCTGGTCGAGAAAAAATACTCTGCCAGTGAACGACTGTACGCGCGCGGTGGCAGCGCGGGCGGGTTGCTGATGGGTGCCGTCATGAACATGGCTCCCGAACAATACCACGGAGTCATCGCGGACGTTCCGTTTGTCGATGTCGTGACAACGATGCTCGACGATTCGATTCCGCTGACCACTTTCGAATACGACGAGTGGGGGAACCCAAACGAAAAGAAATACTATGATTACATGTTGTCGTATTCACCTTACGATCAGGTGGCTGAATTGAAATACCCAAACACACTGGTTACGACCGGCCTGCATGATTCGCAAGTTCAATACTGGGAGCCAGCCAAGTGGGTTGCCCGCCTGCGTGATCATTGGCAAGGCAACAATCTCCTGTTGCTGAAAACCAACATGAAGGCTGGGCACGGAGGCGCGTCGGGTCGATTTGATCGTTACAAGGAAGTAGCGTTTCGCTATGCATTCTTGCTGAAACTCCAGAGGATAACTGAATGACCGATTCCAATCCCTATCGAACGCCGGAAACAGAGACGACGCCAAGTCACGAAAGCACGCCTGTTCAAGAACCATATGAGCAAGGGAAAGTCAGCGCCGCAGCAACCTCGTTGATCATTGTCGCGGCGGTCTCGTTGCTTTTTTTCCTGGGTGCGGCGGCAGTTGGACTTGCGATGCTGGTTTCGGGTGTGGCAGCCGAATTGCCTACCCGTGAGGGTGCACTGATTGATCGTGAAACCTCGATCGTGATTCGTCTCTGTTTTAGCGCGGTCATTGTGATGTGCCAATTCGTGATTCTGATTGGAGCGATCAACATGAAAAAGATGCGCAATCTCCAGCTCGCCACGGTTGCTGCGATTCTCAGTTGCGTGCCTTGCGTCAGCCCCTGCTATTTTCTGGGAATCCCGTTCGGCATTTGGGCGTTGACCGTTTTGGGTGACCCTGAAGTGAAAGAAGCCTTTGAATAACGCTGGTGATTCATCTGATGGCTGAATAACTTCTCGTCTGTCCCGAGAATGTTTGTTGAGCAGGATGAATAGAAGACAAAAAACCGCCTCTTCCTATCTTTGTGTGACCGCGACAAGAATTGCGTGCACTGGTTCTGCAAACCGCTGAATCGATTCAATGCTTTCAACGTTCTCGACACCTTTGACAAAGGAATGGGCCACGGCGGTGAACAACAAATTCTGGTGCGTTACTTGTAAATTCACCGATGAATTTGCCTTTCCATGTAAGGCTTTCTGTTGATTCAAAGCGGCTTCGTCCGAAAATTCGAACAGGTCCATTCGAAACGACTGATGCCGCATGTCGGGGTGGGCATCGTAATCAGGGATGGCGGACAACAAAAACGCGCCGCGGTTGGGCTGGTGAACTCTTTTCGAATTGATTCTTACGGATACAGAAGAATAGAACTTGTCAGTTTTGACATGTTCAACAATGTCTATCACCGCTTCCAGTAAATCGCACTCGGGCTGGAACGGCCCTCCGTCACTAGCAACCAATCCGATTCCAAATCGGGTTTGCACTTCACGGAAACCACGAGGACTCAAGTATTCAGCAGCTTCCCTTTCGAAACACTTGCCGATCATTCGCTGCCTGTGAGGACCGGACTTGGCCACCTGGTCCAGCAGGGAAGTGGGAACTGCAACACTCAGTTTTGCCGCAACGTAGAGAATATATTCGGAAGCAATAATGATGTCTCGCGGATCGTTGCGACCAAGCGCCATTGCCAACATTGTAAATGAGGCTCGGACTTTTTCTGGATCCTCGTCTCTGAGCGCGAATACTGCCGCGCGTGTTGCGAATGTAACTAAGGCCCAGCTTGTTTTGGACGACATTGCAGCTTGAATATCATCTCGCTGAATTGGTGACAACTGTTCAAGTTCGGTTGCCAATTCAAACAGTTGTTTATCCAGTTCATTGAACACAGGATTTATCAAACCGATTTCATTCTTGGCAACTGTCGAATAGTCAATATCCTCGCTGAGATCCATTACCGTTTCCAAAAAAAGCCTACAGGAGAAACGCCAGTTTGTTTCCGGCAATCTGTTTGTTATACCATTTTCAAGAAAGTGTAGAATGCGCTGCGACAAGGTCAAACGGAATCGGTGTTAAACAGATTTCAAGGCAGTTTCAACAGCTTGGCCAGAACTACGCTGGCGATTTCTGTTTGGATTTCAATGCGTTCGAAACACGACGCCTGGACCTTGGCGGATTCGACTACACCGTCAGCGCTGATGGCGATCCAAGCGAACGGTTTGTCGATACCTTGTTGTGGACAAGACTCTGCATATCCAGTCGTCGCGAGCCCGATGTCGGTGCCAAACAACCTGGAAACACCAACCGCCATTTCACGAGCGACGCGTTCTGATACGCAATTGACTGCTGCCGCGTGCTCGCGGTCCACGCCAAGTAGTTTTACTTTCTGGTCGATGTTATAGGCCGTGACTCCACCGGCAAAATACGTCGACGCACCACTCGTGGACGTGATGACTGCTTGTAGCTGCCCACCAGTAATACTCTCAGCAACTGAGACCGTTTGCCCTGATTTCTGCAGCCTGTTTTTTAACTGCTCGGCAAGTGAGTGAGTTTTCATCGCAACACTTTAGGTTGATTCCGGCGACTAACGAGGATTCATTCTGGCTTTGCCGCCAGTGACCAGAGTCGGAACACTGTACAGACTCGTTCTTGCCGTCACGAAAAGTACATTGCGATCTTTACCACCAAAGGTGACGTTCGCAGGTTTTTCTGGGAACTCAATCTTCTCGATCTCTTCGCCGGTCGGTGAATAAACATGAACGTATTGGCCGTGCGTGAAGTAGATATTCCCAAAATCATCATTCGTCATTCCGTCACTTCCAATCGGGGCAAACTCAGTCTTGTTGGCAATGTCACCAGGACCTTTGACGTCGTACCGGTACGTCTTGTTGGCACCCGCATCGGCAACATAAAGGATCGAAAAATCAGGGGACATGATTAAACCATTGGGCCGGACTAAGTCGTCGATGACACGTGTCAGCTTCTGTTTGCGATCAACGTAGTAGACTCCTTCGACTTCCATCTCCATATTCTCGCGGTCACCGTATCGAGGATCAGTGAAATAAAAACCGCCAATGTTATCCAGTTCGACATCGTTTGGGCTGTTTAGCTGTTTGCCATTGAACTTGCCGACCAACTTTTCATAATCACCGCCGATGAAATGCCGAGTTACCGTCCGGTTGCCGCCTTCACATGAAATCAAAGCATCGTTTGGTGCCCAATACAAACCGTTGCTTGCTCCCGATTCTTCTCGGTACGTTTCCAGCTTTTCTGATTCAGGATCGTAGGCATGGACATTCGAGTTGGGGATGTCAGAGAAGTAAATCCTGCCGTCGGGGCCGAGCGCGGCTCCTTCGGTGAACTTGAAACCGCTACAACATGTTTTGACTTCGGCATTGTCGGCGACGATTCCGCCAGAATGCTGTTTCGCAACTGCCGCATCGACGGGCGGAAGTTCGATTCCATCGACGTTCTCAGAAAGTCGAACGTTTCTCCATCGCACGTCAAGCGGATCTTCACGTTTGCCAACTGCGTGGACTTGCAAGGCGATGAATCCTGATGACGTCTCATCGTCGGTCAGGTTTGCGGCCAACACTCCGTTCATATAGGTCACAAAACGATTGTCTTTGGCGATCACTCGAACGTGGTTCCAATCGTTCTGTTTAAACGCATACCGCGCCGCTGTATTTTGCTTCAAGTCAAACAACCAACCGCGCCGCGCTTCGTCGTAGATACCCGACGAGAAACCGCGTAGTGAAGGATCTATCTCGACCTGGTAACCATGAACGCGACCTTTCTTGTAGTCGGGAAGGCTGTTGGAGCGGATTTGAATTCCTGAATTCAGTTCCGGGTGAACTTTATATTCCAACTCCATCACAAAATTGGTGTATTCTCGATCAGTGCAAAGAAAACTGTTTGGTGTATCAGGAATAGAAGTTCCGACGATGGTTTCGTCTTCAACAACATACTTTGCCTTACCGCCTCGCTGCACCCAGCCATCGAGTGTCTTGCCGTCGAACATTGGTTTCAGATCTTCCTGCGCGTGACCTGGTTTCAAACCACAGCACAATGAAAAATGCAGAATTGCAAGGAGCAAAAAAGGAACGTTGTGTTTATTAAGAGTGTGGGCCATCAGATCGTTTCATTTGCCAGGAATTTCAACAAACAGAATCGTACTGTAATTCGAATGATTGACGAATGAAACTAGTGTTTCGTCAGATCTGGACCTGAATGGTGCCATGACCTGAATCGACGGTGCCATCCTTGTTTACGGGTGCCATGTTTACGCGAGCGGTGGTGGTTATGTTTGCCGTGCCGACCAAGCATGCTCACGCCGCGTTGACCATTGGCTCATCCGTAGCGTAAGCATGCCGTTGCGGGGAGTTGGCTTATTCCTGGAAAGGCGAGAGCATGGCACACAAAAGCTTCGTGTTGGAAAGGCGTGAACATGGCACCCAAAAACGCAGCCGTATGATTCGCTTCAGTCTAGAATTCAAGACCGAGTCTGAGCATGATCGTGTCTTGCAGCTCCAACTTACGTGCTGGAACCTGTGCTTGTGAAATCAATTCACGGTCAAATACGTAACCGAGTTCGACAAAACGAGTGACGCCTCGTTGTCCGATTCCTTCCAAGCCGACAATTGCTCGGAAGTCATTGATGTCGATCCGGTCGTCGAGGCCGCCTAGTCGTTCCACGGTCCAATTCCCGCCGCCGTATTCTCCTGTCAGATACAACCAGGTCTCCAAGCCGTTGAAGCTGGGGACTCGTTGAGCGATTCTGGGACGTGGGAAATACAAGTCGAGTTCCAGATCTGGCGTGGGCCGAATGAACAATCCAAATGCCGGTAGCAGCTTTAAATCCAGACGATCAAAGTACTCGACACCGAATTTGAATACGTTGGTTTCGCTTAGCCGAGTCCAACCAAGCGCGTTTCCGGTTAACCGCAGGCTGTCAGAAGTAAGATGTCGATAATCCGAATAGATGCCGACGGTGAAGTTCGTTTCAAAGCCAGATCGTTGATTGAGGTCCGTCAGATATTCCGTCGTCAGGAAGGCACTGAATGCTGTTTCCGGCAAATCGAATCCGGTACCAAATGGGCCCTGTGTTTCCGGTCCATCCCAGAAATGCGCGATGAACCCTGGAGTGATCCGAATCGGTTGTTGTAAGAACAGGAACCTGGGAAATGTAAGAGTGGTCGCGATTTCCGTGTCATTTATCTGTAGCTCGTTCCCGTTTCCTCCGGGCAGATACGTGTGCCGAATTCGTGGACGTTCAAGCAGACGCGGCAGGTACTCATCGCGAAACCGGCGAAAGAATTGACCTGACTGTCCAGACCGCGGGAAAAGGCTGCGGCCGCCAAAGAGACCTTGTCCTGTTCCAAAACCGGCCCCAAAGCCAGACCCTATACCAGCTCCACCAACTCCAAAGCCAGGTTGGAAATTTGGCTGCTGGAATGTTGGGACTTGAAAACCTGGCCCCTGAAACCCTGGGCCCTGAAACGTCGGTTGTTGGAATCCGATCGAACCTCGCCCAATTCCAGGTTGGGCAAGCCCCGGTTGTTGGAAACCAAACGGCTGGACCTGCGATTGGACGGGAGGGAGGACTTCAACATTCTGCGGAGGGAACAGTAGCGAAGGCGAATTGTTCGCCGCCCCACCCGTTCGCGGTCTGGTGTTAAACGGAAGTGCCTGACTCGTCGAGCGGAACGGATCGAAGACTGGGGTTGGGTTGAAGTTCGGAGTCGTATTGAAACTCGGTGGTGTAATCGTCGCCGGGCCAAAACTGGGCGCGGCAAATGTACCCCCGCCAAAGCTGGGAGTCCCGAGCGCAGGTGCCGCGAAACCAGGCGTAACAAGGTTGGGCACGACCAAGGTTGCCGGCGGCGGCGCGATCGGGCCGATCACTGAGCCCTGTGGGACGGAGCCAAACCCAGGAAAGATGGTGCCTTGTTGTGCTGCTTGTATGATTCCGCTTTGAGACGACTGGTTTCCGAAAAAGTCAGGAAATCGCGGTCGCTGCGCATTGGTTTCGCTAGCAAAGATGCTGCCAACTAAGCCGGTGAGAATCAAAATCGCGATTTTTTTCGCGAAAACCCTCGATATATTCATTCTTTAAGCCGATACCATTCAGTTTTGCCAATGGTTATTGGTAAGTATCAATGGCTCGATTTGTCGTCAAGGTAGATTACGTGGCGAAGTACTGCTGGGCGTCGTCACATATGACGGTCGGGGACTCCGTGCTACGGAATTATGCCGGTCAGCCTAAACGGTTCCTTCGTGTACAACTGTTTCGAATACCGACACATCCTTTTTGAAACACCAGCATGGCTGTCTATACAAACTTGGCTGTTGATTGTGGGGACGACGCCTGCGTTGCTGAGGAGCTGCGGCGCGTGTTCTCCAAGCTTGAATTGCAATCGTCTACTTTGGGGAGTGTCAGCTGTGATGTAGAGCATATCAAGCCGAACCGTCATTGGTGTCAGCCAGACAAGTTCTCGGATGATGCTGGTGATTGGCATACTCTCTGCGTATCGCCACGAGGACTAGGCAACAGCCCCTCCCCATCGCTGATAGATGAGCTTCGGCCGCAGTTGTACGAGCCGCTCAAAAATGGATTGAAATTCCGTTCTGCCTGGTTTGGTTGGGAAGGTCAGGATGCAGTCGGGGAAAGTGATTGGCTGGCAATCATTGAGCAGATGAATCGAACTGGCGAGCTGCCAAACATGCCGGGCTTAATTCTGAACGAAAACATCGTGCTCAATTCAGATCTGAAGTCGAAACTGAATCCGTTTAGCGATGGTTTTCTTTGGGATAATCCGGCGACGCAATCTGCTTAGGAACGTTGAAAAAAAACCAGCAAAGTGCTGAGAATAAGCGAACTGGTCGCCAGTAGCGGAACCAGCCAGGAGGCGAATTAGATGGGTGGCCCCAAGTTTCGCCCCCAAGTTTCGCCCGACCGTCGTCAGCAAGTTCGGTGATCACCTTCCCGGTTATCGCCAGGAAGATATCTTTTCGCGGCACTCAATCGTTATGTCGAGGATGGTGACTTGTCGATGGACAACAACTTCG
>CAZXLW010000070.1:0-26519 GCA_964641465.1 uncultured Pirellulaceae bacterium | reverse complement strand
CAACGAAACGACCGACAACGAAACTGGCGGCTTTTCTGATTTGCCACTTTGCCCGGAAGTACAAACAGCGATCAAGACCGCGGGCTACCAGAATCCAACTCCAATCCAAGCAGAGATCATCCCGCATCTCCTGTATGGCCGAGACGTGTTGGCGCAGTCGCAAACCGGCAGTGGAAAGACTGCTGCATTCGCGTTGCCAGTTTTGACCCGGATCGAGAATGAAATCAATGAGCCCCAGGTATTGGTCCTGGTACCAACAAGGGAGCTGGCGATCCAGGTAGGCAATTCTTTTCAGGCCTACGGCAGCCACTTGGACGGGTTCAAACTTGCCATCATTTACGGTGGGCAGGATTACCAGATTCAGTATCGCCAATTGCGAAAAGGCCCCCAGGTGATCGTGGGAACTCCTGGTCGAGTGATTGACCATATCAAAAACGGCAAGCTGGATATCAGCGAAATCGAATGCCTGGTTCTCGACGAAGCCGACGAAATGCTGAACATGGGCTTCATTGACGACGTCGAATTTGTCCTGGGACGCATGCCGGAAGAAAGACAGATTGCCTTGTTTTCTGCGACGCTGCCGGACGCCATCCGCAAACTCTCAAGCCGCTATTTGAATGATCCGGCGAAAGTAACGATCAAGCAAAAAACCTTGACTGCGGACTCCATTCGACAACGTGCCGTGTTTACCGCACCGCGTGACCGGGTGGATATGCTGGTCCGGTTTCTGGAAGCGGAAGAAGCTGACGGCGCGATTGTGTTTACTCGAACGAGAGAGACGACGTCGGTTGTTGCCGACAAATTGTCGCGAGCCGGATTGCGTGCTTTTGCATTGAACGGGGAAATGCCACAGAAGGCGCGAGAACGGACGATTGAAAAACTCAAATCGGGACAACTGGATATCCTGGTGGCAACTGATATTGCTGCACGTGGATTGGATGTCTCCCGCATCAGCCACGTCTTCAATTACGATTTGCCGGAAGGCCCGGAAGCATACACGCACCGTATCGGTCGAACCGGACGCGCCGGCAAGACAGGCGAGGCCATCATCTTTGTGTCGCGGTCGCAACAGGGAAAACTGAAGTTCATTGAGAAGACGACTCGTCAGAAAATTGAAATCGTTGATCCGCCGACAGCCGACCAAATCAACAAGATGCGGGTCAAGCGATTTTACGCGGACATCGACAATACGATCGCTAACCGGGACATGCATTTCTTTGAAAAGCTGATCGGTGACTACATTGAACAATCGGATCATGAAGTCAAAGACATTGCGGCCGCGATTGCCATGATCGGCCAAAACGGCAGGGATTTCCTGATGAAGGACCGACCCGTCCGCGAACGAAAAGAAAACTCGCGAGGCAAAGGTCGAACCCCACACTCCAACTCTCCCGAACCGGGGATGGCGAGGTTTCGAATTTCCGTTGGCAAGCAAGACGGCGTGAGGCCCGGGAACATTGTCGGTGCCGTTACCAACGAGGCCGAGATTTCTGGAGAGGATATTGGCTCCATTCGAATTTACCATTCGTATTCAACCGTCGACATGCCGGCTGATCGAGCCGAAGAGATCATGGATCTACTGTCCGATACGCGAGTTTCGGGCCGTGCGATTCAGATTCGACCCTATGAAGAACGCCAGGAACGCCCGCGAAAACCAAAACGGTACGGCAACGACGAACGCTCCGGACGGAACAAAGGTCGTAGCAAAAATAAGAGCTATGGTTCACGACGAAGCGAGCGAAGCGAATCGAATCGAGGCAGCAACGAACGCTACGGAAAACAGGACCAAAAGCCTTCTTCCAAACGGAAGAGCTTCGGAAAGAAAGTCAAAGCCAAGTCAACGCGATCCAAGCCGCAAAACAAGCGGTAAGGAAACATTGACTTAAACGCGGTAAACTTAGACTTCAGTGAACGTATGCCCGCAGTCGCAAGCTTTTTTTCTAACGTGAAGAGATGTCTTGCACTTCGGGCAAGTTTTTTGCCATCGACTCACGTTCGTTTTCTTTTTGGCAGGGGCCAATTTGCTTTCGGCTTTGGCCTGCTCTTTGAGCTTTTCAGCTCTCTCTTGATCGGCTTTCTTTACCGAGCACTGAGGATGAACACCGGCAGCTGAATAGCTGGCTTTGCCGCACACCGGACAGATGTTGGGCTGCTTGCCTGGAACAATTGGATCCGGTTTTTTATGCGACATACCTTGCTCTAAATTCGTCGGTCAATTCATCCATGAATCGTTCCGAGTTTCATTGTTGGCATTGATGGCCTGCGGCCAACCTTGTGCCTAGTTTTCAATCAGCTGTACGCGTTCAGCGCACGGGCCTTTTGGACCGCTACCAAGGTCGTAACTTACCGTTTGACCTTCGCGCAGTTCTTCGTAACGTGCATTGGTCAGGGCTGAACTGTGGAAAAACAAATCCTGTCCGTTTGATTGCTCGATAAATCCAAAACCCTTGTCCGTTAACTTCTTAATCTTGCCTTCTGACATTGCTCTAACTAAAACTCCAAAAATATGTTGGCCGTTCATGAACGCTACGTTGCGATCAATTACAACCAAAAGTTGCATTCGTAAAACTGTTCTTTGTTATTCTTCCGTCCCGACTTCTTCCGTCCCGACGACTTCTTCTTGTTCTTCTTCAATGGATGATTCTGTTTGGTCCGCTTCCAAATCGGGACCCGCCGCTTTTCGTTCTAATTTGCGCTGGCGTTTCTCGTCCGCTTTTCGCTTTTTCTGTCTCTCACGCTGAAGTTTCGCGAACGTATTTTTGTTTTTTTTGATAGCTGCTCCTTTAAGTTAACCGCTTCGACGCCAGATTCATTCAATCTTTGGCCGGCCTGGGTGCCGGCCCCTGCTCCTGAATCTTGTGAAAGAAAAAGTTCGCAGGAACCTCTTGCTGATGACGAACAATTTTCGTCATTCGAGAAACCGGGTACCTTCCCAGTGATTGATCTCGTCGAGCGTTCCGATTCCACTTTTTTTAAAGCCTGACGGATCGGACGATAAACTTTAACAGCAACTGCCTTGACATAGATAGCAATGCTATCGGCGGTTGACGTACTATCCAAGACCAAAACTCTTATTCAGGGCGAAATTCATCGCGAATCCAGAAACGACCGAAGCCATTGCCGTCACCATAAACCATTAAAAATAAAGGGTTTACACCAATTCGACCACACCCATTCGCGCCAATGCCTGGCATCCAGCTAACGCAAAGTATTCAGTGATTTTTAGATCTACAGCCTTGCTATTGGACGACTAACCAGCATACCACCCAAATTAGTGGCTTCCCAAACCTCCTTACCGGAATCGTTTATAGCGTACCGAAAACAATACACGGGGCGGATTCAAGAAATTCACGCCGCGCCTGTGGAGTCTAAGCAAATCTGAGCACGCGTGGCCCGCCGTACGCTGCCTCACACAAGCGTCATCGACCTTCGGCCAGCAACAGCTTTGCTTCCCGAAACGTCAATAGTTGTTCTGAGATTGGATCCCATAGCTTCAATTGCAGGCATCGGAAGATATCGACGACTCCCAGCGAAATTCGGGGAGTTGCTTGCAGTTCTTTCAAACCCGCCATCGCTTCGGGCAATCGATAGAATGGAATCTTGGCGTTCAAATGATGAACGTGATGGTAGCCAATGTTTCCGGTAAACCAGTTCATCAGCGGGCTGAGCTTAAGCCAGCTGGACGAGTACAAGGCGGCGTAAACATAGTCCCACTCATGGCCTTCCTTGCGTTTCATGCCGGGGAAGTTGTGCTGGACATAGAACAGATAAGTTCCCACCGCAGCGGCAATGGATAGCGGCACCAGCATTCCCAGGAACAATGCTTTGATGGAATACATTCCAATCAGAATCACCAAGCCGAAATGCACAAACAACGAAATGCCACAGGAGTAATTCCGCACCGGATTCTGACAGAACTTAACAATAGTCTTGTTAACCATGAAACTGGTGACGTATCCAAACAGGATAATGAACGGGCTACGGACGAATCGGTAGCCCAACCTCCGCCAGAAAGATGCCTGCTCGTACTCCACGGTTGTCATCAATGGGAAGCCGCCTATCTCGGCCCCAAACTCATTTGAATTATGTTTGTGGTGATGGTTGTGCGCGTGTTTCCAGTTCGCGGCTGGACTCAAGATCACCAGCCCAAACGTGTACAAAACGGCATGGGCAATGCTCGACTGCCGCAAAATCGCACCGTGAAAAAAATCATGGTAGATCACAAAAAACCGCACCATGATAAATCCGCCCAGAATACTCGCTGACAGGCTTGTCAGCAGCGAGAACCCGGGATAGCCCGCGATGCACAACACGATCAGCATCAACAACAGAGTTGAACCGAAGCACCACCAGCTCCTGAGTTTGTTTTCTTTTGCGAAAGCCTTACTGGCAATTAGAAGTTCTTTTCCGGTTCGTTCCATCAATCAAGTTCCTGTCTGATCATTGGGCTGCCAATGTATTCATTTAGAAAACAAAGGTGGGTCACAAGTTGGCAGCGCTAAGGGATAAAGGGGCTAGAGAAGAATCGCCAGCCGAAAATTACCGGCTTTGTGATGTAGCCGCGGAACGGAGAGCGTTCGATGGTGCAGGATTGTAACAGTCGAATATGTTTCGTCTGTAGCAAAGTGGGATTTAAGACAGAATCCGTTTTTCTTTTATCCACAATAGATTCATTTAGTGAATGGAAATCTTAAACCTTGTTTTTGCGAGCTATTGCCACCGTTGCAATACAATCAATTCGCCCAAACTACCAAGGGTCTTCTAATTGCTGATCGGCATAAATTTCAGATGTTTGCAGTAGGCTTGCTTTGCCGCCTGTATCACGCGATTGTAGCGCGAAGGTGCCGTTGGAAAGTTGTCGCTCGGGCCGTTTCAGATCCGAGGGCTCGGTATAGTCATGTTGCAACTCTTGTTGAGTTGTTCTACTTGGTGCCGACAAGTGAAATCACGAGCACCAGCAACGCAGCATACGAGAGTGCCATCTCCATCTTCGGGATCAGCTCGTCCATGAAGGATGCCTGATTTTCTTCCGCGTCCATATTGGTTCGGTGCGAGTCCCATTTTTGATGATGAAGGTGGAAGAGCGTGTAAATTTTTACGATGCTCCCAACCCACTGCGTATACAAAAGCATCGGGACATCGACTAGCGACAAGCGGTGACCTTCCAGGATCAGGATCAACAAGTACAACGTCCGGACAAGTATCACCAGAATCGCGTACACCAGCAGGTAATACCAACTGAGCCAAACGCATGCCCAGAGTGCGGCAACAGGACCCAGTAGACTGGTGAACATCGAGAGTCGCTGATCGACATGGCACCACCAGACAAACAACCGCTGGGTACCAAGCCCCAATCCGATGGCGCGGCCGTTGTTGCGAAGCATGTTGCCAAACCAGCGATGCATTTTCTTAATGCTGGTGCGAACTGGTTCCGGCCCGGAGTCTTCCATGCAAAAAATGATTGCGTCCGGCACATAGAGCATTTCGCTACCTTGCTTGAGCAATGTGTACCAAGTGCTTTTATCGTCGCCTGTGACGAACTGGATCTCGCCGTGCAGCCAGTGCTTAATCCGATCGTTTTCCAAAGAGGAAATAAACTCCGGCTTGATACATTCCCTGGCGCGGAACAACGAGAAACGGCCTGTTAGTACCTGCAACTGCCGCGAAAGGCTCAGTGACTTCATATACCTGTGCCGCATTGAAAACCGTAGTGTGTACCACTTTCGATACAACCAATTGCCTTCAGTCACCGAAATGTTGTCAGTAGTAATCGCGTCGACTTTAGGCTTCAGCGCAAACAACGGCAGACACCTTTCCAGGATCCCGCGGCCCAGAACGGTGTCACCATCCATAAGGGCAACGACGTCAGAGTGGTCGATCCCGTAGCTGGCTAAGTCGTACAGACAGTCGGCCATTCCCTGACGTTTGCCACCTGATTGACGAACAAACCGCATTTCGATGTTAGAAGCTTCAGGAAATTCTGCATACACATCTCGAAAAATCTGATCTTCTTCTTCGGAACCTGCGTTTACGATTACCGTAACATCGGAGGGAATACTACAAGATTCCGCCAACACTGATTGCAACATCTGCCGAGTGACCGCTGGCTTTTCCTTGAATGTAGGGATCAAGAAAAACATGCGATTCGGATACTTCGTTTCCTCCGGCAGTTGGCTGGCCTGGAACTGCATTTTCGGATACACGATGTATTCGTAAATAGCCGCGCGAACGCAATGCGTGATCAACCAAAGATACCGCCACATTCCAATGAACCCCAAAACAGCGAGTGACTCCAACGGGATTTCTCGCGCGCGACCTGGCAGGTAAATGTAGATCAGGAACGCGATCAGGAAATAAACCAAAACGATAGGAATGGCTCTGATAATTCGCATCGTGAGCGAAACGTCGTAACGAATGCTTGGTGTACTCAATGGTCAGCCTTGAAAAGGTTATCAGCTAAGGAAGGAAACGTGCCGCTAAGCAAGGAAACAAAACAGGACGTACTTAATTGTGGGTGGCCGTGGGATTAATCGCCGGAACTGCACTCATCGCTGGGACTGACGGACTTGCTTTCGCGGCCATCTGCTTCGCCTCTGCAGTCGGTTCATTAAAAATCGGCTTCAGTTCAAATCCGGTAAAATTGTCGATCCATTCAATTCCGAATCCCGTACTCACCGCCATCTCAACTCGAATTCCCGACGGAATTTCGATTGGCAAGTCGTCGATCTGAACTTTGATTGGAACGTCGGTCGCCGACATGCCCCGAAAGTCAGCGTTGTAGCCGCCCTTGGAGTACATCGCACGATGGCCAACGGCAAGCACGACACCTTCCAGATTCATCCCCAGCGAAGGGAACGAAACTGCGACGGGTTGCCCCGGACGAACCCGGCTTGCCTGATAAGGTGTAACATGTCCAGCCACCCACGTTTTACCGGGAAAGCTGATGGCCGCTACCTGATCGGCGATCTTCAGAAACTCACCACGCTGGCGGTAAGTTGTATACACCTGCCCGTCACGCGGAGCGACGATGGCTAGTTGATCGACCTGATTAGCTGCTGCCTGGCAAACGATTTCCAATTCTGCCAGCTCTGCTTCCGCAATTTCCAGATCAGTAGTTATCCGACCGTTTTCATCATCAAGTCGATCCCCCAGAATCAGGATGCCGTCCTTGACAGCTTGTTGCGAAAACTTGAGCTGACGTACTTGGTTCTGAGTGGCAATAACTAATGCCTCAGCCGCCAACAGTTCCTCTTGAACCTCATCGTACTCAAGCTGAGTAATCGACCCCGATTCCACGTAAGGCAACATCCTGTCGGCTCGTATTTTGGCAGCGAGTTTCGTTTTGTTGGCCAGCTCCAGTTCTGATTGGGCAACTTCCAGGTCCAATGATATCTTCTGCGTCGTCAGAACCATTTTGTGTTCATAGTTCTTAAGCTGCTTGCGGAGCGCGTCGACCTTTTGCTTGGCCGTATCACGCTTAGCCTTGGTCTGGACCATGACCGACTCGATCTCAGGGTTCTTGAGACGCAGCATCAAGTCACCTTTGCGGACCTGCTGGCCTTCGGACACAAACACATCCAAAATTTCACCTTCAATCTTCGCATTGACGGGCAGGAAGTTCCCGACCAGTGCCGCGTTGCTAATGCTTAGCGAGCTTCGTGATCGCATGAACACAAGGGCCATGATCATTAATGCGATCATTGCAATCATCATCCCAGCCATGGCAAGCGACTTGAACTGCCATGATCTCTGAGGAATTGCGCTGGTAACGTCGACTGCGGATTCGGCAGGCGCTTCTGTGTGCAGTCCCTCAGCAAGTTCGTCGTAGGAACGAGCTTCCAATGCCTCAACCGCTCCAACCCTTTCGAGGTTACCAATATATTTTTCGATGAGACGTTGATTCGAAAGTGTTAGATTCGCGAACGAACAAATCGAACGTTCGTCTTGCGTTTGGCGAATGCGGAACTCAACCCCTAAACGATTCTCGCCAAAGCGCAGCACCCCGCGGTTCAGCCCCGAAAGGCCAACCATCGCTGCGGACGTTTCAAATCCGAAAATTGTTAAATCGACAAGTTCGTACTGGCGACCCTGTACGTCGATCGAGGCAGATAAATTCATAGTGCTAGCTCAAGTCGATATCATTATCTGGAGAATAGGTGAAGCTGTAACGGCTGAGCATGAAATGTCAGCGGACTGTAAGGATGAAGACGATTAACCCTCTTGTAACGGTTCTCGGGATCCTTCCGTCTGAGCCCAATATCCTATTTCGCTTAACACACGACTGACACAAAAAAACTAACGTTTAACCAAATAATCAAGATCTCCATTGCCTCGAAAACACTGTTCACATAACGAACAAAACTTGTGTTTTGTGACTAACACAGGTTCACGCGACGCGGGCTTCTTACTGAAACTCATTGCGGTCGCTTGCGCTCTGTTAACAGGCGGTTGCGTAGTTGGTCCCGACATTAGCCCACCAACGCCACCGAGTTTGCCTCCGAGTTACTCGGCGTCGACGGATGACTTAGGCATGATGCCGCTCGATTCCTGGCTCCAGTCATTTGCGGACCCGAAATTGGGTCATATCCTGACAATCGCAAACGAGCAGAACCTCGACATCAAACAGGCGTATTTCCGAATCGTTGAGGCTCGAGCGAATCTGGGGGTAGTTCGTGGCGGGTTGGCACCAACGGCAGATCTTGTATCAGAGTACGCATTTCGAAAACAAAGTGAGAACGCGCGGCCATTTGTTGGCCAGAACGGACAATCGTTCAACCTGTTTCTCAAAGGCATTGATGCGGCCTGGCAAATCGACTTGTTTGGCAAAATCCAGCGTTCGATTGAAGCAGCGGAAGCAGACGTTAGTTTCAATGCGTTTGACCGGCAGTTCATCCGACAAACGCTGCTCAGTGATGTTTCCGCTTCGTACATCCGCATCAGGTTGATACAGGATCAATTGGTTCTGGTTAGTGAAAGCTTACGAGTTCAAGAAGAAACCATCACGCTTGTTAAAGACCGCAGCGAAGCGGGAGTTTCAACTGAACTGGACAACGCTCAGACTCAGTCTTTCGTAGAAAGAACCAGAACTCTTCTAGCGGGTTTGCAACAGCAATTGGATCTTGAATTCAACAACCTCAGTGTGCTGCTTGGACACGCACCCAACATTGACTTGCGGCATTTCCTGAACGACCAGACAGTCCTGCAGACTCCGATGATACCGGAAGTCGGTTTCCCGGCAAATTTGTTACGCAATCGACCTGATGTCAGACGAGAAGAAATGGCATTCGTCGCCGCCGTTGCCGAAATCGGAGTCGCGGAAGCGGACCTGTACCCACAACTATCGCTTATCGGGAATATATCGGTGAGTGCCCAGAATATTTCAAGTTTGTTCACGACCGAATCCCTGGCATTCACGGTTGGACCTTCGTTCCGCTGGAACATTCTTCAGTTCGGACGAGTCACCAACAATATCGAGGCTGCCCGGGCTCGCTGCGAACAGGCGCATCTGAATTACCAACAAACCGTATTGAATTCGGCCCGTGAAGTCGAAGACAGCATCGCGCAGTTCAATGGATTCCGCCGGCAAACGGAAAGTCTCACCAGGGCAATCGCAGCAGACGAACGTGCTGTCGAATTGAGTCTCGAGCGATACAAAGCCGGTCGGGCCAATTTCCAACGCGTGCTCGATTCGCAACAACAACTGTTACAGGATTTCCAACAACGTTCTTCGACACGCCACCAGGCGATCGAGCAACTAGTAAGACTTTACAACTCGTTGGGCGGCAACTGGAACCTGCTGGCCAGCCAGCAAGGCTGCATGAACGGTGTTGGTTTTGCTTCAGACGTTAGTTTCGCGCCTTCGATTCAACCTACTGAAATACCAATTCAAAATAGCGAACCTGCACCAGCAGAGCCAAAATCCCAGCAATCTGAGCAGGTTCCATCCGACCAATCACGATACCCACTGCAACACAACATGCTGCAACCAATCAGCCAACCAACCAGCCAGCCTGGCAACGCCATGCTTCAACCGGTGTACCAGCAACAACTGGATTCGCCAGAAATTCCCGGGCAGCAACCTGCCGAGTCAAGCTACCCTCTTGGCCAATAAGCTTTCGATACCATATCGTTGGGCAGCGGAAGGGCAGCGGAAGGGCCGAAAACGCTATTGGACTTGAGTCATCTCATGGACCGTAAGATTCTCGATCGCTCCGTCGACTTTGCCCAGAAAATCCTTTAGATGCTGGCTGTTCATGTGGTTCTGCCACAGCTCGCGAGTCTCCCAGTTTTCAAAAAACACAAAGTGAGCTGGATTCTCATTGTCTTGATGCAAGTCGTATTGCACAAAGCCTGGTTCTGCCTGAGTCGGCTCAATCAACTTTTGCAACTCTGACTTCACCAAGTCAACTTTGTCTTCTTTGGCAGCAATGTGTGCGATGATTGTGAGGTTAGCCATGTCATATTTCCGCGGGAATTCGCAAAGTCAAAAAGTCAATTCAGTTCAATTTATAACTGACTCTTCAACAGCCAGACAGAGCTGCTCAACCGTTTTGTGCAATGTCGCGATCGAGTAAGGCTTCCGCAGGGTTGCGTCTGGAACGGCGTCTTCGTATTCAGGTAACTCTAGGTAACCGCTACAAAAAATCGCCGGGCTCGTGACTCCACGCTTCCTAAGCAACCGCAACAAATCCAGGCCATTCATTTGCGGCATCGTATAATCAATGATCAGGCAATCGAAAGGGTCGTGATCTTCTATGATCGCAATCGCCTCCTTGGCAGATTCCGCCGTCGAGACATCGTACCCCAACGTATCAAAAGCCAATTTCACGGATCGGACGATTGACCGCTCATCATCAACCAACAGAATCTTGCGTCTATTGTCTGAACTAAGCTCGTCGATCAATGCCACGCCCTCGGACGGCATCCAACTATTTTCGAATTCAAAAACCAGTTCCATCCGAGTACCATCCGAGCCGGTTCGACAGGAGATGACACCGTCATGATGCTGCATGATCCCGGACGTAATCGCCAACCCGAATCCGTGCCCGGTATCTTTTGCAGAGTAATATGGCTCGAAAATCCGGCTGACCTTTTCCTTGTCTATCCCGGGGCCGTTGTCTTTGACCGTGAGACGCACCAAGCTGTTCGCGGAGTCTGCCGGGAACTCACCAACCTGGATTGCAATTTTGTCCGACGCGGGCAGACCATGAATCAATTCAGTTTTGATAACAACGCGTCCATCAGGTTGCCCTTCGAGAGCGTCCGAAGAATTCTTGACCAAGTTTACAATCGCCTGTTGAATCAACAATTTGTTGGCGAGGATTGGCAATGGCTTTTGCGACAACTCAAGTTTAAGCTCAACGTTTTTTGTAACGACGGCACCCAGAAACTTTTCGTTCTCAGCGACAATCGAATTCAAATCGACAGGCCTCTTGTCGTGCGTCGATTTACCAGCAAACATCAACATCTGCTCACAGATACCAGCTGCGTTTTCAGCAATCTTTCTGATTTCACGCACGACTTCCTGGTTCTCAGACGACTTCTGATTGTTGGCCTCTAAGTTCAATGCATCACAGAAAACAATAATGCCACTTAAGTAGTTATTGAAATCGTGAGCGACTCCACTGGCCAACACTCCCAGACTTTCCATTTTTTGGGCTTGGTACAACTGAAACTCAAGGTCAACGCGTTGGGATTCGGCAAGCACGCTTTCCGACAGATCCACGCCAACTCCAACCACCGCCGTTAGCTCACTCTGCTGGTCAAAAATGGGCGAGTATTGAATCTCGTGAGTCAGTCCATCTGCGACTGACACGCGGACGTTCGCACTCTCACCCGCCTGCGCTTTCTTGAACGCCGCGATCATATTCGGATTGTCGCAATACAACTCGCAAAATTGTTTGCCAACGAGTTCATTCTCTTGCAGGCCCAGCTTTTCCAGGCCAAGTCCTCGTGATTGCGTGTAAACGCCATTCGGATCCATCACGCACAGGATAATCGGGGCATGGCTGAGTATAGATGTAAGCTGCGAGCTCTGCTCTTTCAAATCGTGCTTGGACTGCTCTTGGAAACGCCGAGTGACTGCCAGTTCCGAACTCAAGCGGCCTTCGTGCTGAGTCTTTTCCAACAGGAAGTCATAATTACCCTGCACGACAATCCTGTTGATGAACGCCAACACCGGCGCTAAGAACAAGAAGCTGATCCAGTGCTCGGTAGTCAATCCTTGACCGACAAAGTAAACGCAACTGCCGAACAAACCGAGCGTGAAGATTGCCCAGACAGAAAATATCTTGTGAGAAACAAAACACATGGAAGCGAATACAGTTACCCCAAGGGCCATGGCCGCCGTGTCTTGGCCCGGTTCATAAAACGGTTTCATCGCACCGGCGACTGTCGGCGCGAATAGAAAAGCAGCAGAAAACATGTCTACTCCAGCCGGCGTTCGCACGCGCGGGAGCAGCCAAAACTGAAGTGCCAGGAAATAGATCACTATTGAAACTGTCAATGTTGCCGAGATCAGCTTTTGCTCGGGCGGGAAGGCCAGCAAGATAAACAGAAAAACACCAACCGAAACCGCCGCTGCAAGGCGTACTCCCCAATAGATGACGCGGTACTGCAGCAACATCCGAACAGACGCGGGGGGATTTTGCGAATTGGTATCAAGCTTTAACAAGCTGAACTCGTCTATCTGAAATGCACTTTTAGATCAGGGATTCTTGTCTATTTATCTTAGTACAAGAAGCTGACTATTAGATATGCGAGCTGCGAACACCCATCCTGTTTGGTGGACTATCGTACAGTTCTCACGAAATCTGCACGAGCTCTTTCTTCGGTGGAATATCACGAGGGTCTTGCCAGTTCTCTGGCTCAAAATGCTTCGTGTACACACCGTACTCGTGGAATGCAATCTTCTTGGCGATCCGGTAAGCCCAACTTTTCTCAGGGATCGGCTTCATCTCCGGGGAGTACTGAGACGGGTAATGCCCAGCTGCTTGCAACTCCTCCAATGCTGTCTTTCGTGCTGTCGAATCCGACGCTCCATGTCGATCAACCAACTTCTCAATCAAATCCGGTCGCTCCAACGCAATGCAACCTCGCGTATTACTCGCCGCCGTTTCACGGAAGTCTCGCAAGAAACTTGATTCGTTGAAGACCTGGTCCAGCGGTCGTTCGTCATGAATCGACTCTTTCGCAAACTGAACGATCGGACAGGGCTCGATGTCACCCCAGGGATTGATGTGATGCGTGAACCCCGTCGCCGCCGGACAAAGTGCCTGGCCGTCCGCGTCGTAATACGCATCGATAAAGATGATCGGTTTCTTACATCGCATATCAACAACAAACTGCCGGGCTTTCCGCTGCTGCTCCGTCGTCAGGGCCAGTTCCACTGACGACTCCGGGCCAACTGGTCGGTAGATATGAAACCACGTGTAAAGCACACCCATTTCAATCAGACTGTCCACCCACTTCTCGGTCAACAAGTCATCAAAGTTCGACTGGCACAAGCTAGTACAAACGCCGGTCATCACTTTGTTGTCCAGACAATTCTGCAGACCTTTCATCGTGGCCGAGTAAACCCCCGCCTTCCCTCGGCGTTCGTCGCTGATAATCTCGGAACCTTCGACACTGACCAACGGAGTCACATTGCCACAGCGGCGAAGGCGTTTGGCAACGTCGTCGGTAATGAAATGTCCGTTAGTGAACACTTGGAAGTACGCATCCGGATGCGCTTCCAGCACATCGAAAATTTCTTTATGCATGAATGGCTCACCGCCAAGCAAACCAAAAAACACGTTCCCCTGCTTCTTGGCCGTCGTGATCATCCGATTGAGTGCCGGGACGTCGATCTTCTGTTGCTTGTGAGCAACGTCTACCCAGCAACCCTGGCACCGCAAGTTACAACTGTTGATGATCGAGATGTACAGGTACGGAGGGAAAAACTGTCCATTACGCAATCTTCGCTTATGAAGCTGGACACTCCGCAGCCCTTTGATCCCCATGTTCCAGGCAAGCTTCCATAACAGACGCTTGTCAGTTTCCAACAACATTCTTTTCACAAGACCAAAGTACATCCAGATTCACCCAATATTTTCGCTCGCAAGCCGCGAGTTTGGTTTCGTTTAGTTTCGATCCGCCATTTCCAATCGGAAACACCATGGGTCGCCAGAGCTAATCATCAGCTTCACCCTCCACCCCTTAGTAGCGTTCATTCCATCATCAATTCGCAATTTCATTCAGCAGAACGGCGCTAAACAACTGGAAACGCTACTTGGTGTCTTGCTGTAAAGTTTAACCAATCCAAGCGCCCCACCGCTAGCATCAATATTGATCAATCTCAAATCGGCGTTCAACAGAATCGGTCATTCCTGAACAATCATCACGTTAAGCCAAGTTTCACATACCAGCAGTCAAAGACAATTGAATACAAAAAACGCACATCTCCTGTTAACCGGTGATTGTTGGCACCCCGAATTTGCTGCTGCTTTTTCTAGTCCAGCTAATTCGGCCAGTTCGGTGAATTCTGCATATCGCGGGCACCGCCTCACGTTTTGTTCGCTGGAACACGTACTTCAAGATCCGCATGGCGACGAGGACTACCAACTGGTGGTTGTCGCTTGTTCACGCAGAAGCCAGTTTGCGGAAGCTCGGATCGAAAAGTTAATCAATCGTTTCGTGAATATACCGGTCGCCACTTTGTCGGGGAGTTGGTGTGAAGGCGAAATGCGATCAGGGAATCCGGTCCCTGGTTTGATTCGCGTGTACTGGCACCAATGGCAGGGCAGACTTGATTGCTTTTTTGCGCAACTGGCGGAACTGGGTGTCAGCTCCTGGAACTTACCCAAGATTGCTACGCCCGCCGATCGGATCTTGTTTGATCGCAAAACCACAAACGGTTCGTGGAACCACCAGCAACGCCTGCCGGCTCCGATCGGGGTCAGCGCGATGACGGAAGAAAAGTTCCTGATGGTCGCCGATGGATTGGGCGTATCTGATTCACAAGTTCACCAGCAAGCCATTTGGCTGGAAACGGTGGATGCCAACGATGTGGCGACAACAGAACTTTCTGTGATTTGGATTGAGTGCAATTCGATCACCGAATTTCTTAAGCAGCGAGTCGAGGCAATTCGAATCCAACACCCCGACACCTCGCTGATCTTGATCATGAACTTTCCGCGACAACACGATATCGTTGCCGCCCGGAAACTGGGGATTAACGAAGTGGTTTCCAAGCCATTCAATGTTGCCGAATTGCAGCTTGCAGTCTCAAACTCGGTATGCCCGCCGAAACCGCGGCGACGTCACAAGCTGCCCGCCTGAAACTGCTACAACTTGGCGCATTTAGTTGTTGGCGGTTTTGGAGTAAAATCTGGTGATTCGTTTTGCCAGTGACTCTAAATCCGCAAATCGCACAAATTGTTAAGCCATGACCAAAGAAGCACCAAAGCCCGACTGCGCAGTGCCTGCGCCTGCCGTCGATTCGGCGAGCCCCGACAACTCTGATAACCTGCAACACGAGCGCGAATTAGCGTTAGGCTGTTGGTACCTGACCGGTGCGACCGCCAGCGGGAAGTCGGATATCAGTATCGCACTCGCAAAGATCCTCGACGCGGAAATCATTTCGCTCGATTCCATGGCGATCTACCGCGGCATGGATATTGGAACTGCCAAGCCTGACGCGACCAACCGAGAAGCCATCCAGCACCACCTGATCGACATCATCGACCCGAATGCGACTTTCAGCGTATCGCAATATCGCAACGCGGCGTTACAGACGATTCGGGAGATCCGGGATCGAGGCCGCGAAGTATTGTTCGTTGGTGGAACGGCTTTATATCTGAAGGCGTTGCTGCGGGGACTGTTTGACGGACCGCCTGCTGATTGGGAGTTCCGTGACAAGGTCCTGGCGGAACTGAATGAATGCGATGCCGACGAGTTGGTTAAGCGACTGGAGTCCGTCGATCCGGTGTCAGCACACAAATTGCATCGCAACGACCGCCGCCGCATCATCCGGGCGCTGGAAGTCTACTATCAGACTGGGACTCCGATCAGCCACTGGCAAACGGAATTTGAAGTCGCGACTCCCGCCGAGCAATGCCGAGTCTTCACGGTCCGCCATCCGCGTCCGATCCTGCACACTCGGATCGAACAACGCGTTGTCACGATGTTCGAAGCTGGCTTGCTGGACGAAGTCGAGGGTCTACTCGAAAAGTGGGGCAAGCTTAGCCACACCGCAGAACAAGCCGTTGGCTATCGCGAGGCGATCGAGTTCCTGCGTGGCGAACGGGACCGCGAAGAAACAATCGAAAAAGTAATGATCCGTACGCGGCGGTTTGCTCGACATCAGGAAACCTGGTTCCGTGGGCTGACCGAGTGCAGAATCGTCGACATCGAATCCGACTTGGAACCGGGCGACATTGCCAAAACACTTCACGAACTCGGATCCTAGTACACAAACAGCATGCCCTGTTTCACCAGAGTAAGACCTTGTGTCACCCTGCCGATGAAGGGGGAACGAGTCCGGACAAGGATGGCAACCGAATGAGTATGCCAGTCAACCTGCCTGTATTTGATGACGTTCAACGGATCGGGCGTCCGCTGGAACTACATGATCGGCTGCCGATTTTGATAACGGGTGTCGCGGGTGTTGCTGGCTTCAATGCATTCGCTTTCTTCCGACAGAAATATGGCGACCAAGTCACCGGTATTCGGCCCAAGAACAATTGGCCGTTGTCTGGCGAAGGCATCATTGGGTTTGACTTGGCAAACCAACCAGAGCTGCGATCCTTGTTTGCCAAGCACAAGTTTCGAACGGTTATCAACTGCGGCGGCAGCTGTGCGTTAAAGGGCTGCGAGCTTGACCCACAGATGGCCAACCGTGTAAACGTCGAAAGTGTCCGATCGTTAGCGCAAGTAATTTCGGAAATTAATCCGCAGCCGCGATTGATTCATCTTTCAATTGATCTTGTATTCTCTGGTACACACGGCGGCGGACACCGCGAAGAAGATCCAACAGACCCGGTCACCGTCTACGGCGCGACGATGGCTGAGGCAGAACGACTGGTATTGGGAACGACACCCGACGCCTGCATTTTGCGCATTAGTCTCCCGATGGGCATCAGCTTCAATGGGCACGCCGGTGCGATTGACTGGATCCAGTCTCGGTTCGCCAAGGGTAAACCAGCGACGCTCTATTACGACGAAGTACGGACCCCGACGTACGTCGAATGCTTGATCGAAACTGTTGAGCAAACGGCGTGTCGCGATATAAGAGGAATTTTTCACGCGGGCGGAACGCGGAAATTGTCGCTTTATCAGATTGCTCAAATCGTCAACCTGGTCGGCGGCTACGATCCCGACCTGCTGGAGGGCTGCTACCGGATCGAAGCCGGGCCAATCCCACCTCGAGCCGGCAATGTCACGATGAACAGCAAAAAGTTGGAAAATGAACTTGGATGTCCGCCGTTTATCGCATGGCCCGCAAATAACGCATTCATTCCAGACTCGCGCATCTGGCACTATTCGGAAAAGCTTCGCAAGCAGCACCCAAATAGAGGGGTGTCAACTGTTCGGGATCAAATTGTCGATCAGTTATATTTACGGCCTACTAACTACTGAAAACTGCCTCACATAGTGTTCAGTCGGTTCACATACCGGAACCCGGTACCAACGATGCCAATTGTAAGATTTTTGACAACTGAACGCGTCGTTCCGGATAGCTTTGATTTGCGTTGTTCTGATTGAAGAATTTCGGCCTCCAGCCTAGAATAAGAGCGGGAGATCCGAGCCAGTTGGCGGATCAAAACATGTTGGCGGCCACAAGCAACTGGATGTTGGAAGCATCAATGTCAGATCATTTCACATGGAGTGCGAGTGCAGGGCGATGGATGGGAATTCCAGTACGGGTTCACGTCCTCTTCTTTCTGTTCATTGCAGTCATTTTTGCTGTTCAGGCTAACTACCCGGAAACCAATAAGACCGGCACTGCGTTTGCCACTGTTGGTTGCCTGATTCTCTGCGTGTTGCTGCACGAGCTTGCTCATATATTCGCGCTCACCAATCTCGGTGGCCACGTAAATAATATTGTCTTTACGCCGTGGGGCGGTAATTCGGAATTTTCGCTGCCCGAATCAACGCGCGGACAAATGATCGTTCATCTGGCCGGCCCGTTTTTCAGTGGCTGCCTATTCGCGCTCGGTGCGTTTCTACTTGTCCAAACCGACCATGCGCGGCTCACGGACTTGATCGTTCCGTTCAAGCCAACCCCGTTCATGATGAACCATTGGGAAGTCTCGTTCTTGAAGATCATCACTTGGATCAATTTCCAGTTGATGCTGGTCAACTTGATCCCGTGCTTCCCGTTTGACGGTGCGTCCGCAATGCGAGCCATCATCTGTCGGATCTCGGAAGGCGTTTCAGTTGTTCGCCGCGAGTCGACGCTAAAAGTAATCGGCCAGGCAACTGGTTTTGCTTTGATCGGATGTGGATGGTTCCTGGGATCTTACGAAGGCGGTCCCATTCGTCCGGTTTGGTTCCTGTTCGTTTCACTCGGCGTAGCGTTGATTTTCTCCGCCCGATATGCGTACGTTCAAAAACTCGCTCAGACAGAAGATCATTGGGATGAGGCTGACGAAGTCGAATACGACGCCCTGTATGGCGATTCGAACTTCTTTGACTTTGCTGACGAAGAGCACACGTATTCCCAGTGGCTGACGGAGAAGCAGGAAGAACGTGAACGCGAAGAACGAGAGATCGAAACGCGTGAGGCCAAAGTCGCCGACGAGATCCTCAAGAAACTGCATCGCGACGGCATCGAAAGTCTTTCCGAAGAGGAAAAAGGAATCCTTAATCGAGTCAGCGCTCGAATTCGACGACGCCGCCAACAAGGCGTCGATTTTTAGAGTGCGTTGAACTCAGTTCTTCACAAGCGCAAGAATGGCTCGAATCCGACTCTGAGACGGTATGAGCATCGCAGGTGCTCGGTGTCACGCCAGCCATTCATTCATTCGACTAACGCACCGGCCTCAGAAGCAGCAACCTTGCCCGGCCCGGGAATCGATTTCGTTTAATCGTCGAGAATCGCTCGCGTTCTTTTTCGGCGGCGGCGATGACGAAGCGTTGTCTGCTCACCTTCGATGAACCAATAACCACCGAGAACTTTGTAGAACGCCAGGAGGATGATTGCTCCGCCGGCACCGACTGCAAACCCTTCGAGACTGATCGGCTGAACATACCGGTCGGGGTAAAAGAACCGAAGCAGGGCACAACCGATCAGAGTCCCCGCAATCCCCATCAACAGGGTCGCGACAGTACCACCAGGATCACGTCCAGGCATCACTGCTTTGGCAGCTAGTCCGACGACTGTTCCGAACCCGATCCATGTAAGTCCCAAGTTGGCAAACTCGGCCAGTTGTGCAAATTCCATTTTCTTGTCTCGGCTGAAAGATGAGTTCCCGCATTTAAACGATCGGCTATGCAGCCGGCGGAAGTCATGTTGCATGCAAGTTTTAACGAAAATCCGGCCTCCGCTCCAACACCACTTGCCTACCTATTTTGACAATGACGGCATTGCAGTTTGATGTATTGGCTGCCGATTCCTAGAATGAGGCCGGGCATGGAATGAAATTATGAACAAACCACAACAACGAATTTTGCTGACACTGGGTTTTGCAATCGCTTATTGCGGCGCAGCTGTCGGCCAACAACTTCTTCTGGAGACTCCATTTCAATCGAACAGCAGTTCGTTTAATGAGAACTTTGGAGTCAACTTTGGGTTTTCACTTGGAGGTGGAAACCCCAATGGGACGGGATCGCGAATCGTAGGATTGTCTCCCAGCGGTCAGCTCGGACAGAACATTGGCTTCAATCAGAACTTTAATGTTGTGCCATCGTTTGGTGGATTCGATCCGAACTCTTCAGCTCGTTTTGGATTCAGCCGTCGCTCTCCAAACGGCAGCGGGTTTTCACTGGGCCTGAACCTCGCATCAGGCAGCACGCGAAACTCATCAACGATCACGCCCAGTATCGTCATTCCTAACGGCGGTGTTGGTTTCATTGGCAATGGCTCCATTAGCCCGTTCGTCACCGGCGTGACTCCAGTCGTCGGATTGGACAACGGAGTCACTCGTGGAATCGCCAGTGGGCAGTTGCGTCCCTACGATCCGGTCGCCAAGGAACGAGAACGTTCGCAAGCCAGAGAGTCCCGTTCGTCGTCGTCAGGTTCTGCGCGATTCGCCGACAGCTCCGCGAGCTACGGGGACTTGAGCGTTGCCGAGATCAAAGCACAACGACAACGCGAACAGGCATCGCGAACTCAAGAATTGGAATTGGCAGTTCAAACAGCCAAGGCGGCCGCGCGTAAAGAGGACTATCGCACTGCCAGAATCAACTTGCGAAAAGCAATCAAGCTAACAGACGACGAAGCTGAAAAGCAAAAGTTCAAAGGCTGGATGAAAAAAATCACCGGCAGATAGTCGTCTTGGTTCTAAACGCCTACCGTGACCGTGACGATGGCGGCTAGCAACTTTCGCTTTCGAACCTTGTTAACGAGCAAACGCCTTTGTGCGTAGTACGTGGACAAAAAAACGCGTATCGAACTTGACTGGCCGTCATGCTAACATCTGGCTTTCTATTTCCGCCCGTTGCAACGCCATCTCTTGATGTCAATCAATCACTCATGGAAGAAGACGCTGTTTGCCGTCATCAAGATAGCCATCTCGATCGCTATCCTGACGTTGCTGTATCGAAAAGCGCAGGACGGAAACCAGTTTTCTGAAATAGCGCAGACTGAAAAGAATTGGACTTGGATCGTTGTCGCATTGTTCCTGTGTGCTGCGGCTCACTTGATCAGCTTCTACCGTTGGCGAATCCTCGTCAATGCACTCGAAGTCCCGTTCACGACACTGGAGGCAGTGCGCATTGGTCTGATCGGTTCTGCCTTTGGGCTCGTATCGTTGGGCGTCGTCGGCGGGGACTCGCTGCGAGTCGTCTTTGCTGCCCGCGATGCAAAAAACAAACTAGCCCAGATATTTGGCTCCGTGTTTGTCGATCGCGCTATCGGCCTGTTAACCATGTTTACGTTCGCCACGGGTGCGTATCTGTTGATCGACATCGGGATCGGCGAAGCCGACGGCTCGAAAAAATTGAGCGCGATCCAACTCCTTTGCTCGATCGTCTCCGCGGCCACGCTTGCTGGCTGGGCAGTAGTCCTGGGATTCTTGCTGTCGCCTCGATTGCTGGGCAGTCGATTTGTTGAAAAGCTGAAACAGCTACCGAAGGTAGGTGCGATCTTTCAAAAACTGACCGATGTAGTATTGCTGTACCGAAAACAGATTCCGACGCTAGCGTATTGTTTGCTGCTGAGCATTATTGTGAACTTGTGCTTCATCGCAACGATTTATCTGATTGCAATTGGATTGAACGTAGCACATCCATCACTGGACAAACACTTCTTGATCGCCCCAATTTCCATGTGCGCCAATGCGGTGCCGCTACCAGGTGGAATCGGTGGCATGGAACCGGTCCTGGCTTTTCTTCACGACACATTGTCCGGAGCAGGAGAAACGGCCAAACACGGGATCGTTGTCGCGTTCTGTTTTCGCGTTACGCTGCTGGTAGTTGCGGCTTTGGGAGCTGTCGCCTGGTTTGTTAATCGCAAGCAAATTCGGTCGATAGTCAAAGAAGCCGAACAGGACGAGTAGCGTACGAGTCTTAACCTCCTTCGTTTCGCTCGCATAAATGTCCAGGCAAATTCATCTTTATCCAGTTTTCGAAAGCATTTAGACTGCTGGCAGTGGACACGGGGAATTTCGCAAACTGCAGGCCATGCCGGACTTAAGCGAACAAAAACGTACGATCAGCACACGTAATCTGACCTTTGTGGTCGCAGGGTTGGTGTTGCTGGGTGTACTTTCGCTGTTGGTTGATGTGGAAATAACCCAGCGCCGCCGCACTGACTTCCTACCTGGCGATTTCCGTCGGATCATTCGATTCAGCGAGATCTTTGCTCATGGGTTCGGAGTTGCCGTCACGATCTACTTGATTTGGGCGTTGGTTCCGGAAAAACGAAAATGGATCCCACGTCTTGCAGCATGCGCCATTCTTCCGGGTTTGAGTGTGCAGTTCGTGAAATTGTTCGTGGCCAGATACCGCCCCGGGCATTTCTTCCCGGAATTCGCAGACAAAGTCTCCGACACTTGGATCGGTTTCATGCCGAGCAGCCAACTGAATTTTGAATACGTCACGCAATCCTTCCCGTCGGCCCACGCGGCCACAGCGGTTGGGTTTGCAACAGGGTTGGTCTGGATGCTTCCACGCGGCCGACACCTGTTTATCGGATTGGCATTTCTATCGTCCGCACAGCGAATCGTGGCCGGTGCACACTGGTTGAGTGACGTGTTTTTTGGAGCTGCCATCAGCGTTTTCATTTGTGGGCTTATATTTCGACACCGCCGTTTGAACCAGCTCTTCAGCAACCTGGAAAACCGCCAACAATCGACCACGATCGAGATTGCGAACACTTCGCAAGAACAAGAGCCTGCAAAAGCAACGTCTAAAGCGGCATAGGCTGCTTAGGTTTAGAAGGCGTTTCAAAACCATAGTAGCACGACTCTCCGAGTCGTTTCATCACGATGTTTACGACTCGGAGAGTCGTGCTACTTTCGCAAATTCGGTTTTGAAGCCGCTTTCCAGGCTGCGTAGTCATCTCTTTGAAATTTTGCGCGTCGGGCATATAATGCGCGCAGGCAAGGCGTGTATCCATTCAAAAAGGAAAACAAATGCGCCTAGGAAATTTCTGTAGCCCAAAGAACGGGCGGTCCATGTTAGCTTTTACTTGCTTCTTTATCTTTCTCGCGAACTCGTTCGTCGCTCTCGCGTTCGTTGGCTCACTGCCACTTCGAGCCGCGTTGCTGCCGACAACGATCAATTCCGCCGAGCATGAATTGAAACCCATCGGTGACTTTCGCAAAGATCTGAAAGCGTTTCTGAAACGTTCAAAACAAAAAGACAATCCCGCGCAACGCTATGGTGCCATGATTGATTTGTGTCAGCTGCATCACCAGATAGTCAGCGACCAGCGATATTCTGAGAACCGTCAGCTGATCAGCTTCCGAGCCGTCGCCGGTGAACGATTGAAAAAATGTATACGCGAGATCGAGGTGCAGATTAAGCGTGACGCGCGCGAAGCGGCCAAGCGAGCTAGACAGGCTAAGGCCGACGCCTCCAAAGATCGCAGCGGCGGCGATGAACAAAACAACGAGTCAAAAGCTAATGAGCCCCCGTCGCTGGAAACACTTGAGCGAAAATGGCTGGTCGAAGATATGGAACTTGCCACGCAACTGAGCGGTGGTCCGATACGGCTATGGAGTCACACTGGCGGTCATTTTGCCGGCCCGTTGTGCGATCATGGCCCAGATCTGGTCCGACTGATTGAAAACACCATTAGCCCGGATTCATGGCAGAACAACGGTGGCAACGGGGTAATCGAGTATTACCAGCCTCTGCGAATTCTGGTGGTTAGTGCGTCCAGCAAGGTCCATGACGATATGACTGCATTGCTGACCACGCTCCGCAACAACAGCCGGTAAAAAACCGGGAGCACGATCAGCCGGCACGCGTTAGCGTCCGGTTTTGGGTCTCCTAGACGGCTTCCTGGCCCATCGCCGTTAGCACAAGGCGACGATGACCAGCGTGATTTCGATGCTCGCACAGATAAATGCCTTGCCAAGTGCCCAGGTTAAGCCGTCCTGAACTGATTGGAATCAAAAGCTGGTTTCCAAACAGGGAAGACTTAATATGGGCCGGCATGTCATCAGGTCCTTCGCATGTGTGAACAAACGGCATCGTCTCCGGGCAGATCAAATTGGCAGCCGTTTCGAGATCAACCCGGACATCTGGATCTGCGTTTTCGTTGATCGTTAGCGAAGCTGACGTGTGCTGAATAAATATTTGCAAGAACCCAATCGCTATCTGTGCGATTTCAGGAACGGCACTATCGATTTCCGTAGTGATCAGATGAAAACCTCTCGGCCTAGGCTCGAGTGTCAACTGGCTTTGCTTCCAAATCATCATTGTCCTCCATCTCACAAATAAACAGACCTTATTTCACACGTCGGCCGTGTGTCCAGTTTCCAATGGCGAACAGACCACCAAGTGAAAAATCACTTCTCAAACTACGTTCGTTAAGCCTGCACAGATTGCCAAGAAGGACCATTTACACATCCTTAAAGACTCTTCTCCAGTAGCTCATGTAATTTTCATCAAAAGGAAACAATTTTCTTGACTTGGTCTTTTTCGGATCAATAATGACCCCGTAAGCGAGTGCGACAATTCTTTCGCAGTCGTGAAAAGAGAGAATTCTTCTATTCTTCTACCGACCCCGCGCTTGAGAGCATTAAGGGATTAAACGATTGTCGAACGGATTACGACATTTTAAGTGGTCGGACACCATAATATTAATGCTTGAGGTAAATATATATGTCGATCAATAACAAACAAATCAAAAACGTGTTCGAAGCCATTTTGGAGTACGGGCACGACGAGGATTTCGTACCGAACGAATCGGATGAGTTTTCGGCAACGGATGCTCCTGCCGGTTCAGACGCGAAGATCGATACCCTCCGCAAACGAGTTGAAGCTGGCCAACCTCTCTGGCACAACTTGGATCGCGAAGATTATGCAGGATTGACTGGCGCTGTTCGTCCCCGCGAGTAGTCAGTCATTCTAAATCGCAACGATTTAATGCCCGATTCGTCGGGCTTTTTTTATGCGCAGAACGTTGTGGGGATCGATTGCCTGGGATCGACGCAGATTAGAGCTGGCAAGCCTAGCAGGCAGGCTATCCGTGAAAATCCGTGTGGATCTGAGGCTGTTCAACCTACATGACCCTAAGCCAGAATCAGTTCGGCTGCGAACGCTTCCCTAATTGGAAGAAATTGCTTCTTCCAGCACCTGCTCATTCACATATATCGGCAGTGTCGGCTCGCAAGTCACGGCCACAGCAATCGCGTCCGATGGGCGAGCATCAATCTCGATTAACTCGCCGTCATACTTGAGCCTCAAGTTCGCATAATAGGTGTGATCACGCAGTTCACTGATCAAGACACTGTCCAATTCCGCTCCCATCGTTTCAACAATACCGACCAGCAGATCATGAGTCAGCGGGCGAGGGCGCGGGATATCTTTGACGCGTCGATCGATACTCGTCGCTTCAAAAATTCCAATCAGGATCGGAAGCTGACGATCTCCGTCGACTTCTTTCAAAAACACGATCTGATTTTCGTTGATTTCGCTGATGATAATCCGGTTCAACCGCATTTCGATCGGCATGAATAGTTCCCTCAAAGTTAGACTGACCAAATTATACGGCAATTCATCCCGTTTCCAAATTGGCCTTAAAATTCTAGGCTATGAACTACCTCGATTTGACCTGAAGGAAAGTAGTGATGGTAAAAGTAGGGATTGCCGGGATCGGATTTATGGGCTGGATACATTGGTTGGCCTATCAACAGATCGAGGGCGCAAAAGTAGTCGCTATCTGCGATGTGGATGACAAACGGCTATCCGGCGACTGGACCGGGATCCAAGGGAACTTTGGGCCACCCGGGCAACAAGTCGACTTGTCGGATGTCGTTGCGACCAACGATCTGGAAAATTTGTGCCAACAGGATCTGGATCTGGTCGACATTTGTTTGCCGCCCGCAATGCATCGCCAGGCAATCGAAACTGCTGCCCGACACGGCAAACACGTATTTTGTGAAAAACCACTCGCTCTCAACGTCGCGGATTGCGAAGCCGCCGTGGCTGCCTGCCGCCAAGCCGAGCGGCAGTTGTACGTTGGCCATGTATTACCGTATTTCCCTGAATACCAGGCAGCCTTAACCGCGATCCGCTCCAAACAATACGGAGGCTTGATCGGAGCCAGGTTCAAACGCGTGATCTCCAACCCGACTTGGCTTCCAGATTTCTTCAATCCGGAAAAAATTGGCGGACCGTTGTATGACCTGCACGTGCACGACGCTCATTTCATTCGGTTGATTGCCGGGATGCCGCTAGGGGTTTACTCCCGTGGCCAGCTGCAGGATGGAGTCGTTCGATTCTGCAATTCCATTTTTGATTTTACCAATCCGCAATTGGCCGTCGCTGCCGCGGGTGGCGTGATCGATCAGCAGGGCCGACCGTTTACGCATGGATTCGAAATTCGCTTGGAGAAGGCCACGTTGCAGTTTGAATACGCAGCACTGAGCTCTGAGGACGAACTGATGCGACTAAAAGCGATCGACGAAAACGGAGAGGTGAGTTTGATCGAGCTGGAAGGTTCTGATCCTGTTGACGCGTTCGTTCAGGAAATACATGAAGTGGTTTCGTGTGCCCAAGCGAACAAGCCATCCAAAATTCTCTCAGGCGATCTCGCCCGAGACGCGATTCGAATCTGCGACGCCGAAGCAGAGTCGGTCAAGAATGGTATTCGCGTGGAGCTGTAGTTGTAGCGTTTATCAACAGGAATTCGCCAACGCTAATTA
>CAZXLW010000069.1:0-28093 GCA_964641465.1 uncultured Pirellulaceae bacterium | reverse complement strand
ACGAACAAGTGATGATCACCGAGTTCTGAATATGGGTTCCTGTTCCGACACTACACAAAAAAAGGTTACGCAACATATGCTGCGTAACCTTACATTAATTCCATGCGAATGAATTTATCATCCGTAATTCTGGTTAGCTTCTTCGACGTCGAGTCAATCCAACAACAGAAACCAAACCAAGCAAAGCCATGCTGCTTGGCTCAGGAATTGCTGCTTTTCCTGAAAAACTGAAGTTGTCGACCGAGATCGATCCAGCAGCTGCTCCGCCTGGACCTTCAAACGTGAAACCAACATGGGCGAAATCAGCCAGAGTGCCGCCAACAGATTGAAAGCCACTAGACTGCGAAACGCCATCAATCAGAAAATCGGCCTGAAATCCTGTTGATGCTGTATCCAAGATGACAGTAAGAGTTCTGGTCGTCAGAGCACCAGAATAATCGGTGTCGATATCAGCGATGCCATTGGCGGTATTAGAACCTCCAAAAATCTGGACTTGATCTGCGATTGGATTGGCACCACCTTCTTCCGGACGAAAAAGGAACCAAGCTCGACCACCGCTTTGGGCAAATCGGTCTTGAGGACGATTCGCGACGCTAGTCGAACCATTTTCAGAAAACCCGAGGCCAACCCAATCATCGGAATCACTTGTGACGTCCAAATTGAGTGTGTAAATAGTGTCTGCTGCCAAGGTTGTTGCAAGTGTGGCCGATCCTTCAAATTGCCCTGTATTCAAAATTCCGTTGTCAGTTGCAAAACCATTTGCTGCCCAAATCGCACCCGAAGTATCTTCCGCAGTGCCGTCCAGACTACTTACCGCTCCAGAAGTCCCAGAGAAGTCTTCGGAAAAAATAATTTCAGCTTGTGCGTTCGCAAACCCTGCGAACATGGAGAGGACACCGAAAACGGCTCCCACCCACACACATCGACTAAATACGAATTTCATAGTTGTTACGCTCCAAGTTAATCATATAAAACACTGAGAATTGAAATACGACCGCGTTAACGGTCATCCTAAATATCTAAAAACACTATCCAGTTAGCAAACCAACGAAGGGTCCAACGTCCAGCAAGTCAACCGATCCATCATCGTTGATATCACCTTTGGGGTCGAAGATTCCGTTAGTAATCAAATCGACGAATGGGCCAACGTCCAGTAAATCAATACTACCATCGCAATTTACATCGCCGACCAACACTTTTCCGCCTTCAACTGAAAATTCGAAATTGTCTACCGTAATCGCTCCTGCTACACCGCCCGGCGATTGTCCTTCCCATGTGAATCCGACGTTGCCCAGCAAGCTAACGTCAGTCAACGGGGTCAATCCACCTGTATCTTCAAACAGAGGCTGAAATCCCATCGACTGCGAAACGTCGTCGATCAGGAAGTCTGCAGAAAATCCAGTTGACGCAGTATCTAATATGACTGTCATCGTTCTTGTCATCAAAGGCCCTGAAAAATTGGTGCCAATATCAGGAATGACATTATCAGTGCCAGTACCAGGTGAACCACCACCAAAAATTTCAACCTGCATTACAAGTGGATCACTTGGACGCAGAAGAAACCAGGCTCGACCACCACTCTGTGCAAACCGATCTTGTGGACGATTTAGAAATGTCTCCCCTGTATTTGGATCTATCGATGGAGGATTTTCAGAAAACCCAATGCCAATCCATTCAGCGGCATTAGTCATGACATCCATTGACAGAGTGTAAACCGCATCCGTCTGCAAAGTTACTTCGAGTGTAGCGGCGCCTTCAAAATTCATTGGCCCCACATCCAAAACTCCGTTGTCAGTGGCAAAGCCATTTGCAGTCCAAGTGGCTCCGGAAGTGTCGTCAGTTGTTCCATCCAGTAAAGCTCCAGAGCCTCCTTCGAAACCTTCTGAAAAAAGGATTTGGGCATTCGCAGGTGAACACCAAGCGAATAAGGCCCCAATCACCAGAGCACTGGCGAGCAATTCTTTAATTGCTTTAAACCTAAATCGTTTTTTCATATTTATGCCTCCCATATTCGGTTGTAAATCACACACTAATCACACACGTGGACAACGAAATATTCTAATTTAGACCGGCTGACACGCAAACTCCACCATCACAATTCCACCTATTGGTCGAAATCGGACGGCCAAATTCTTGGCCGCTCAAGGACGGTTTGGGTAAAAAGTGGATAACTCTCGCTTTCCTATTCGCGTTGTTCGGCTTCTTTGCTGCGCTAGGAACTGGCGCAGCCATCCAATCAAATTCAGTCACCGACGTATTGAACTCTAGCTACGGCGTTTCGCCATGGGTCACGGCCTTCATCCTAGCCGGTCTTGGCGCCCCTTGGCTCTCGGCCGTTATTGCAATTTTTGTGCAATGAAGCACTTCCAGCGAAGGTCTTCAAAATTTCCCGATCTATCTCGTTTGGAGCGCTCAGTTTGAGTCGCTAGCGATAGCCTTTGACCTGATTCGCGTTTGAATACATGAGCGTCAGAGAATAGAATTTTGTTATAAATCTTAATAAATAGCGAGAATGCCGCGGCACGCGAATGTTCTACCCCTCATTCGAGTGTCATTGTGTGTGTTCGCGTGAACCCCAGAAAAGGAACTAGTGTGAATTGGTACTTCAAAATTTTCTTCGTCGCCTCTCTTTCCTTCGTTGTTTCTGCTCTCGCAGGCGATCGAGCGGAGGCTCAAACATCATTCACTGATGTCACGAATTCTACGGGACTGGGTGCCTACCGCGCCTATGCCGGCGACATTCACAGCCCAGGTGGAGTCTTCACTGACTTGAACAATGACGGGTACGCTGACCTGTATCTGGTGAGTAGTGATGGCGCGACTGGCTACAACCGGCTCTATCTGAATGTTGACGACGGTAATGGCGGAAGACAATTCAGCCTGCAAGGCAACGCGTCAGGTGCCGTAAATGATACTGGCACATTGGGCGACGACCCGTATACCCAGAACGGTGAAAACCGTTTTCGCGGAGCCACTGGTGCGATCGCCGGTGACTACGACAACGATGGTGATATGGACCTGTACGTTACCAATATGGGTGGGCCGAATCGGCTGTATCAAAACATTCTGTCCGACTCAGGAGTACTTTTTTTCATCGACGTCACAGTATCCGCGGGCGGCGTGACAGGGACCAATCCACTGATCCAAGCCGGCGAATCAAGTCCGCTTACTAACAATTCGGACGATTCACTCACTGCGATTTGGTTTGACCCCGACAAGGATGGCGACCTGGACTTGTACGTCGGCAACCACAATGACTTCTCGCAACCTTTCCCGTATGAAGGCGCACCGGATACTTTTTACATCAACAATGGCGACGGAACATTTACTGAATCGACCGAAATGTATAATCTCGGTGGTCACGAAAATTCCTTTGGCAACCCTGTCACCTATGCAGACACCAACGCAGTGATCTCCTCAGATATTGACAACGATGGGTGGCCTGACCTGATCGTCACCAACAAATCAGGTGGCAACGCCAATGGCACAAATAACATTGCCCAGATTTATATCAACGACGGTGTGGACTCAAGCGGAACCTGGCTCGGCTACACCACAGTCAGCTACTCTGACTTACTCGCAGATTCTTTCCGCGATAACCTCATCACTCGATCCGCGATGGGGGCCTCTTTGGCTGACATCGACAATGACGGGGATTTCGACATCTACATCTCCGACAACCCAACGTCCGGGATCTCTGGCATCAATGGGTCAAGCGATCTTTTTGTCAACCTGCAGGTCGAGACTGGGGAGTTGAGATTTGAACACGCACTGGTTAACACAGGATTGTCGTGGGGTGTTCAGATGCAAGACTTTGACAATGACGGCGACGTAGAAATTCATACGACCAACGATACAGGTGCTCATGCCGGCTACGCTGGGTTGCTGGAGTTTGTCGACTTGCAAAACCTGACGCGTACCAGGACGAGTGCCGACGCAAGTAACTTGTTATTCCAGGGCATGCCCAATGGCGACACCATCGCAAACGTTATCGATATCGCTGCGAGTGCAGGTGCCGGCAACTTCAACAGGAACGGCAGAGGGAATATGGCGGCCGACTATAACCAGGATGGGCGTATTGACATGTTCCTTGTCAACTTGAATAACGACAGCCGTGAACCTGAAAAAGACGATCCCTCGGCACTGCTTCTGAACACGACTAACAATTCCAATAGTTTTTTACACATCGAACTAATTGGTGCGCCAGACAATCCGAGCGATGACGGTTTCGCGACGTCTCGCAACGCGGTTGGCTCGCGAGTAATCGTTACTGCTGACGTGGACGGAGATGGCACCCCGGAGCAGCTTACCAAGGAGGTTCGCTCCGGATTTGGCAACGCTACGAGCACCAGCAGCTACGACCTGATGTTTGGTTTGGGTGTAGCAAGTGATGCAAATGTATCTGTGCAATGGGCAGATGGCAGGGTAAATGATATTGGCTCGGTCACGGCCAATCAGTTTCTGGTTATCGACCAGGATATGTCTTCGATTGTCCTTGGCGATGTAAATTGTGACGGAGTCGTAAATCTGCTGGATGTAGAACCGTTTACCGACTTGATTTCAAGCGGCGGTTTCTCAGACAAAGCCGACATCAACGGAGATGGTTCTGTCAACTTACTTGACGTGACACCATTCGTGGCTCTGTTGTCAGGCGGCTAACGTTTGCCTGCACATCAATATTCCAAAAGCGTTGCCGGGGTTCTTACCGGCAACGCTTTTTTTTGCAGGTACCGGTCGGCCACAGATCCAAGCCTAAGCCTAGCTACTAGGTGGTTCGTCAGACCTGAGACGGGTGCCATGTTTACGCGAGCGTTGGTAGTGACATGTGCCGTACCGACCAAGCATGCTCACGCCGCGTTAACCATTGCCTCATCTCTAGCGTAAGCATGCCGTTGCGGGGAAGTTGGCTTCTTGTTGCAAAGGCGTGAACATGGCACCCAAAAACCAGGGACACAAACTATCCAATTCAGTTTGGAAGGACTACTAGCCTAAGAAGATTCTTCGATCACCGACTGCAGAATCTCTTCGAATTCGGTCGGGGAAAAATCCATTTTGCCGGAAGCCATTGAGCAGATGTGCTTTTCCATATCGGCCAGTTCGCCATCGCTGGCAACCAGACGCAACATTTCTTTCATCATCGTGACGCGTTCATCATAAGCCTCCGGCACCTTCAATTCGAAATTGCCCTCACTTATTCCAGCCAGCGCCGTTTCGAATTCACCTTTGGGAATTTCCCATCGTTCCGCCCGATCAGCGAGGAATTGGATTTCCTCTTCCGTAAACTTGCCGTCTGCAGCGGCCAGATTGACAAGACTGTGAAAGAGTTCAAGGCGATCCATAATTTTCTCAACTTTGTTTTAATGCGAAGCTGAAATTTTAACCGACCAACGTCGCAGCACCACTGCTGTTTCAATCATTTAACCGCAACGCCAACATCACGTACCCGTAGCTACCTTCGGATTGTTCACGACGGACAATCAATAAACCCCGTTTTTGGCGGAGCGACGTTGGGATCGGCAATTCCAGAAACATCTTCGGTAACTTTCGGAGCGTTGATGACGACTTGTATATTGTTACGATGGCGATGTTAACCACGTCGCACTGAACGATAAAAAAAAACGACTCGGCTGGTTCAAGCGGCTTTCGTTTCCGCTTTCGTTTCCTTCAGCCAGCCACCTTTTTGCCGCTTATTGATTTTGCGAAGCTCAGTGATCGCCCGCTGCCGACTAATCCGCATCGCACCAAGATCTTCGTAAATCGTATCCGCCCGTTCGCGTCTGCGGACTGAATCGTTGACGTCGAGTAATTGTTCGCCGGCCGAATACATCCAGTCGGTCAATTGCTTGCGAACATTGCTGGAGGAATCGCCCGACTCATTGTCGCCAGCAGCAGCCACCGATTGGCGAGCAGCCAGGTTCTGTTCCAGTTGATCCACGAGATCCGAATACTTGGCCAAATCCTTATTGGTCCGACACCAGGCAATCGTTTCAGCTACAAGCTCCTCGCAAAGCTGCCCGATCACCGGCATTGCCACTAACGTTTGCAGGCCTTTCTCGATCGCAGGCTGTTGCTTGGACCGCACCGCATCACAAGCTTCCTTGCACATATCCCAGGCTTGAAAACGATAGACGAAATCGAGCCCCGTTCCCTTGATGTTCTGCAATCCCATGACCCGATTGGTGAACCCGGGCGGAGTTTCTTCCACGACGGTATGCAACACCTCTTCGCCACTGGCAAAATAGTTTTCAACAAACACCAGCTTCTGAAAAAACCATTTCGTCATCAACTCTCGAAACTCCGATTCGATCGACTTGGAATCGCCCGCCATGCCACTCGCTACCCGAGCATGCATCTGTTCGTAGTCTCGCACGGCATTTTGCCACGCCTGCCAATGCTTGAGCACGCTTTGCACCTGCGATTCATCAACGTTATTCGCTTGCAAGCTGGATTGAATTTTCGCCTCATCATCCATCGTCGCAACATCGACAACCCCGTCGCCAAGTAATGACGTCAACATCCCCTGCAGCTTTTGGGAAACATGTTCCGGCTTGATCGGTTGCCGCATGTTCCACGCATACTGATCGAACGCCTTCACCGCGTAGTCCGTTTCCCATTCAGCACCAGGTTCGGACAGCGACAACCCGGCGACGTACTCGTCCCATGCCTCCTGAACGAACCCTTGCAAGCCCTTGAGGTTGTTGCCGATCAGGAAGAAGCGATCCGCGTTGATATCTTCGACAATGATCTTGGCAAACACTTTCGAGCGAGGAACGCGATCAGCACGATTGTTCACCACGCCCGTAATCCAGGTGCAAGGCTCCTCCCACGGATCCTGTCCGTCGAAGCCCAATCGCTTCCAATTCCCCATGCACCCAAACCGCTCGTTGGCCGAACAACCGTTAGTGAATTCGATTTTCCGCGAGCGGACGGTGGAGATGGGATGGGTTTTTAATACTCCCAGATCCGGGACAAGGTAGTCCGCCATGGCTTTCAACGAGTATTCATAATTGACGCCAAGGAATCCAGCCATCGTCGCAACCAGCGCGATGTTGTCTGGATGTTCCTGGTACGGGAACCGTGCGAGGATATCTTCGGTAACCAATCCGGACTCCAGCCAACCGACGCCTTGGAATCGCGTGTTGGCCACCCGACACTCCTCAGTCACGTACGGCCGCATGACTTGCTCTGTCGAAATGCAAACCGAATTCAGCGGAACAAAATGGCAGATCGTTTGCGCGACGTTGTAACCGGCTGGCCCCTGGACGTCCTCATGGTCAGGGTAAGTATTCGTGATCGTGGCGATATCGTCCTGCATCCATTGCCGCTGCAGCAAATCCACGTACGAAGGATTCAGCGCCATACATTCCCACAAGAACACGGACGGATCCAATTTTGCCGCCAAGCAAATCAGATCTCGCTGCTCCCAAATGGTGGCTTTGTCGTACGGACGAAACAACGGAATTTCGATCGGGTCACCGTAAGCATGCCCCTGGATGAACATCGCTTCGCAGCCAGTCGTTTTCGATACAACTCCGTGGCCAACAACTCCGAACAACGCAGCCTTCAGTCGCTCCGTTCCGGATTTTCCACGCGTGCCCCAACCACCGACTGACAACGGGATCTTGCGCCGCGCTTTGCGAAATGAATAATTGGCCCAAAAGTGTTTGAAACAAAACAGGGCCAACACAATCACGCCAAACACGACCAGTTCTTCGAGTGTATTCTCGAACGCCGAACTGAAGTAATCAACAAAGCGATAGACGTAGTTCATGAAATACGATTGCGCCGTCAATTGCGCTGTGAATGGAATCAGCAAGGGAGCCACACAAGCCGCTGCTTTGAAGAACTGCTGAACGCTGGAATCAGAACTTTCGGATTGTTCCAATCCATCAACTTCTTTCGCTTCTTCTGCTGCTGCTTTGCTGACTGCATCAACCTCATGACGATGGAACTCGATCCCAAAGCCAAGGCTCTGCATTTGCTCGATGTAGCTGTTTGCCGGAAAGCCGCTGTCTTCCCAGTTCCGGAGGTCGGCAATTTTCTTGAAACGGAAACTAAGTTGCCAGGCAGCTCGGAACTGGTTCCAGATTGACTTCGGACCAGAAACCACCGTGACTCCCTGGCTGGTAAAGAACCGAACTTTGCGAGAAACGAACCAGCTCATGTTCAGGACCGAAACGAAATCATCCAATAACGGCAGGAACGGACGCCAAGTCCCGTCACTGGCGATCGTCAGCGGTTCTCCCGGCACTTTCGTTTCGCTCAACTCGCCGAGAATCTGCGAAGGTGCGCGGAGAGTCGAAGTACTTATCCGGCCGACCGAGTGCGAGATCCCCTGGCGTTTGTCGGTGGCAATGGTCATGAACTCAAACAGGAACCGCCACAAACGGAATCCGAATTGCGGACCACGAGTCACCTTCACACCAAACCAACCTCGACGCACGTCATAGCCGAAATCATCCTGGGAAAGGACTGCGAAGATCCTGCCAACCTGTTCATCGCTCAGATCGCGAAACCAGGATTTGGGGAACCGCCGAGACCGGCCCACGGGCAACGCCAACAGCTGTGGCCGCAGCTTTTGAACAAGCTCATTGGCCTGCGGATCCAGCGTCGCCCAGATCTTTTCATACGCCTGCGCCGCCCAACGTCGCACCGAATTCTCTTCGTGGTTGAACTCGACTCGTTGAATCGCTGGAAGAACCTGTTGTTGGTACTGTTCCCGAAAATAATTCTTGGTGTCCTCGTCAACATCGGGCGAACGGTTTATCAGCTGATCAATGAACTGCTGGGCAACAAACATCGCCGTCCGGACAACAAACGGTTGCGACTCGGTTTGCAACGACTTCACAACCGTCTGCAAAGCTTCCGTAAATTTAAGGCTTTCGAACTCTGTTTGAAGTAGACACAGCAAAGCCGCCGCTCGGACCTGTTCGACGGAATCCTCAAGCACCAACTGCTGCCAAACCCGCCGCGCGCTTTCCCCTTTACTGACAAACACCAGCCTCGCTGCCTGTTGCCGCACGAACGCACTTTCATCACTCAACAAGTTCACATAGTTCGTGGGTGGTCTGGAAACTTCGCTGATCCGTTTTTCCATTAGCTTCAAAACATGTCGCCGCACGAATATGTCGTCCGGGCCAGCCGGGTTCGCCAGTCGGCGGTTCAGAATATTGTCAGCGTCTTCCGGAAACGCCTTGGTCAGCACACTGATCGAACTGCATTGCAACCAGACATCAGTTTTTGGTTCTGTCGTAAACCGGTGCAGCAATTTCACGAGCTTTGGATGCAATAGATCCGCCGCAAAATCAGACGGAACAACGTCCAGTGCAGTTTGCAAACAGGAAATCGCTGCCGCATGAATACGTTCGTCACCTTCATAATCCAATGTCTCGCTAATGCGATCGAGGATATTAATCCTGGCCCAGATACCAGAAATATTGTTTGCCAACAAAGCTTGTTCCGTGTCCGGTTTCAAAGCGATTTGAGTCACATGCGCTGTCATGACGCCTAACCGATCAAACAGAAACGAAACGTACAGCTCTGTCTCACCGACGGCCTTCAGGTACCGATCGTTGACTGCCTCTTCGTCAAACCAACGCCCAAAGGCTCGCCGATCCAGCGCGAGTTCGTTTTCGTTCGAACCAAGCTGGCGGGCGTAGTCAAGAATGATCTCTCGACGTTCTGTGATTGACGAATTGAGCGACTTACGGAATTGGCGATTGCCCAGTTTCAACCGGGCCAAATACTGCAGCCCACGGCTAATACGTCGACTGAGAAAATCAGTCAGATGGCGAGCCGCCTGCTGCTCTGGCTGACGACGCTCGCCTCCAAAATAATCATGCAGCCATTTGGCTCGAGCGTGTTTTGGCACATCCTCGAGCTGGGACTCAACCGTTCGGAACTCACTTTGAAGCCACTCATCAAGTTCCAACGCAACTTTCTGCAGCAGTATCGAGTTGAACTTCAGCTGATGCGGATTGAAGAACATTCGCACCAACTGCTGCGCGTCATGGCGAATCTTCGGGATGTCGATCATCGACATCGCTACCGGAAGATCTTTCAGTTTTGAAAGATCGGCAGTTGCCATGTTCCGTTCCGTGTAGCTTTGATCCGTTAATTATCGTCACATATTTTGCCACCGTAGACACCTCGGCCCGGTGCAACGTTAATTGCCCAGAGAATCGTAGTGCCTGGCAGCTCGATGTTCTTTGACTGACTTGAAAAGAACATCTGCGTCGCGGAAGTCACGGTAGCCTCGACCATGGTTGAAGTAATTCACCAGGTTAAAACTGAACGAAGTACCTTCGTCATCGAGATCGTGTTGAACCGAAAACCGAATTTCACTTCTGCGCCATTTCGTGTGCCAACGATCCAAAACCGCATCAAGCGAAACGACATTTTGGAGGCTGGACTCGACCCGATCGTTATCGGCTATAAAGTTGGTCAATCGGTATGCAAGTTGTAATTCTAGCGGTCCGATCAATTGGTCCGTTCCGAACTGGATTCCCAAATTGTCCGGTTCAAGCTGATCTTCGTTGGTAACGATGTAGGGACTGAACCAACTGCGTCGATCCAGGCAACGTTGGTATGTGAATCTATTGGAATACCGCAATCCATAACGATGATTTCGTTTGTAACGAGTGAATACGTCCTGATCGAGAACCCCTGGTTCGAAAGCACTACCGTCGTCCTCCGACAAAACTCGGCCGAAAGCAGTCCAAGTTGGCCGGTGGCTCCAATAGTCATTGATCCGATGATTTCTGGATAGTCGAACACTCCCGCCAAAAATCCAGGGAGCGCTGTTTGCTCCGGACTCCAACGGCGTTCCTGCATTTTGGATAAATCCGTATCCGCTCCAACTCAATTGGTACGGTCCCCAACCGTTGGCTCGACAATCTCGGCACTTGGCAATTGGCAACGGCATCGAACCACGACTCAACCAGCCGAACGTGGTTCCATCGCCAATCCGCGGACGCACCAATGCACGATGGAATGAGTACCGGTTCGTCCACGGATTGTAAAAGTATCGCCCTACTTTGATATCCAAAAATCGCCCCGCGGCAACTGGAATTGGCTGCTCTTCGATGGAGCGTCGATTTCGATAACCAACATCAAACAACCACGTCCCCAACTCCTGGAGCCCCAGGTCGCCAAAATCGTTAAGTGAAAGCTCCACCGGCCGGGCCGCAGGTGAACGTAGCGAAAGAGCCTCTGATGGTGTTGCCGCACTGAAGTACCCGACTTGGGCAACAACCTGTTCCGCGAAGTCGTCGGCCCAGTCGTATTCCGTTTTCTTCGGGACCGGATCGACGTGATGGATGTCTATCGGTTTCGTCTTGTCCACCATCTCAAAGATTCGAAAATAGCCATACTCGCGCCCTTCCCCGGGATAAACGTCGAACTTCTGATTCTCGCTTTCAACCAGCACGGTTTGACTATCAATAAAATTCAATGATTCATCGACTTCGTCAATCCGGATGATACCGGGGCCCGGGTACCGAAACGTCAGTGGTTCAGATTGAGTCGCAACGTGGTAGACGCGTTTGCTAACATTGTTGGAATCGTCGGCAATCCGAATACGGGTTCCGTTGGATAGTTTTTCGTAGACGTTGACTCCGACAAAGTGGTTTACCGTTGGCGAAGACTGCCGCAAACTGAATTGCTGTAGACCGGGACTGAGAGGCGATTCCAGATTGACAATCTGTTCTGGCAGTTCAAACTTCGCAGTCCACGAATTCAATTGCCCATCAATTTCAACATTGGTGGTTTTGACCGGCATGAAGCTGACTCGCGGTCGTTGCATGTCAAATTGAAGTGCTGATGCTTCCCCCTGGTTGATTCGAATGTCCAGATTGTTCGCATCCAGCAACGCGTAGTCCCAGTTCCATTCTCCGGTCAACGCCTTGCGGACGCGAACCGCCGGTGACTCCGGCCGCCAACCTGCGAAGTTAAACGAACGAATCCCCGCGCGGGAATCAAACTGCCGATATTGCTCCCATGTGAAGCCCTGCTTCAGACGTCCCAACAGCCGCTTCACGTCACTGCGGCCAGTATTTTCCTGCACCAATTTGCTAATCTGAATCAGGCCGGACATTGCATTGACTCGACTGCCTTCTTCTTCCGGTTCCGTCAGCAAATACGCCAGCACGGCTTCTTTCATGGGTTTATCCAGACTCGTAATCTCGAATGATTTTGCCTCCGAATGAATCCCACTGTCACCGAATCTGCCATACAATCCGGAACAAAGCTGATCAGTGCGATAGTCGCACGCTACCGAACAGCACGTGGCGTCGCGGCAAACCATCCGCACACAATCTTTCAGCAATCCTGGCGAAGCTTCCAACGCATTACAATGCTCCGCAAGCGCACCGTCACGAATTGCGTTCAAGGTAAATTCATTAACGGCCGGCAACATTGGAAGCTGGTTTTCCGGTTGCGAGACCAAGACCCGAAACAGAAGCGGCGATTTTTTGCATCCAATTTGGAAAGTATTTCGACCTGCCGGAATTTGTATTTCGCCCTGGACCAAACCACCCGCCTGCTTTCCGGGAACACCACGAATCTGCAACAGTGTCGAAGGGTAGTTGTTGACGACGGGGAGCACTTCCAAATGTACCGAGTTCCGAATTGTCATCCAATCCTGCAGCGGTGATTCGGTTGACTCCGTGTGCAGTGGTCGTCCTTCAATCTTGATCCGGCATGGGCCCTCGATAGAGATCGTCGCCGGACGCTCAGGTTGACTGAGAAAATATTGCGCCGTTGTATCGGCCACCAGCGCATAGACCGTCGCAGCGCCACACGATTCTTTCACGACAGTAGGATCCGCCACCCACTGCACTGGCGAGGGGTTGTCAGCCTGCCACTTTTTCCAATCAGCGATCGCGTCGAGCCGAGCCAACTGATCGCCACTTTGTAATCGCTCATGCAGTTGATGCCCCTGATCACAATGCTGCAGCCATTGGATTCCCGAAGGACCAGCCTGCTGCAAGTAATCACGAGCTTGGCGATATTGGCCCAACCGATAGCTCTTCAGGCCTGCCCAGAAAAACTTCTTGCCAGGATCATTCACACGCAGCAACGTTTCATCGAACAACTGCCACCAGCGGACTTGAAAACAACATCGCAGAATAAGATCCTCAGTTTCCGGCTGCGATTCCAAACTGGGCAACGTCAACAAAGCGAACCGAAAACGGCCGTGATCCGCCAGCTGTTCCGCGAATCGAATCGCGTTCCCGGGGCGATGAGCATACGTTGTCCCCATGCAGGCGTAAGCTTCCTTCAGTCGTTCATCGTTGACGCGGTCTGCTTGCTCCGACAGGATTGCCAACAAATGATCTTTGAAAACTTGATCCTGGGAGTTCAGGAACCAGCCTCGACATTCCAAGTTGGCCAGGAAATACTCCTGCGCTCCAAGCAACGCGAAGATCCTCGACAACACCGCAGTCTGTCGAGTAGCCCCGCTCGAATGCGCGATGATGTCACTCAGCATCTCGATCGCCGACGCCCAACGCTGATTCTTAACCTTCGTATCCGCGAGCTGCATTAAACTTTGCAGCACCTGTTCGTCCCAGATTTCCGTTGGCTCGTTCGTCTGCACAGACGACTCAACCCCAGCCGAGAACGTCGTGATTTTCGATTCGACAAACTGTTTCAACGGATGTCGATCGTTGTCTAGTTCATCTTCGACAAACTTCCGCACGACAGGATCCAATGCAACCACATTCTGCTCGCGCAGATACCGATGCGCCCGCTCGCTAAGCTGATACGGCCGGACATCGAGCGTCTGCACACCCAGGTAAACGGGATACGCGTGATCCTTGCCAACCCAAACACGAACTTCTTCCACGCCAGCTGGTAGAAGCATTTCACAAGTCCCGGCTTCGACCACTGGATGCGGTACCTTGAATTGCGAATAGGGGCCGCCCATAACGCCATGGTCATACTCACCGTACGACAGAGACATGGCGGCCAAGGTAGCTTCGTCTCGTTCAGGTATCATGCAGGCCCGCCGAGATGAATCGCCACAATCCACTCCGAGCTCGACGGGCTTACAGTGATCATACTGAACGAACACCTTGCATGGTTTTTCCAAGTGCGTTTGATCAACAACAATCCGTAAGTACGAAGGCCCCAAGTCTTCGGCGGGCCTGAAATACAACGGATCGTGGTCGCCTGAAGTTTTAAACAGAGTCGCGCGCTTGATAGTTTTCAACGAGTCAGCGATATGCTGCTCACCGACAATGACCTCAGTCGCCTTGTTCTTACTATTGCGCAACCTCCTTTGCCTGTAGTCCACCACTCGCATCTCATTGTCAGGTGACAAGGAGAGTGGCAGTTGATCGCGGAAAAATGTGTAGCTGGTTCGAAGTCGAGACGTCAATTCGGCGACGCTTGTTTCGCCACGAAAATCGGCGTCCCCATGGTGCATCGCCGAGCTTGCCCGCATCCACATATAAGCTCGCAAGCCAGCTCGCTTAACACGATTATCCCGCGCCAATTGCCGGATAAGCTGGTGGCTCAGATACGGGTCCAATAAACATGCTGCCGCACCGTTTCGCCTGGGTCGAGCCTGCTTCAACTCACCCGACATCCCAGCCACCCAGGCATCGCAATTGGCTCGCTTCCAGAATTCCTCCAACTGCCTCGAGTCCGATCTGATCGGCAGCTCAAACAGCGACTCGTTGAGCTTCCGCTTACACCACTTCAACCCAATCGCGTCGACACGCACAAAGGCCGGATGAGAAGATTCAATCGTCACATCAGAACTCTCCTCACCAATATCGAGATACGCGAACTCCCGTATCCCAACCAGCCGTTCACAATCGTCAACAAACGTTCGTGACTTTTTTACTGGCAACGTGTCAAAAGTCAGAATCCGAACCAACTCACCGTTCACCTTGACATGCAACCAGAACGTTTCTTCGCGCCGTGTATAACTATCAAAATCCAGGCGGGCCTCGATACGAATTCGAGTCGGCTTGGAAAGTTGAAACGCCGTTGGCAACTCTGAGCCCACTCGCCAATACTTGGTCTTCCTGGAAGCAATGTTGTCTTTGATTGATACGCAACTCCCCTGCCCTGTTAAACGGCATTGGTAGTAGTCCAACCGCTGGGGCTCCTGCCGTCGGGAAGTGAACAAACCAACTAGCCGCGGTGAATTGCACTTACTCGATAACTGCACCCGCGCTGTTGAAAAATCAGCTTCGCCCGGAGCAGCAATCACCGAGCGGCGATCACTGGAAATCGCCGAAGTAACATGGCGGTACATCCCGCTCCCGTTAGAGGTCCAGATCTCAATGCCATCGGACACTGATCTGTCCAGAGTTACGGCGCGGACTAGTTGGTTCGCAGGCACCAGAAATTCAGTCCACTGCCCTGGCTGCAACAAAACAGAGTGCAGCTTCTCACGCTTCTTGCGGACCGGTTCCACACCTCGCAACCACTGCCGGTCAGGCAACACATTGTCCCATACCAACGGAGCCTGCCCGGGAACTCGCACGTGGTTTGCGATATCCAGTTCCTGCGAAAAACAGTTCGTCACATTTGCGCAGATGAACAACCAGACAGCGAGACAAAACAAGAACGTGATCCCGCAACGACGCCACATATTCCAGCTCAAAAAGCGCGCATCCGTAGCCCGGAAAAACTCCATTCGTTTTGACGAAGAAGCAGTCTCGATCTGTTGTGGATTCGTGCCCAAATTTCTCAGCGTGCGCAGCTTTGGCGCACCAGCAATTCGTTTGAAGCATGCTCCGCCGACGCGCAAAAATAGCGCATGAGGAAGCACGGAGTGTTAAAATGTGACGATATGGTTAACTATCGAAACTGAGTGGCTTGGCGGTTTAGCAAAAGATTGCCGGTTAGGTCATTGGGCGCGAATGAGCTCGCTGCCCAGCACCGCATCGGCGAATTCCTGCCGTTTGCTAGCGGATCTTGCTATCGTTTCACGGAAGTCGGAGTCCATTTCGACATGCAGGAATTCAACTCCAGAAGTCCCACGCAACAGTGCCGCCTGTGAATTCCTGGTCCCGCCTAGCTCGTTGACTTCTCTCGGGAACAGCCGAGCCTTGGTCCGACCGAACGATTCTTTGAGACGTATCGTTGACTGGATTGCGTAACGCGAAGGGAACCTGGTCCCGTCACTGACAATCAGGTCGGTGTCACGGATAGCTGCCTGACGCTTACCACTTTCGAATCCGTGAATCTGAACCACCTTGGCAACGTGCTGTTTCAATGCATTCATGAATGCGTTGAAGTAGTGTCGATCATTGTGAGAAATGTCGACCTTCGAACGATGGATCGAATTCCAGGCAACGGCCCGAATATCATTTTCAACAAACAACTTCCTGGCAATACGCCCCGTCCGTTCGTCAAAAAATCGGTGCGGAGCCTGAAGCAAAATATCCGAAGTGGATTTCAAACGAATGGCATAGATCCCACGTCCACGCTGCTCGTTTTCCATTTCTCGGATCAGGACAACATTCGAATTTTTCAGGTACGTTGCCTGCCAACCCAGTTTTCGCCATCGCTCTGCCAACCGATCGCTCAAATGATCAGCCACCAACGTTTTGGCAAACAGATTCTCTAGTCCTTGAAGCTCATCCTCGTCGGGAATGCCAGCAATCACAGAGTCTTCGGATGGCGGTTGTAGTGCATCGCGAAGGACATCGTCCAATGATCTGCGAGTGTCAGGTCTGCTGTTTGAGTCGCGCGTAACCGCTGCCGTCCGCGAGACAGACTCTTGCGTCTCAGTCGCTTGATTGGTGGCTGGTTCGGAAGTCCTCGGCTCAAAAGCTGGTTGTGCTATAGCTGGCTGTGAATAACTAGCCTCGAAAGGCTTGCTCTTACCGCGACTTACCAGACCACTCTCTCCCAACCGAATTGACTTCACGTCACGGGTCGGTTTTTGGCCAGGCAGTGTTTGATACAACAACGCGTACACTTCCTCATCGCTGTCAAGACAATCGACGTGGATTCGATGTTGGCCGATTGGAATATCGGTGTCCAACTTAATAAAACAACGGAAGCCTACATCAACCGGTTCGCTGCTGTCGATCAAAACGGACCGCAGATCGGCAGCAGCCTGCAAATCATAAACGCGATCTAGAATAGTCCAGCCCGGCGAAGGTCCCGTGCTCCGGTCAAAACTTGCGTTGGGATTGATTCGGACACGCAACCGGCAACGATCACTTGTGGAAGCACCACGAAATAGCCTCAACGTCAACATCTCGGCTTCAGCCGTTGTCTTTTGATAGTCAAACGCAAGTTCCGCATTGGCGAGTCGCTGAGTGGTTCGCTTGACGAATCTAAATTCGCTTTTTTGCTGTACTTCGATTCCATTCACAAAGATCTGAGATGGATTCTCTGTGTAAACCGTTAGCTGAAATGGTTGATCGGCATTGGGAATGACATCCCATGGCAAATCAATCCTCCCCCGAGCCGACACAAATCGTTTTTCGAAAACCGGGCTCCCGTTGATCGCGACACGAACATTTCCCGGCGTTTGATCACCTGCAAGCAATAACTGGACGCGGTGCGATTGTGAAGCAATCGGTTGCCGGTTGCAGATCACAGGCTGCCCACGTTCAATCTGACAGTAAATCGCTTTTACCAATTGTTCGCGATCCGGCTCTTTGTCGACCGGGACCAACAACTCTCGACCAATCCAGTTTCCACTTGGCACATAACGGACCCAATCGTAGTCTCCGGCCAAAATCTGCGGATCGACTTCGGAGGCAGTCGCCTGGGTGCGAACAATAAAAGTACGATTTTCCTGGGTTAGCCGGTTGTAGGCAGCCGGACGAAGAGCAAACCAGGATCGAGATGGACGCAAAGCGCGTTCGAACGGAGAGTAGTCTTCGGGCACACGAGTTTCCCGAACCAGTTGCGACGGGCGTACCGCACAGGCAATCAGGCACGGATCGCTATTGGAACGAAACCGAATTTTCGAAACGTTCGCTGGGATCGAAAAATAGGCAACTTGCGGATCAGACAATCCGATCGGACGCATGTTCAACATGAGATGATCGTGTTGTGTATTAGCGGGTTCGACATTCATTCGCCCGGAATCGACGACATCGTTGTCTGCACCAACGAACTCCCAGCAAAGCTGTTTGGTTGCATGGGAATCACTCGAATCGAACCCAAAAAATTCACCGTCGGCAATTTGCCGGGCTGCGATCCGAAAAGGAGTCGCCTGCTGTTTGACATGGCTTACCGAATACTCGACCCAACGGTCATCAACCAGATAAGTACGCAACTTGATCGGCTCAGGAGTGATCTCGTATTCCCCATCAGCGGACGGCTGAACATCATTTTTCCAATCCGCAATCGCGGGACTGTTCGCTTGTTCCGTCGGTCGCCAAAACGTTCGGACGACACAGGCTTGGTCTGCTTGAACCTGGACAAGTCCGCCGGTGATACTGCGCATTGTATGGTCGGACGTGATCGCCAGGCTTTCTTTGCGTTGGTGCACTTCTTTACCAATCCACTGCAAGTTTGCTTTGATCGCAGTAAACGGCTCTCCATTGAGATCAATGAACTGAATGCGCAAATCCCCCTGGCCTGGAGGAATCGGAATCGACACGTTCCAACCTTCGTCAATATATTTCCCTGCCGGTAGAAGCTTTTTGTCTACCAGCTGTTCATTCAAATCCCCAATCGTATACAGATCTCTTGACGGAAACTCACCCACCGTCGGCGACTTGACCCAATGCCAGCGCAGCAGGTTGGCTCGCTCTTCGAAGCTGAGCAAGTCCGAGTCGTAGACGCAGTATTTGCAGATTCCATCTCGGCGTTTTTTCGAAAGCCTGCTCCACGTACTTCGCTTCCGGGCATCCGTACGCTCGACTTGAGAAAGCACGCGGACAACAACGCCTTGAATCTCCGCGTCGGCAGAACGAGTCCTGACCCGAATCACCGCAGGCGATTGTTGCTGAAACTTTCCCAGACCGATCTGCATGACTCGCGTTTGCGTTGCGATCGAGGAATCTGCAAAGAACATTGGATAGACCAGTTCGCCGGTCTGCAGATTGGTCAGCGGATCAATACGACTGCGAAAATTGTATTCTGACTTGTCGATTAATTTTCGCGAGCTGTCCAACAGCTCGTACTCAATGCAATATCGCCAACCGGCTCTCGGGTCGCTCTGGTGCACCGCCGGTAGGACCGGATCCTTGACGGAGGTGTTCGTCAACAAACGAACGGAACTGGAATGGTGTGGAACCTGAAACTCCACCCATTCACGCTGATTAAGCAAAACTGCCGAATTACGTTCTGCATCGACCCGATTCACGTCTTTGCTGGCCGAGAACTGTTTTCTCGCGTTTGCGATTGGCAAAATCATCATCAGCCACGCGCCCAAGGCGATCATGACTAACGCAAATAGATCACGAAATCTCATTTCGATTCGACCTCCAGCCACAACGCTCGAGACCTGACGAATGTGTCGATTACGTCTTTGGTCGGGAAAGCACAAGTCATAGCATGCGTCCCCACGAATCCGGTCAAGTTCATGACAGCGGGAATGTCATTGCTATCCTTACGCAGCACAAGCAAAAACACCTGGGCAGATGACTCGTCCAACAGTTCCTCGAACTGCCAGGCCGGATAGTTGTCGACCAGTGATCTGAGCTTCAGGACGTCGAAAGTCCTGGCGTATTCCTCCAAACCGCTGCGCAACGTCACTGGCAATTGTGTCCCGCGAACCGCGTGGCCATCAGCGGCGTTGTCGCGTGTGATGATCGCGTTGATTCGCTCCCAAAGCGGCTTATCAGATTTGGCAATCTGGCACGCTGCAAATTGAGCAGCCAGTCCATCGGTTTCAAGTTGTTCACGGAACTTTGATCGCAACGAAGGCGACAGCCACAGGCTGATGACCTCTTTGTTGGCGGAAACCTGCACAGCCGTTGCCTGCAGCAAGATACCGATCTCGTATCCGGCCGTGTTTTCCGAGCCATCAACGAATGCCAGTTTCATGCGGTCGTCTTCGAGGTATTGGAGCAACTCCAGTTTCAGCGGACTCAAACCAGCTTTCGACCGCGAACCTTCGTCTGTCGCAACGACTACGTCTGCATCGACCGGTGCCTGGATCGCTCGAGCCTGTACGATCAAAAACGGGTTGTCTTTTTGTTGGCGAAACAGCACATGTCGGACAAGGTTATACATGTTAATTCGATTGATGGCTTTCGACATATCGGAACTACTATCCCGGTTCGCACGTGGATGTGCACCGGCAACGAGTAGCGCGGCGGCGTTGGTGCGGGCAAACAGATTCTTGCCAAAATCGAAGGAACGGAATTCGTACAACGGGCGTGGTACTTCTACTGCGTAGTTCCGCGATTCTCCGACTTTGAAAACGAACGTCCCCCAGCCTTTGAATGATCCGCCTTCGCGTTCAGCCAACGCAAGGTAGACGGCGGACGCCTGTTCATCGCGAATCAAATGGACCTCATACCCCAACACCCTCGCCGCGGCCTGGATTGTGCTCAGTTGCAAAGCTACCGTTTCTCGAGTCCAGAGCATGTCTGGCTTACCTGATTTGTTGACGTGTTTGATTACGTCGACCAGCGGCTTGATGACTTCTTCGTCCAGGTAAAGCAGCTCTTCGACTGCCGGTGGTGTGTAAGAGTCGGTTCCTTGTTGCAAGATCCTGTCCTTGGCTTCTTGCAGCCATTGGGACAGGTGGCAATCATTCACTTGGACGTTCTGCGACTCAAGATTTGCAAGATCGCCGTCTCGTTGATAGCCAACCAGCTTGCGCTGATCATTTGGATTCAGGAACAGTTCCACGAACGGTCCATTTGAAGACTCACGCAACAAGTTGCGAGTGGGGCTTGAGTTCCAGTTGACGCCGAACGAACCGATCATGGATTGCAATTTGTTGAGTTCCAATTGCGGCGGAATTTGTCTGCGAATCCATATTTGCGATTCGGTACGGTTCAAACCCAGCTTGTCCATTTTACCTGCAAATTTTGCAGTGAATCCCCGCACGACGAATGGTATATGGTCACCGAAGACTTTGTGGAACGTACCGTACATCGTGTTGGACGTCTGCAGGACGACGGTATCGGTGAGAGCGTTTGTCTGTCGCGGTGAACCTGCGATCGCCAGCGTTCGACTGGGGAACTGTTGAAAGATTTGCAAACCAGCCTCAACCGTGATTCCTTCGTCCAACGGCGAGGGCACTTCAACCGAAAGCCCGCCACGCCCCTGTAAATCAATCACGAAGATTCCCCAACCACGCGACTCCGCGGCCTCACGCAGGTACAAATAGCGATCGTCAATGCAATGCAATTCATACTGCAGCCCGGTCAAATTGTGCCGAGCCAATGCGATCGCAGACTGGTCAAATTTCTTCAGAGCTTTCAACTGCCGCAACGTCGATTCGAACAGGGAAAGTTCACGAGGCAAAGGAGGCTGATAGCTTTCCGGCAATCGCTGTTTGTAGATTTGAACTTTATCGCGTCGGACTTTCTCTGTTAGCGATTGCGGTTGTGCTTCTGCAACGGCGGCAGGCAACCCTGCGTCGGCCATCACTCGCGGCAACCCAATTCGCGGTCCAATAATGAACAGGAAGCCGATTAAGCTACCCGCAACAGCTCCCAACACAGACACCTGCCCGGTCGCATTCAACATACGAATCAACAGCTTCTTGTCATAGGCTTTGATCGCCATCAGCGTTGTCAGCAGGTATCCGAATCCGAACGAGTCGGTCAATGAAACTCCGGGAATAAACAACGGCAACAAATGACAAAGAAGCATTCGGAACACGAAACAGATCGTAAAGAAGTAGATCAGCTTGAGTCCGCCTTCGATTGTCATTGTCCGAAATACCGGCGTCTTGATCAGCCAACATCCAACGCCATAAATAATCAGACACTCAACAGCAGAGACCAGAATTTTCGAAGGGTCATACCAAAGTAATCCAAGTAACGCCGGGATCAGGATACCGTTGAAGTCCCATGCGTAACGCAAGTTGATCCAGGACGCCAGGAAAGCTGTCGTGATGACGATCATGTAAGCTTTCGGGCTGGCCATGAGCGACGTCGAGATGTCTTCGTAAAGCAGATGCATGTTCCCAACGTTAAAATTGGTCACGCCCACGAGGAAATATTGGACCAGCAAATACGTGATCGTGATCGTTGTCATGATCGGCAGGATGCCTTTCCGCAATCCTGGCTTCCAAAAATAGTTCGCGATCAACGCCACCACGATCAAACCGAAACTTCGCAGGTTCTCGCGATAGTTAAAGCTAATTTCGGTATTGTCGACCATGAACTGACCAATCTGCGGCAACAGCCAACCATCAAACAACGCACGAACGAGCACGCTAACGACTACGATCAGGAAAAATCGGTCTCGACCAAAGAAACCGCTCCAGTAAGCCTGGAGTCGCGGACCGGAAGAAATCGCACGCACAATCAGATACGTGAGGATTGCCTCGAACATGATCACCGACGCCGTCACAGGTCTGGTAATCAAAAGCGGTGCCAGGTAGCCGGGCACAACAAGCCCTGACAACGTCCAACCTAACCGGACATTGAAAAACACGGTGACGCAAACCCCAACCCAGACCGCCGTTGTCAGGGTGATTGCAGTCGAATCGAATGGAAATATTGGTATCTGCAGATCGAACATTACAGCCCCCTACATCTACCAGATTGATCAGCCGATTTGCTATCGCGACCTTCAGTAGTTGCGTCGCTTGCAAATGGAGCACCTGCCAACACCAACTCAATGACTCCTGTGTGTTGGTCCGGATCCGATGACAACGTCAGGAAACCATTCCATTCAGTCAACCACTCTTTAACTTGATCTAACCTCGTATGCTTTTCATTGGCCAACACTCCCGACAGCCGGCCGTCTGCCGTCGGTCCCGTTCCAGATAGCGTACTGCCTTCCGAAACCTTGCCGTTGCACTCAAACCGATAGCAGACCTGTTGCTCAGCGTTGATAGCGGAAACCGTAACCTCCGACCCAACAACAGAGTTCTCGAGCAGGATTTCGAATATCGCACCGAAGATTCTCTCTAGCAGAATTGGGTTTGCGATACCAACGATTTTCTCATCGCAATCGCGCACGCGCACTTGGACGTCACGGTCTTTGAATCGAGGACGATACATCCTGTCCGCACTATCGAACACCGTTGTTGTTTCTACAGGTAGACAATCACTGGGCGATTCGGAAATACGATAGTCGGCAAGTTCTCCACACTGCCCGACAACCTTTTGCAATCGACTAATTGCGTCGCTGATGCTGCCAAAGACTGATGCCAAGGAATCGCTACTCTGGTCTGGCTGACTTGCAGTTGCGATTTCTTCAGCCAATTTGTCTAGCGGCATTTTTGCAGATTCACAAACCAACGACGTCACGCCTGACTGCCAACCGTGAAAGAGCTGAAACTGCCGACCGTCTATCACTTCGAATGCAATATGCGGATAGTTTGCCGAGCCTCCCACAGTCTCAACACCTAACGGTCGGATGTTCAGGACGAGTGGCGAATCATTTTCCTGCTGCGGAATAACTAACAACTGGGCCACATTTCGATTATTGATTACGTCACGAAGAATATCGCGGCATTCTGCAGACGTTTTCCTACTGATCGCAATCATCAATTCCAACGCGCACGATTCGCTCGCCAGTACCTGTCGGTCATCGAGTAGTTCGACCATGCTTTCGTTGGCGAATTTGACTCGCCCAAACGGATCGCAAACCGCCAACGACCGTGAACTGGACTCTAATAGATCCTGCAGTCGTTGGACGTATTCGGTGGTCTGAAATTCCTGCTGGAGAATGGTTTGCAGGCTGTGGTCTTCTGGCAAAGTCGACATGCGGACAGCAAGAGTCCCCGAACTTTCGAGAGTTCGCTGTTGTTGCGATTGGACTGCCAGAAAGGCCGCCATTTCGGCCGCAAATGCGTCGACGGAGTCTCTCCAATCCTGCTCATCCAATTTGTTTGCGGCAGCGAAATCGAAAACGATGACTCCCTGCACAACCGAATCGTGAATCAACGGGACAACGAACTGAGTTGAGCCCTCGGATCGGCTTCGCAGGAATTCACGACCGTCTAATTCGCGCAGCTGTTCCGTTTCGATTGCAGTAGCAAACGGTTCGCGACGGATGTCGCGGCGTCGCTCTTCAATCTGATCCTCAACGCAATTGATTGTTTTAACAATCTCCAAGTGACTCTTGCCTTTCGGCAATTCCAAGAAAACCATTCGCTGCGGACTAAACAATTGCATTGCAGATTGCTTGACCGAGTCCCAAGGATCTTCGTCCAGGTGCGAGGTGTTTTCTCGCAGGCTCATCTTGATTCGCTTGACTGCATCTTCCATCGCACAGAAACGGAAGAACACGGCGACTGTTGTTGTGGCAAAAATGCAAAACAGCAGTCCGCCAATTGGCAGTCTCAATCCCCAATACATTTGCGACACAAAGCAAACTGCCAAGCTGACAATCACAGCGCCAGCGACTGCCAGCGGCACGCTTCGAATGGATAGCTGACATACCGTAACGAAGAACAAAACTGCCGCCAGCGACAGTAACACGAGAGCGACAAGCCATGGGCAATCCCACAAAACATCCTGCTCTAAGAGCGATTCAAGGATATGGCCGTGCAATTCCATTCCCTGCATTCTCTCGGACCCGCCAGTCATCGGCGTCGCGTAGCCAAACGCTTCCGCATACTCGCCAACCAGGACAATTTTATTGTTGATCATCTGGGGAACAACAGAGCCATCCCGAACCTGATCAGCTCTGACATTCGGCAGACTGTTGATGCCGCCGCGATATCGAATGCCAAACGAATGATCTGGAGTAGTCGCGTTGGCAGGCAGAACGCGTTTTGCAATCACTGATTCAACTGCCGGAAAAACGTTGCCCGCGAACTGCTTCGCTGCCCAATGCGTCCGGTAGACTGGCTGCCCATCGAGATCGAAATCAACAATTCCCTGAGCGATCCCGATGTCACGAAGCTGAGGCTGCCAGTCCTTTGCCAGACATCCAATTGTGATTTTGTCGGCAAACGGAAGCAAAGACAGGTTGGCTGCGTTGTCAATCTTGGCATGAGAAATCAGCACGATCTGTTTTGGTTGATGCAAGTTGATCTCGTTCAACAGCGCAATCAATTTGTCATCTACGTTGCGAACGGCGTTTGGTTGCGAATAGACAATCAGCACGTTAGATTTCTGCGAATATGCACTACTCCACGTTTGCAGCGAATCTGAAAAATAGTTTTCGACTGCTCGGAACCCTCCCAACCCATGCAGCGCAAACGCCGACCCACACGCGCAGAGCCCGAGCAGCAAGCCGAAGTGGCTACGTTTAGTCGAAAAAAGTTGCATTTTTGGAGCGGCCTAGTGGGTAGGCCATATTGGTTGGAAATCAGCTAAAACATAGGTTTTGCGGTATTCTTCCCGCGTTTTTAGCGGCCGGATTCCGAGAGAATCCTGTTTGTGGAAATTGCTTACGTCTTACCGGGAAAAGAGCGAATATCCGGATGACGTCGCTTTGCGCAGTTTTGCGAAATGGACCTGACATCCTGCGTGCAGGCAAAACGAACCGGCCAATTTAAAAGAAGAAAACCGGATGATTGCTAGAATCAGAACTAACACACCGACTGTACGAAACCTGCGTGAACAAGCGGTCGTTCGCGAGAATCCGCTTTCGGTATTTCGATATTGCTAGTAGCTCTTTCCAAGCCACCTCTACTGACTCAGCAATTCGACAAACAATGAAACATCGAGCAGGTCGATAGAACAATCCTGGTTGAGATCCGCTTCCACCTGAAAGCTATTGTTTGACAATACTTCAATGAAGGGTGCGACATCGAGAAGGTTGATTTGGCCATCCTGATTCACATCGCCAAGCAAAACTTCACAATCCGTACGACAGACAAGGCAGCAAGATTCTGCAAAGCAAGCCTAGTGCCGTCGTTTTGCTCTGCCCCCGTTTTGTTCAATGCGAGTTGCTTGGGCTAGTTAGTTAGAGGACAACCCGAAGATGTCGACGACGTTTCTGCTTGGATTTACATTAAAAAAACTTGACGACGAGTGCGATTACACGTCCATTGGAAGCAGCCATCCTTGAGTTGTTTTCACCGATACATGGAACCGGCACTCGCTCCTTACGGATGCAAGCTCTGAACGAATTGACAACATCAGCGACCAATTCAAATGCCGCAATTTATTACTGATCCGTACGCCAAAGAACCTGATCGATGTCAACAGTCAATGTTGCATTCGCAGAACCGGCGTTGGGCTGCTCTTCAAATCTCAGCCTTGCAAGTACGTTTCCTCTTGAACCGTTGGTGCGATCTACATAATTCAAAGGAGTTGCAATATCGTACGTACGACGAAGGAAATCTGAATCTAATTCCAACACATCGTCATGAGTATCCCACCGATCATGCTTGAAGTTCCAAAAGTCAACAAATAATCTTCCAGAGCCATTTGAAACGCGTGACCGAACTTTTAGATTCAGCGAATGAGGGTGACTGATTTTCAGGTTGCCGTGGAACAGAACTTCAACTTGACTTAACTCATTGTCGCTTTGGCTCCCAGAATATTGCATAAATACATCGTTAACTGTCGCCAAAGATGAAATATCGCCAGAAACATGGTGCCCGATGACTGCAGTTTGAGAATTTGGAGCGGTTCTTCCGCAATACGCATCATGTATTCGATTGCCCAAGAACGCGACCGAGTTTACACCGACCTCCGAATATGTTTCGCCTCCACAAGAAGCAAAGTCGTTATCATCAACTGTGCCATTCACATCTATCAGCTGAACTGGCGAATCGCTGAATGTGTTCTCGCGAATTCGCAGTGATTCCGCCGGCCACAATACGTGCATAGTTGAGGTACCACAGTTGAAAACCCTGTTGTGGCGAAACAAGATACTGCTCAATGGGCCAGGCCCATTGTTGTTAAGTTTGCTGCTGAAAAGGCCGGCAGCGCAATAATGAACTTCATTGAATTTAACTCTCCAATCTCGCATATCGACATGAAAATCACCGATGAAGGCAACTGGAATGTCTTCCGCATAATTGCGATACACTCTTACGTGATTGACCCTGAGCGAAATCGTGATGGCTCCTTCCGAATGACCAGCCAATTCGTGACGTTGATTGGTGCGAACAAAAGTGTTTTCACAGATGAATAGATTATCGTCCTCAACTTCGTCATTGGAAAGATGGAAGGCTGCTGAATCCGAATCGCAAAAAGTGTTGTTGGTGAATACTGACGCTCCACCGAAAGCTCCGACTCCATCTCCAGACAATTCTTCGAAAAAACAATTTTTAACTTCAATGCCTTCGAAACCTTGAATCGCACGATTGTACTTCCAGGAAACAAACAATTGGTTATCCCGATTGCCGTCAAAGATCAAACCGTCAACATAAAATGGATGGTTTGATTGAATCATGTGATAGTGCTTCGTTACGATCGTACCGATTGCGTAACTACCGACAAAATCCTTATGCGTGTATAAACGATTTCCGTCGATCGAAATTACTCTCCTGTTCGCGGGTTCGACATCATCGTCTCCGCCGCCGACACCAACAGGCGTAATAAAGTCTCCAACATTGAATAAATCGGGATTCTGAACTTCGACGAAGTCATCACCCGGCAGGACATCAGATACCAATATTGTTTCTGGTGGGCTTGGCCGATGGAAAACGGCTCCGCCATTGGAAAAAAGTGTTTGCCCAGGCTTGGGATTTACAGTGTTTTCAATTTCATATATCCCAGCGGGAAATTCAATAGAGCCCCCCCAACCCGCAGTATTAACGGCATGTTCAACCGCCTCGAAGTCGAACCCCTGAACAACCGTTTGCGCACAGACTTCAGATTTGGCAAGCAGCAAGAAAGCAACGAGAATACAAACATTGCAAGTGTCAAATTTCATGCGAATCCCGACTAAAAAAGAATTTTTTCGAGCTAATCTTGGACGGCATTCATTTTCCTCGTTGGTTAGTGCGTTGTCAACTAAATTCCCCCTCGCGAACCAGTTCGTTCTTGTTCAGTAGAGAAAACAAGCTTTGAAGTGGACCCCAATTATCGGACCACCGGCTTAGATAGAGAATTCTTTTGAA
>CAZXLW010000068.1:0-28211 GCA_964641465.1 uncultured Pirellulaceae bacterium | reverse complement strand
GTTCCGGTAACGGAATACCAACAGAATTGTGCGATCGTTTACGACGAGGAGTCGAAGGCTGCTGTCGTCGTTGATCCGGGCGGTGACGTTCCCAAAATTGCTGCGGCTGCTGCGGACCTTGGCGTCAATGTCGAAGCCATCTGGCTGACGCATGGGCACCTGGACCATGCTGGAGGAGCGGAAGCGGCCAAGTCACACTTCGACGTCGAGATCGTTGGTCCACACGAAGCCGACAAGATGCTCTTGGATCATATTGAAGTGACAGCCGCCGGTTACGGCTTATCCGGAATGCACAACGCCAGCCCTGATCGCTGGTTGAATGAAGGCGACCAGCTTTCGATCGGCGAACATGAATTCGAAATCCGCCATTGCCCCGGGCACGCTCCCGGACACGTGGTTTTCATCAACCATGCTCACAAGCTGATCTTGATGGGGGACGTACTGTTCCAAGGATCCATCGGCCGGACCGATCTGCCCGGAGGCGACCACCAGCAATTGCTCGACAGCATCGCCAACAAGCTGATGACTCTTGACGATGATTACCAATTCATCTGCGGACACTCGGCTCCATCTACGATTGGAGCAGAACGGAAATCGAACCCGTTTTTGCAATAGATACGGGCGAATTTCCTGTCGAATGGAACGGTAAAAGAATGCGGACGGCTGGAATCCGTTGGACTTCAGGCTCAGACCTGAACTTTTTTGAAATAATTCGCCAATAACCTCCCGAAGCCCTCGAATACACGAGGAAAGACGAAGTTTTTCGCGTTCGAGGAGCGATTTATAATGGCAATGCATGTTCCGTTTTCTGAGCGACCATCCGGTCGTCGATTGCAACAACCAGTTTACATCGGGTTTGAACGCCCTCGTCGCCGTTGCAAGCCCAGGAACTGGTGGGGCTTTTCCAGCCTCTTCGTGTTCTTCCTGTCGTTCGGAGTCCTTTCACCTGTCACGTTACTGATGGGCTTGAAGGGGCTTACGAAAAAGCCCCGCTCTTCCGCCATGTTTGGAACCATCCTGTCACTGATCGGAACCGGCGTCATGGCTTCCATCGTTGGCTTGGCTGTTCACGAAGCGAAAGAACACGAGTTTCGCCACGAACGTCGAATGCAGCAACGGGCTTTGGCTGCACAATGTGCGGAATGCAACGACTTACTGGCCTTTGCTGCCGAAGAGTTTGAAGGTTTCCGAGATGACAACGATGGTGCACTTCCGACCGGTCTCGATGGAAACGCGTTGGCAATCAAGCATCTGGATCCGTGGGGCACAGAACTGATGTTCGAAACCAGGATTGATTCGGCTGCTCTGCGTAGTGCTGGCCCAGACGGGGAATATTTCACCAATGACGACCTGGCGTACGACATCGACGGCAAAACAGATATCCAGCCGCTGTTACCAGTCGACGAGGATACGGACTCGGAAAAAGGTACAGACGCGGACGATCAGGAGATTGACTAACGGACTCGCCAACTCGGCCGACTAATTGGCACGAGACGATTCAATTCGCCAGCCGTCAAGGTTTAGCCAACAAGACTGGCCGGTAAATCTGAGAGAACGAGAGCCAGCGTCATATCCGGTCTCAAATTTGGAACAACCATAGCTTCCAGCATCTTGCTGTGAAGCTTTTTTTGTTTGTATGGCGATGAACCAATCAACGGATTGTCCGAGTTACCGAAGGATTGGAAAACATGTCGATTAAACCTCTGAGCGTTATTGTTGTTGCCGCAGCGATTATCTGTACCCTTTCGCCTTCCGAAGCGATGGCTCAGCGCGGACGTCCGGGATGGAATCAGCTAACGCGTTTCCTCGGCGGCGGCCATTCAGCAGGTTACCACTGGCGGACGCCTGGTCCAGCAGTCGGTTACTACAACCCATACTCGCACCACAACTCACGTCTTCGTACTGGCGGAGTTCCGCAGGGTGCCGGGCCGTATGTGGCTCGCTTGGCTCCAGACTGCCGCCAGCAGTTCTACGACAGCGGGTTTGATCAACCGAGCGGTTTCAACGGCCATGGCGGTATGATGATGGCTCCGGGAGCTTCCCCCAACATGGTCGACGCCCAGATCGACGATTCGGACGAGGACGTGGAAGAATCCATTGAAGATGCAATCGACGGGGACTCGATCCTTGACGATCCGGCCAGCATCGACGATCCGACCAGCGGCGAAGATCCGTTTGGCGACGCTCCTGATGTCGACGGCAGTGGGGCGAGAGGTGCCGTCGACGAATCAGCACTATGGCCAGGCTTCCACGAATTCGGCCGAGCAACGCAGCCGAGAGTGCCTAATCAACGAACCGTCCGATATAGCACTCCTCAGGTAACGCGAAGCCCTGTCTACAACCGTCGCGGTGCGGCATTGGACTATCGTTTCAAATAGGATCTGACCTCGATCATGAATGGTTTAACCTGGAAGTTAGCTGCCTGCTTTGCAATCGGAATGTGCAGCTACTTCCTGTTTCTGGATCCGTATCTTGGCGGTTCCAAATCGACCAGGACAGGACTTGGAGCCGAACAGATCAGGGCGGAACTCCTGTCTGGCCAAATCTCTTACACGCCTTATTTGGACAAGGGAAGAGCTTATCTTCCGAAAGATCTCGACTACGACCTGCCAATTGAACAGCGTGACCCATCGTCGGAGTTCCTGCTTTCTGGCAAGAATTCCGAGGCGACAATTCGGAACTTGAAATCGCTCAACGGGATTTCGATTCAGGAATTGGAAGATCAAATGCGACCCGGCGCTGCGGGGCCAAAAGGTTCCATAGCTGGGTTCCTGGGACATGACGAAAGCCTGATCGAAATTCTTGCGACTGACAATCACTTCGTCGTCGAACAGTCGGGCCTAACCCATCAGAGCCTGAGCAAGCCACTGGTTCTATTCGAAAAATTCTATCGCAAGTTTGGGTCCGGGACGCTGTGGATTGGTGAGATCGAAATCCGGTGCGGCATGTTCACTGGATCCGGCGGCTACCAATTTTCACCGTTCGATGACGGGACCAAGACGGATTTGAAATTAGAGATATTCAATCCGATGACCAAACAAAAAATCGGATTCTCAACTTTGGTACCAGAAATGATCTACCGCTACGGCTTCTACGAAGGCCACGGTACCAGCTATCGCGTTCCGCCCGAAAAGATCGTTGCGTTTTTCGGACTCGAGCAGTGATTCGTCAGACTGAAACGATTGGTTCGTAGCACCACTTTCAGGGCAATATTTCAAACTGGTCAAACGTCCAGCGCCAGCCTTGTCAGTGCTACATGGCCGCCAAAACAAACTTCGACGTCTCGGCCTTCCTGACGAGGCCGTTCGCGGTACTTAAAATCCAATTCCGCGCCGCCGTTGGTGTCTGAGTATTGATTCGGCAGGGCGGAATAGTCCGCACGGCACTCAATGACTTGCGGACCAGATTCCGGGCAAGTCGACGGGTCGGGCAAATTGAGGTTGAGCCATTTTCCTGGCTTTCGTTCATCAGCGGTTAGCATTTGCCCTAACAGACGTTCGACAAGATTTTTCTGCTGCGACCAATCAAAAGCTTCCAGATATTTGACTCGATATTGTGACAATCCAATCGCCGGCACACCCAGCAGCGTGGCTTCGCGAGCAGCGGCCACAGTACCGGAATAAAAAATCTCGACGCCCAAGTTCGCGCCGTCGTTGATTCCCGACAGGACCCAGTCAAATCCGCCCCCTAATTTGGCAATTGCAATCCGCACACAATCGGCCGGAGTACCATCTACACTGTAGAATCCAGTCGATTTCTGTTGGATAGCCAAAGGCCGGTCAAACGTAATCCGATGGCTCATACCCGACTGTTCAACTTCTGGAGCCACTACGGTTACTTCACCGAAATTGGCGGCTACTTCGGCCAGCAGAGCTATTCCTGGGGCCATCCAGCCATCGTCATTGGTTACTAAAATCTTGGTCATTCAATCATGGTAGAGTTCCCGGCCGCGAATCATAGCCGACGAAATGTCAGAATGTTAACGAATTGCCAACGTCTGCTGGCAGTCGCTTTTGTGAACGTTTGCCAACAGGCATTTTCAAAGCGGGAGGATACTGAAATAATTGCCGACAGAACTCAAATTCATCGTATTTTCTGAATCGACTAGCCATATTTGCGGGTTGTTGATAAAGACTCTGACTCACAGATGTGCAACTTGTGATATCCACGCCTGGATATTTATTTCATGGACAAAATGGCCCCTCATTCAGAAACACCGGAAACTCTCAAACTGGAGTTGATGGGTGCATTTGGCGAGTTTGAGTCTAATTTCCGGACTCGGCATCCATTGGCCTGGCTGGCGACTTTGATTGGCCCGGCGCTGATTACGATCGCGTTACTGGTCTTCTTTGGACTGACATTTGGTTGGTCATACCCGCAAAAGCTGGTCTATCACACGTTTCTGACGGCAGTGATCCTCGGTCGATTTGTAATTTTGATGGGGCTCGAAGGCGCAGCTCACGATACTTACCAGATCTCGATGCAACCGTCGGAGTTGTTTTGTCTGGTGACGTATCTGGACTTTATGGTCGCTTTGTTTGTCGCGTTTCATATGGGTATCCTGTTCCGACTACCGTATATCGGCGAAAAAATTGCGATGTTGGTTTGGGACGGCAAGCAACTCCTGAATTCTCAGCGATGGATCAAGCGGGTGGCATTCGTCGGACTTGTGCTATTTGTGGTATTTCCAACATCGACGACCGGCAGTGTAGGAGGCTCTATTTTCGGCCGTTTGCTGGGAATGGGCCGTCTTTTGACTGTTAGTGGAGTGTTGATGGGAAGCCTGTTAGGCAACGGAATCATGTGGGCCTTTGCCAAACAGATCAATCAGTACGTGGACCCACAAAACGTCTGGATCAAAATCGTTGGCATTGGAATCCTGGTAGCTCTCGTCGTTCTCGTCGAAATCCGCTACCAACGGATGAAGAAGAAGTACTTCCCAAAATCGGCAGCCGATTAGAAGCAGTCAGCTTCCAGTTAGAAACGTACGGCGAAAATGTCAAGTTCCCGATTGCTGCAAATTGACGATAATAGAGGCCAAATATCGTGCTTCAAAACCCGATTTTTCGTGGAAAAATCAATTCGTTGCGGTAGGAACGAACATTACATTTGGATACATTCACAGTAATTACCGATAACAAAGTTTAACGGTTTCATTCACAACATTGGAACACTGGTTCACCGAAGCAAGGGAAGCGCACTAGTGTTTCAAATTCGCCTGCATAGATTCTTACTCCGTCGTTCGTCGACCTTTCTCTCTTTCCGAATTCATGAACGTTTTTAGTCGCGACTATATCGATCGACTGTATGAGGAATTCCAGCAGGATCCTCAGTCCGTTCCGCTTGAGTGGCAAGCTTTCTTTGCCAACTTTTCGACCTCCGGCTCGACAGCGGCAGATACTGCAGGCGTCACTCATTCAAATTCAACGGCTGCCATCCCAATCGGTCAATCCAGCGATCCATCGGGGCACAGTCGAGTCATCCAATTGCAGGATCGAGTCGACCAGTTGATTCGAGGCTTCCGTGTTCGAGGGCACTTGGAAGCAAAGATAGATCCGCTCGGGATCCCTCGTCCCACCAACAGCGAACTGAACCCGGAATCATACGGCCTGCTGCCCAGTGATTTTCAAAAGAAGTTCTCGGCCCGGACCATCTTTGGTGACAACTTCCGAACGCTGGAAGAGATCGTTGAGCAACTGCGACATACGTACTGCCGCTCAATTGGCGTTCAGTTCATGCACATCGACGACCACGATGTTAGAACATGGCTACAGACCAGGATGGAAGGCAGCAAGAATCGTATCGAACTTTCCCGCGATCAGCAGCTCCGCATCCTGACCAGACTGACCGACGCAGTGATCTTCGAAGAGTTCGTTCGCAAGAAGTATGTCGGTGCGAAAACGTTTTCGCTCGAGGGAGCTGAATCGCTGATCCCGTTGCTCGACCTGTCGCTGGAGCAAGCTTGTCAGCAGAACGTCAACGCAGTCGTCATCGGGATGGCACATCGGGGGCGACTGAATGTACTTGCCAATATCATGGGCAAGCGAGCTCAGAATATTTTCTGGGGCTTCGATGATCCGAATCCGGAAACGATGCGAGGTCGCGGTGACGTTCTGTATCACCTCGGGCATAGCTGCGATTACAAAACGGCTGCCGGCAAAGACATTCATATTTCGCTGTGCTTCAACCCCAGCCATCTGGAATACGTCAACACCGTTGCGACAGGCCGCTGTCGGGCCAAGCAGGATCACACCGGGGATGTCGCCCGTAAAAATTGCATGACCGTTCTGATACACGGCGACGCCGCGTTCGCAGGCGAAGGCATCGTGCAAGAGACATTGAACATGAGCCAGTTGAACGGCTATCGAACTGGCGGCACGCTGCACGTGATCGTCAACAATCAGGTTGGCTTTACCACCGACCCGCATGACAGCCGATCGACGACGTATGCGAGCGACGTGGCGAAGATGCTGCAGATCCCGATCTTCCATGTGAATGGGGAAGATCCCGAAGCGGTCGCCCAAGTCGTCAAACTGGCGATGGAGTTCCGCAAAGAGTTCCAACGCGACGTCGTGATCGACATGTATTGCTACCGCCGGCTGGGCCACAACGAAAGCGACGAACCGCGATTCACACAGCCGCTGATGTACAAAGTCATCGACTCCCGGCCAACGGTTCGCGACAGCTATCTGAAACGGCTGTTGAAGATGCGGGAGTTTTCGCAGGAAGAAGCGGATCAAATCGCTGAAACCCGCCGTTCGGAACTGCAACAGGAATTCGACCTCGCTAAAAACGAGAAATTCGTCAACGACGTTCAGTTCGGCGAAGGCCTATGGAAAGGCTACTATGGTGGCGAAGAACGGGACGATGATCAGGTCGATACCGGTGTACCAACCGGCAAGCTGACTTACGTGATCAACAAGCTGGCTGAGATTCCAGACGGCTTCAACCTCAACCGAAAACTTCAACGAGGATTACAAACTCGCAAAGACACCGCCGACGGCAAGCGTCCTGTGGATTGGGCTACGGCAGAACTGGCGGCGTTCGGATCTCTGGCTGTTGAAGGACATCGCGTTCGACTCACCGGTCAGGATTGTGGACGAGGCACGTTCAGCCAGCGGCATGCGATACTGACGGACGGTGAAACTGGAAATCAATATTCCGGCTTGCAGCATCTGGCCGACGACCAGGCACCGGTTGAGATATTCAACAGCCCGCTGTGTGAAGCGGGAGTACTCGGATTCGAATACGGGTATAGCTTGGACTCACCCAATGACCTGGTGCTCTGGGAAGCCCAGTTTGGAGATTTCTGGAACGTTGCTCAGGTTATCGTCGATCAGTTTATCACGTCCGCAGAAGACAAGTGGATGCGGCTAAGTGGACTGACGATGTTGTTGCCGCATGGCTTCGAAGGTGCCGGTCCCGAGCACTGTAGCGCCCGTGTCGAACGGTTCCTGACACTAGCCGCCGAACACAACATACAAATCACTAACCCAACCACCGCCGCACAGTACTTTCACTTGCTGCGGCGACAGGTCAAACGCAAGTGGCGGAAGCCGTTGGTCGTCTTGACGCCCAAGAGCTTGTTACGTGAACCGCGAGTCATGTCGCCGCTGGATGATTTTTACGATGGCAAGTTCGAAGCAGTGATGCCGGACTCCAAGCCAATTTCGGCGTCGCCATCGCGGGTAGTGATTGCGTCCGGCAAAGTCTGCGTTGATCTGGAAAAAGCGCGGGACGAAGAGAACCGGGATGATGTCTCGCTCATTCGACTGGAACAGCTATATCCGTTCCCGGCCGAAAAAATTCGGGCGGTCTTGTCACAGTATCCGGCCGGCACACCAATCTGCTGGGTTCAGGAAGAACCACGCAACATGGGCGCCTGGTACTTCGTGAAAGTGAAGTGGGATGAATATGGACTGGCCACGAAATGGCCGTTGTCCGGTGTCCATCGACCCGAGTCCGCGAGCCCGTCGACTGGATCGAAAAAATCACATCGCCTTGAACAAGATGAATTGATCAGCGCCGCGTTGGGCTCCGTCGATTCTCCATCTCCAAAAACTACAACTGCCAGTGCCTAAGACACCAGCATTGAGGTCTAACATGTTTGAAGTCAAAGTCCCAGAGTTCGGCGAGTCTATCCAGGAAGTTCAGGTTGCGTCCTGGATGAAAAAACCAGGCGATTGGGTTGATCGAGACGAAGACATCGTCGAACTGGAATCGGAAAAGGCGTCGCAGGCGATTGCCAGCCCGCAAGCTGGTTTCATGAAAACGATTAAAGTCGCTGAAGGCGAATTCGCAAACGTCGGCGATATTCTTTGTGAATTGGAAGCTGGTGAAAAACCGGCGTCCAGCGGTTCTGCGTCGGCAACAAGTTCAGCTCAATCCGCCGGTGGCGGTACTACTGCTGTAGCCGCTGCACCGCCGATGACGGAAACCAACTGGATCATGCCGGCTGCCGAACGCGTGTTGAGCGAATACAAAATTTCAGCGGATGCGATTACTCCGACAGGCCCGGGCGGACGCCTGCAAAAAGAAGATGTGATGAAATACATCGAATCCAACGGCCTCAAGCCAGGCGGAACGGCTGTTGGTGCAACGGCCAGAACGGCCGCCCCCGCACCATCGACTGCTTCGCCCTCGGACTGGGATCAGGAGATGGTCGAGATTGGCTTGGGACGAGAAGAAACCGTCAAGCCAATGAGCATGATCCGCCGCACGATTGCTTCACGCCTGGTGGAAGCTCAACAAACCGCCGCCTTGTTGACGACGTTCAACGAAATTGACATGAAGCCGGTGATGGACCTGCGGAAAAAGTACAAAGAACCGTTCCTGAAAAAACACGGCGTGAAGCTTGGCTTTATGTCGTTCTTTGCGAAAGCTGCTGTGGAAGCTCTGAAGCGTTTCCCGGCGGTCAATTCCGAGATTCGCGGAAAAGATGTCATCAGCCGTAACTACTTCGATATCGGTATCGCAATCGGTGGCGGCAAAGGACTGGTCGTGCCCGTACTCAGAAGCGTTGAGCGAATCAGCTTTGCTTCGATCGAACGGAAGATCGGCGAGTACGCGGAGCTGGCGCAGAATAACAAAATCAAACCCAGTGACTTGACTGGTGGCACATTCACCATCAGCAATGGCGGCGTTTACGGGTCATTGCTGTCGACTCCAATTGTCAATCCACCTCAGAGCGGCATCCTTGGATTACACACGATTCAGGAACGTCCCATCGCGTTGAATGGCGAAGTCGTCATCCGGCCCATGATGTACATTGCACTTTCGTACGATCACCGTATCGTTGACGGTCGCGAAGCGGTTGGATTCCTCAAGACCATCAAAGAAGTATTGGAAGAACCAGCACGGTTGTTCCTGGAAGTGTAATTAAGCGATGTCAGACAAATTTGATCTTGTCGTTCTGGGCGGTGGCCCGGGCGGTTATGTGGCAGCAATCCGCGCGGCCCAGCTAGGCTTGAAAACAGCAGTCATAGACGAAAACCCGCAGTTCGGTGGAACATGTCTACGGGTCGGTTGCATCCCCAGCAAGGCGCTGCTGGAATCCAGCCATCTGGCCGTCGAAGCCCGTGACCATATGGGATCGCATGGCATCAAGGTCGGTCAGGTTGAGATCGACCTGGCAACAATGATGGCGAGGAAAGAAAAAATCGTCGGAACGCTGACGGGCGGCATCAAGATGCTGCTGAAACGTAATAAGGTCAGTGCGATTGTCGGGCGAGGAACGATCGTTGGTTCAGGCAAAATCGAAGTCGCTGGCTCGGATGCTCGAACCGTTGAATCGAAAAACATCTTGATCGCGACTGGCAGCGTCCCAATGATGCTGCCCGGCATCGAGTATGACGGAGAATACATCGGCGACAGCACGACCGCGCTGTCGTATGCGAACGTTCCAAAATCTCTGGTCGTGATCGGCGGTGGCTACATTGGACTTGAGCTGGGCTCGGTCTGGAGTCGACTCGGCAGTGAAGTCACGGTCCTGGAGGCGATGCCGGCAGTGCTTTCTGGACTCGATGGCGAGATCGCGAAACAGGCTGTTCGCACGTTCGAAAAGCAGGGGCTGACTTTCCGCACCGGTGCTTTCGTGGAAAGCGCGAAACGGGCAGGGCAGGGGTGTGAAGTCAAATGCAAGGACATGGATACGATCCAATGCGACCGTGTTCTCATGTGTGCGGGCAGAGTCCCCAATACAAAAGGGATTGGCTTGGAATCAGCTGGCATCCAAACCGATCGGCGCGGATCCATCGTCGTCGATGCGAACTTCCAAACGAACGCCGCCGGGATTTTTGCGATCGGTGATTGCATTGGCGGTGCGATGCTGGCTCACAAGGCATCGGAAGAAGGCATCGCGTGTGTCGAAAAGATCGTTACCGGTCATGGGCACATGAATTACGACGCAATACCTGCGATCGTCTACACCAATCCCGAAATTGCCTCAGTCGGCAAGACAGAAGAACAACTCAAAGAGCTGGGCATCGAGTTTCGCAAGGGATCATGCCCGTTCGGTGCCAATGGGCGAGCTCGGGCGATCGGCGATGTCGACGGGAAGATCAAGGTTTTGGCAGATGCCAAGACAGATCGTATTCTCGGCGTGCATGCGATCGGAGTTCACGCCGGTGATTTGATCGCGGAAGCGGCTGTGGCGATGAACTTTGGTGCGTCCAGCGAAGATTTAGCGCGCTGCTGCCATGCTCATCCGACGCTCTCGGAGATCATGCAAGAAGCAGCAATGGCCGTCGACGGCCGCGCGATTCACACCTAAAAAAGTTCCAGGGTGAAATCTTACGGCGTCGAAACAGTGTTGATGTTTTGAATTTTTACGCTGGTATCCTGATAAAACGTATTCGTTTCGGTACCTACAAGCGTGATAGCCGCCACACAGACACCAATAATGAGTGCCAGCATGATTGCGTACTCAACAGCGGTTGGTCCATCTTCTTCCAACCAGAATTTCAAAAGCAAGTTTTTCATTGTTCCGATTTATTGTTAGCTTTGGGGTGTGCGCACAAACAAATTGGCAGGAGCACCTGCCCTCAGTTGAAGCCTAGCTCAGCATCGCAACGCGACTCGTTTGAAAACCGCCAAAGACCGAGGCTTGAGAGAACGAATACCCGGTAAACGGCATCACCCAACTAACCGTTACAACTTACGCAACCGTGTCTTGATCGCATCGTGACTGAAATCGCGGACATCCATCTCGGTGATCTTCCAACCATCACCCCGCAATTCGACCTGAAACTCGGCGTCATATTTATTGTTTCGCTCATGAATATGGCCCCAGTGCTCAACGGTGCCTAACAACTCCCACTGGCACCGATAGACAAACGATGGCCTTCCGTCATCGCCGTTAGAACCGGTACTCTCAATTTTGCGACCATCAACAAAGTTCACACTCTCAACGTTGGAAATCGCGCCCCCCTGTTCGGCTACGCGTAATGAATCGGTGATTTCAAGATAGAGCTTTTGCAGCAGGTCACCTTCTACGCTGCGGGCCAAGGCGTCGTAAATTTGACTTTCGCTGTGGTAGTCGAATGCTCGAAACATGTTCTTGTGGAGCTGGGTGAAAATATCGGTCGCTTTTTCACTTTCCATTTCCATTTTCCTGGCCTGTTGGAAGGGGTGGTCAATTTCCTTGATCATCGAACCGGAAAAAGCATAAGCACCAATTACCAGCGAGGTTGCAATCGAAGCGACCGGCATGAATTTTCGCGAAAACGGGATTGCGACCACAAACGGCAGCGACAGCCCGGCTAGGATCAGTGACACCATTGGAAGTTGCAGCTTTGGCTGCTGGTAGAGCCTGGCGTCGGTGGTAACTTCTGTGATCGGGACGGGTGGCTTGCGATCTTCGCTTTGCCAATGGTAGGTATTGTCTTCAAGAAACATCGAGAACTCTGCCTTGGCAACATCATCAAACGCAAAGACAACGGAATCGACTGTCTTGACGGACTCATTGAATTTGTCCCACGTCACTTTCACGTCGCGAGGAATCCCTTTGGTGCTGTACGACATGATAATGCCGACACGTCCATTGGCCATGCTGACCTTACGCCGCTCAGCCTGCACCGCAAAGTCTCGCAAATCCAAACCATAAAAATCGACACGATCAAAAACGGGTGCGACTTCAATGTTGTCGATCTGAACCGGATTCCCAAATGAAAAGAATCGCTTGACCTGCTCCGCGACGACATCCTGTTCGGCGATATCCAGGAAACCGGACTCCGCGCGTTGGACCTCAAAATAGGTAGCCAACGTTGCCAACGGAATCAGAACTTCGTGACGAATCTCATAGTTCGTGACGTAAATGAATGAGTAGACACTGCTATAGCTGGTAATCCCCAAGTTCTTTTGGCGTTGTTCCGTGAACCAGGACTCCCATTCCTTTTCGCTTGCTTCCGAATCGGGAGCGGGATTGGACCAGTCAAACTGGAATGTCTCTGGCTTATCCGGTTTTAACATATGAAAGAAAGGATCATCCGAACCTTCCTGCTTCAACAGGATCTTCAATTCAGAAGGGAGCAGCAGGTCTTCCGAAATGATCTGCTGATCAATCGTCAGGAACTCAGGAGGTTTTTCGTGTTTGTACTCGAGAGTAATTCCGATTGTGAACCTCATCAATTCGCCCTGGCGGACTCGCCCTCCGGGAATTTCGAAGTCGACGATCTCGACGATCTTGGCTGGCAAATGATTCCCATCGACACCAATCAACTGAATCTTTTCAGCCAGATATTCCGCATGATCTTTCGTAGCCTCGCGCAGCTCTTCCGTTTCGTAGAAACCATCATCCAATGCTTCGACGCCTTGCAGCAATTCCAGATCCTCCGCGAAGCACTTCAGCCGCATCGTGGTCTTGAACTTGCTGACATAAATATCCGCTTCGATGACTGAAACCGGGTGTTCGGCATTGGTGGCTGCTACCAAACTGGACTGGGGCATTGCGGCAATGAGCCACAAAACAGTGATGATCCCGAGGTAACTGCGTCCAGACGTTGTTAAGAATTCATTTTTCATGAGTGTACTTTAGCGTGAAGTCTCAATTCGGATTGCGGCTGATGTCGATTTTTGTGAAATTCTTGTTGAATCTCGATTCACAATTCAATCAATCCATCGTTTGATTTTACGGCACACACCGCAGACAACCAGATCCATGAATGCACTTCAGGAAATCAAAAGCCGATTTAAGCCCGTTCTTGATTCGATGGTCGACGACTCTTCGGATCTACTGGCGATGATTCGGGCCTCCAAAGAAGGTAGCTTTGGGGATTATCAAGTTAACTGTGCGATGCCGCTCAAAAACTTGCTGGGCAAGCAACCACGTGATATCGCTAACGATATGATCGAGCAGATCAAGATCGACGATCTCTGCCAGAATGTCGAAGTCGCCGGGCCTGGGTTTATTAACTTGACGCTGGACGACCAGTGGCTGATCACGAAGCTGGCCAAATCGTATCCTGACCCACAACTTGGCGTCGACAAGATCGCTGAGCCAAAAACATACGTGGTCGATTTTTCGTCTCCCAACGTCGCCAAGCCGATGCATGTCGGGCACATCCGTTCGACCGTAATCGGCGATGCGATTTCCAAGATCCTGCGATTTGTCGGGCACAACGTGGTCACCGACAATCACGTCGGGGACTGGGGAACGCAGTTCGGCATGATCATCTATGGCTATAAACATTTCGTCGACAAAGCAAAATACAATTCCGCGCCGATCCAGGAACTGAGCGGCACGTATAAGCTGGTCCGCAAATTGATGGACTACAATGCTGCCAAATCTAAACTGCCGGAAGCTGAACAGTTACTCGCCAAACAACAAGTCGCACTTGAAAGAGTCAACGACTATGAATCAACTGGTGACAAAAAGGCCGATAAACAAAACAAGAAAGATCGCCAAAGCCTGAGCGATAAAATAGCCACCCAGAAAGAAGCGATCGGGAACCATCAATCACTGATTTCGAAAATTGAATCAGACTCTGCGATATTGGAACTTGCGACACAGCACCCGGATATCGGCCAACAGGTATTGAATGAAACTGCGAAGCTACACGCCGGTGACGAAGAAAACCTGAAGCTCTGGAATGAGTTCCTGCCGCATTGCCGCGAAGACATGCAGCGAATTTACGATCGCCTGAACATCACTTTCGATCACGAGCTGGGTGAGAGCTTCTACCACGATCAACTTGGTGACATTGTGGAGTCGTTCAAAACCAACGGCCTGGCGAAAGAAAGCGAAGGCGCGTTATGCGTGTTCATGGACGAATTTGATACGCCCATGATCATTCAGAAGAAAGACGGAGCGTTTTTGTATTCGACTTCTGACTTGGCAACGATCAGGCATCGATTGGACAATTGGAAGGCGGACGCGATCCTGTACGTCGTTGATCATCGACAGCATGAGCACTTCGATAAGCTGTTTGCTGCCGCCGCCAAATGGGGCTACAGCAATGTGGAGCTAAACCACCTCAGTTTCGGCACGGTACTTGGCGAAGACGGCAAGCCGTACAAAACACGATCTGGTGATACCGTTGGATTGGAAGGTTTGCTCGATGAAGCAGAGTCGAGAGCTCGCGAAGTTGCTTCCGAAAACGGCGATCTCACCGAAGCTGAACTCGACCAAATCGCGCCAGTCGTTGGTATCGGCGGACTGAAGTATATTGACTTGTCCCAAAACCGCTCGTCGGACTACAAGTTCAGCTACGACAAGATGCTGGCCAAGAAAGGCAACACGGCAACGTATCTGCAATACAGTTACGCTCGCGTGCAGGGCGTGTTTCGAAAAGTCGGCATGGATGTTGAAGAACTGCGAAAGAACCAGCAACCGTTCATCTTTTCCGAAGAAGTTGAAAGGAGCCTGGCACTCAAACTGGCGAGATTTGGCGAAGCGTTAGAAGAAGTCTTGATTGAATACAAACCGAACTTGCTCGCGACCTACCTGTTTGAACTCGGGCAGGTCTTCTTTCAGTTTTACGATCACGACAATTGCAACATTCGCGAAACAGAAGACGAAGCCCTCAAGCACAGTCGTTTGCAGCTCTGCGATTTAACTGGCCGAACCATCCGCACCGGGTTGGCTCTGCTTGGAATCGAAGTCATCGACAAGATGTAGTTGCTACGACAACGAACCGTCAGCTAAAGCAACCATCGCCGAAAGCAAACAAGCACTAACACGCACTAAGGCGAATTGCAAAACAGCGCAACAGTGAAAGGAGTCCAGCTTGTCCGACCGCACCTTGAAACGAAGTGCGAAGACATCTTCGCGCAAAACGGCAGCGAGCAAGACGTCATCGCGCAAGACGTCATCGCGCAAGCTGACTGCGACGAAGTATCGCAACCAAATACTTCAAGGCGACGCATTAGAGGTTAGCCAGTCGCTTCCCAATGAATGTGTCGACTGCATCGTGACTAGCCCTCCGTACTATCGCCAGCGGGATTATGGATCGAAACTACAGATTGGGCAGGAAGCTTCGCCGGAAACATATGTGCAGCGTCTGGCCGAGCTTTTCACCGAACTAAAACGAGTCGTCAAGCCAACTGGCTCGGCGTGGGTCGTCATCGGTGACAAATACGTCAACGGAGAGTTACTGGGGATGCCCTGGCGAGTTTGCCTGGCACTCAAAGACGTCGGCTGGAAACTTCGCAGCGATTGTATCTGGCACAAACCGAACGCGATGCCCTCAAGCGTCAAGACTCGGCCAACGACTGACCACGAATACATTTTCTTCTTTTCCAATGCCGACAAATACTATTACGACGCAGATGCCATTCGCGAACCGCACGTGACGTTCTCTGAGAAGTCAAAGATGAAGGGTGGCCGAAATCATTTCGGCAAACGAGGCGGCACGCCTGAACAAGGCAAGAACCAGGGCGACAACAACCTGCACGATGCCCGCTGGGACCAGGCGTTCCATCCGAAAGGTCGTAACAAGCGAACCGTTTGGTCAATCTCACTTTCAAAATTTCGCGAAGCCCACTTTGCCGTTTTCCCTGAACAACTTGTCACCACGTGCATTGAAGCCTCGTGCCCTCCTGATGGAATCGTACTCGATCCGTTTTCGGGTGCCGGCACGACCGCGATGTCGGCCCAAAAACTCGGTCGCGATTTCGTCGCGATTGATTGTGTCAAAGAATACTGCCGACTGTCGCAGCAGCGTGCTGAGTCGGCATCCAACCCCGAAACAAAACGAAAATGAACATCCTTGTATTCGAAGATCAAGCGGTCGAGCAACTGCGCCCGATCACACTTGCCCGGCCCGCATACAACATCACTTGTGCATGCTTTCGGTTGAGCGATTGGATGGCGACGGTTGATGGCACGGTCACCGGTTCCGTGCGGCGACACTTGCGCGAACTTCAATCGCTTGATTTCCCATTCCTGGCAGACAGCCTGGACACAAACCACGACAACACCCTGTTAGTCAGTGCCCGAGTTGTTCCCTGCCAAAGCAATTTCGAAAAGCTTGACGCACTCGCCAAACAGCAGAGCGGCGCACCTGTCGAAACGGCAAAGCTAGTTGCAGTTGACCAGAACGGAAACGCATGCGCGATGGTTGCCCCGACTGCATCTCTCGCCAGCAGCAACGCGGAAGAAATGCCCACGGCAATCGCCAAACTGATTGCCGGACTCACCACAACGGATGCCGACAACCAACTGGATGTCTTGCATTATCCGCACGACATCGTTCACTTCAATCAAGAACACTTCAATTCCAACCTCGAACAACTGATCAGTACGCGGGAGTTCAAGCAGTTGCAGGATGGTGTTTTTGTTGGCTCGTACGTCGACATCGCGGCAAACATCAGCTTTGACACCAGCGATGGACCAATCGTGTTTGATGATGGATCCAAGGTCGGGCCGTTTTCGCATATCGCAGGCCCAGTCTATAGCGGCAAGAACTGCAAGATTTTGGAACACTCAGCGATCAAGGATTTTGTTTGCTTGACGGACACGGTTAAAGCCGGCGGAGAAATCGAAGCCACCGTGATCGAGCCGTATTCCAACAAACAACATCACGGCTTCCTTGGCCACAGCTACCTCGGCTCCTGGATCAATCTGGGGGCAGGAACATGCAACAGTGATCTGAAAAACACGTACGGCAAAGTTAATTGCAACTACGGCGGCGAGAAAGTCTCGACTGGCATGCAGTTCGCCGGTTGTTTTATCGGTGACTATTCCAAGTCCGCCATCAACACCAGTATTTTCACTGGCAAGACAATCGGAGTTTGCAGCATGCTGTACGGGTTCGTTGCCCAGGACGTCCCCAGCTTTGTGAACTATGCCAGGACCTTTGAGCAGGTAACCCAAGTTCCAGCGGAGGTCATGGTCACGACGCAGCAGCGAATGTTCTCGCGTCGCAAGGTAGAGCAACGACCGGCGGACATCCAACTTCTGCACGACATGTTTGCCATCACCAATGCCGAACGCGACAACCAATCAATACCCACTGGCAATTTGAGTTTCTAACTGTCCGGTAACAGAAACCGTCTTTTGCCTGCAATTGCGACTACTTGTATCGAATCTGACAAAGTCGAATATTCTGACTCTAACCTTACGGTTCACTTTCTTATACAATAGCTCTTTCAATTTTCCATTGACGATCTTTATCCATGCCTCTATCCGATTTATATACTGACCAGCGCGTCATCATCTCGTGCGAATTGTTCCCGCCCAAGACAGACAAAGGTGTCAAGAACCTTTTGCGCAATGTAGAACGACTGAAATCCTTTAGCCCTGATTTTTTCACCTGCACTTACGGTGCTGGTGGATCCAGCCAGAACCGAACGCTGGAGATACTTGAAAAGATCAAGAGCCAGTTCCAGATCCCCGTCGCATCGCACCTGACACTGGTCGACAGCACGGTCGACGACTTACGAGAATATCTCCATCGCGCTGCCAGGATCGATGTGGACTACATCGTGGCGTTGCGAGGAGATCCGCCTAAAGGTTCGGACCGATTTGAGCCTTGCGAAAACGGATTGCGTTACGCGAACGAATTGGTAGATCTAATCAGCGTCGAATTCAATAACTTTGGCGTCGCTGTTGCCGGTTACCCGGAAGTACACCAGGAAGCCCCCAGCGCGGATGTCGATCTTGAAAACCTGAAACGCAAAGTGGAAGCCGGTGCGGATATCGTTATCACGCAGCTGTTTTTTGACAACGCGGATTTTCTTCAGTTTCGCGATCGCTGCCGAGCTGTCGACATCCAAGTCCCGATCGTACCTGGGATCATGCCGGTCACGGACTTCAAACAGATTGATCGAATCGCGTCGCTATGTGGGGCCAAGTTACCCAACAGTTTTGTCGAAAAACTTGAGCAGTGTGATTCGCCCGAGCAACAGTTTCAGGTTGGCGTCGAACATGCGATCGGCCAAATCGCAAATTTGATTGACGAAGGCGTCGAAGGAATCCATTTTTACGTACTTAATAAGTCGGATGCGACGTCAGCGATTTTGAAAGCTGCCGAGATAACATCGCGTTTGCCTGCACAAACCGACGGCTAACATTCCGGAGTAGTAATGCAAACGCTTAACTTTGCCAGACGCTTTTTTCTTGCAACCGTCGTGTTGGCTTGCATACCGTGCTTGAACGCCTCGGTCTTTGCTCAGCAGCCGGCGAACAGTACTGCACAACCCACGCCGCAACAAGGCACGACCCAAAGCGCAGCCCAAGCCGACCCCAAACAGCGACAGGCCGTAATCGACAGCCTCGTTGGTGAAATGGATGATCTTATTCCTGGCGATTACGCCGATGGTTCGGCGGAACAGAAGAAACTGATTGAAGTCGCCAACTTTTTCATAGAACGCAACGAACAGAAAGTCCGCGCCGCGCTCGGCGAACTAACCATAGCCGACCCCAATGTTCCGCCACAGGAATTGATTATGGCTGGTTTGGCATATGCCGCCAACAACCAGACTCAAGGTAAAGCCATCCTCGAGCAAGCTGCGATTTTGCATCGCGATCACCCCGGAATCGCGCTCGCCTTTGCTCGCCTGGCACTTTTGCAATCGAGGTATTTTGATTCCTTGGCATTGTCGGAAAAAGCGCGTACGACAAACCGAACGTCGAAACTATCGGCGCAGGCGAAGCAGTTTTACGAATCGGAAATTCTCGATGTAATGACCGTCATCGAGTTACGTCGCAACCAATTGGAGTCGGCGGAACAATCAGCCTTAGCATGGGAAAAGCTCAATCCCAACAATGACAAAATGCTGATCGCGGCTGCAGAGATTCAATTCCTGCGAAACAAACCGGAAGCAGCCGTCGGGTTTTTGAATCGACGCAGCGACAAAGTCAAACAGGATTTCCCGACCGCTGGCGTGATGGGCAAGTGGTACCTGGGCAAGAACGATCTGGCGGCCTACGAAGAGCAGATTCAGAAAGCCTACAGCAGCAACCCCAACAGCGGCTTTGTTCAGATCGAATACGCGGCTTCGTTGCTTCGCAAGGAAAACTTTGAACAGGCAATGAAGATTGTCGACGGCTACGAGGCGAGCAATGGTGCGTCTTCTCAGTCCAAGTTGATTCGTGGCAGGATCGCATTTTCAATGCGACAGTATGCACCAGCTGGAGCTTTGTTTGCGGGCTTGTTCCAAGAGCAGCCGAACAATCTTGAACACAGCTACTTGTATGCGTTAACCTTATTGGAAAATCCGAACGAAAAGCAACAGAGACAAGGCCTTCAGTTGGCTCAGCGAAATTACCAACTCAACCCGAACAATCAACTCACGACTTCTATACTGGCGTGGGCCTTGTACAAAAACGGCAGCAAAGAAGTAGCAATGGAGATTGTTTCACGTGCAGCAAAAGCCTCTCCGCTGGTTCCTGACGCCGCGTACTTGATTGCCAGAATGTTGACGGAGGAAGGCCGTGGACCTCAGGCAAAAGTCATTTTGAAACCGTACGTAGATTCTCCTGCAATTTTCCTTTATCGAGCTCGAGCCAAAGAACTGCTGGTCTCGATCGAAGCCGAAGCTGGCCAATCCGCCGATGCATTGCCCGATCCTTCGAAATAGCAACGGTTTTACGCAGTTCTCAAGGGCGAGAATTCTGCAAAGGCGCAGATCACACCGTCAATTCGATTGGCTAGGCGATCCCGCCAACCGCAATCGAAATTTCCGGTGCTTCATTCTTGCGAGTTGTTGCCAAAATTGAACGTCAACGAGACGACAACGAACCTAACGCAGAGATCCAACAGCAGCGCAATATAGTTTGGGACGTTAGCTGGAACATAGGATTAAATTTTAGTATTCTTAAAGTTCTACAAAATTGAAAATGTCCATTGTGAGTTAAAAATGAATCACGGAACAGTTTGCATCGTTGTTCTTTTTGTTTTCCAGGTTGTCGGGTTTGCGGATGCCGATGAAAAAAACATGGTGATCAAGGCAGAAAAAGACACCGTGATCTACAAGGAAAGTGGCAGCAAAAGCAACGGTTCCGGCGAGTTTCTTTTTGTCGGTCAAAATGGTGGAGGCTCAGCCAGAAGATCGCTGGTCAAATTTGATTTGGCGAAGATTCCGGCGAACGCCATGATATCCAAAGCGAGCGTCGTTTTAAATGTAACGAAGGCGAATAAAGATGGCTCACAGGTTGCGTTACACCGCCTAATGTCTGCATGGGGCGAAGGAAAGTCTGATGCTGCTGGCGGCGAAGGTGGCGGTGCACAAGCCCTGGAAGGTGATACCACATGGGAGCAAACGAAATTTCCAAACCAAAAATGGAAGAAGGCTGGCGGTGATTTTAACTCAGGGCCGAGCGCGAAGCATGCCCTCGGAAAATCGGGCAAGGTGACTTGGACGTCGGATCAACTAACCAAAGATGTTCAAGAATGGGCGAAAGACAAATCGACCAATTTCGGATGGATGTTGATTGGTGACGAATCAAAACCAGGGACGGCGGCACGATTCAACAGCCGAGTCGATACCGATGCGGGCCCCCAGCTATTGATTGAGTATTCAATCAAGAAATGATTTTGGCTTCAAAAACGATTGGTAGTTTCCTCGACTTCAAGTCTAGGAAACTACTTCTAAACTTTGCGACTTGATCAGACAAATCACGTTAGCGCCAACTTTCAGCTCAAGTTCTTTTACCGCCAGAGCTGTTACTTCGGCCCAAATGATTTGCCCAATGTCGACAGCGACAAACTCCCGCTTCGGCATCGAAATGACTTGGCGAATTGCTCCTGACAGATGGTTTCGAGAACTCAGGCCAGACACCGCGGTGCTGCTCAACGTAACGTCACGCGGGGTAAATTGCAGAAACAGTTTATCGGCAGCTTCATCGATTGACGGGATGTGAAGCTCTTGATCACCAACGCGACCTACCCAGCGGTTGCCATCAAAGTGCACGTTGTTGACGCCGAGCAAATTGACTGGGCCAAGCGCGTCCGTCCATGTCATCGGTTTAGAGTGAGCCAACGCCTCTTCCGGTGTTCCTTCGGCAATCTTGCCACCATCCTCCATCACCACTACCCAATCTGCCAAGCGGCGCACATGCCCTTGCCGGTGGCTAACAAAAATTACCGGTATCTTTAAATCGGAGATGATCTCTTCCAAATAAGCCATCACCTGCAGTTTCAATCCGGCGTCGAGCGATGACAGTGGCTCATCCAAAAGCAAAAGCTGGGGCTGACTCATCAAGGCACGACCAATGGCGACCCGTTGGCTTTCGCCACCTGAAAGATTTCTGGGGAGGCGTTTTAGTAACGGCTTAAGCTCCAGCACTTCGCATATTCGCTTGAACAGTCGGTCCGATTCGATCTTTGGCAAATGCGATGTGCGTCTGCGGCCAAAATTCAAATTCGCCTCGACATCCATATGCGGAAAAATCAAATGGTCCTGCGAGACAAGGCCGACATTTCGTTTCTCGCAAGGCACGTCAATTCTCTCGGTTCTGTCAAACAGCAGATGATCACCAATCTGCAATCGACCTTGATCTGGCCTGATAAAACCGGCCAACATCGAAAGAACACTCGTTTTACCGCTACCCGAAGGACCAAAAAGGGAAACGGTTTGTTCCTCTGTCTCAAAATCTAAAGCTAGTTTAAATCCGCTCGAAAATTCGTGTTGGCAAGAAAAACTAATGAAGCTCATTCTGCCCCCTTCGTCTTTCAAACAGCTCACCGACAATCAGTGCAGCCGCAGACAAACCAATCGAGAGCAGCACCAGCCGCCATGACTGCTGAAACCCGTCGACTCGCTGCCCCATGCTGTAGATGGCGAGTGGAATGGTTCTCGTCTCGTCGGGAATATCACCCGCTAACATAATCGTCGCGCCAAATTCGCCAACACTTCTTGCGAACGCGAGTAAACAACCAGCGACGATCCCATGCCTGGCAAGCGGAAGCGTAATCTGCCAAAACGCACTCCATTTAGACGCGCCAAGACTTCTGGCTGTTAACTCATACCGTCGATCTACCGATTGCATCGCACCTCGAATCGCTCGAACCATCAAGGGGAAACTGACGACGGCTGATGCGATTGCGGCTCCCAGCCAGGAAAAGGCAATGCGAATCCCAATCATGTCGAGCCACTGGCCGAGTGGACCGTTGGGCGCGAACAGCATCAACAATAAATAACCAGTGACAACAGGCGGTAGAACAAGTGGCAAATCGACCGCGCCTTGCAAGAACAGCCTGCCATGGAACTTCCAGCGGGCTAATACATAGGCAATCGCAATCGCAAACGGAAGGCTGAGAACAACCGCGGTGATTCCAACTCGCAAGCTAAGAAGTAACGCACTTATTTCTTCAGGAGACACTACTCTTTGTCTCCCGTCACAATGAATCCGTGCTTCTCAAAAATTCGCTTCGAATTATCCGAGTCCATAAATTCGAAGAATCGTCTGCTGGCAGGATTATCATGTCCGTGCGTCGTCAAAACGAGTCCGTATTCAATCGGTCCAGTCAGGTCGATTGGAATTTCAAACACAACCTTAACGTGGCTGGAGATGTTCGCATCGGTCCGGTAAACGACACCAAAATCGACTGCCGCATTTTCTACGTGAGCAAGTGTTTGGCGTACGTCGATTCCGTAAACGAGTTTAGGTTTAACCGCTTGCCAAACTTCCAACTTTTCCATTGCCGTTTTTGCGTACATCCCAGCAGGGACGGAGTCTGGATCAGCGATTGCAATTCGCTTGACGCGTGCATCAGCCAAATCGGCTAACTGACTTGGTACCCAGTCAGAATCACGACCGTTTACCGACGAGATAACTACTAATTGATTTCCAACCGTCTTGTTGACTTTTTTGACTGCACCAATCTTCTCCAGTTGCTCAACCCACAGCAGGTTGGCGGACAAAAACAGATCTGCATCGGCACCGTTGAGGATTTGTGTCGCCAATGTTGAAGAGCCAGCGAAGCTAGTCCCAACATTGACTGATTCCTGAGATTGAGACTCATACAACTGGCAGATCTCATTTACCGATTCGTTTGAACTCGCAGCGGCGAAAACAAGAACGTCTGGTTGGGAAGTCGACCTACTGCATCCCACCGTACCAGGCAGGACAAGCATCGCAACTATCAAAATCAAGTTGATTTGTCCGAGCGTGGCAGACAACAGCTGTTTGATTCGCATCACGAAGCCTCCTGATTCTTCAGGTAGCTATTCCATTGGTAAATGGTAAGACCAGACAGCAATCCAAATAACACGATCAAGATAGCGAGCGATGTAATGGTTGTTTGTGACGTTCCATATACGATCGACGCCCGCAACGGCTCGACTACTTGAGTCAAAGGATTCCAGGTTGCTATATTTTCCAACCAGCCTGGCATTTGTTTCGCTGGCACGAGCGCTGTACTGGTGAAAAAAATTGGCATATTTACAAGATGAACGAACGATGCCATCGTTTCTTGTTTTCTTGTTATCAAGGCGATCCAGCATGAAAGCAGGCAATATCCGCCCGCAAAAATAATTAAACAAACAACGCTGTAGATCAGCCCCATTAAATCAATATCGAATCGAGCACCAATCGACATACCGATGATCGCAACAACCAAAGCCTGAATCAATAGTCTAAGGACATCAGCACTTAATTTCCCGGCCAGCATCGCCAAATTATTAGCTGGTGAATAAAGCATGCGATCGAGGAACCCAGTCTGCATGTCGCGAATGAGTCCAATTCCAGATTGCGATGCACCAATCAGAACCGTCATTACGCAAATCCCTGGAACCAGAAAGTCGATGTAGCGGACTCCAGCTGGCATTTCACCGAGAGGAAATCGTTGAAACAAAAACCCAAAAAAGCTCATCCAAATTAATGGCTGCAAAAACGATAACAAGAGAATGACCGGGCGCCTCAGCACTTTCAACCAAGTCCTGAAAAAAATCGAGTAGAAGGAACTGAACCAATTCATTGGTGCTTCCTTCCTTTGCCAGAACCCCGATTGCGTTTTGTTGGTTGAGAATTTGTCAGTCGTTTTCCTGCCAACAAGTAATAGGCAGCCGCCAATCCAACTTCACGTCGATACGACTCAACCGGGACATTGTGCTTTTCCAGTTCGGAAACAATCGTTGCGTCTTTGCAATCGCCATCTTCGAGAACAATCGCCAGTTGATTATCGCTAAAGTCAATTTCGGACACACTTGCCAAAGCTTCGAGACTCGCTTTCGTCTCCTGGGAGAACTGGTGCTCGCCAACAGTTACGAAAATGACTGGTCGTCCATGCTGCTGGACAATTCTTTGCGGTGTTTCATCAAGGAGAACTTTCCCCTTGTCGAGCAAAATCACCTTGGACGCAAACCTTTCAACGTTCTTTAGATCGTGCGTCGTTAAGAGTATCGTTCCACCTTTTTCGGTATACGTCTTGCTCCAAGTCCAGAAATCCATTTTGCCGCTGTGGTCTAAATTGGATGTTGGCTCGTCAAGCAACATCAGCTTTGATTCGCCTGATTCGCTTTCTGATTCGCCTAAAAGACAGATCGCCAAGTGAAGCCGCTGCTTCATACCTCCCGACCATTTTGCAATTCGTCGCGAAAGAAAATCGACCAGACCGAATTGTTGGGCGACATCCGAAATCGCTTGATTGATTTTTCTTCCTGGAATTCCATTTAGTCGCGCGAACAGCTTGAGGGTTTCATCCCCTCGCATTTCATGATCAAGCGAAAACTGTTGAGACAAGTACTTCGCGAACGCGTACAGACGCTTGGGGTCTACAAACGGATCTATTCCATGAACAGAAACCGTCCCACTATCAGGTCTGCAGATCCCAAAGATGGTACGCAACAAAGTTGACTTGCCAGAACCGTTGGCCCCGATCAGGGCAACGGTTTGTCCGGCACCAACATCCAATGTCACCTGCTGCAGGGCCTCGACAGCCCCAAAACGTTTGCATATCGAAGTAGCTGCGACACAGGAAGTCGCAATTTCGTTGGCCGAGTTATTCTCAACTCTCGTCGACATGGATAATCGTACCTACGTGCTGGCCATCCAGAGCTCTCTCAACTAGATCAGGTTCTCGGCCGTCAACAATTTGGACCTGTGTGATTAGTCGAGCTGTTTTCAGCACATCGAGAACTACTGGATCGAAAGGAAGCGTCGCAAGTTTTCGGTCTTCCAACTCGGACACACTGATTTTATCGATAAACTCAGCCTTGGAATTCTTGTGTGGATTTTCAGTGTAAAGTCCCTGAACATCTTTTACCAACGTTATCGATTTGCAACCAAAGCATTCAGCAAGAATAACACAACCGGCGTCAGTTCGGTGTGGAGGGATTCGACCGATTGCTGGTGGGTGCTCCCACAACGAATAGGGTGGCACGCCATTGAAAATTACTCCCGGTGCCGAATGGATAAACAACGGCAGCAGATGGCCAAATATCTCAGGCGGAATGGCGACCACACCGTAAGGGGCCAAAAGCGTTCCAAGAATATGTGCGTTGCCAAGCGCATCGGCCACCGAGATTTGAGCCAAGACGCCTGTAGGCATCCCAAGATCCAGGCCGATCGAAAACACGTGCCGGCTTCTTGCTCCGCCACCTACACCAAAGATGATTTTGTGTTTCCCCAGCATCTCGCCCAATTTGTCAACTAGAGGACGGACGGTGGCGTGGCCAGCCTCCAGGATCGTGCGGCTGCCGACTTTGAGTACATGAACATCTGGCAGCATACGCACAACCGGCGTTTGCTTTTCGGTTGAGGCGATAACGTTTTTGTCCAACAGACTCTCTCGCATTAACATCGAGTGAACGTGGTGCCGCTTGTCTGAACTATTTGTCATTCTGATTTTCCTGTCTTCGTGTATTGATGTGGCGTTTGCAACGCATTCTTATGTCCGGGATTCGCGGTGAACCTAATCTGCATAGATGATCGTTCCGACTTCTTCTCCGTTGAGAGCCTTCGTCAGGTTCCCAGGCACGAGGCCGTTAACAATTTGAATCGACTTTCGGTGAGTAGCATTTTCCATCATCTCTAACACCGCATGCTCAACAACGACATCTTGCAGATCCATTTCCTTAAGCTCGGCGACTGATACCTTGGGAATAAACTTGGCGTTCTTGTCCTTTTTTGGATCAGCTGTGTAGAGGCCATCTTCATCTTTGACATAGATCATCGAACGCGCTCCGAACACTTCGGAAATCAGGTACGAACCGGTATCTGTTCGATTCGGTGGGATTCGACCGAACTTCGGATTCCGCTGCCAAAAGATATAGGGCGGCATTCCAAAGAAGATAACGCCTTGCCGTTCGGCAAGATAAAGCGGCAGTTGAGGAAACTGAATCGGCTCAATAAACGGGATCCCTTCTTCTGCCAACAAGAAGTGCAGCATGCGAGCATTTTGCATACTTACAAAAGTTCCGAGCACGCTGAGGACTCCGGTCGGCATTCCCAAATCAATCCCCACGCTATAAGCGTGTCGTGCACGAGTCCCCGCTCCCGTGCCAATAATCATTTTGTGATGCGCCAGATTTTCTTTCACTTCTTTGATCAACGGGAAGACTGCGGCGCGGCCACGGTCGATGAAACTTTGCCCTCCAATCTTAACCACGTTGGCACTTGGCAAGATTTCAATCGTCTCTGGCTCGGAAGTTTGGCGAAGCAAGTTCTCGTCCGTAAGATCGCCTTCAATCAAAGACGCTCCCAGCGCCGTGAGTATATCGTTTGTCATAGGTTTTCTCCGTGACTAAGTTTTAAGTTCGTTTGAGTTCGTTTTTAAGTTCGTTATTGGGACGGACCGACAACCGTCATCCTTGTTTAACAGGCCTGATTTTCAACAACTCCAATACGTAGGATTCGTTAACCGTCGACTTGGTCGAAATGTCACCAAACTGTTCGGTCGCCCAACTTTCGAGCTGTTTCAAAATCATTCGTTTCGTTTCAACTTCAACTTGCAATCCAGCAAGTCCTTCTTTCTCTCTCCAGGATTGTATTGAATCAAGTGGCGATCGTTGTGTTGTCCAGCTGGTGACAGTTATTGAATCAAGTTGCTTTAACTCAGCCATTTGTTCCAACGGCTCGATAAGGTTCTTCACCGGGTTTTGACCATTGCGACCTTTGATACCTTGCTCACCAAGAAAACTTCTCATTTGCGAACGCATTATTGCCGGGACACTGCTCTTGTCTCGTTTCCTGCGACCGGCAACTAACATCAAACCAGCCGAGGAAGCGACGCGACACAATTCTTGACTAAAGTGTTGCGGTTCAAACAAGTGGATGGCACGCGAACTGAAAACCAAGTCAATTGATTGCGAATCGATCGGCCATCGCTCGCGGCCGTCAGCATGTACAAGCTCAAACGCGTCTCCTGTTGCTATCGATTGTTCATCAAGACGCGACTTGAAGACTTCCAACATCTCTGAGGAGTAGTCTATTCCTTTGTAATTGATGTCCTGCCGGTGGAAATGCTGACCAATTTGTCCAGTTCCTGCACCTACTTCGATCATGTGGGCAACGGTTTGCCCAGGTTGCTGAACTGATTCTAATACGGCATCAGCAATTGGTCGGCAGGCGGAGTCTGGTAAACCAGTTCTTTGGTCGAAGTCTTTAGCTTGTCCATCAAATGAAGAATTCAAGTTATATTCCAAGTCAATTGACGGAGTTCTAGCGGTAGATGCCGCCATGCTATTATCGATCGGTTCACCGAATCAAGTTTTAAACCGCAATTTCAATCTTGTTTGTCATCGCTTTTAGTAATTGCCGATTGTGACAATACTGCTGAATTCTCGTTATTGTTTGTTGTACCGGAGCACCAAATTTCTACGAGAAGCAA
>CAZXLW010000067.1:18755-28924 GCA_964641465.1 uncultured Pirellulaceae bacterium | reverse complement strand
AACATTGACTCATACAGCGCATACGCCGAGTAGCTTTCCTACCAACTGCTCAAGACGATTGGAATCTATCGCGGCGTGTGGGTTGGAAAGAACTCGCTGCTTGACCAACCCGCGATAGGAACTTTTCTTAGTTTCACAAACTACTGGGCCTTTTTGGTTTCCGACCGTTCACCCGATTTAGTTGCTGGTATTTTGCAATCTTTTACTACTCGCCATATCGTTGACGCCTAGAATAGACATGGAACGCAGTCACATCTGAAACAATGTCATTTTGCGAAGAGAATCGTATGGCCAAGAAACTACTAGTCCTGTTTGGAATCGGTTTGACTGTTGCAATTCTCGCGCGGGGGGCTTTTTTTTCAACCTCGGACTCCGAACCGGGATTGATTGCAGAAGAACGCCCGACTTCTTACTTTTTTGATCAACGGGCATTCCCGCGAGCAAAACTTGACCGCGCCGCTTTTTTGGCTTGCTGCCGCACCGTCGACCAGATGAAGTCACAACTTCTGCTGACTGACGCGCCAGAATGGCGGCAAGTCGGCCCGTTTAATATCCAGGGGCGGATCACGGGACTGGCAGTTGACCCAACAGACGAAAACACAGTTTACGCAGCCGCTGCCGATGGCGGGATATTTCGAACGTTTGATGGCGGTAACAACTGGCAAGCGACGTTTGACGACATGCCGACGCTTTCGATGGGTGCCGTTGCGATTGATCCGTCTGCCCCCAATGTCGTTTACGCGGGTACTGGCGAAGTGAACCCGGGCCGCGGCAGCCTGACCTACGGCGGCGAAGGGCTGTTTCGGTCTGATGACCAAGGCGATTCCTGGACCGCGCTTGGATTGCAGGACACGGGCTCGATCGGACGCGTTGTCGTCCATCCAACTGAATCCAACATCATACATGTCGCTGCGATGGGACATATCTGGCAATCCGGCCCGGACCGTGGCGTGTATCGAACGACAGACGGTGGCGCGAGCTGGTCGAAAGTTCTATTCATTGACGACGTTACTGGTTGCGTGGACATCATCCAACGACCTGACGATCCCAACATCCTGTTCGCCGCGATGTGGCGACGGTTTCGTGCCCCCGAGAATTTCGAGTATGGCGGTTCGACTTGCGGCATTTATCGGTCCGAAGATGGTGGGCTGACCTGGTCGTTAGAAGCGAATGGGCTGCCGGCCCAGTCAGAAAACACGGGACGCATTGGATTGTCGATTTGCCAAACTCAACCAGATGTCATTTGCGCCGTTTACGGACAGCATCCCGATGGTTTTCTCGACGCAATCTATCGCACGACAGACGGCGGTGCGAACTGGTCGCCGATCAACATTGCACCAATTGCCGATTCGTTCGGGACTGCCCAAGCGTGGTACGGCAATGTCCGAATCAACCCGCAAGATCCCGACCAGATTTTTGTACTCGGCCTGTTCCTGCACAGTACTCCTGACGCAGGACAATCGTACTTTGATTTTACTTCGTTACACGTCGATCACCACGCGTTCGCATTTGGCCCCGGGCCAGCTCCCAAGATGTATTCCGGCAACGATGGAGGAGTCTACTCCTCGCTCGATGGTTTCAATTGGACGAAGACCTCAGGTGACTTCCCTATCACCCAGATCTATCGCGTCTCGACTGCGGCCTGGAACAACGATGCCGTATGGATCGGTACTCAGGACAATGGTTCCAACCAGGACCTCGAAGGCGACGGTGACTTTTCTCGCGTCTTCGGTGGAGACGGCTTCCAGGTAGTTCCGCATCTTGTTGAAACGACTTGGATGTGGGCTCAGTTCCAGTACGGCAACGTATTTTTTTCACAGGATAGCGGGCAGGGGTTCACTGATGCACGTGACGGTTTGTTCGGAAGAGTCAACTGGAATGCTCCACATGCGCAAGACCCCAACGATCCGAATCGAAGGTACTTTGGAACAGACCGAGTCTTCCGCAACCTGAACCCTGTTCAATGGGAGCCAATTTCTGACGACCTGACCGGTGGCGTTCATCAAGGTGTCCTGGGACAAGTGAATGGGACATTGACTACCATCACAGTTTCCCCAGCCGACAGCAATGTAATCTGGTCCGGAAGTGACGACGGAGTTGTGCATGTCACCCAAGACGGCGGAGCGAACTGGACCGATGTTTCATCACCGTTGCCCGAACGCTGGGTAACCTCCCTGTTTGCGCATCCAGTCAATCCGGGCGAAGCATGGGTTACGTTTTCCGGTTTCCGCTGGGGTGAAGACATCTCACACGTTTATCGAACGGCCGATTTCGGAGAAAACTGGAGCCCTGCCGGCGGAGATCTTCCTGACATCCCGGTCAACGATATCTTTGTCGACCCGGAAAATCTATCGAACTATTACGTGGCAACGGATGTCAACGTATTCCAATCGGTCAATGCAGGGCAGAATTGGTCCGTGTTTGGGAAAGGGCTTCCTAACGTCGTCGTCAATGACTTTGCTTACCGAAGCGAAACCAGAGAACTGGTGGCGGGGACCTACGGCCGAAGCGTATTTGCAATTGACCTGGATCCCTTGCTGATTGGCGACATCAACTGCGACGGTGTCATTGATTTACTGGACGTAGATCCGTTCGTTAATTTGCTCGTCTCCGGTGAATTCCTCGACAAAGCTGACTTGAATTCCGACGGATTCGTCACGCTGCTGGACGTACCACTGTTTGTCGATTTGTTAACGCAGTAAACTCTCGGAGTATTCAGTCATACGCCGAGTAGCTTTCCCACCAACTCTTCAAGACGATTGGAATCTATCGCGTCGTGTGGGTTGAAATGAACTTGTTGCTTGACCAACCGCACCACTTCGCGGGAGCCGGCCGTTTCGAGACTCGGCAGTGGAAACTGCTTGACATACTGTGTCATGAATCGGCGGCGGCCGGCGTACAAACGATTCTGGCACTGAAAGTCGTAGAACTGCAGGGCGATTTTCGAATTCGCCACTGCCAACATTAAGTACAACCAATCCGGATCGAAACCGTCGCGAAGCTTTATCCAATAACAGTCACCGTTGACGATCGCTCCCGTTTCATCGAGAAAGAATGTGGGGGATTCAGAAATGTCAGGCCAGACAATTTTTGGTTGGGACCAACGATCCGGTTGCTGCGGAACCCAAATCTCAAACCATTCTCGACCGCCGTCGATCAAGTACTTCCTGCCAGCAAGTCGCGTTCGATGTTGCGCAAGATACCGAGCGGCGTTGGGATAGTGCTTTAGATCCACGACCGTGCGATCGGCCAGATCCCGGTACGGGTACAACACACTTTTCTCAGGTGCATCACCAATCCAGCGGTGGGCAACGTGATGCGTTATCAATGGTTTCAGGAGCGCAGGCTCGGGAATCATCTCGACAGGCAATTCATCCCAGTCATCACGGACAAACACCGCATCCGCCGTTGTCTTGATCCCGACCTTGATTTCAGCGACGTCGGCAAATGTGCGACCGCAATTCTTCTGGATGGCGGCACAGAATTCCTCGATCCGGTCGTTGCTGAGTTTCCAACCGTTTTTCGTTGCGTTCTCTGTTTTTAAATGCCCCGATTCAATTTCGTATTTGCGCCGGTTACTGCGAACAATAGTCCGATCCGTACTACTGCGGCCCAAGTGTTCCAGTAAATCCGGAACATCGACAACCGATGAGTCGGTTGTCTGTTCAGCGCAATGAACTCGCGAAAACTTGCATGGTGTTGGATCGACACAGGAGTCTTTGAGACATCCGACAACCACGACGGGAAGCACGGCCGCGTCAAAGAGCTTGGTATCGCCAAGGTCATAAATTTGCTGCAATTGATATTTCGATTCGAGCAATTGACGCATCGTCTGCCCCGATTGAACGTACATGAACCGATTCGATGTCAGCAGCCCAAGCGTACCTCGTTCACGGAGCTCCTCAGTCATCGCGACGACGAACGCATGGTACAGGTCGACTCGTCCAGCAAGCCCATATCGCTCGGCCAATTGTCTGGCGCGTTGCTGGCCTAGAGTCTGAGTTCTGACGTACGGCGGATTCGAAATGACCAGGTCGAATTTCTCCGTCGGCAATGCATGATCCAAGTAGTCTTCGTTGCGAATGCTGACAGAGACGTTCGCACAACTTTCCAAATTCGCGTACGCGGTTTCTGCTGCCTGTGCGTCCGTTTCATAGCCGACGAGTTCGACGGACGTGGGGTTCAAACTCTCGCAGCCACGCGAGCTATCTGAGCATTCGTTGATCGTATCGACAAATGCGGCCATAAATGCGGCCAATAACCGACCATCTCCACACGCAGGATCAAGAACTCGCAACGTCTGCGATGCAGAATTGGACTGAGACTTCTGCCCACGGGCCGAATTGACCCGACGATGGCATTCCCAGGAATTGGCCGCCAGGAACCTGGCCAGCTTGGGCGGAGTAAAATGAATCCCGGCCTGCTTCCGCTGCAGTTTCGTTTTTAATTGCTCCATGCAATGTATCCGTGGATCGGGATACTACAGATCCAGGTCGTTCAATTCGTCAACCAGTGCATCGAGATCGTCTTTTGGACCATCCTCATCGCCATCATGACGTTTCGGAATCCCAACCGACAGGCCAACGGTATCTCGACCTGCCATAGCAAGTTGCTCATCCCGTTCCAGCGCGGCTACTTCGATCGCAGACTTCCCATCTGTCGGCGCGCCGAACAATTGTGAGAGGTCGATCTTCAGACTTGCGGTGGCATCGTTGGAACCAGCAATCCCGGGCGTCTTGTGCTGAGGAAACATGATCGCGTTCTCGGGGCAAACGCGACTACAAGCCGGGCAGCCTTTGCGACAATTGTCCGGTTCTTCGACCAGAATCGTATCGATCCGATCGACGCCGTAAACTCCAAACAGACAAAAGTCGATGCACTCCATGCAGTTCGTACATCGGCTGTAGTCGATCACTGGATACCAACGCCGCTTGCCCGAGTCTTCCACCCGGTTCACGATTGAAGGCTGCGAATCCGTTGCTGGCAGGGCTCCATCAGCTGCCGCATGCCCGTTCCCATTGACGCTGACTCCATTCGTATTCGCACCGTTCACTCCATCGGCACCATTCATTCCATTGGAACTAGCACCAGCACCAGCGGGAGGACTGTTGTTAATCAGGTCTCCCAGCCCAACGACCTGGGCAGTGTTCTCACTCTGAATCCGCTTAATCTCTTCGACAAAGACCTTTGCCTTGTTAGAGATTCGCAGATCCAAGACATAGATTTTTCGGTTGGGGATCTCACGATCATCAATCACGCGATGCTTTTCTTCGTCATCGCCTTCTTCTGAAGATTCATCGTCTTCTTCGTCTTCGTTACGCAACATGACGGGCCCGACATGGCCATGAATTCCATTGCGATCCAGAATCCAGTGCCCTGCCCTTTCGAACATCCAGCCACAAACAATCATGTTCCCCGAGATGCCTTTCAAAGCCAGCATCCCGGTACCGCCTGCAGCCAAGTCGTACAGGTTGGGGACGATGGTAACATCGACACCAGGCTCAACGATCAATTCCGCAACGATATCCTCTTCCAACTTTCGGCGAGCAGGATTCTTGCTTTGACTCTGCGAAACAACTACAGCAATTCTTTTAGGCATCGGCAAACCGGTTCAAACAAGCAACGTCCCAATTCTATCAGCATCCAGTTCTGTCGTAACCTATTTTCCTAACCAGATCCGGCGTTTTAATCAGGGAGAACGGCCACTCGTTGGGCAGCCTGCTCTTTTCATGGCAGGTTTGTAAGGCCGCCAACGATTGAGGGAGGGCGGCATTTCGGCGGCTAAGTCTTGTGCCGGGTAAATGCCGCAAAGACAAAATCCAACAGCCATAGCTCGGCGAATATCATTGCGATCGGCAATACGAGGCGAATTGTCTGGGCAATCCGAATCTCTTCGCCCCAGTCAAGGATCACCGTAGAGCGCACTATGAATCCATTGATGACCAGCAGCAGGCAAATCAAAATCCCCTGTGACAAAATGAAACCACAACCAACATTGGTCTTGGTCGCTCGATTTTTCCCAAACAATGGCATCTAATAAACTATCAGTTTGAAATTCCTGCCGGCAAGTAACTCGCCATGACTACGAAGATATTTTACGAAGCAGACACCAATATAAAACTCCTAAATGGGAAGACGATCGCGATCATCGGATATGGAGCTCAGGGGCGAGCCCATGCTCAGAATGTCCGAGACAGTGGTTGCCAGGTAATTGTTGGACAACGCACAGGCGGCCAGGGACACGATCACGCAGTCGAAGACGGTTTCACTCCCGTGTCGATTGCCGAAGCTGCCGAGCAAGCGGATTTGGTGAATGTCTTGCTGCCGGACGAGGTTCATGGCGATGTCTTCAAAACGTCCATCGAGCCGCATCTGAAGCCCGGTAACGTGGTCATGGCTTGCCATGGGTTTAGTTTCCACTACGGCCTGATCGAAACCGCAGACGGCATCGACCGATTACTGGTCGCGCCCAAGGGTCAGGGGCACATGGTTCGTGGCGAGTATCTGCGCGGTGGAGGCGTCCCATGCCTGATCGCGACTGACGACGATGCCGATCCGGAAACTCTGCAACTGGGCCTCGCGTACGCAGCTGCTTTGGGTGGAGCGAAGGCAGGGATTCTGCAGACGACGATCGCTGCCGAAACGGAAACGGATTTGTTCGGCGAGCAGGCGGTATTGTGCGGTGGCCTGACGGCACTGGTGCAGGCTGGATTCGACACGCTGGTGGAAGCTGGTTATCAACCGGAGCTGGCGTACTTCGAATGCCTGCACGAACTAAAAATCATTGCAGATCTTTTGCACTCATCGGGCATCTCGAAAATGCGTGCAGCAATTTCGAATACTGCGGAGTACGGTGACTATGTCAGCGGCCCGACGGTCATCGACGATCATGTTCGGGCCAACATGAAAGGCATTTTGGCCGAGATTCAAAACGGGAACTTTGCTGCACGTTTCCTGGAACAGCATCGCGATGGCGACAAAGAACTGAACGAACACCGCAACAAGGGCGACGATGGCCTGATCGAAGAGGTCGGTGGCAAGTTACGTGGCATGATGCCCTGGCTGAAATAGCTTTCACCGCCAAAACATCAACTCGCCATCTACTCGCAAAATCATGTGCTGTGAAAGTGCAACCGTATACACAACAAGACTGCGATTCGATTACGGTTTCTTGCGTTTGAATTTTTTTCGCTTTTTCTTACTGTCCTCTTCTTCCCCTTCAGGCTCAACAAAGTGCTTGGCCCGAGGGCGAGGGATGCAAACAACCAGGAGACCGAGCAAGACCATCATCACGATCAGTGCGTAGGCGGCCAGGTATTCTGTTTGTCCGGGTGCATTTTCCAGCTGGGCGAGAATCACCAACATATTTTCAACTACCGATCATTCGTTAAACGTTCCGACAACCAGGTGCACAACTCGGCACACTCGTCGGCAATTCCCAATTCCTGCTGGGAACCATCTTCCATCCATTTTACTTGAACTTTTTCGGCTGCAAGCTCATCTTCTCCGGCCACAATAACGGCTCGAAAACCGCGTCGATCGGCGTACTTGAACTGATTCCCCAGCTTTTTAGCATCTGGATAGACTTCCGTCGCAATCCCACTGGTTCGAAGAGCACTGGCAATCGAAAGATAGTGATTCAAATTTTCGCGAGAAAACTGGACGATCAGGACGTCGGCCGTCGTCCGAGTCGGCGGGATCATCTCCAGCTTCTCCATGGCCGCCAGCAATCGGTCGAGTCCTAACGACGCACCAACGCCGGGTAGCTGTTGCTTGGAAAACAGTTCCGCCAAATTATCGTATCGACCACCCGAACAAACACTGCCGATCTTCGGCAAGTTATCCAGGAACGTCTCGAAGATGGTTCCGGTGTAGTAATCCAGCCCACGAGCGATCGAAACATCGATCTGGATATTTTTATTGCCGACCCCGACGCTCGAAGTCGCCTTAATGACACGTTGGAGTTCTTCAAACCCCTGCTCTGCCAATTCGTTGCCGGCACAAATCTCGGATAGTTTTTTGAGCACATCGTCGTTGCTTCCAGTCAGATCCGCCAAGCCGAGAATCTGATCGACCTGCGACTCCCCCGCGCCGGTCACTTCGAGCATCTCCGCGCGGACAGCATCACGGCCAACTTTGGCCAATTTATCAATGCAGCGCAACACGCCGACCGAGTGCTCGGCCAAATCGAATTTGTCCAGCAAACCATTCAGAACTTTGCGGTTGTTGATCCGAATCTGAAAATCCTCGAACCCGATGGCTCGCATCAAGTCGTTAATCACCAATGCGGTTTCAATGTCGCTGGCGATTGAAGTCGTTCCGATCGTGTCAAAATCGCATTGGGCGAATTCCCGGTACCGGCCAGCTTGCGGATTCTCGCCACGCCAGACCATACCGATGTGGTACCGTTTGAATGGCAACCCCAACGCGTTGGCGTGTTGAGCAACATAGCGGGCAAGTGGAACGGTAAGATCAAAACGCATTCCAACATCGCGACCACCGTGGTCTTCGAACCGGTACATTTGCCGATCTGTTTCATCGGAACCTTTGCCGCAGAGGATTTCTGCGTACTCAAGCGTCGGTGTTTCGATCGGAACGAACCCGTACGACCGATAGATGCGCTGCGCAGTTTCGATTAACTGCTCGCGCGGGATCATGGTCTCAGGCAGAAAGTCCCGAAATCCTTTCAGCGTTCTCGGCTGAATCAGCGTTTGCTTGTTCATAGATTATTAATTTGCCGAAGAAGGCTTATCCGGCATCGAGTATATGATTGGAAGTCCCGGTTTACGACTGCGGAAGTTCGGATGGCTGGGGTGATTCGCAAACGCCGCATCGCTGTATTCCGCCACCTGTTCCGGCGTTTCAAAGTACCAGTCGTATGTGTAACGGTCATCATATTCACAGTCGTCGGTAGAATACTCGCGGCAAATCTGCGGACGCGTATCATAGATTCCACAACGGTTGTCCGGTTGCAAATGTTTGCAGGCCGTATGTACCAACAAGTACCACGTATCATCTTCGACAAATACCGACGCGTGCTGATGTAACAGGAACCAGCGTACGTATTCGAAATCCCGGTAGTCTTCCGGTTTCTCGATCGGCAGCGCAAAGTAACGACAACATTTTGCCGTACAGTAGTCACAGAGCGATTCCCCGGGCTGAAGTTCGCTTTTCTGGATTTGTCGAGGTCGATTCATAGCGATATTGAAGAACGAATTATCTTTTTTCGCAACATGTCATACCATGTTACGAACAGAATCAAACGACAATTCCCACCGACCGGTCAGAAACCAAAGCCGATGCCACTGCCGATTGCCAATGCTGCTGATATATTGACAACCAGCCTGCACCTGTTGGCGATTTCACTTGGCCCATTCGTGGTCTTTGCCGTTGTAATTCATTTGCTTGAAAAGACTATCCAGCGGACGCTGGCCGAACGCTTTGGCTGGAAAAGCGTGATGTGGACTGGTTGGCTGGGGACTCCAATCCACGAACTGAGCCACGTCGTGATGTGTTATTTGTTCAATCATCGAGTTCAGGAAGTCGCATTGTTCGAACCTGACCGAGCGTCTGGGAGGCTCGGCTACGTTCGGCATACGTGGATCAAAGGCAACTGGTTCCAGGAGCTTGGCAATGTATTCATCGCAATCGCGCCGTTGATGGGTGGCTCGATAGCGTTGTGTTTGCTGCTGTGGCTGTTTTTCCCGGAAGTGATCGAAACCGCTTTCGTGCCTGCCGGATTGGAAACGCAATCGACAGTCACGGATAGAGTTATCTCGGTGTTTTCCCAAATCGCCGATCCTGCCAATCTACTAAGCATCAAATTCTGGGTGTTTGTCTACCTGGTGCTTTGCGTGTCCAGCCATATGGCGCCCAGCCGCAGCGATTATCAAGGAGCCGGAAAAGGAAGCGTACTGTTTACCGGGCTGGCTTTATTGCTCAGCGGCCTGATCGCTGCGACGGTCGCCGATCCAATCGAATTCCAACTCTCGATGGCTCAGTTACTGAGTCCGTTGTTTGGGGTTCTGGCGATCGCCACGTTTCTATGCGTGATTGCAACGCTGGTAGTTGCGCTGCTGGCGTCTCGGTTTCCGAAACGCTACGTCATTCGATGACAGCCCGTTTGGCTAAAACACGTGCGGCAAAACGCGTCCGCTTGGCAAAACGCG
>CAZXLW010000067.1:8839-18655 GCA_964641465.1 uncultured Pirellulaceae bacterium | reverse complement strand
ACAGCCCGTTTGGCTAAAACACGTGCGGCAAAACGCGTCCGCTTGGCAAAACGCGGAATTGTAGGGAGCTGGAGGCTTCACCTCCGTGATTTGGATGGCGACTTGTTGCCAGACGAAGCTTCGCACCTACTTCCGGCGAAACTGCATTCGGTTCGAAGTGCCGGCCATATTGGGTGGCACCCAGAGTATCAAGTCCGCTGACATGAACTCGATCTCATGCTCCGTTATCTGACCAGCCAAATTACATTCGATCTGCATGGTGTTCGAAGCTTCACTATAAGAAAGGAACTTCCACGTACCGTTCTTCACCGAGTTGATATTGCCGATCGCGGTTTCAGTTGCAAGTCGCCCGGAGCTTTGAAACTGCACAACCATGTTGGATGGATTCGGCGCGGGTTGAGCTTCGTCTTGTTCGCCTCCGCTGGCTTCGCCTACTCGATCGGCAACCTCTTCGACTTCGACTATCTGCCAATCGCCGACGATCCGGTTGCTTTCGCTGTTCGACGAATTGCATCCCGCTAGCAAGCTACAAACACAAGCGGATGCTAATGCGAAATAGCGAGGGACGGAGAACATTGTATTGATCGGGTTGTGATTATTTGAATTCAGCATTGCAACGGCAGCAACCAAGCGAAAGCATCCCTGACAAACTTTCGCAATTGAAACGATTTTGCTGATTACGGCAAGGATACCTGTCGATATTTGAAGTAATCATCGGAGGCTAGACCTTCCGTTTTGTTGTAATTGGAAGCAAGAGCTTCGGCTCAGGGGGATTCCCAAAATGTTTACTCGTGTCTGCCTGTTTACGGCAACGATTTTGTGTGCGGCAATGATGAGCGGCTGTTGCTGCGGCCCGTGCGGAGGATTCGGCGGTGGTGGTTACGGCGGAGGATGCGTAACCAATTGTAATAGTTGTGATGGCGTGAACTATGGCGGTGGCTGCAACGTGGGCCCCTACACTCCATTCCAATCACTGAACAGTTGGCGTAAATCATTAGTCTGCGGCGGCGGTTGCGGCGAAGTCTACTACGACGAGTGGCAAAGCACTCCTCCAGACAGCCGCGATCCTTGCTCTCGCGGCGAATTCACTGGCGGTCGCGTACCGTGTAATCCATTTTGCTGGCGACCAGGAATGTTCTTTGGATTCCTCGGCGGGCTGTGCAGTCAACGATGCTATGGTGGCTACGGCGGCTACGGCGGCTGTGGTGGCGGCGGAGGCTGTGGATGTGACGGCGGCGGCTACGTTGACAGTGGATATGTCGATGGCGGCTACGTAGACGGTGGATACTCAGGCGGCGGATACTCGGGCGGCGGCGGATGTTCAACATGCAACGCTTCGGCGAGCTATCCTTCGAATACTCGAGTCTCAGCCCCAACCCATGCAACTAACCCCAACATCGAACGGCGTGCACAAACACCACCGCCAAACGCTCGTACAGCACGCGTCAATCAGATTCGCCATGGGGTCAGCTCGAGCCACCGTCAAAGTGACACTCGATACCGCTAACCAAGCGAATAATTAAAACAGTCAACGAAGGTGCTGACCGGTTTTCGAACTGGTCGGCACCTTTTTTATTAGCCTCAACCCAATACCGTTTTGAGTGAAAAGGCCCGATTTGAACTGTGAAACGTGGGGCATCGTACAACAAGGTGTCACACTCACCCTGAACCGTTATCATTAAGGCATGTCCAAGAAATCACTCATCCGTACAACGCTGCTTTTGCTTGCTCTGCTGCCCATCATTTGCGCGACAGGCTGTACGCAATCTGACTCTCCGGATTCGCCAGATTCACAGACGGAAATCGGCCAAACCAGTCCGGCTACCCAGACCAGCCAAACCGACAGCTCGAACGAATCTGCCGATACCAACATTGCGACCAAGTTCAAAGCCGACGGTGACTGGCCGCTGTTCCGAGGCAACACTCGCTCCCAGGGAGTCGCGACTTCCGGTTTGCCAAACCAATTGGAAGTGATCTGGAAACACGAGATCAAAGGCGGCGCGTTTGAGGGGTCTGCCATCATTGTTGCGGCACCTGACCAGTTGGCGATCATCGGTGATGCGGACGGCAAGTTGCTCGCCTTTGATTTGGAAACTGGTGAAATCAAATGGGAGTACGTCGCCGGAGATATCGGCTTCGTCACCGCGCCTGCTTTTCGCAATGACAAGATCTATATTGGCGACATGGATGGCAAATTCCACTGCCTGAGTATCGCAGGAGAAAAACTGTGGGAGTTCGCCACCGACAACTCGATCGACTCCAGTGCCAACTTCCACAATGACCTGGTCATCTTTGGCTCGCGAGACGCTAAGCTCTACGCCCTGAAGGCCGACACTGGCGAATTGGCCTGGAAGCTGGAGACAGACGATCAGGTTCGCTGCAGCATAACGATCGTTGACGGGCGAGCCTTTGTTGCCGGTTGTGATGGGGCGTTACATATCATCAATGTCGATGACGGCACGGAAATTGGTAACGTCGTCATCGAGTCTCCAACGGGGGTAACGCCAGCCGCATTGGGCAACCAGATTTTTGTTGGTTCAGAAAACACGGGATACCTGGGAATCGACTGGCAGGAAGCCGATATCAACTGGCGGTTTGAGGGAGAGAATGGCTCCGTGTCGACACGCAGCAGCCCGGCAGTGACGTCAGACCACGTTGTGTTCGGATCTCGCGATCGAATCGTCTATTCCGTCCAGCCACAGACTGGTCATTTGAACTGGTCCGTTGAATTGAAATCAGATATCGACTCATCTCCGGTTATCGTGGGCAATCGAGTATTCGTTGGCTCGACAGACGGCCGATTTTACGAACTGGAATTGGAAACTGGAAAAATCGCCTGGCAAACCGAGTTCTACGGCCCAATACTTAGCTCCCCAGCTGTCGGATTTGGGCGGCTCGTCATTGCGACTAACCGAGGCGTTGTCTATTGTCTAGGTAAGCCGAAAAAGCCCAAGTAATATTCTCATTGGTCAATTAATCTAGTGGTTCCTGTCGCAGATGATGCGACTTCTTTTAGTCTGAAATGTGTTATGGCCGAATCGACAAAAACTGAAGTTGGTAGTTATTTCGTTTCCAACTACCCACCGTTCTCTGTGTGGAAGCCTGAGCTGGTTAGCGAAATCGAGCAAACCCTCAATACCCCGCCACAGCCCGAAACCCCGCTCGGCCTGTACCTGCATATCCCGTTTTGCCGCAAACGCTGCAAGTTTTGCTACTTCAAAGTGTTTACCGAAAAGAACGCGAAGCAGATTGAAACATACGTCTCGGCGTTGTCGCGAGAAATCGAGCTGGTCAGTAAGCTTCCGGTGATGGGCGATCGCCCGTTCCGCTTCGTCTACTTTGGTGGCGGCACGCCTTCGTTCCTGAGTTCGAAGCAGCTAACGTCGCTGGTCGACCGACTGCGACAAAACATCGACTGGGACAACGCCGAAGAAGTCACGTTTGAGTGCGAGCCTGGAACTCTGCAGGAAAAGAAAGTCCATACGCTCCGGGAACTGGGCGTCACCCGACTGAGCCTGGGCGTGGAAAACTACACCGATTCAATCCTGGAAGAAAACGGCCGCGCCCATTTATCGAAACAGGTTTTCCAAGCATGGGATTGGATCAAGGCAGCAGACTTCCCCAACGTCAACATCGACCTAATCGCCGGGATGGTGGGCGAAACGGAAGCGAACTGGAAAGACAACATTCGCCAAGCCATCGAGATGTCGCCAGAGTCCGTCACGATTTATCAGATGGAGTTACCATTCAACACGGTTTATTCCGCCGACATCCTTGGTAACAAGATCGAAACACCTGTTGCGGACTGGCAGGCAAAACGCGATTGGGTCAGCTATGCGTTCGATGAATTCCAAAAAGCCGGTTACCACATTAGCAGCGCTTACACGGTCGTTAAGGATCCGGAAAAAGTAAACTTCAGCTACCGGGATAACCTGTGGCAGGGATCGGACCTGTTGGCGACCGGCATTGCGAGCTTTGGGCATGTCAATGGAGTTCACTACCAGAACAAATCGAAGTGGGAAGACTACGTTGGCGATTTGGAAAACAGCGAACTGCCACTCGGCCGCGCATATCGCCCTTCCGTTCACCAGGCATTGGTGCGAGAGATGATCCTGCAACTAAAACGGGGCTACCTGGATTCGGGCTATTTCAAAACCAAATATAACACCGATATTCAGCAACAATTCAAAGACGCGTTTGCACAACATCAGTCCGATGGCATGTTGACAGTCGGACCAGACCGCGTTGAATTGACTCGCGATGGCCTGTTAAGAGTTGATAGCCTGTTGCCCGCGTTCTTTGAGCCGGAACACCAGGGAATTCGATACACCTGATGAGTCAAATGCTTACCTTCATGATGGGCGAATTCGAAGCCGAATTCCCCGACGACCGGCAATACGCCACTAATCATATGTGGGCCCAAGCCGCAGACGACGACCGGATTCGCTTTGGTTTTTCGGCGTACGCAGTCCGTCTGCTGCAGGACGTTTATTTTCTGGACTGGCTGATTGACGCTCCCGCGAGTCTGAAATCCGGTCAGGAAATTGGCAGTATCGAAAGCAAGAAAGCGGAAAGCAGCCTGTTCTCGCCACTCCCAGGCAAAATCATCACGTTCAATGACACGCTCCTGGACGATCCGTCAACGATCAACGTCGATAAATACGACCGGGGCTGGCTTTTTGAGATGACGGTTGAACAAGCCGATACGTCCGAGCTTCTATCGACAGACCAATACGTCGAACACCTAAGCTCTGTCTGGGTAAAAACCCAACGAACAATCAAAGGCCAGCTTAACGATTAACTGTGCGAATAACTCCACTCTTTCGCCAAAGCACTTGATACATCCACGTCCAGGTTTTCAGGCCTTAGCCGCCGGTTGAATTTATTGCGTCAATAAATAGCGAGACGTCGAGCAGGTTTACCGCACCATCCAGATTCACGTCAGCCTTCGGGTCGTATTCGCTGCTTTGCAGGCGTTCAATGAACGGCTGGATGTCCAGCAAGTCGACCACTCCATCGCAATTCACGTCGCCTGGCAGGAAGTCGGGTTCGCCGGTTGTAAACGTTACAGTGGTTGGCCCCATTTCTACACTCGCGGTGGACGAAGCCACAAAACCAAAATCAAATATCGTCAAGAAATTATTCAAAGCAAGAATGTAGGTCCCCGCCTCGAGTGAATCGAATTCCAGCAATCCGTTATCCGAGGTTTCGATGATCACACCATTCGTTTTAAACAAAGCCAGATCTATCAACTCACCAACATTAGAATCAGTGGCTTCGATTGTTAACGGAGCCAGTCCATCATATACCACTTCGAAAAACACCGGCGTGCCATCATCCGGAGGATCAAAATTGTCGCTATCCAGGAAGGAGAAACTGACCGGCGAAAATGTGGCCTCAACCGGAGGCAACGACGGCGCTTCGCCGTTCAAATTGAGAGTAACATCGACGGACGAAGAAGACCCGGCGTCGACGACGAATCCGAAACCAAATGTAGCCGGATGAACTGCTGCTGCCACAATATATTCACCAGCAGGCAGAGAGTTGATTTCCAATCGAGTAACATCGTTGTCCTGGTCCGATGGCACGTCTGATTGAGCCAGACGGAATCCACCTTGATTGTAGATTGCAAATTCAACTTCGTCCCCAGTTGATTCGGACGTGAATACGAACGGCGAAACACCGTCGTGATCGATTTCGAAAAAGACAGATGAGTTGGCAGCAATGTTTGCGGTCTGAGATTCGAAATGATCCGAGCCGAGAGGGAAGAAACTACCGGCAATTGGAAACGGAGAGATTTCAATTGTAACGTTGTCAAAAAATATCGAGCCTGCCCCAGTGCCCGTCGGTTGGATGTGCGACAGTGTAACGCGACAAGCCACGGCGTCCGCAGGGGCGGAAACGAATTCCGTATTCAAATTGGCCAACTCGTCGAGCGCATTTGATGCATCCAGTATTGGACTTAACACCGCGGTTTCGTCTGCCAGCGGGTTCAGGTCAATCTCTTGTCCAGACGCGTCAAGAAAATCCAACTCAACTCGCCCGAAGTTATCACCAGTTAACGGATCGAAGCTCGAATTGATTGCGTAGCCCCCAGCACGCACAAATCTATTTTCAAAGTTGCCGGCATACGTCTGCGATACGGACGTCCGATCTGCTGAACCAGATGCCATGAGTCGAACAGACTGATCACCAACAACCGAGTTGCCTTCAAAGGTGGTAACGTTTCCAGATGACGTCCATCCAGATACGTCGGTGGTACCACTGTCGCTCACCTCAAAGCTGTTATTGAGCAATTGGGCTTCGTCGTAGTTGAGTCTGGAATAAAAATCAGGTAATTGACCTCCGGTCAGTTCTAGTGCATCGATCCGGTCAACACCAAGAAGTTCCAGAAGAGGAAGGTTGCTGTCGGTGAAGTCGAAAAAATTCGCAGTTCCCGATCCGACGCTTCGACCTTCTAGAAATCCTTCAAACACGAAATCACTATTTACAAATGATGGCATCGAGTTAAGCGTGACAAAGTCGATGGCAAATGGAAAATCGAATCGCAGGACTTCGTTCTCATCCACGCCATTCGTCAAGCCACCCAAGACTCCTATCCCGGACCCATCGGATAGAAAAACCCCCGTCTTAGCGCTCGCCGTGACCCCGTTCAGGACAAATGTAGGAGTTTCGAAAGTACCAATGAATTGGTAGTTGATCAGGAACTGGGCACAAGCCATTTGACAGAACCAGGAAAACGCGAATACGGTTGCTAAGGCGACAATGCGTACTGAGTTCATTTGTATCCCCATCAAGGATTACTGTTCGAAGACTGATACCAAATCAATTGGAAGTAACGGAACAAGTCGGCAACTTTGCATGAATCCAAAGTTGTGATGAGAATCGATTTTATTGCAACTTTTGCAGATATGCAAATTTCTCAGAACCCTTAGTACCCTTAGTACGATTTGGCGAAGCATCCGTCCAATTACCGAAGCTTGCTGACCACTTTCGTCAATGCTTCCACCAGTCGCTCGACTTCCGCAAGACTGTTGTAAAGATAGAACGAAGCCCGACAGCTGCCTTTGATCGCCAAGTCATCATGTAGCGGCATCGCGCAGTGATGCCCTGCCCTCACGGCAATTCCCTGCTGGTCCAACAGTATTGCGATGTCCTGGGCAGAAAGCCCCTCGACAGTAAAACTGACAATCCCGGCACGATCCTCCGAGCTGGGACCAAGCACATGCAACCCACCAATGGCTTCAAGCTTTTCCATAGTTGCGATCGTCAATCGCCGTTCATGCTCAAACACGTCTACCATGTTGAAACGTTCCAGGTACTCGACCGCCGCTCCCAAACCAATTGCCTGAGCAATCGGAGGTGTCCCGGCTTCAAATCGAGCCGGCAATTCGCCTTGCGTATAGCCACTGGTTTCGACCGTGGAAATCATACTGCCACCACCCAGAAACGGAGGCATCGATTCCAGTAAGTCCAATTTCCCATACAGGACACCGATCCCGGACGGGCCAAGCATTTTGTGGCCGCTGAAAGTAACAAAGTCAGCTCCCCAATCCTGAACGTTAGTTTCATCATGAGGCACATGCTGCGCCGCATCAATCAACACCCGCGCACCAACCTCGTTCGCCATTCCGACAATCTCAGAGACCGGGTTGATCGTCCCCAGCACATTGGAAACCGCCGTCACCGCCAGCATCTTGGTCCGTTCGCTCAACTTGGATCGCAAGTCATCAAGGTCGAGCTGCCCGTCCTCCGTGATCCCGACCCATTGGATTTTCGCACCGTTTCGTTCAGCCAGCTGCTGCCAGGGAACAATGTTGGAATGATGCTCCATGATCGTCAGCAGGATCTCGTCCCCTGCCCCGACATGCTCATTACCCCAGGAATGTGCGACCAGGTTAATGGCCAGTGTCGTGCCGCCGGTGAAGATAACTTCGTTCGCATGCTCAGCGCCGATAAATTTTGCGACCCGATGCCTGGCATTCTCATAATCGCGACTGGACTCTTCGCTCAGAAAGTGGATCCCACGGTGAACGTTGGCGTACGTCTGCTCGTAGCAATCCACCATCGCCTGAATCACCTGATTCGGCCGCTGCGTCGACGCTCCGCTATCGAGATAGACCAATGGCTTCTGTTTATAGATGGACTGATTGAGGATCGGAAAATCCTGACGAATCGCCTCAACATCCAGTATTTCTTTTTCGACCTGACTCATGCCTCAATCGTAGTACGAGGCCGACTATCGTCCAGTCCAATCAACATTGGACATCGAACTTAACGCCAAATGCAAGGCTTGAGTCCCTTTTCGGTCCAGGCCGTTGGCGGCGACCGAATGGTACAGTTGCTTCGCCAACGCCAACCCTGGCAGCGACAATCCCATTCGATTGGCCTCGTCGATGGCGATTCCCATATCCTTGATGAAGTGTTCCACAAAGAACCCGGGCTCAAAGTCGTTGCCAATGATCCTCGGCCCCAAATTGGACAGCGACCAACTACCAGCTGCCCCGCTACCGACAGACTGCAGGACCGTTTCCAGATCAAGCCCGGCTCGATGGGCATACAGCAGCGCTTCGCACACGCCAATCATGTTCGTCGCAATCAAAGTCTGATTCACCATCTTTGTATGCTGCCCGCAACCTGCCGGCCCCTGATGAACGAACGCCTTGCCCATCAATTTCCAAAGCGGTTCGAGTAATTGCACCACTTCCGAATCGCCGCCAATCATGATGGACAACGACCCATTTTTGGCCCCGACGTCTCCGCCGGAAACAGGCGCATCGACGCTTGCTACGTTCTGTTTGATTGCCGCCTGGTAAATTTCCTCCGCCAGACTCGGACGACTAGTCGTCATGTCGACGATCACCGAACCGTCTCGACAACCCGCCAGAGTTCCCTTGTCACCCAAGTGCACTTCTCGAACATCGTCCGGGAACCCGACAATGGAAAACACAACGTCACTGGCCGCCGCGACTTCTTGAGGACTGCCCACCCACTCAGCGCCCTGGTTGATCAGCTCCTGAGCTCGGGCAGCCGTACGTGTGTACAACGTAACCTGGTAACCGGCATCCATCACATGACGGCACATACTCGCGCCCATCACTCCGGTTCCGATCCAACCAACGCGGGTTTTTCCAGGTTCAATTTTGTCAAGCAATTGCATTAATCGAATTTCGGTCGGTTCAAAATTTCAGACATCAAAATTGCCTGGCGGATTGTTTGAGGACTCTGCAACATCTTCAAAAGATCTTTGGCAACCTGAGAAACTTCAGCCTGCGTCACGGTCGCCACCTTGTCATCTTGTACCGTCGGCATGTCATCCAGCTTGCTGACGTCGTGATCAAACTTGCGTTTCAGACGAGAGTTGATGCGATCATCGGCATTCTGGATTCGCTCTCCCAGGTGTTCCGCATGATCTGCAATGTCAGAGGAATCAATGTGGGAGCGGACATGCTCAGCAACCGATTCTTGACGCAAATCCGGCTTCTTACGTTCTTGGTGCCGGAGTTGTTTTTTTTGCTTTACCAGCGTCTTTCGAGTCTGCTTCTTTGGTTTCACGAACTCGATCGGTTGGACGACTTCGACTTCCTGTTCAACAATCTCTCGAACACGCTGAGACGGAGCGGGCCCGCGCTGCTTATTCTGCTGTTGCTGTTTCCGACGTTCCGCCGCTTTGCGAAGAAACTCTTCGATATCTCGCGCCATAATCTGCCAACCTTAAACTTGCAGTCCCACTGACGAGCCACTGACGAGCCACTGACGAGCCACTGACGAGCCAACCTGGTCACTGGCTATCTATCGGGCCAACTCTTGACGATT
>CAZXLW010000067.1:0-8739 GCA_964641465.1 uncultured Pirellulaceae bacterium | reverse complement strand
CCACTGACGAGCCAACCTGGTCACTGGCTATCTATCGGGCCAACTCTTGACGATTGCTCTTGTCGTTGCCCGCGACTGCAATGGAATTCCGCATTTCCGTATCCGCCTGAACATTTCGCAACTTGTAATAGTCAAGAATCCCTAACCGGCCACTGCGAAAGCTATCGGCCATCGCCTTGGGAACTTCCGCTTCGGCCTCAACCAATTTCGCCTTGCTCTGTTCGATCGTAGCGTGATTCTCCTGCTCCTTGGCAACCGCCATCGCCCGCTTGCCTTCGGCAGCCGCATTCGCGACACGCATATCAGCTTCTGCCTGATCAGCTCGCAAGCTGGCTCCGATGTTGTCACCAACGTCAATATCGGCAATATCAATCGAGACAATTTCAAACGCTGTCTGCGAATCCAATCGTCGAGCCAACACAGCCTTGGAAATCACGTCCGGATTTTCCAGAACCGCTTTGTGGTTATTGGCCGAACCGATCGCACTGACGATACCTTCACCAACACGGGCAATAATAGTCTCTTCGGTTGCTCCACCGATCAACTGTTGCAAATTCGAACGTACCGTTACCCGAGCTCGCACCTTCAGCTGAATCCCGTCTTTGGCGACAGCGTCCAAAGACTTGCGAGCCCCGCCCTTGGCCGGGCAATCAATCACTTTTGGATTCACACTGGTTCGAACCGCTTCCAGAACATCTCGTCCGGCAAGGTCAATCGCTGCGGCCTCCCGGAAGCTGAGCGAAATCTTGGCCTTGTGAGCCGCAACCAAGGCCGAAACAACGTTCGGGACGCGGCCACCGGCAAGGTAATGAGCTTCCAATGCAGTCGTCGTCATTTCTAGATCAGTCAGCCCTGCCTGCACGCCCATAATCTTGCTGGGCACGATAATGCTGGGGCGGACTTTTCGGAACGTCATTCCGATCAAGTCCCACAGCCGAACCTTCGCTCCGGTCAGAAACGACTGAATCCACCAGTTAAAGTACGAGAACAGAACACCAAGCATCACGATCCCGAGGACCAGTACTATAAACGCACCGGCGATGGTGGCAATCTGCCACGGGGGAAGTGTATCACCTTGGGCCAATAATTGAGCTGCAACAGACATGATCATCCCTTGTATCGAAGTGTCTGTAGTATTTTGAGGCCCAACACGCCGCGAAGCAAGCCGTCCGAGTCATCTTTCGCAAGATCGCGTCACCAATTTGCTTAGTCGCTGCCTATATATTCAAAGCAGTCCAAGCCGAGTTTTCTTGGGACGACCGAACGGCGGCATCAATAAACGCCATGCCGGCGACACCATCTGCGACACTCGGGAAGTCATATTCGCCGCCTTGCTTGCCTTCGATTCGGTCTGCCACTGCTTCAGCGATCCCCAGGTAAACGTTTGCAAACGCCTCGATAAACGCCTCCGGATGCCCGAACGGCAGCCGCGTGAATTTCTGACATTGCTCGCCGTTGTAAACGTTTCCGCGTCGATGGATCTCGCGAGGCTTCTCGGCGTATTTAACAACCAGCTCGTTGGGATGCTCTTGATGCCACTCCAGCGAAGCCTTCGTTCCGTACACTCGAATATTCAGATTGTTCTCGTCGCCTGTCGAAATCTGGGAAGCATACAGCAGCCCCTTGGCTCCCCCTTTGTACCGCACCAACATGTTACCATCGTCGTCCAAAGGTCGGCCGGGAATGAACGTCGACAGATCAGCTGCCAGTTCTTCAATCTCCAGCCCAGTGATATAGCGAGCGAGATTTTCGGCGTGCGAACCGATGTCGCCGATGCAGTTGGAAGCACCGGAAACGCTGGGATCCATTCGCCAGTTAGAGATCGCCCGGTCGGCTTCGTCTTCCAAAGCCGTGATCGCATAACCCTGAGGATACTCGACAACGACTTTCAACAAGTCACCAAGCTTCCCATCGGCAATCATCACACGAGCCTCCTTCACCATCGGGTAGCCCGTATAGTTATGAGTCAGCCCGAACACCAATCCTGATTTCTCGACGATGGCCGCAAGTTCTTTTGCTTGCTCCAGCGTATACGCCAGCGGCTTCTCGCAAACCACATGAATGCCCGCTTCCAGAAACGCCTTGGCAACATCGAAATGCGTATCGTTGCGAGTCACAATCGAGACCATATCGATCCGCTGACTATCAGACAACGCGGCCTCACGCTCAGCCATCTCCTGGTAACTGGAATAAACTCGCTGGGGCTCCAGAAACAGGTCTTCGCCAGACAACCGGCTCTTTTCAGGATCCGACGAAAACGCACCGGCAACCAATTCGATTTTCCCATCCATCGTCGCCGCCATACGATGCACGCCGCCGATAAAGGCCCCTCGGCCGCCACCAACCATTCCTAGACGCAACTTACGATTCAACGACATAGCTAGATTCTCCGATCAAAATGAAATTGGCTGATTGGATTCCGCGGATTGGTACACCGCGTCGATCACCTTCATCAACGTCAACGCCTGCGAAGGAGTATTCAATGGCTGCTCTTTGCCTTCAATCGCCAGTACAAAGTTCTCCGCCGCACGGGATCTGCCCATGTCCTCACAGGCTTCGACCTCGACTGCCTTCGTCACGGACTTCCCATCATCCTGGTAGTAGACTTCCAGTGAATCAATCGCCGTCGAGTCGATACCGTCTTCCTCGAACAGACGCTGGACCTTGCCACCACCTCGAGTCCCCTGGAACACGACCGAAACTTCTTCCCGTTCGACCATTTCGGCCCACGATACCTGCAACCCGAGGACTTGACCATTCTTAAAAGTAACGAACCCGTGCGCGGCGGATTCGACATCCGTGGTTCCGCCTTCCTGATCTGGGATCCCCCACGGACCCTTGAAACTCTTGTCCGTAATGAAGTCATTAAATGTTTGGCCCAACACATGGGCAGGCTCCGGATAGCCCATAAAGTGCATCGCCAGATCAATCATGTGCAGCAAGTCGATCAACGGACCACCGCCTGAAAGTTCCCGGGTCGTAAACCAGCCACCAAAGCCAGGGATCCCGGTACGTCGAATCCACTTCGCCTGAGCCGAATTGATCTTCCCGATCTTCCCGTTCGAAATCATCTCCATCATCGCATACGATTCCGGACGAGCACGATTGTTGAAATTAAACATCAACATCTTGCTGGCGTTGCTCGCCGCCGAAATCATCTGGGAAACCTCTTTCGCATTCAGCGCCGGTGGCTTCTCGCAATAGACATGCTTCCCCGCATCAAGGCACTGGATGCTTAGCGGATGATGAAACTTGTTGGGAACAATAATACTGACGGCATCGGCGTCGCACCCAGCCAGCATCTCAGAGACGTCCCCAAAAGCGGCCGGGATGTTGTACTTCTCCGCCGCTTGCTTGGCCGCGTCCAGCGAAACGTCAGCAATGCCAACAATTTCCGCGCCAGCCTTAAGGAAGCCAGCGGCGTGATATTCCAGCATTCCTCCCGCACCCACGATTGCAATCTTGGTTGCCATTTCGATTCCCGAATGAGTATTTGAGTGAACTCAGCAATGTAACATATGGGCTGACGAAGTCGAAGCGGCAGACCGTTCCAATACATCTGAAACATCTTGCCGCAGACAGATTCTGCCGTTGCAATATCCGGTAGCGATTAAGTGCGGCGCGCATTTCGTGGCGGCGATTGCCTTCAATCCTATCCAGACTCAGCAGTCGCCAGCGCCTTCAGTGCATCGAGCAACTCAAACAAGTCCTCCATCGCGAACTCGTCCCACTCGCCAGCCTTATGCTTGATGATCGCAATCTTGAATGCGTTCGCAGCTTTAGAGATATCATCCGGCAATTCGGTGAATGATTCGAACGGACGAATCTTGGGACCTTTTGGAGCCGCAAGCGATTCACCCGCTTCGAGCTGCTCTTCACTTGCGTCCCCGCGACTCTTACCGCCTCCAACATCCTCGTCGCCGAAATCCGGCCCTTCAGGAATCGGCCCCTGCGCATAATCGCTGTCACGATCTGAAAGTCTCGCGGAAGAGTCGGCTGATTTGTCTTCTACGTCCGGCTCGGAAACAACAATCTGCTCGACTCGCGGCTGATCCTCCGGTCGCTTCCCCATCGTTTCCCATCTCGCATTACGCATCTTGGAAACGGACCACGAATTTTGAATCGCGCCTTCCAGCCACATCTCCGCGTCATCCCAATCCAACGCAGCGTAAAAATGACTCCAGTAAAGCCCTTCGTATTCTGTAAACACATGACCAAACCGGTCGTGTGTTCGACGCAAACGCCCGACATGCTGTGGCGTTGCCCCGCCACAAAGCTGGCTCCACTGCTCATCCGAACAACAGCTCTTGGGCAACCCAGATTGCTTGGCAACTTTCTCCATCTCCGTTCGCCACTCGACGATGATCGCACCCTTCTCCCAGTTCGTGGTGCTGATCAGCTTCTCCCACTTCCCCAGAAACGGAGTTGAATGCTCTTCGAGACTCTGCTGCTGCTGTTCATCAAGCTCTGGCAATCCGTTTTCGTGATTGGCTTTTGAGATTTCCAGCGATTCAGATCCACTTGCCATGGACTCATTCCTTTGCACAAATTTTGTTGCTTCAAATGTCATTCCAACACGACCATCAATGCAGAAAGATGGCTGGGAGTGACTGGGTGGCGAGTCAACAAAAGTTATCAGCGCGCGGGTTCGACGGAACCCTGTTTCTCAAAAATCGCGGAGAATGGAAAACGATTAGGAATTTTCGGAATTTGCCGACATCACGAGTGTGGAAAACATGTCGAACCAACAACGCAATCGTGAGCATTCCAGCAAGAGCTACTTTTTGTCGCCTGTTGCGCTGGGGACAGGTCGAACCGGAACGTCCGGATTCCGGATCGCGCCCTTCTCCTTCGCAGCTCGCAACAGGACAAAGTACTTGCGAACCTGGCCTTGCCCATCGTCAGTCTTGCCGGTCTTATACGCATCGGACTTATCAGAGAGCTCAGGCAACTGCCGCTCTCCGCCATCAACAGCCCTGGTCTTACGCTCGAGGTTTTCCCTAGAGACCGAACTTGAACGAGCTTTGCCTGGCCGACCTTTTGCGAAATTGCCCTGACCAAGCGGTGCAGCCTCACTTTCCAACTGCAACTCGCGCTCAGAACCCGGTGCCGATTGCATACGAGCGTCTTTCCCCGCCAGCTCAGAATCGCGGTCCCGCAGCAGTGTCTCAGCCATCCCCTGCTCTGCAGGGGCAGCACGGCTAGCTATCGACGGGTTCAGATTCATATCGCGTCCCAAGGCGTCGGCTTTCTTTCCGTCGATCAATTCAGCCAACCTCAGAACACCCATTCGCGACTCAGGCATGCCTGAGTCTGGAATGTCAAAGCTGTGTTTAGTAACCACCGCGTCCGACTGAACATCTGCGATCAACCCAGCCATCTGACTCGGCGTCGCCGTCAACTCAAACATCACCAAAGCCGCACCGTTATCCTCGTCCCGAAGAGGCACATCAAGCGATTCTTCTAACTCATTGCTTTCATCGCGGTCATCAGTCGCAGCAAAGCTGATCGCGTTCTTTTGCAACGTTTGAAGAAACCGCTGCCGCATTTCAGAGCCCGCCCGATATTCGATTTCGAGAACGTCATTCAATGCCGCAGGACGATTGAGGGTTTGCTCAGATGCTTCCTTCAACTCGAATTTCAAATCTGCATCGGCCAACCGCTTATTTTCCTGACCAGACAATCTCGACGGTCGCGCAAGCTTGCCGGGAACGTCGGTTGGTACGGCACCCCTCTCTCGCGCCGCCTCCCTGCTGGGCATCGGTTCATTCGTAATCCTCAGCTGCACACCCAGTTCGTCAGCCTCCATTGCTTCATCGTCAGATTCAATTTCGTTCGCGATTTCAGATTGAACTTTCGAATTCGGCTTGGCTGCTGGCTCCATCAATTCGCTTTCCTCGGAATCATCTAGCCCTTCAGCAACTGACAAGTCTGTGTTGCCTCCAAGCCCCTTTTCAGACGGTGCTTCTTTGGCAAGATCATTATCTTTTCGTTCTGCATCCTTGGCGACTTCCGCATTACCTGCGCTTTCTGCGATTTCCGCCTCGCTCGTGGCACTCAACTTAGCGATCGGCTGCATCAACAATGGGACACTCAACGCAATCAACACCAGTGCCGCCAACGAACCAACAGCCACGACAATCATCTTCATTCGACTTGAACGAACAGACGCACCAACAGACCTGGCTTGATGCAAGCCATCTTCACCTGCGACAGCAACCTGACCTGCTGCAGTCTTACCAAACACCTGCTCCACACGATCGTCAGACATCACTCGGTCAACAAAATTCGCATCGAGGCTGAACCGAGGCAAACTCCCGACCAGCTCCTTGTCTGCCTGCAACTGCTCCAACCATTTTTGCGAATCCGGATTGTCGCGCAGCAGCTGCTCCAACTCGGCGCGTTCCTCTGGCGACAACTGGTTGTCCAGATAGCCAGTGATCAGATTTTCGGGAAGTGGTTGGTTCGACATGTTGTCAACTTCAGGCAATAGCTGCCTGCTCTTCGATCATTCGTCCATGGTCAATTCTAATAATTCTCGCAACTGGATTCTTGCTCGATGCAGCCGACTGCGAACCGTGCCCACCGGCAAGTCCAACACGTCGGCAATCTCCGAGTAGTCCATATTTTCCATTTCTCGCAAAACCAAAATGGAACGATGTTCCGTAGACATCCGATCCAAAGCCTGCATCAATTGCTTTGCCTGCTCCTCACGCATCATCTGCTCGCCAGGCGCGGGCAAGTCACCTTCGAACTCCAGGCTGGCGTCCTCGCCAATTTCCATCGACACCGTTGGCTTCTTACGTCGCAGTCGAGTGATCGACAGGTTGTAAGCGATTCGATACAGCCAGGTATAAAACTGACTCTTGCCTTGAAACGATTCCAGTTTCGTCAAAGCAAGCACAAATGCTTCCTGAACGACATCCTCGGCTTCCGGTTCACTTCGAAGAATCTGGACCATGCCGTTGAACAGACGATCCTGGTACTTCCGCACCAGTTGGCCGAATGCTTCGCGATCACCTTCCAGCGTCAATCGAATTGACGTTTCGTCGCGCTCTGAAGTCAATTTTTCATTCATGGCTTGGACGCGAAAAGATGGGAACCAGTTCCCAGATTCGGGGAAACTTCAGACAAGTTTTAACTGAAATCGCCTGTTTTTTCGAGCGATCCGAATTTCCGTCAATCAAAACGAATATTAGGCTCCCCGCGTGCGGCTTTGGCGTCAAACCGTTACACACCGCCACGACATGTCTATATGCTGTTCAAAGAACGCAAACAAACGGACGGTGCATCGGGCATGCAAGGGCTCGCGGAGATATCAATAATCAAAATCTTTGCCAACAATCGACTGGTTCCAAAAAAAGAGGCCGACCCAATGGGTCGGCCTCTTAATAGATTTCAATCTGCGAATCTCAATGGATGGACTAGCTACGTCGACGACGAGCAATCAATCCAAAAGCGCCAAGACCAAGCAGTGCAGCTGATGTTGGCTCAGGAATGACTTGGCCACCGATCAAGAAGTTGAAATCCCTTGCGCCGCTAGGACCATTTAACGCCGCTCCAGTAAAAGTTAGGCGACCGCCTCCAGCTCCTTGGCCTTCAAATTGGCCGAGATTTCCACCAGTTGTAAACAAAAGGACACCAAGATTGTCGCTCGTATTGACGGTAAATGGATTCACGTTAAATGTCAGGAAGTCGCCAGACGCAGTGCCTGCTGGGAAAGCCTTATTAGTGTTTGAGAGAACAGTAATCCCAGTATCGGTAGCAAAGTTTGCGGCTGTTGCAGCAGTACCGTCAAACATTCCGGTTGGCGTGCCACTGAAAAATACTACATCAACGGAGGTTGCTCCTACTACATCGCCGTCGCGCTGAATGGTAAGACTTTGAATCTGAGCCAGTACGCCTGCTGCCGATACTGAAGCTTCCCCCGGCGCGTTAGCACCGGTCAACGCGTTCGTATCAAGACTGAAAAAAGAACCTCGAGCGTTGGTATCGATGTCGGTACTGACTCGACCATTAGTTGGCATGGTTCCACCAAAGTGAAACTGATCCAAGAGAATGTCAGCAGTTGGCTCGGCAGTGCTAGTAGTGATGTCAGCGGAAACATGCGAGCCTAAAACCAAGATCGAGGTCAAGGCTGCAATACAAAGGTGTCTCAGTTTCATTAGATTTCCCCAAGTTTGTGGGTGGGTAAAACGGAACATTTATGGAGTCTAAACTAAGTGTTCACAATAACACAAATGATTTTACTGATCAAGAAAATCCGATCATTCGGCATTTTTTCGCCCCTACCGCTTGTACCAAATTGTCAACTGACCGCTGGCTCAGTACAAGAATCGCGATTCCGATTCTGCAAATATTAATCGGAGCTGTTTTCGAACTTCCGATCACGGAGCCTTTGCGCTTCAGACGTTCAACTCGTGGAAAGACAATTGAGGTGATGGGCAATGGCTTTTCAGGGCCAACCTCTTTGACGAATCGGTGATATCTACGCCTGTTGTAAATTCTACACGTAATTTTTTGCAATGTTGCGTGTCTCACCTTAATGTTCGTTGGGGGATGAAGCAGTTGTTGCACTATCTGTTTGGAGCAATAATGCGTTGTGATAATGTGTGTTGTTCAGATGATTTTTCTTTGTTGTAGTACTATTTGATATGGATAATTCATTGCGGTATTTAGCGGTCTTGGTTTTGCTTGTTGTCTTTGAAGGTCTCGCTATCGGACAGGATGACCCGATAG
>CAZXLW010000066.1:22430-29141 GCA_964641465.1 uncultured Pirellulaceae bacterium | reverse complement strand
GGCAAGTCCAAGCGACATAAAAGAAATCCAATGGTGGCGAGGAATGTGTGGTTCTTACAACGTAATTGGAAACGCTGATCGTGCTTCTATTCTCGGCAGATTTGACCGCCAACGCAATACTGAGCCCCAGGCATGAATCCAGTATTCTGCCTCGCGATTCCAACTGTTTTCTATCTACCAAATAGGCCTCGTTTCAAACATAATGTGAGGCTTAGGCTTAAACTAAACGTTTGAGCCTCGAAAAATGCCCCAATGAATACAAAACGCGTGACCCAAATGAAAACATTTTTATTACTACTTGTTGGTCTATTTCCATTAACCGCTCTGGCTCAAACCCAAATTGGTGATGACCTGATTGGTGAACTTGAGAATGACCTGTTTGGTTCTAGCGTCGCTCTATCGGAAGATGGAAGCCGAATGGTTGTCGGATCAATCACCAACTCGGAAACGTTTCCTGGTTCTGGCCAGGTACAAGTCTTTGAAAATGTTGATGGCACTTGGGTACAGTTGGGCCAGGACATTAATGGAACTAGTCTCGATGCCCGGTTGGGACGCGGCGTTGCGATCTCTGATGATGGATCCATTATCGCGTTGGGGGCAGATGGGTTTAATGGCACCACAGGCAAAGTACGTGTTTTTGAATTTAGTAGTGGATCCTGGATTCAAATTGGACAGGATTTAATAGGCAGCGAAGGCGGGAGTCTGTTCGGTAACGAAGTAGCCCTGTCTTCAGACGGGTCAATTGTGGCTGTGGGATCGCCTGCTGGTTTTGGAGATTTGGGATCGGCAAGTGTGTTTGAAAACCAAGGGGGAACTTGGGTCCAATTAGGCGATGATATCGTTGGGGATGTGGTCGATGGACTTTTTGGAAATGGTTTGGGTATATCGTCCGACGGTCTCAGAGTAGCCGTTGGTGGAGATGGTTTTCAAGGATTGGGCAGATTACGCGCGTTTGAATTTGTGGCCGGCAATTGGACACAGGTTGGACAGACCATTGTTGGTGAGGACATTACAGATCGTCTTGGTAGCAATGTAGATATGTCTGATGATGGTTCTGTCATTGCGGTATCGGCTATCGGAAATGATTTCATGGGCCCAGGGGCTGGGGCGGTTCGTGTGTTCAGGGACACGGGAGGTACTTGGACACAAATAGGAAGTGATATTTCCGGAAATTTACTGGATCAGTTTGGTGCTAGTGTAGGTTTGTCAGGCGATGGAAATGTTCTTGTTGGCGGGTCCTTTAGCGCCGAGACAGAAAGAATTTTCATTAACGAAAACGATGTATGGGTGGAGCTGGCGACTATTGCGGGTGATCAGCCCAATAGCTTTTTTGGCTTGCAATCGAATGTTTCCAAAGACGGCCTGACGCTCGCGGTAGGTGCGCAAAGTTTTGATGGAAACGGGTTTAATCGCGGATTGGTCAGAGTCTATGACTTAAGTGAACTGATTGGTTGTCCTTTCAAGCTTGGCGATTTGAATGAAGACGGAGCTATTGATTTGCTTGACGTCGGCCCGTTTGTGGACGCACTGGCGGGTAGCGGTGAAATACTGTGTCAGGCCGATATCAACGGCGATGGCGCCGTTGACTTGTTGGATGTTGACCCATTTGTTGCACTTTTGTCGGGTGGATAGTGGCTCGTCAACCTGACGATCTCGTGCAGCGGTTGGGCCTCGAACCCTCATTGTATGCGAAACTACAGTCGCTGTTTGAAAAGCCAAAGCTTCGTTGATTATGAAGCTATTGCAAACCATCGTGCTCGGTCGCGCGAATGAGGATCGAGATTCAGGCTGGTCGGACCACATTGAGTACGTCGACTGGATCGATGACGAGCGTATCCTTTACTGCAGTCGCTCTGGCTGGATAACTTGCCGTCACCTCAAAACGCAGACCAATCTCTGGCGGCACCAAATCGAATTCAAGTATGCCCATTTCAGCCTGTGTCGGAACACGCAAGTTTTCGCGATGCTTTCCAATTGGGAGGGCGAGAAACAAATCGTTGTGATCGATTGCAACAGTGGGGAATTCCTGGCGAAGTGGATTGGATCGGAAATCGAAAGCCTCCTACAAGTCGATCACGCTCTGCCCACCAATATTGCTTTGACACCCGTTACCGGAAAACTGCTCGTCACGCTATTCTCGTTCACCTTTGGCAACAACGGATTCATCCTAGACAACAACTACCGACAGGTTGAAGGGCGTTTTGAAACCGATGGCTTTGTGCATCGCATCTCCGTATCGAACAATGAACAGCGAATCGTCATGCTCGCCGACGATGACGTGGTCAGTGTTCTCGACTTACCGTCTCGGGCTTGGCTTTTTTTGCAGGGCGAACGTATTTACGAGAAGCAACTTTCCCAAGAAGGGGAAAGTAGCGAAGGCATCAACCAAGTATTTCATGACGGGCAGGATCTGCTGATGATCGGGCATGGTGGGTTGAATGCCACGATTTACGTACACTCGTTGTTGAACGATACCGTTGAATCATTTTGCGGCACGAGTTGTTTGGATCAAAGAGACGTGGATTTCGCAAACCAACGAATTGCCATCACAGGATTGGGCAAAGACCTTTCTATCCGCACCTTTGGCGGTCGCGAGTTAGCCTACCTCCCCAATATCAACCTGCAACAAAATTCGTGTATCAAGCTATCGCCCTCGCTGACTCGGGTACTTGTTGGCAGTTGGGATAGCACCGTTTCCGTTTACGAAATCAGCCCTGAAGCGGATCCAGACGAGCCAACGTGGTATCAAGCGATCGATATCGTTTTTTAGACATAGAGTCTGGCTACAGCGAATTTCAAAACCCGGATCGCCGATAGTAGAACGACTCTCCGAGTCGTGTTTTGCCGTGCCTACGACTCAGCAGACGAAAAGAGCCAGACAGAACAGGCAGACGATTCTATTTGGGCTGATTGATGCCTGGGTATTGACCAGGAGATGGAGGGTAAGCGCCTGGGCTTCCATCCGGAGGGTCCTCCATGTCGTAATTTTCACCGGGCTCTTCGACATCCGGCATGACACCGTCACGATAGTCACCGAAATTGTTGGCTTGCCATACCTGATTCGAAGTCACGTCCACGGCCGTCAACCAGCCATCGCCATAGCAATGCGTATCGATGATCTGGACATGCCCCAGATTCCGGATCTCTCCGGACGGTTGCGGCGTGTGCCCGACAATTGCAGTCTTTCCGCTGATGTGCGGGCCCGGGACATTTGACTTGATGTGTTCCCAGAACAACAAGTCATCCGGTTGCTGCGCCAATGGCAGATCGGGAACGTAATTCGCATGCACAAAGAAATGCCGTTCCGTCTCAAAGAAACGCAGGCAGTGACTGAGGAAAGTCAGATGGTGCTGCGGGATGTTCTGGTGCCTGCCCCCGTAACTGGCGACGGTCTGGCTGCCACCGTGCTGGAACCAGAAATTGAATTCCGTCTGATCCCGCAAGCCTTTGAACATCATCAGTTCGTGATTGCCGATCAGAGGAATGAAATGACATTGAGTCACCAGTTCCAACAGGATCTCAATCACACCCGCGGAATTGGGCCCGCGATCGACAAAGTCTCCCAGGCCGACGATCAGGTCTTCGCGCTCGGGTTGAATTTCTGTCAATACGCGCTCGAGCGCGTCTGAACATCCGTGAACGTCACCAATTGCAATAATACGCGGCATGGGAACCCAAGTGCTGGTCGCCAAAAGTTAAATGAAATCTACGAGTGCAAATCCGACTGCCCGAGCGGTCAAGACAAGGACGCGAGTAAACTCGCCATACAATCAACTCGGCCGGATCGACGCTTCAACCTTGTGTAGAATCGTCAATCTGGATCGCGAGGGTTGCGCGGATTTTGCAAGCTTCTGTTCTTTTTTCTGGTTTTAATTTGTGCAGCTCGTGTCGGTTGGCGCGAATGATTATCGGTGCCACGTTGGACTGCAACAACATTGTAGAACCAGCTGCTTTCAGGGAATACCTCACAGCAGATTCCATTTCTTGGAAATTCGTATCCTCGATCACGATATCATGCTGACCGTTACTCGTTATTTTAAACTCAAACTCAGCTAAGTACGAGAAATGGTGCTTGGGCGAGATCACAATTTTTAGAGGAAGTAATTCCAAACTTTTGTCCCCGTTGTGTACGGTCAGTCCTTCACAGAGTTTTTTCAGCAGGACTTTTTCCTGATCTGTTCGATCCGATTGTTTTGTTTCGCTGGCAGTTTCTGAACCGTCGGACATTTGGTCAGGCTGACATTTTTCCAACAATGACGCCATCGTTTCGTCGTTCACGCCAAAATAATACTTAATGGTCGCCGTTTGGTCACGAACGATGACGGACACTGCCCGTTCCACAAATCCATCCGGCAGCTTGTGCCGCAATTCGCGCCCGCTGACAAGATCGCCACAAGTCAGCAAACAGCAAACGACGCAAAACAGATAATTGAGGAGGATTCTACCGGTCAAGGCATCAGGACCCTGTTTTTGATTTGAAACATCCGTAAGCAACGTGGCAGTTCCTTCGGCTTCTGAATATGATAACTGGACGAACAACCCCCACAAAGGCAAACGATGAAAGCAAAGCAAATTTTGGAGCGTGAATTTCTCGAGATGCGCGCCAGGGTGCTGGAACTGGCCGCCTGCCTCGACAGGCTGGACCGAGCCGATGGTGATGTGAGTGACGAACAGCAACTTGTCGGTATCCGCAAAGGCCTCGAAATTATCTCGGATGGAGATCCCGAGCGGGCAAAACGAGTTCAACTACTGTTTTCTCGCGAGTACGACGAAAATTGGTTGGAGCAGTTTCAGGTCCAGTCCAGGTTCTAGGATTCGTTGCAGCACGTCGGTGTGAAGCCCGGCGGAGCAAACCAAACGGATAGGTAGATAGCAAACAAAGTAGCCAGCAGAAATCACGGAAGCAAAATACATGTATTACATTGATCCTCATATCCACATGGTCTCGCGTACTACCGATGACTACGAGACGCTGGCAAGAATGGGGTGCGTGGCGATTAGTGAACCAGCGTTTTGGGCTGGCTTCGATCGAGGCAGCGTCGAAAGCTTCCGCGACTATTTTCGCCAGTTAACGGAAGTCGAGCCAAAGCGTGCGGCTCAATACGGGATCCAGCACTTCACGTGGCTCTGCATCAACGCCAAGGAAGCGGAGAACGTTGAGTTGTCGCGGGAAGTCATCAAGATGATTCCCGAGTTCCTCGATTGCCCTGGCGTGTTGGGGATCGGCGAAATTGGACTCAACAAAAACAGCGTCAACGAAGCGACGATCTTCGAAGAGCATTTGCAACTGGCGATTGAACACAACCAGCAAATTTTGATTCACACGCCGCACTTGGAAGACAAGTTTCAGGGCACGCGCATGATACTCGACATGCTTAACAATCACAGTGAATTGGATCGCAGCCGTGTGCTCGTCGATCACGTGGAAGAACACACCGTGCCGTACGTGCTGGAGGCCGGGTACTGGGCCGGGATGACTTTGTATCCGGTTACGAAATGTACGCCGGCAAGAGCTGCCGACATTATCGAGAAACATGGCACGGAACGACTATGTGTGAACTCGGCTGGTGACTGGGGTCCGTCCAAGCCGACGGCTGTTCCCGACTTCATCATGGAAATGCGGAAGCGAGGCAACACGGAGGAAACGATCCGGTCAATCGTTTACGACAATCCTCACAAGTTCTTCTCCCAAAGTTCTAATTTCATGTTCAAAGCCCCGGTGTGATACATGGTGGGGCCTTCGGTGATATTGGTGACCATATTTTCCGCGCTGTTCGGCGGGTTTATCGGGATGGTCGTGCTACGGCTCGCCTGGCGGATTTGCAAGCGATTCTCAAACACCGACTCAACGGTACAAGAGTTTAAGGAACCGTCGTTCGATGCAGAGGTTCCAGCCATGAAGCCTCGACAAGACAACAACCCATACGCCGCTCCAGCTAACATTGGCGCAGTCGCGGCGACTGAGTATCAGCGACAGGATGCAGCGCCAGGATACGGCAAAGCGTTCGGGATCAGCATTTTATTTGTGATCTTATCGAACGTGTTGGGGATCATGGTAAGTGTGCTTGCAGCCAGATTTTTTTCCGTTGCGAGATTCTTTTGGATAAATCAGATTCTGACGTACACCCTAGCTTTTTTGCTGATGACTGTTTTGTTGAAAGCCTTGTTGCCGACGACCTGGAAACGAGCGTTGGCGATAACAGCGATTCAGGCGGGATTGGTACTGCTGCTCGCAATGTTGCTAGGGTTGATTGTTGCGATTTCCATTAACTTGAGTGGAGCTTGGTCTTGAGCCAAGCTTAGTATTCAAACAACGCGTTTCCATGTTTGGCATTCGTTCCGGCCCGATAGACTTCGATAGCTGCCAATATTCGGTGCTCAAGGTCGAACACCTAACAGACGGTCAAGGAAATTAGTTTTGAGAAAGGGATTTGGTTGTACGGCGTTTGTGTTTTTGCGCTAGTTGCCTTTCTGATGCTCGTGCTCAGAACTTTGCAGCAGATTCGAGACAACATAAGGTTCGGTGTTGTGCTTGTTGAGCTCCACGAGTTTGCCCAGCTTCTTTCACAAGCGAATCAAATGGTAGTTTTCCGGAAATCGTTATTCAATTATCGTTCCGGCCGGTGGGCATATACGGCGATGACGAAAGACGGGCTGATTACTCATGTCTCCCCGTTGAGGATTGACGATAAGTTCTCGAAAGAGATCAAG
>CAZXLW010000066.1:0-22330 GCA_964641465.1 uncultured Pirellulaceae bacterium | reverse complement strand
GATTACTCATGTCTCCCCGTTGAGGATTGACGATAAGTTCTCGAAAGAGATCAAGGTTGTTGCCAGGACTCACAAAATTAGTTGATAACGGTTAGAGCAAGTCGTTCATCGGCCTGGCAAGTTTGCATTACTGAATCGGAAAGAGCCAGCCGGTCCGCAATCGGTCGATCTGGCCCGGGCAATATAGAGCGTGACAACGCCGGCATAGAGATACATCAGCCGACAGAATGGAATCCGAAAAACATACCGGTTTAACCGTCAATCAATAATTGCATCGATTGCGGATTGGATTTCCTGGCGAATCTCATCTGTTCCTTGGGTGCCCGTCCAGGTTTTTCTGATAACGCCATCAGCATCGATCAATACAATTGTCGGCCATGCTTTGATTCCCCATGAATCAGAAATTGGTGCTCCAGATTTGTCGTTGACTTGAAATGACGGCCAGAGGATTCCATGTTTTTGAGCTGACTTCAGCCCAACTTCAGGGTCGCTATCACCATTGGCACCGACAATTGCAAACGGTTGATTTTTGAACTCATTGGCAAGCTCGATTTCATGCGGGACCATTTTGAGACAAGGATGACACCAACTGGCCCAAAATGAAAGCAGAATTACCTTGCCTTTAAATTGCGTCAATCGCAGTTCCGCACCTGTCAAATCGAACCCATCAATCTCAATGGCAGCTTTGCCCACGCCTCGTGACTGAATGACCTCTATTGCCTGGGCTGCGGCGCTTCGCAAGCTTCGTTCTACTGAGGCATAACGATATTTTTTCTCGCCATCGAACTCACTCAAAAATTGCTGGAAGATTTCTACTGACTTTTGCTGTTCTGATTCAGATGAAGAATCTTGATGTGTTTTCGCGATCGCAAAAAGCGCTGGACAACGAACGCGGCGGTGAGGATTGCGTTCAAATATCGTATTCAAGTGAGGGAGATATTCTTCGCTTCCGGCAACCGAACCACCTCCTATCCATCCCAATTTTTCGCAAAAATTCCCAATGTGTTCACTGTCGCAGTACTGCGTAACGATCGTATCGGCAATGCTTCGGAACTGCGGAGCTCTAACATCCTCAATCATCGTGCTCACGCGGGCCAGGAGTCGCGCGGTCGAAGGATGATTGTGAGCAGATTGGGCTCGGGCAACGATCGCATTAACGACGTTCAAATTGGAATCTCTGGCACCACGGACCATATTCAAAGCTCCAACAATGGCGTCGAGATCCGAAGATTTGATCTGCTCAATCAGTTGGTCTTCCGATTTGGCCCGCACAACAGTGTCTTGGGTCTGTGTGAACAAAAACAGAAGCAACGCCATCTGGCCTTGGGTACCAGCGTGGCTATCGGCCAATCGAAAGACTTCATCCGCCAGACGGCCAACCGCGTGATGATACTCATTGATCAACCGGTTTCGACTTTGAGGCGCGTCAGCGATTAGTTGACGATAATGCTCATCGGTCTGTTCCCATCGTCGGGACAAATTGAAAAAAGCGGTAACATCGGGTTTCGGTTGCGACAAATACCAAATTGCCCCAGCGGCAACCAAAGCTAAAGTAAACAGCCCGATTAGGCAGCGAACGACGACGGTTTTCCATCGCCCTCGCGTTTTGGTCGATTCAATTGGTTGCTCGTGATTTCCCATTGTTTGTATTCGTCAGCGGCACCAATAATTTGTGAATCATTTGAGTATTCCAAAAATTTAGAGGATTTTTTAAGGCGCTCGTGTCAGGTCGTGATTTCATTTTCCGGACTTGCAATAACGGCTATGAAGTTCGGTCCTCGGACAAATCACGGTGTCGGCTTTTTTCACGGCGAACAAGTGCGTCTCAAATCGGGCTTTCCGTGATCTCCTCTTGTACCATCGGACCCTCGGAACCAAGAAGAAATCGCCATAATTAGTGACGAAAGGATTACGTTCCGGCTGGATTGATTTCGTGGCCTTTCTAGAATCAGGCTTTCATCTTTACCACGCAACAACGTAACCACCCACCGGTTCCAGAATCCATGAAGAGAATTGTGTTTCATTTCCTGGCTGTTTTTCTTATCGCCAGCTCTGTTTCGGCTCAAAGCGATCAACCGAACGTGGATGACTACCTTCGCCAAATGCAATTGGAGGCCAGCGAGTCTGATGAGTGTGACTGGGGGCGGTGGGGAGATCGCGCGTCCAAGTATTCCAGTTGGACCTATCACTCGAACCGACTCGTCCCGATCTACACGTTTGGTTTGACGTTGGACAAATTCACGGGCGACAACAGTTCGTATCGGTCTGAGGAAATCCTGACCGATATTTATGGCGAGCTGCCCGAAGGCACGCTTGATCCGAAGGCAACGTACATGGATCAAACGGAAGTTTATTATCTGCAGAAAGCAGCGATCAAGGCTGGCAAGCGGAACATCATACTGATCGTACTCGATGGGATGGATTGGCAGACTTCCCAGGCGGCTGCGATCTATCGAAACAAGTCGGTTGTCTTTGAAGAAGGCTACGGCAGCGGACTGGCGTTTCTGGATTATGACAAATGCGAAAAGGATCAGGGCGATTTCGTCTGCAGCCCACATAACTCCGGCACCAAGTTCGACATCGACTCGCAGACGGTTTCGAATATTGGAGGCGACAAGCGTGGTGGGTATTCAGCAGATTTCGGCGGCTACCATTCGTGGAGCAAGCCAACGAGCGAGTCTTATTTGCTAGGCAAGTTGCTTTCGTTGAATCATGTCGTGACTGATTCGGCGTCAGCGGCAACGGCGATGTGCTCAGGAGTCAAAACGTATAACTCGGCGATCAATGTTGATCACGAGGGGAAGTCGCTGACTCCCATCGCCCGGGAGTTACAACAAGATGGATTCAGCGTGGGGGTTGTGACCAGTGTTCCGATCAGTCACGCAACGCCTGCGTCCGCGTACGCGAACAACGTCAACCGAAACGACTACCAGGATTTGACTCGGGATTTGGTTGGCTTGCCTTCGATTTCCAATCGGGACGCTCTGCCTGGGATGGATGTGGTGCTGGGATGCGGTTGGGACGAAACCAATGATGACGATCGCAAAAAGCAAGGCCGAAACTATGTTCCGGGTAACAAGTACATCTCGGCTCAAGACCTGGAAAATATTAACGAAGCCAACGGTGGGAAGTATGTCGTGAGTCAGAGGACTGCCGGGCTGAAGGGGTCGGTCGCTTTGTTTCGTGCAACCAAGCGGGCGGTGCAACGCAATCAACGGCTGTTCGGCCTGTTCGGTCACGACGGCGGCCACTTGCCTTATCAAACTGCCGACGGGAATTACGATCCAACTCGCGGTCAGAAAAAGGCGGATCGGTATACAGAGGATGAGTTGAAAGAGAATCCGACGCTTGCGGAAATGACCACGGCGGCTTTAGAAGTGCTCGGTGAAAACAAGCGAGGTTTCTGGCTGATGATCGAGTCCGGCGATGTTGATTGGGCGAACCACAATAACAACATCGACGACTCAATCGGCTCAGTCTACAGCGGCGAGGCCGCCTTTGAGGCAGTAACCCAGTGGATCGAAAAGAACAGTAGCTGGGATAAATCTGCAGTTATAGTAACTGCGGATCATGGTCACTTTTTTGTATTGACCGACCCAACCGCATTGACGGGACATTCTCGGGAGACTTTGGAAGCCGAAAACGCCAACGACAATCGTTGCCCTTAAATCCTTTGAGATCTCTCTCCAACCAAATTATCAAAAAAATCTTATTCCAATGCCCGGTTGCGTCTGGCTGCCATACGTATGGCAAGTGAAATGATCAGGGGCAAGGCAACCACTTCACGAATGATCCAGGCGTTTCCGGGCAAGTCGGGCCTCGATTTCTCTCGTTCCGACTGGCAGTACCCTTATGCAGTTAGCGTGCCAACGACTGAATTTTTTTGAACGCTGCTATTGCCGAACGAGCGGAAAAACGCACATTGAAGGGTTGTTGCAGAACGCTACAACCATGTCCCATTTCAGCACAATGCCCGGATTGGCCCTGCCGCAACGATGCTTAATAGCCAAAAAATTGCTCCAGACGCCAAACGGATCCTGATTTCGCGCAATCCGAAGTCTGGTTCCGGAAATCGGTATCAACTGGTCGTCAGTTTGGCGGATGCGTTGCGTGCGGAAGGATTCGAAGTCGACATCATCGAAGACATTGGGCAGCTCGAGCAAGCTGTACATGATTCGCTGGCGGACAACAGCTTACGAACGGTGGTTTCTGCTGGCGGCGATGGAACGGTGTCGTTGCTCGTCAATCGACTACCGCCGCAGGTGCCGTACACAGTGTTCCCGCTGGGCACCGCTAATTTGCTGGCCAAGTATCTGGACGCAACTAGCAGCGCGGCGGCGGTTGTCGAGACTATCAAGCATGGCGACTCGATTGGTTTGGATGTGGGACAAGCGAACGACAAGCTGTTCATCGTGGTGGCCAGTTGCGGTTATGACGCGGATGTTGTCGCCCGGTTGCACAAGGCCCGCACGGGGCACATCAATTACTTGTCTTACGCCCGTCCGATGTTGGAGTCGGTGTTCAAGTACAAGTTTCCTCAAATGCGGATGATTGCCGACGGCAAGGAACTGCGTCCGGCTCGTTGGGCGTTCGTGCTCAACCTGCCGAGGTATGCATTGGGTCTGGCGATTATTCCAGATTCTAACGGACATGACGGCAAGCTGGATGTTTGCGCGTTTAGCAAAGGTGGGTTGCTTCGCGGTCTGTACTATTTTTTTGCAGTGGTCTTTCGACGCCATCAGAACATTGCCGATACCGAATTTGCGGCTTTTGAAACGCTTGAATTGGAGTCTCTGGAGCCGGGTGTGGAAGTGCCGATTGAATTGGACGGAGATCCGGCTGGAGTCCTGCCGGTCACGATCAAGGTCCTGCCACAGCGGCTACGGGTTCTGGTTTCCGAGCAATGGCTGGCGAAACAGAAGGCCTGAACAGCTGGTTTGAGGAATTGGCCTGCGCAAGTAGAATGTTGCGATGCCAGAAAACCCTGTTCAAATCGATTCGCACAAATTTGGTGCCGGATGTCCGCTGGGAATCATCGCCGGCCCTTGTGTGATTGAGTCTGCCGAGCTCACGTCCCGGATTGCCGAGTCACTTGCGGCCACTTGCCGTGAGCTCGATATTCCCTTCGTTTTTAAAGCTTCGTTTGATAAAGCGAACCGAACGAGTTTGAATTCGTATCGAGGAGTAGGGCTTGAGGCCGGTTTAGAGATACTCGCCGCGATCCGAGACGAATTTGGCGTTCCGGTGACGACTGATATCCACTTGCCGGAACAGGCAGCCCCAGTTGCCGAAGTCTGCCAGTTGATCCAAATCCCCGCGTTCCTTGCACGTCAAACTGACTTGCTGGTTGCTGCCGCGAAGACCGGTTTGCCGGTCAACGTGAAGAAGGGCCAGTTCATGGCTCCCGAAGACATGCAGCATGTGGTCGGAAAACTCGACGGAAGCGGCTGTTCGGGAATCTTGTTAACTGAACGGGGTACTTTTTTTGGTTATGGTACATTGGTCAACGATATGACTGGAATTCTGCGAATGCAGGCGACTGGAGTACCTGTTGTGTACGATGCCACCCACAGTGTCCAGCGTCCGAGTTCTGCTAATGGAACAACCGGAGGCGATCGCACATTGGTCCTGCCGTTGGCTCGCGCGGCAGTTGCCGTGGGTTGCGATGCGGTTTTCCTGGAAACCCACCCTGAGCCAGATAAATCTCCGAGTGATGGGCCAAACATGGTGCCGTTGAACGAGATGCCAAGCGTTTTAAAATCTTTGTTGAAGACCCGAGAAGCGGTGACAAGTTGAGCTGTTGCCGCTCACATGAATAATACTAATCCTATGCAAAACAAATCCATGCTCCGTAAATTGACTGTGTCCGGTCTCGCCTGTTTGATGGGCGGCGTTGTGCTCTTCAGTTCATTGTCGTGTACGCCAACTGCTGATCCGCTGATGGATCTGTTGGACACACAACTTTCAAGTTTGAAAGTCGATACGTTGTCGCGGACCATGAGTATGGTTGTCAGCTCAGAACGATTTGACAAAACGCAGTTCGAAGAAAAACTGGCCGCATCACTCAACCGCTGGGCCAAGTCCGAAGAAGAGTTGATGAATGCGGACGAATGGAAGGTCGATCCGCTGGCGAAAGCGATTGCCGCGAATTATTCCGAATTGCCGTCGGCAGGTGCCTTGGATGGGCTGGGCTTCATCAATACGGACTCGTATTTCGTACAGCAGAACTTTTGGGCGAAGAAGCTGACGGAGCGTTTGGCTGAGAGTGCAGTCATGGGTCCGTTCGAAATCTACCTGGGAAATGTTGCCGTCGAAAATGACAACGCGGACGCTAAAACAGACGAAGACGAAGAAGCTCTGGATTTGTTGACGCAATCAATCGTAAAGATCCACGCGGACCTTTCTGAGGAAGACGCGGTGACGTTGGCATCGACGCTGAAAGTATTCGACTGGGTGATTCGCAATGTGCATTTGCTGGCCGACGATGCTCTGGTTGCTGGCGCGGACAATCTGGACGATCTCAAATTAAACGCTTCTGAAGATCTGGCGGCGGCAGGGGTCCCCGGATTGGGTTACACGCGTTTTCCTGCACAGGTGATGTTGTATAGTCGCGGCGACTATGTTGAGCGAGCCAAGTTGTTCATGACGATGGTCGATCAACTGGGCGTCGATACCGTCATGCTGGTCCCCAAGTCTGAAGACGGCGCGTCCGGCGATGCGAGGCCTTGGGCCGTTGGTGCAAATATTGGTGGCAAATTGTTCCTGTTTGATACCAAGCTTGGTTTACCGATTCCTGGCGCCGAGTCAGGAGCGATTGCGACGCTCGAAGAAGCTCGTACCAATGCGGAGATCCTGGATTCACTCGACCTGAGCGTTAACGAATCGCTCAAAGACGAAACCAAATACTGGGTCAAAGCGGCACAGCTCAAAGATCTGTCAGCGCTTGTTTATGCTGAACCAGAATCAACATCTTATCGGTTCTGGGAACTTGAGAGTAACTTGGTCGGCGATACTCGGATGAAGTTGACGGTTGAACCCACTGCCGTGATCGAAAAGATGCCGAAGCTGGATGGGATCGAATACGGAGTTTGGGATATTGGTTACAAGACGCATCAGTTCAGGCTTGCGCTGCGGGATGCGATTGCCGAGTCGACTTTTAAAGATGACATTCGAGACAAGATTTCATGGTATTATTCGGACGAATACTACATCAATGAGTTCGTTCGGTACCGAACGGCTCGTTCAAAGTACTTCAACGGATTGTTTGAGACAATTCGCAACGATGGGAACTTGAATGCGATCGAATTGTTTTACAGCATGATTTACAAGGACAGCAAAATTGATTCCTTGATGACGGACAAGATCTTTCAGCTTCGTTTGCGTGTTACCCAGGGTGACTTGCCGACGAGTGTCTGGCAAAACACGATTCGGGGCATGCAGGCTAACATGAAGCTCGTCCGACGTGATTCGGGACTCTTTCTGTCTCAGTGCCATTTTGATAACGGCAATTTCAGGACAGCCGCGAACTGGTTGACGCGTCTTGAACAAGTCGCCGACACTTCGCGTTGGCAACCGGCCATCGACTACCTGCGGGCACGGACTTTAGAAGCGCAACGCGATTACGATTCTGCCGTCGAAATCTACAACAAGCAGGAATCCGAGCAGTTCCACGGTGATCTGATTCGGGTGCGGCTGTTGAATGAACTGAAGAGCAACGCCTCTTAGGTTCGTGCAGCTGCTATCGCCGAACCGCAAAACGACCTCGCACCCCTTCGCGTCTTGGGCACATTGCGCGGTTTATGCGTGCTGTGCCGATTGTCAGTGGGGTTTACCGCATGCAGATCGCTGCTAATTGCGCGTGGGAAAAGGTATGCTTTATTGCGAGTCTGGTATCCGAATGGGTGGTGTCCCAATAGCAGGTGTCATACCGCCTTGTTTGAACCACAACGAACGGTACTCCCGATGCGATCATTGATCTCAAAAATATTGGCTGGATTTAAAGCCCAGCAGCCGGCGACTGCGGCTGAAGAACAAAGTCAAAGTTTTTTCGTCGAGCAGCTTGAACCACGAGTCATGCTGTCCGCCAACCTGGTTATCGACTATTCGTTTGATACCGAAGGCTTTTTTGATGACGCCGAACGTCGTGAAGCCATCGAAGACGTCGCGGCCGACATCAGCATGCGTTTGGGTGACACTCTGGACGCGATAACTCCCTCCGGATCGAACTCATGGAACGCGGGGTTCTTTCATCCAGGTAACGGTGTATTTGACTTCTACCTGATCAACCCATCGATCAATGCGGATGAGATTGTTATTTATGCAGGTGGTCGAGACCTTGGCGGAGTTTTGGGCGAAGGTGGACCAGGTGGATACGAGGCTTCTGGTACTTCGTCGTGGTTCGGTGCCATCGAGCAGCGAGGCGAATCCGGGGTGGCGAGCGATACTGACTTTGCTCCATGGGGCGGGTCCGTTTCATTCACTTCAGCGACTGATTGGAATTTCTCGGCAGACTTGCCGTCATCAACTCAGAACGACTTTCGCTCTGTCGCGTATCACGAAATTTTTCACGTACTCGGATTCGCAACCGCAGATTCCTGGACTGCACAAATTAATTCGTCCAACGAATTCGCAGGCGCCAATGTGATCGCGGAACATGACTTTGGCGGTCCTGTTCCGTTGACTCCGACTAGCACGCATTTTGATTTTGGAACGACCGACGGTGGGCAAGAGGTAGCCTTGGACCCGGATTTGACCACGGGAACTCGCAAATTCCCGACTGATTTGGATTGGGCGGCGTTGGATGACATTGGTTGGGATATCGTGGATCCGGAAATTGGTTCGGTGACGGTTACTGCTTCGAATCTGATTGTGGAAGGAACCGAGAGCGACAATCTGATCGAAGTCCGAAACGCGACTGGTGGCCTGAGGGTTCTGGTGGACGGATTCGATCACGGTGTCTTTGCGTCGCCGACAGGAAACTTGGTTGTCAACGCTTTGGGCGGTAACGACGAAATTCGACTACAGACGAACGTTAGCGCCAATACGCTGCTCAACGGGAACGCTGGCGATGATCTGATCTTCGGTGGAGCAGGAGTAGATATCGTCAACGGAGGTTCCGGGAACGATTTCCTCTTCGGTCGAGACGGAAACGATGTCTTGAACGGGAATGGAGGCATCGACAGACTGTTCGGTTTGAACGGCGATGATGAACTGAATGGAGGCGCGGACAACGACAACCTGACTGGTGGGTTGGGCACGGATACGCTGCATGGCGGTACGGGAGGGGATACGCTGCTGGGAAGTAGTGGAGACGATTTCCTGCACGGTGAAGATGGCGACGACATCGTCAACGGTGGTTCGGGGAATGACTTTTTGGAAGGCAACGACGGCGCGGACACACTGCTGGGCTTAGGCGGTGACGATGAAATCCACGGCGGCAGCGGCAATGATGATATCAACGCTGGAGCTGGCAACGATACTGTATACGCTGGCGATGACGATGACACGGTGTTCGGAGCAGGCGGGATGGACTCGATCTTCGGTGGCTTTGGCAATGATATGCTGTTCGGTGAGCAGGCAACCGATTCGTTGTTTGGCCAGGCTGGGGATGACTACCTCTCCGGTGGAACGAACCCCGACTTTCTCCGTGGTGGTGCTGGCGCCGATACGATTGATGGCGACGGCGGCAACGACGAGATCTTTGGTGATGCCGGGAACGATTTGATCCGCGGCGGAACGGGTGCTGATCAAATTTCGGGCGGTGCGAACCACGACGAGTTATTTGGCGATGGCGGCAATGATGAACTGCTCGGCGACGATGGCAATGATACGATCACTGGCGGCATCGGACTGGACCTGTTTGATGGTGGCGCCGGAGTCGACACAGCTCTTGATAATGGTGAGCTGGGCGAGATCAGCATCGAGAACTCGTAGTCCGTCAAGCTGAATTGAATAGTTTGTGTCCCTGGTTTTTGGGTGCCATGTTCACGCCTATCCAACAAGAAACCAACTCCCCGCAACGGCATGCTTACGCTCGGGATTAGGCAATTGTCAACGTGGCGTGAGCATGCTTGGGCGGTACGGCACACATAACCACCACCGCTCGCGTAAACATGGCACCCGTCAATTCAGGCCTGACGAACCACTAGTAATAATGCAAGTTGCACTTAACTGTAGCGGTAGTGGCGGCGTGTTTCCAAACGCAAACTGACGGAACAACGCCGCACTAAAGCGAAACGCGCTCTAAGAACTTGGCACGCCGATTTCACTCAAGAGATGAGGTCGGAGTTCTTGTAGACGATCTGTGAAATCTCGAATCCAATTCGCTGGTAAAGCTTAATCGCGCTTTCGTTGTGAGCAGTCACTTCGAGCGAGACTTTCTGAAGTCCAACGCTTTTGAACCCGACCAGCGAACGACGTAACAGTTCACTTCCGACTCCGTTTCCGCGATGCGACGGAACGATTCCAAGATTCTGAATGGAGCCGGTGTTCTCGTCTTCGCGGATTCCCTGGACGGTTCCGCAGTTGTCGTCGCGACCATGGAATTCGGTACCGTGAACAACCAGCCAGGTTGCCTCGGGGACGAACCCCGTGCGGTAGCTGATTTCTGTCATCAACCTTAAACAGCCATCCAGTTTCCCGAGGCAAGGGAAAACGTGCGAATCCAACTCACTGCGAAAGCTCTCAAACTTGGCTTCCGCATGTTCCTTTAGCAAACTGGAACTCCATGGCAGGAATTGGTATCCATCGTAATCACGTGGCGCGAAGTCAGGCATCGACGGCAAGTCGATCTGCATTTTGTATCGCTTGAAATAGGTAATCGTCACGCCGAGTTCCGATGCCAAAGATTGCTGATTACGTTATGAGAAAAGCCGAGAAGTTTTTTGCGTCGTTTCTTGTCCTGGCTCGCCTGGTTCCGATGAGCTGACAACTTCCCCATCCACGATGTCCGTTTGGAAGGACTGTCCTTTCATCTTAGTCACTTGGACCTGCAAGTGCTTCTTCAACCAACTCAATGCCCGTTTTTTGTACCAGCCTCGTGTTTGAGGCATCAGCAGAGACAGGCCAAGCAAATCCGTGATCAACCCCGGTGTCACCAGTAACGCGGCGGCAAAAAGTATGATCGCTCCGTCAGTCAACAGCCCAGACGGAATGTTGTTCTGGACCAGCTCGTCACGAATCTTCATCCCCACTGAGTTCGACTGTCGCTTCGCCAGCCAGGCGCCCAGGATCCCGGAAAGCACGACCATCAATACGGTGGTTGTCCAGTGCGTGAACTTGGTGATGCCGAGCAGCAACAACAAATCGATCAATGGAACGATGATAAACAGCAGTAGTAAGCGTGCGAACATTTACAATCGAATGCGTGTTAGAAACGTCCTGGCAATTATCAGTACCGTATCAGTTTCGGCCTGAGTGACCGCGAGCGAGCCTGGTTAATTCCCCGCCCAACTCGTTTTACTTGGTACTGGTCCTGATAGATGCCGTCTATAGTACGATTCGTATTTTAACGCGAAAGATTGGAAACGAAATAGAAACGGCGAGACTAAATGCCTCGCCGTTGCTAATTTTTCGTCATTGAGCGTCGTGCTTTACTACCGTTTTACTGGAATTGCTGCACGTTGCCTTGGCGGTAGATGGCCGGTTCGTCAATGCCGTCTCCGTCCCAGTCACCAACCACTGGCTGGTCGTTCGCGTCGCCCAGCTGGAATGTCTTGTCAGTCGCATCCAGCTCGCGGTTGCCGTTGGTGTCAATCAGCCAAGTACCTGATCGGTAGATCGCGATCTCTTCGATACCGTCGCCGTTGAAGTCACCGACCATCGGAACATCGCCGGCCCGACCAAAGTCAGCGCGGGCATCTTCATAGTCGAAGCGACCGTCGCCGTTAACATCGAACTGCCATTGCCCGTCGTTGAAGTAACCAATCGAACGGATACCGTTTCCATTCCAGTCACCGGTGATCGGAGTGTTGTCCTCTTCACCGACACCAAACACATGGTCAACCACGTCCGCTCGCTGCCGACCGTAGCTGGTTAGCTTCATCACGCGAGCACCGTTGGTGGCATCCTGTTGGATTGGCGGAACGTTCTTTGGCTTCGTGTTTGGATCGTTCTCTGGGTTTGGCAAACCAGGGTCTCGCGCGATTGCATCTCTGTCACGCTCCCAGATTGGGCCATAGATTCCGATGTCGTCTTTACCGTCACCGTCCCAGTCACCGACCACTGGCCGATCCTGGTCATCACCAAGCGTTGCCAACAGATCGCCTTCGTCCCAGCGACCATTGTGGTTCAGGTCGATCATCCAATAACCTGAGTGGAATACAGCCAACTCGTCTTTGCCGTCGCCGTCAAAGTCGCCTGCCAGCGGCATACCACCGATCATGCCGAACTGAGCCGTATTGTCAGTGACTACGATGTCGCCAACGGTACGCGATTCTGTGAACACCCAAAGTGCAGAGTTCATGTCGAATCGGTTCCAGTCAGATTCACTGATGAATGAAGCCTGCTTCCAAATCGAATCGTTCACTTCACCACCAGCCGTTTCAGCTCGAGGTTGGCCACCGTTAACAACGCTCAGGTGCCAGGAGTACGGATTGTTTGGCGCGGGAGTCGTCGAAGCCTCATCCGCCGGGAAGCCAATCGAAATGCTGGTTCCAATTAGCTCTGTCCTGGAAACCGGCAAAGCACCGAACAGCCCAGGTAAACCCTGAATACCAGCACCCGGAGTAACCGGGTTTCCAGATTGAGGAGGCGTTGGCAGCGTTGGGAAAATGATCGGGCCTTCCGATGAAGCTGGAGGCGGAGGATCAATCGTGAGTACGGAAACTTCGGTGAAGTTGTTCTGGAACGAAGCTCCGCCAACATCCACAGTAACACCAAACAGAGCGTCCATTTGCTGTGTTTCTGAGAACTGCAGAAGGCTGGAAGGCACGACCGTGGAATCAGTATTGATTGCCGCACCGGTTGTCGTACCGGGAACATCGTTGGCATCAAAGAAGCCGTCTGGTTGTTGTTCCAGTACGAGGTAGTTACCCGCCTGCAAGCCAGTGAACCAATATTCGCCATCAGCATTGGTCTGCACTGAGACTGGCGTTGTTGGGTCGTTGCCAAGTTCCGTGTAAATACCTGGCAGAACATCCGCCAATGTCACTGGTCTGGAAACGACCTGCTGCCCATCGGCGATGTTGAAGAAGTACAGCTCGACTGTCACACCAGCCAGTGGTGTATCGACGCCTTCCTGGAAGATTCCATCCCGCTGGTTGCGGAAGTCCTCAGGCAATTGACCATCAGTCGTTTCAAAGGCTGGGCCATCGACAAAAACGCGACCGTGAATCTCCGCACCTGGGTGCTCACAGAAGTTGTACTGTCGCAATGCTTGTCCGGATTCGATTCGGATGTTTGAGATCAGATTGTCGATCAAATCGTCACCGCCGCCGTCTCCAGCAAGCGTTTCGCCATCGAAGAACTCAGTTGGCTGCTGTTGACGAATCGAATATTCGCCTGCTCGCAGTCCGCTGAATTCGTAAAATCCTTCGGAATCCGTCTGCGTTGTGCCAATGACCTGGCCGTCTTCGTTAAGCAACTCGAGCGTGACACCTTCCAACGGTCGATCCGTTGTATTAGAGTCGAGTACGCAGTTGCCGTTCATGTCGAGATGAACAAAGCCGGAAATCGACGCCGGCAGAATTTCACCGAAGTCATAATTGACGCCTTGATCGCCACCTCTGAGTTCGATGTTTTGGAACATGTCGTTCATTCGTTCGCCGACGTTAACTCCGTCAATGTTCCCCAGACGGTCTTGGCCGTCCAGGAACTCATCCGGCTGCAATTCCTGGATTTTGTACGTTCCGGCCTCTAGTCCAGTGAACCAGTATTCACCCGCAGCATTCGTTTGTGTTTCTGCAATGAGTGTGGTGCCGTCTTCGGCGAACAACTGGATCGTTACGTTCTCAATGCCGTCTTCACGGGCCTGGAACACTCCGTCGTCGTTCAAGTCATGGAACACATGTCCGTGCAGTTCCGCCGGGATATGCTCACAGAAGTCGTAGTTGACTCCATTTTCGCCTGACAACAAACTGACTGAGACGATCTGGTCCGACAATGCTTCGCCAACCAAGGTCCCGTCAACGGTACCGACGCGACTGTCTCCATTCAGGAATCCGTCAGGAGTGAACTCGCGGATCGAGTACTCACCTGGCCACAGATCATTGAATTGGTAGTTTCCGTTTTCGTCGGTCAGAGTTTCAGCAACCAGCGCGCCTTCTGAATCGAACAGCTGGAGGATAACACCTTCCAAAGGCTCGTCGCCGTCGGCTGCGTTGAAGTTACAATCGCCATTGGCATCGGCGTGAACTGTACCAGAAATCGAAGCGAGACGAACTTCTCCGAAGTTGTACTCGACACCGACATCGCCGTAATCTAATTCAATGTTGGTCAGCAAATCGTCTTGCAAATTACCTACGCGGATGCCGTCGATGAAACCAACGGTGTCAGTACCGTCGTCGAATGTATCTGGTTGGATTTCGCGAACTGAATAGGTTCCGCGCTGAAGACCCGTGAACCAGTATTCACCTTGAGCATTCGTTTGTGTCGAGCTGATCACTTGCCCGCCTGCATCGAGAAGTTCAAGCGTCGCTCCGCCGATCCGCTCATCGCTGTCCTGCAACACACCATCGTCGTTGATGTCATGGTAGACGATACCGTGAATTTCAGCTGGGGTATGCTCACAGAAGTCGTAACGAGTTCCAGCGGTATCCGAAGTCAACGTGATTTGGTCGAAGCGGTCATTCGAAGATATAACGCCCATCTCCTGGCCATCAACGTTTCCAAGGACTTCCTGGCCATCCAGGAATCCGTCCGGTTGCACTTCAACAACGCTGTAAGTACCGGGTGTCAGGTCAGAGAACTGGTAGAAACCATTGGTATCCGTTTGCGTTTCTTCCAGCAAATTGCCCTGTTCATCGAGCAACTGCAACGTAACGCCAGTGATCGGATTGAAATTCGGATCGGTTGGGTCCAGTTTCTCGCCTTCAGGCGTGGTGACCGAGACATAACCGCTGATCGATGAAGGCCGCAGTTCGCCGAAGTCGTAGTGAACGCCTTCGTCGCCCGCACATAATTCAATCGTGGTAACTCTGTCGTTCGAGCCTTCACCACGCAGTGTATTGCCGACTTGACCGACACGGTCTTGACCATCAATGAAACCTTCTAGTGGGTTTTCGTTTGGCGGGTAGTTGTTGATTTCGACAACTTCGTAGACCCCGGGTGGCAAACCGTCAACGCTGTAGAATCCGTCAGCGTTCGTTCGCACAAAGATTGGAGGGTCATTCGCAAACGGATCATGAACCGCGCCCTCTTTGGCACCAACACGAGTCACTTGAATCAAAACATCGGCAATGCCTTCTTCGCCCGGATCACGGACACCGTCATCATTGCGGTCGTGATAAACGTTACCAGAAATCGAAGCAGACCGGATTTCCTTGAAATCGTAATCGGTCGCAGCGGTTCCGCCGAGCGGGATGTTGATTCCCGAAATCACATTCGCATGGCCAGCAGAGTTATCGAATACGGAACCCGTTTCTGTGCCTTCGACGTTTCCTACGACAGCTCCGACGTCCAGGAAATCTTCTGGTTGGATTTCAACCAATTGGTAGATACCTGGAGTCAAATTGAGATCAGAGCCAAACTCGTAATTACCATTGGCATCCGTTTGAGTAGTCGCGACATTTTCGTACACGCCAGTGTCAGTATTCAATCTTTGCAAATCGATTTGAACGTTGGCGATTCCTGCATCGTCGCCATCTTGAACCCAGTTCAAGGCATTGTCTTCAAAGACAGTACCTGAAATCACGACTGGTCTTGGAACCAAATCGAAGGCGTCGATCGCAGCTGCCGAACGATCAGCCTGTCCGGTTTCGTTGTCACGCTCCAAGTTGATGTCTTCGCCGGCAACTTCCTCACCGCGAGCCAACAGACTGTCGTAAAAATCGTAGAAGATTCCTTCTTGCTGGTTTTGCGTGAAACCGCTTGGCACCTCCACGTCGACTGCGACAGTGCGATCCACAAAGGTGAAGTTGTCGTCCTGGAAAGCAGCGTTGAATTGCGATGCTTCGAATTCTACACCCGAAGCAATTAGATCGATGCTCAGGTTTTCCACTTCGTCGACATCGATCGTGAAAGCGAAAATATCACCTGCCTCGAAATTCTGCACGTCGACAGTCATTACCAGACCGTTGTCAGAAATTTCGACGTTCAGAATATCCTCGGCCGAGATACCAGAGCTGTTCGCCGCATCGAATACGAAGTCGTGATGGCCACCTGCGCCAGGGACTCCTGCCGCAACGTCAAAGAAGACATCGCCGTCGCTCAACTGACCGTTGCCGTCCTGGTCGCCATTAATGACGAATTGAGTCAATTGCGTAGAGTCTGAACCACCAGCAAATGTAACTTCGAAATGGTCGGGAGTGGTATCCTGCCCGGAGTCACCTTCAATGTAAGTAACACCAGCGATGACCGGATCAGCGGAAAGGACAATCCGGGGCTCCATCACTTCGAAACGACATTGGCGTTCTGCCTGAGACTTTCGGGTCTGTTCGGCTTTGCGGCGGGAAAATGAAGTCAATTTTTTAAGAAGACCCAACTCTCAGCCCTCCCTGTAATGAGTTGATTGATAAACTTAGTATCAAAAGACAATCTGCCTTTTGAAAATCCTTAACGAATGAAGCTTCGCGTAACTAGCTACTTTTTCCGGTTGCGACTCGGATCAAAATTCCTGGTCTGACGTCCGATCGGATCCAGGCCTTCCTGATAGTGCCAGAGTCGAACTTGGGTATCAAAGCTTCCGGAAGCGATTTTGTTCCCCGAGAAATCGAGACTCGAAACCGTTCCGGTATGGCCTTTCAGTACGCCAAGTTCTTCTGCTCCATCCATGTTCCATATGTGAATCAAGTTGTCGCTTCCAGATGTCGCCAGGAAGCCGTTTGTCAACAGCTTGACTGCGAACAGCTTAGATGCATGACGCGGCAGCGTCGTCGGTTGATCCGGCGTTTCGATCGCTGTGATCTTGACCATCTGGTCGTCGCCGCAACTGACGATATTGTTGTCGTCTGTGAATTGAATGGAGCGAATTCGCTGCTTGTGTGGCTGGAACTGGATGAATTGCCGTCCGGAATTGATGTCCCAAACTCGAATGGATCCGCTACGTCCTCCCACTGCAACCATCTGGTTGTCACTCGAAAACGCGACCGTGTGATTGTCATCGCAATGGCACCGCAACTTGCGTTCGATTTGGCCGCTGGCCATATCGTAGACCCGAAGCTCAGTATCAAAACCAACGGTTGCCAAGCGACGTCCGTCGGATGAGTAAGCCAGGTCGATGATCGCGTGTTCGTGCGGATAGATCTGGGCTCGTTCCTGGAAATTCTTCGTCTTCCAGATCTTCAGCTTACGGTCATTCCCGGCTGATGCGAGGAACTGGCCATCCGGTGAGTATTTCGTAGTGCGAACCCAATCGCCGTGGTTACCCAAATGCGAAAGGAATCGACGTTGCGTCGTCTCGTAGATCCCAACGTAATGGTTGTCGCCAACGATCGCGATCTGTGTCCCATTGGGCTGCAACGAAACTCCAGTCACAACCGGCGCGCGCCGACCGTAACCGTGAGGGATCGTTGGAATCACATCGCACTGCCAACGTAGCTTCCGTTCGGGAGTCGCGATTGAGTTTGCAAAACAACTGGTTGCCGGCATAGAACAGATGGCGGCAAGCGTACCGATAAACTGTCGGCGCTGAATCATCAGATTGGTCCTCCTTGACTTCGCCCAAAATGGATTTTGCGGGTATGGGCATGTCTCTGTGGAGGGTTATCGGTCGGAACCGCCGCTCAAATCCGAATTAATTCCCTTGGCAGCACCAACCGCCTGAACGTTAGTCCCGAATACCCGAATAAGTGGCACTTGGCCGCTAGCGAGCCACGACTTCAGGGGGCGTTTTCTCCAGATGCAAAAGTTCTGCAACCGTTACGCGTTCGTCAAATTGCCTAATCGTTACTCGTCGGAGTCGACCGAGTAATCAGGCAACTGGCTCATCACGACTTTTGCCATCCGCGAACGATACCAGGCAGTGGCCACCAGGACCGAGCAACCGATGAGTACGCCGCAGATCAAGCCTCGGGAAATACCAAGACCAACTCCGACTTGCCAGATTTCAGAATCCATGGCGTCATAAACGTTACGGAAATAACCAGGGAGAAGGATTGCCAGGACCCAGCCAACCAGTCCGCCCATGGCTCCGAACATGATTGCTGTCGTAATGATCATGTAAAACGACCGAAACAGCATCCTGTCATTACCCAGGGCTTTTTGAATCTGCGCCGCAATTTCCGGTTGGAGCGTCTGTTCTGTATTTTCTTTTGTGTTCATCGTATTTCCCGTTTCTATGGTTTGTTATCGAACCGATTGATGGCATCACATCGAAGATTGTGAAACAATAAGTGTTGTTAGGTTTAATCCAGCTGTAGGGCTGGGATGCGATACGTAAGAAAATTGGTTGTGAACCCGAGAAGCGTTTTAATGTTTAAACGTTACGGCGCTAGCCGCCGGTGGCCTGACTATTCGGACAATCGCCGAGACTAACGTCCTTCCGCTAAATGAGATCGCGAATTCATAATTTATGGAACGCAACATTTATGAAACGCAACCTAACGCGAATTCGAACGAACTGCACTGCGAACAGAACTGGTAACCAACAATGCAAGCTTTCAATACTCTCACTCTCCTGTGCCTGACATTCATAATGGGCACTTCCGCACTGGTTCAGGATGAGCAAACGCAAAAAGTGGAATCAGCGACTGCCCAGCAGACCGCCGCCCAGCAGGCTGACGCAAAACCTGTCCCTGTCAAAATTGCCGAAGCGCATGCGACCGATATACGCAAGCTGCTTCAAGCCAATCAGGAATTGGATCGCAGGTACGACCGGCTGGTACAAGGTTTCACTTCGTTGAAGAAACAAGTTCCCGGGATCAAGCCAGAATTTTGGGGTGAATTTGAGCCATTGTTTGATCGAGAGAAACTTGGTGATGAGCTGACTCAAATTTACGGCAAGCATTTCACACACGGTGAGGTCAAAGACATTCTTGCATTTTTTGAATCGCCAACAGGCAAGAAATTTCTCGCCGTTGGCAAAACAGTTCTAAGCGAATCGAATACAACAACAAACGAATTCGGACGTTCAATCGGTGAGAAAATCGGCAAGAAACTCGATGCTGCCGGATTCAAGCGATAATCAAAAGTATCTAACAGCCATGGAACCAATACCGAACGCCTGCGTCACGAACCGATTGCCCCGACCACCAGGCCAACGGATAATGCGTATCACCGTGCGAGTTGTTACTTGGAGGCATATTCTTCGGTTATTGCAGCTTATGGCTGATTGATGCGACGTCGCAATCGGATAGAGACAGCCGACGGTTTATTGAATCGCAAACGATACAACAACATTTGCCAGAGTACGTTTGCCCGAATACGTTTGGAAGGACGAACATGTTTGGAAGGAAGTCAAAGAAAGAGAAGCTGGAAGCAAAGCTCACCAAGCTTATGCAAGAGGCCTATAAATTGTCGCACACCGATCGCAAGAAAAGCGACGAGAAAACTGCTGAGGCTGAGGAGCTGAGAAAACAAATCGAAGCGATGGAATAGCGGCTTCATTCGCGGTTGGGTAAATTGTTGACGATACGAGAGTTGGCGACCGGTGAATCGGTTCGGCAATGAACAATCACAAATTCGCACGCTTCTTTGTTTATGAAAGTCAAAGATTCAGCGGGAGCGTTTCTTCCAATTGACGGTTTTGAGTTTTGGCAATTAAGAAAATGATTTACCTGGCCGGCGTGGTCTTGCTTTGCGGGCTGTTGTACATGGGGTGGAAATTGACTTCACGAACTGCCTACGAATCGGCGGAATACTCCGTGATCGAATCGCATGGAGCAATTGAACTTCGCGAGTACCCGGACTTAATGCTTGTTACGACTGAAATGGGAACTCGGGTGCAAGGCGACGACGGAAGTTTCGGCCGGCTTTTCCAATACATCAGCGGCCGCAATGAAACCAAACAAAAAGTTGCGATGACGACGCCGGTTTTCATGGATCCTCAGTCGGGTCAATCGGCCGGGCAAATGGGTTTTGTTATACCGAAAGAGGTCGCGGCAACATCCATTCCCGATCCAACTAATGAACAAGTTCAATTGACGAAGCGACCGGGTGGGAAGTTCGCCGTGATCCGATTTTCTGGCCGCTTCAACAAAGAGGTTCAATCAACACAACAATCAAAGCTGGAAGATTGGATGAGCAAACATGGATTCGACGCAGTCGGCAAACCAGAAATCGCCGGCTACGATCCACCTTGGACTCCCGGCCCTCTACGCCGCAACGAAATCCTGATCCGGTTCACCAAGTAGTTGTAAGCCATCTCGCCCACCACCGGCTGACTTCCTTCTTTTCGCTCGACATAGGTCCCGCAAGAAAAAAACGCTTTTCCAGCGACACTTAGATCTTTCGGAATGCCTCGCGGCTTGGCCATCAGCGAGTCGCAACCGTCTTAAATTTCTACTGCCGGGCAGGGCGGCAAAAGAATTTAATTGCTCACTGGAAAAAATTGTCCTATCATCCGTAAGTCTCCCGGCTTGCCCGCGTCTCAAGTAGTGCGTTGAAGGCAAGCCTCGCACTTTCATTGTCAGACCCTTTTCTGCGAGGATTCGCACCATGAACTTTTACCACTGGTTGATTTCACTTAAGGACGCATTCTTTTCACTCGGCGGCCGCAATTCTCGAAAACGAAGAAAACGGACGCGCCCGCTAAACGAACAGAGAATGGAATTGCTGGAAGCAAGAAACATGCTTGCGACAATTGGGTTCGACGCAGGCAGCGGATTGTTGACGTTTGAGGCAGACGCCGGCGTTGCTGATATAGTCAGCGTAAGCTCTCCATCGCAAGACGTTCTGCAAATCCAGGTGGGAAATGGCGAATCAATAACTCTGGCAGGAGATGCGGTTGGCAATCCAGATTTTCAATTGAGCCAATTTGTTGTTGCTGACGACACACTGCAAATCGACATCAGCAGCTCCATTGTTGATAGTTTTCAGGCAAATTTGGGTGACCTTGACGACACCTTCACTGCTACTGCACTACCCGGTGTTTCTTCTCTCATTGTCAACGGCGAAACTGGAAGCGACGTGATTGACATTTCTGCCATTGGTCTCGGAGCGACACTTATTGGCGGCGGAGGCAACGACGTTTTGACTGGTGGATCAGGTAACGATGTTCTGGTCGGCGGTGGAGGGACTGACGTTATCGACGGTGGACTCGGTATCGACACCAACTCGTTCCAAGGCATCGGATTTGGAGTGACGGCAACGGTCGACGCTGACGGTGCAGGGACTGCAGTCTATGGAATGGTTAACGAAACATTCGTTGGAATTGAAAATCTGACAGGGTCCGAAAACGACGATATCCTGACCGCGACGGGCGCAGCGGCCAATGTGCTGCGAGGTGAAGGTGGTAACGACATCCTTGCTGGCGGTGGAGGGACTGACGTTATCGACGGTGGACTCGGTATCGACACCAACTCGTTCCAAGGCATCGGATTTGGAGTGACGGCAACGGTCGACGCTGACGGTGCAGGGACTGCTGTCTATGGAATGGTCAACGAAACATTCGTTGGAATTGAAAACTTGACCGGGTCAGAAAACGACGACATCCTGACCGCTACCGGAGCAGCGGCCAATGTGCTGCGAGGTGAAGGTGGTAACGACATCCTTGCTGGCGGTGGAGGGACTGACGTTATCGACGGTGGACTCGGTATCGACACCAACTCGTTCCAAGGCATCGGATTTGGCGTTACGGCAACGGTCGACGCTGACGGCGCGGGAACCGCAGTCTATGGAATGGTTAGCGAAACATTCGTTGGGATTGAAAACCTTACAGGTTCAGAAAACGACGACATCCTGACCGCTACCGGAGCAGCGGATAATGTGCTGAGCGGTGAAGGTGGCAACGACGTCCTTACCGGCGGCGAAGGTAATGACATCCTTGTCGGTGGTGGAGGGACCGACGTTATCGACGGTGGCCTCGGTATCGACACCAACTCATTCCAGGGCATCGGTCTTGGAGTGACGGCAACAGTTGACGCTGACGGTGCAGGGACTGCTGTCTATGGAATGGTTAACGAGTCATTCGTTGGAATTGAAAACTTGACCGGGTCAGAAAACGACGACATCCTGACCGCTACCGGAGCAGCTGCCAATGTGCTGCGAGGTGAAGGTGGTAACGACATCCTTGCTG
>CAZXLW010000065.1:0-29897 GCA_964641465.1 uncultured Pirellulaceae bacterium | reverse complement strand
CTCACATACGCAGAAACGCCGGGACCTGAGTCATTCCCCTGGTTGAGGGCGCCTACCGACGCCCTTTAGTCCAATCAGTCACAAAAAAATCCCCGCCGGAAAAACGACGGGGATTTTTTGTTTGCCGTATGCAAGCAAAACTGTCAGCGATAGAGGCGAAGGGTTAGCTACGCACTCTTGGATTCGGGCATTGAAAAGGAGCCGTGATCATATGCTCCGTCCACGGTGCCTTCGTCAATCGTGATACTGGTGCCCTTCGGCTTCTCGGGCAATTCATACATGATGTCTAACATGACTTGTTCCACGATCGAACGCAGGCCGCGAGCTCCAGTGCCTTTGTCCTGAGCCTTGCGGGCAATTTTCCGCAGTGCTTCGTCAGAGAAGTTAAGCTCGCAGTCTTCCATATTGAAAAGACTTTGGAACTGCTTCACCAACGCGTTTTTCGGCTCGGTCAAAACTTGCACGAGTGCTTCTTCGGAAAGTGGAGCCAGAGACGTTACCACCGGCAGACGACCAACGAGCTCCGGAATCAATCCGAATTCGAGGATGTCGTCGCCTGTAACCTGAGGCAGGATTTCGCCAAGGTCACCATCTTCCTTGAATCCTGCCGTCTGGCCAAAACCAATCGTGCGTTTGCCAAGTCTTCTGCGAACAATGTCGTCGATGCCAACAAAGGTACCACCACAGATAAACAGAATCTCACTGGTGTCGATCTGAATGTACTGCTGCTCTGGATGTTTTCTGCCGCCCTGAGGAGGAACATTGGCGACAGTACCTTCAAGCATCTTCAATAAGGCTTGCTGAACACCTTCACCTGACACATCACGCGTGATCGAAACGTTGTTGCTCGTCTTGCCAATCTTGTCGATTTCATCAATGTAGACGACGCCACGTTGCGCTGCTTCAATGTCGAAATCAGCTGCGTGAAGCAGTTTCAGGAGAAGATTCTCAACATCTTCGCCGACATAACCGGCTTCTGTCAGCGTTGTCGCATCGCCAATCGCAAACGGCACATTTAGAATGCGCGCCAGCGTTCGGGCCAAAAGTGTTTTCCCCGAACCGGTCGGTCCAACAAGCAATATGTTGGACTTATCGATCTCGATGTCTCCACCTTCCCAGTCAAGCGACAGACGCTTGTAATGATTATGTACGGCCACTCCAAGAACTTTCTTGGCAGCATGCTGACCGATGACATAGTCATCCATCTTGGTAACGATTTCGCGCGGAGTCGGAATCTTGTTGAATAATTGTTTTGTCGGACCGCGTCGACGCTGTTCCTGTTCCAGAATACTCTGGCACAGTTCAATGCATTCTCCACAGATGTAGACGTCTCCAGGCCCCTCTACGAGTGGCCCAACGTCACGGTAGTTTTTTCGACAAAACGAACAATGTGCGTTCTTCTTTGAGCCGCCATTTCGGCGACCTCCAGAAGTATCGTTGCCTGCGGGCATTTCTACTCCTAACTTTTACTTTCCAACCGATGGTGACACGGTTGAGTGGCTCGAACTAAGTCTGGCGGTTACGAACCGCCGAACCAAGGTGCATCCTTGCCCGCGAATTTCGAGCTAATTTTATGTGTCAGCATTTATGCTGTCACTTCTTCAGGTACCGATAGCATGGTGTTTCCACCGTCACATCCGGAACGATCTCCGGTGTTCTCGTCGGCTCAGCCAACGGTATCGGTCAAGGCAACAGATCCCGCTTATTCGGTTTCCTTTGCCTCGTCTTCGTGATTCGTCGTATTCGGCGTTAAGCCCTCATCGTTTTCTGCCTGTTTGCGAAGCCTCAACTCTTGCGCCTCGGCTAACGTCAAGTATTTCTTTTCGGGGGCCGGCTGGTCAACCTGCTCGCCAGCCGTATTGCGTTCTGCCTTAGTGACTTTCTCAGTGACTTTCCAATTTAACCCGTTTTCGTTATCAGGAATCGCAGTTTTCAGCCGCGAGAATTCATCATCTGCCAATTGTCCTTCGTCCCGCATCTGACGAAAACCGGTCAACAGTTCTGTCGATTCATCGCTATCCGACCCGAAGGCCAGGTTGCGAAAATAAGAGACCACATACCACGCAAGCATCATCGCAAACAGTAATAACGTTCCGAAAACGATCCATCTCGCCTCCGGTATCTGCATCGTTTCGTTCCAAAACTCAGCCAACTAGCCAATCCCATTCAACAGCACTCAAAGATTCTGCCGCGCCAGACGCAAGACGCGGCGTTATGAACACTTTGAATTATAGCCAATTCAAATCGGCCGGTTGAGGTCCCGGGCATACAGGAACCCAGCGAACGGAGCATTGGAAGCAGACCTTCTGGCCAACAAGCAACGAAAACTGCGACCACAACAGGATTTGGGCACATCCCTGAAAAGACATTTAGCCGGGGAACACTGCGTCGCTTCCCTTCCCGACGCAAACATTACGCGTTCGCAATGGAACGGTTCGGTATGAATGCCAAAAAATTGTTCCGTGCTGAACATCCGGCAGATCAGGAATCTCTTTAGCAATCGGCTTGCTATCGAAATGGCTGCAAGCATCAAAACGGGGGTAACGTGAGCTTTTTGTTTTTAGCCAAGTTGCCGAGGCGTTGCGCCGATTTTGGAAGCGATTCGCAACGACAAATGGGTTGAAATGTAATGGACAGGACCGGGAACACACTACGTTGGGTACTAACTCTGACGTCTGTAACTTGTATAGCGTTGAGCTCGCTTTCCGAAGTTCATGCACAACCAGAACGACTCCCCGACCCAGATAGAACGATTGCAACGAATCTTTCCGGGTTTACGGTTCCGTTCAAAATCGACAACGAGAATGGAGCCTACGTTGAGGTCCACTTGTACGTGTCAGATGATCGCGGAAGATCATGGGACTATCATTCCAAGCAGGACGTGGACGCAACCGGCTTCCCGTTCGAAGCAAACGGCGATGGCGAATACTGGTTTGCACTCAGGACGCTTAATCGCGACGGCCAGCTTGTTCCGTCAGGCAAGATCACGGTGCCAGAATTACGCATCCTGGTTGACTCACAAGACCCCAAACTGTCATTCAGCGTCGAGTCCGATGCGGCCGGAAGAGTCATTACGACCTGGCAAATCGAAGACACTAACGTCGATCCGTCCACGTTAACGATCAGCCATCGAGCGGAATCAGGCGGCGATCAAAGCGATTGGATCCCCGTGAACTTCACATCCAACCGCCAACCTGTCCTGAATCGTTATTTTGATCGCGTTGCCTGGTGGCCAATAACAACCGACGAACGGATCGAAGTTAAATTGGAAATTGCCGACTCGGCAGGTAACTCAGCCACAGCCGTTCGTGCAGTCACCATTCGCAACACCACGATTCAGCACCAGAATTCAAATTCAACGACGATTGCAAACCGTCATCCGACATCCAAGAAACCGCCTAACGTAGTTTGCGAGAATGGCGTTTGTCGAATCGTTGACGAGCCTGCAAACAAGACAGCAAATAACACAAGGAACGGGCAAATCCAAAACCAGCCCAAATATATGCAGAATCGCTGGTCAAAGAGGTTGGCTGGGCAGAACGTCGGATTCCAAAGGAAAGTTGGTTCACCCGCTGAGAACGTTGAACCGCCCGTGCCTGAAAACTACGTTCGTGCGGAAAATCAACCTGTTGCCCCACCGGAAGCACAGCCAATTCATAGTCCGCACAACGGATCGGATCAATCGTCAATCGCCTGGGAAAGCAATAGCAGCTCTGTCGATAACGCGTTTGCGGAACAATCGTCGACTCTCGATCAAAACAATTTCCAAAGCCAGCAACCAAGTAAAAAAATGCTTGGCGTAAACCACCAAAAAGATCGTTTTAAAAACGTCCCTGTGGTTCAGCGGAATGACATTGTTCCTCAAACCAGGCAGTTCGATCGGCAATTGGTTGAGTCCAGTTCAGCAGAACAGGGTGATTTTGTCGTCAGCCAATCCACAGCTTACGGTCGTGGCAAGCCAGGAAACCAACCGGAAAGTACGTTTAATCAAACTGACAACGTAACTCAAGGCAATCCAATATCGCCGAACCAGTTTGTAACTCAGCAAACCTCTCAGGATAACTCGATCCATCACCCCGCTTCATACTCGTCGAACGGCGGGCGAAGTTTCACGGCTCCACCAGTGCAAAACTCAAACGTTCAAAGCCTGTTTGTTAAGACGCGGCGTTTTAACTTGAACTACGACGTCAAAGCGATTGATCACTCAGGAGTCGGTCGCGTTGTGCTGTGGGTAACCGAAGACGGCGGAGCGACTTGGAGGTCGTGGTTGACTGACCCGGACAACACCAGCCCGTTTCCAGTCGATGTTCAGCAAGAAGGCATCTACGGTTTCCGCGTGGTCATCAATTCCAAAGACGGAATCACGGGGAAGCCACCGATGAGCAACGATCCGCCTGACGTCTGGGTACAAGTAGACCTGTCGGCTCCCAAGGTAGCGTTAACATCGGCACCGTACGGCTCAGGGCCTGACATTGGAAAACTGGTCATTCACTGGGAAGCTTACGACCAATTCCTGGCAGAGCGCCCCATCAAACTAGAGTACAGCCCAACCGAGAATGGACCTTGGACGACAATTACAGATCGTTTACGAAACACAGGTAGCTACGCTTGGAAGGTTCCTGCGCAGGTACCAGAAGAAATTTTCATGCGAATTCAGGCAGCTGACCAAGCAGGAAACGTTGGGCACTTCCAAAGTTCGTCGCCGATTGATATTTCCGGACTCGTTCCTCGTGGTCGAATCTACAGCATTGAACCGATCAGTAATTAAGTACGCTTCACGTAAGGCTTCTACCTTGCACGAGCCGAGCACGCTAAGCCTTTACAGTTCGCCACCAGCGATCGTAGACAACGCTTGATACGTGCGGTGATCAATGCTGTCGGCGACAAACGTGACGTGTCCGTCCCCATGAACAAACGACGCGCCGCCGGGATGCCAACTGGCAAAGGCACCGTTTTGCAACTTCAAGACGACACCAGCCCCCGGCGCCGTGTTTAAAGGATTTGAAGTCGACCGCAAACAATCGGCATTCGCCAACGCGTAGTTCCAGACGTTTGAAGACTCGAGCGTATCCGGCAAAATCACTTCGCCCACAAACAAGACGTTGGACAATCCATCACGCACATCGCGGTACCGCCTCTTGGTTCGGTACAGGAACGCCCCGTTGTTACGATACGCGGAGACATAGGTCGGAACCTCAGGCCCCATCGAGCCGCCACAGAATGCATAAGACGAAGTTGCCGCCTCGAGCGGATGGTAAACACTACTTGTCTTGCTTCCGACCTCGCTGGGGCACCAGTAGATATCCAAGTGCATTTTGACACCCTGCTTCTTACTCATGTCATAGTACCACGCCAGATCATCGACGTTCTTATTCCACAATCCTCCACCAGCGACATCCAGCTCGTCGTGCAGACTTTGACGTTCCATCTGCGGCAAAATCGAAACGAATCCGCTCGCACCGTTCTGCTCTATACTCGTAAGACCAACCGGGCATTCGGACAGGATCATTTTGTCGCCTGTGTCATCGCAGCCAATTCGACCAGGCGGCAATGTTCTTTGCGATGATTCATAGTTCGCAATCGCGACACCGATTTGACGCAACTTGTTTTGACACTCCGTTTTCCGCGCTGCTTCGCGGATTGCCATGACCGCCGGAAGCAGCATCCCAATGAGGATGCCAACAACCGCAATGACGACTAATAACTCGACCAGAGTAAATGCCCGTCTGGAAGCCCTGCGGCTATCTATGTACGCGACACCGCTGCTTGTTGAACGGTAAGAATGTATTCGACGCATTTGTGTCCCCTTTAAATCCGAAACAATCGACATCCCTGCCGGCTCAGGCAATCTAGTGGCTCATCAAACCTGAAATGAATAGTTGGTAGTACCGCCTGGGCGGAATTCCGGCTAAAGCCGGTACTTCTAACTGATCAACTCAGCTTGGAAGGACACTAGACGAATAAACGAACCTCCCCCGAAACCCAGAATGAGATTTGCGCCCGAACGAATCGGAAACAAAAATGTTCTTTTGATGAAATTCTGAAATGTGGGGGCTGTCAGCCGACATACATTGTTAGGGATGTCACGGCGAACGTGTGGCTTGGATTATAGCCTGTTTTTATACAAATGAAAGAAACAACTTGTCGCACTCCAGCAACCTGAGTGTTCGCGATTTTGCTGGTCGGTGTGGCGATACATATAGACGGCTCTGCTATGTGGCTGCCGGTGTACTCGGGCATCCGCAAGGCTCGGACGACATCGTTCAGCAAGCATTCGCGATTGGCGTCGAAAAAGACCTGAGGTTTGACAGCGAGGGGCAGTTAGTCTCCTGGTTGTCGGGCGTGGTGCGCAAATGCGCTTTGAACCAGCGGCGCAAAGTTTTCAGACGGAAGACTCAGCCGACGGACCCTGCTGTGCTTTCGCATGTAGAAAGCGATACGGAGCTGCAACGTGATCATCAGCAGGCTATGAAGCTTGCCGAAACGCAAGCTGTCTTCGACGATGATGTTTTGTTCGCACTGAAACAGCTGTCCGAAGACGCGCGGGTTTGCTTGTTGTTGAGAACCGTGGAGCAACTAAGCTACAAAGAAATTTCTGAACTGATGTCGATTCCGGAAGGAACCGCGCTGAGCCTCGTCCATCGCAGCAGAAAGAAATTGAGAGAATTACTTTCGACTCATGAATTCTCGCCCGGTAACAGTGGGGGAGGCGACAATGAATAACCGTGACTCCAATGACCAACAAGATCGCATGGAAAAGTTCCTTGACAATTTGTTGACCGATGAAGAACGTCAGCAGTTCATTGCCGAGATGGCCGGCGATGAATCGTTCGCCAAGGAATTTGCCCTGCAGGCAAAAATCGACAAATCACTGGGCAATACTTTTCAGTTCGAAGCTACGGAACTCAACGTTGGCAATTTGGAATCCAACAATACCGATTCTGCTCCACTGCCGCAAACATCAAACAAAAACACTTCGTCGACTCGTTCCACTCGTTCGGCCCGCGCGAGTTCCTTACCCTCAATTCGCGCTGCAGCGCGAACGACGGGGATGGGTCGGCGTGTGTTTGGTTTTGTGTTCGCGGCGTCCTTACTCGGCTTGCTGGGTTATGCGGGTTGGCAATTCCTGTTCCCCGACAACACACCAGCTTTCCAGCCCCGCATGCTGGTCGCGATCTACAACGATTCAGTCGAAGAGGGGTTCTACCCGTACTATGAATGCCATGACATGGAACGTTTTGCAGAAACGTTCAAGCACCGACAAGGAGTTGCGTTGACTTTGGCTGAGATGCCGGCAGACCGGTACATGGTCGGCCTGTCGTATCTTGGCGGATCCAGTCGCGAATCAACTGCGATGCTGTGCGAAGTTAAAGACCGGCCTGTTCTGGTGTTTGTCGATTTGGCTGAAAATTACGACGAGAAGGTAATGAAAATTCCTGACGGTTCACCACTTTCGGTTTTCTCAACCGAAAAGTTCGGCCTGGTTTTTTACGAAGTCAATCCATTCGAAGAAGCGACCATGATTGACTATATGGTTTTGGACAACTGATAGGCTCAATCGTTTCGCCGAGGAGTCCGCAGCCCAAGATTCACCACCCCCGCGTACACCGACAGGACCCCCATCACAACAAATGCGGTCGTTAGTCCGAATCGAAAATTCAAAAATTCGGCAAACCGCGGCCCGGCAGCTGCGATCACCCATGCTCCTCCCAACATCAAGCCTGAAGCCAAACGCGTATGCCCGGGCATCAATTGCTGGCCGACGCTGATCGTAATTGGAGTCATCGAGGCAAACGCAACGCCGCCCAGGCAACACGCGACGTAGCCTAACAAACCTGGCTCAATGAATCCCATCAGAAAAACAGGCGGCGCAAAAAGAATGGGAGTCAGTATCAACGGCAATTTTTCTTTTCCGATTTTGATCAGAGCGCCTGCGAGCAACCCTCCGATGCCTTGGCCGACATAAGTCGCGGCTTGGAAGTAACCTGCGATCGGCGACGCGAGCTTGGAAACTTCCCTCGCCGCAAGCTCTGGCTGCTCCGCCGCAACATGCTGCTCGACCCAGCGAACCACCAGATAAATGAACGCCAGATTGACAATGAATCGGAACACAGCAGAAAAGTACAACAGCGTTATTGATTTCCAATCGTATTCGGAAAACAAATAGTCAGGGCTGGATTCCAGCTGCTTGGCCTTCGCCTGAGTCCGATTGATGAGCAACTGAAGCGCGGCGGCCATCAGCAAGCCAGGGACCAACAGCCAGACAAGATTCGTCAATGCTCCGGACTGCGTTGCCAGATAAGGCCCGACCAGTGAACCGGTGAAAAAGCCGCCCATCCCAAACACAAAAAACAGGCTTAACGCGAACCCGCGTTGCTCTCCGGCGATTGCTCCAATCCTGGCAGTCGCGATCGGATGAAACATACCGACTCCCATCATGCCAACGCAGTAAATGACAAACAGAAAGAACGTTTCGCCTGCGTACCCGATCAGGCTAATCCCCAACGCGGCAAACAAAACACCGAGCGGCCCGTAGACCCTCGAGCGTGTCCGATCACTTACCCAGGCAAAAATTGGCTGCGAGATTCCACTGACAACGGAACCTAAGCCAAGCAAAATTGCCGCGGTGGCTGCCTTCATCCCGAATTCGTTTTCCACGATACCGATCAATGGCGCAACGATTGACGAGTAGGTGTCGACGATATAGTGACCGAACAGAATTGCGATCACCGTCCCGGTAAAGATCCATGGTGCTCGCGGTTTGCTATCGGTCATTAATTCTCCGGGCAGTTTCACATGCCAGTTCACATGCAGGGTTTGCGACTAACTTACCTGCCTGCCGCTGGGACTCAAAGGCCGGGAACCCGGACTCAAAGGCAAGCTTGTGTTTGGGATTGATTTCATTTACACCTTTCCGATACGGCAGGAAACTTGAATTTACGCGAAGGTATGACTGATGAATGTTTTGGAGCTGATTTTTCGCTGGGCGCATATCCTGGCGGCTTTAACGTTGTTTGGTGGCGTCACGTTCCTGCGATTTGCGGTTGTCCCAACGTTTCAAAAGGCCGCACCAGCCGAAATTGTGTTCGAATCGATTCGAGCTGCCTGGTCAAAAATGGTCATGCTGTCGGTTTTGTTTTTGCTGGTCAGCGGTTTGTACAACGCGTACTTGAAAGCGGTGACCTATCAACTGGATATGATTTACCTGACACTTCTTTCGCTAAAAATGATCCTGGCGTTGGTCGTGTTTTTCCTGGTAAGTGTTCTGTCGGGGCGCAGTGAACGGGCTGTCAGCTTTCGTTCGGGGACTGGCTGGTACGACGTCACGTTCATCACGATGCTGTTGCTCGTTGGTATTGCCGGTTTCATGAAAGTTCAATCAACCGACGCGCCCAGAAAAGTGCGTGATGCGACTGAAGCCCGAATGGTAATTGAGAATGATTCGTCAAATCCAATCAGGTTTGATGCGCAGGCTAATTGAAAGAGGACTGACTGGACAGGGAGCTCGTAGCAAGCCGATCTAAAATCGCACACGTTGTAGTTAGACGATTTTAGATTTTTGCAAATCGGAAAAGAATCGACATCCCTTGGCCGCCGCCAACACAAAGAGTCACGATTCCTAAAGCTCCTTCTTCGTCGCGTTCAACCAAGCGATCATGTAACGTCATCACAAGTCGCAAACCACTTGCACCCAGTGGATGCCCCAGCGCCAGCGCGCCGCCCCAGGTATTCACTCGATCAGCTGGGATCGCGAGCTCTTCCATCGACGCCAACACCTGGATCGCAAACGCTTCGTTGATCTCATAGGCGACGACGTCCGTGGGTTCGAGTTTGTTTCGCGCAAAAATTGCTTGCGTCGCCGGTACTGGTCCCATGCCCATAACATCCGGTGCTACGTGAGCGACTTGCACATCGACAATCTCCAGGCCGTGTGCCAAGCCGGCTTGCTGAGCGACCGAACGCGAAACCACCCAACCACCGGCAACACCATCACTCAACGGTGAGCTGGTCGCGGCCGTGACAACTCCATCTTCAGAGAACGCAGGTGCTAAGCTTGCGATTTTTTCTCGATTGACAGGCACGCGGATAAATTCGTCGCGTTGCTTGTCGTTCGATCCGATAACCTGGATATCGTACTTGCCGGCGTTGTAAGCCGCATCGGCTAACTCGTGACTGCGAGCAGCAAAGTCTTCTTGCGATTGGCGATCGATGTGGGAATAAGAACGGGCGACCTTCTCGGCAGTTTCCCCGTTGTTGATATATGCGTTCCCACAGACCTGACGAATGTCATCCGACTCAGAGAAGTTTACTCCGCGGCGAGGAATGCGACTCATCGATTCCACTCCGCCGACTAGAAACGATTCACCCCAACCGGAGAGTATCCGACTGGCGGCGATTGCTACCGCCTCGAGGCTGCTAGCACACAACCGATTAACCGTGCATCCAGGCACCTCAAGACCAAGCCCCAAAGCAACCATGCGAGAAATGTTGTACCCCTGTTCGCCTTCTGGATACGCGCATCCGACGACAAGATCATCGACTTTACTACTCCACAAAATGGGATCAGTATGCTGATATACAGTAAGCAAGTTGATTAACAAATTATCTGGTCGAACGTCTTTGTGGGCACCTTTGAAAGCTCGGGCGAAAACGGATCTTCTCCCTGACACGAAAAAGGCGGAATTTGAGCGGTTATTCATCTTGCAAGGGGGTTTTAGCCGATTTCACTAGTAGTTTTAGAGCAGAATCCATAAGACTCGATCCAAATTCATCTAACGCTCAGTTATAATGCCGAGCCTTGTTCCAAAGTCACTGCATTGGTATACTAACAATTAATCCTCATCTCTGTTTTATTCATTTTTTTATTGGGAATGTACATGAGATTTTCGAGTTTTGCTGTTTGTTTAACAGCATTAATTTTAATTTTGTCATCGGGCTGCAGTGGTCCTGAAGAAGAGACAAGTATCTCGCGAGAGCGGCGTGAACGAGTCGAAGTGGACGACAGTAACCTTAAGGCAAACGATGTGACGCCAGATTTCAGTAATGCCGATCCGTAAAGCGACGTCAAATCTTGTCACCATTAGTTCATTATTTTCGTTTTTTGTTTTGTTAAGGAATTATCATGAAGAAAACTAGATCTTCAGGCTTCACACTTGTGGAGCTACTCGTAGTAATCGCCATTATCGGCATCTTGATCGGCATGCTTCTGCCCGCCGTTCAACAAGTAAGGGAAGCAGCTCGTCGAACTGAGTGTTTGAACAACGTTCGTCAGATCGGTTTGGCTGCTCATAATTACCAAAGTGCGTTGCAGGAGTTGCCCACGTATAATGGTGCATGTCTCGAAGGCGCGCCTGGTGACCAAATGCCTACTATTCAAAAGCCATTGGCTTATACATTGGTCCAACTCATGGACTATATGGAGCTAAACAATCTGACGACCATTACTGATCCACTGGCATTCAACGCCAGACAAAACTCCTTCGCTGGCACTGCTTATCCGGCTTTGGCTGACTGGATCAATGGCGTTGGTGCCGTAGATGCATTTGGAGTTCCTGAGAACCCAGGGATTTCGCAAATTTTGACCGGAGTAGATGTACAAGCCTTTAACTGTCCTTCGGACGGCAACGGACAGGGTTTGGAGCATTTTGGAGTTCAAACACCTTCGGCGGATGCAACTGTCTTTGGCTACATCATCGGTGGCTCTGACGATTTTGGTATCACGAACTACGTAGCCAACATGGGCGGTATTGGAATTACTCGAAACATCATACCTGCTTTGGTGGATGGTGGTTGGACTGGTTTCCACAGTGCAATTCGAAACCGCGAATCTGATTCTGTCGAAAAGATCAGCGATGGCTCATCAAACGTAATTCTGTTTGGTGAAGCGATGGGGTGGATTAATCAAGACCCAGATGCAGGTGAACTTCAAAACGTACGAAATGGCTTGGCTCTAGGCGGTGCGTGTCTTGGACGAGCTGATATTTACGTCGGTATTGAAGACACATTCGGAACAGCAAGTGAATCCTCATGGATTCAATTCGGTTCGGCACACCCAGGCGTTGTGAACATGGTTCGTGGAGATGGTTCTGCACTTTCTCTTAACCGACAAATTGCTTCGCGAACACTTGGCCGATTGTGCGGTGCTGCTGATGGCAACGTGCTCCCTGATTTTTAAAGATCGGTTTTGTTTAAGTTGAAAATAAAAGCTGGCGATCTTCGCCAGCTTTTTTGTTTTTGGGAGAACTTTCAAATGACGAATGGCGAAGAAGTCAACAACCAGCAAAGCAACAAGAAAAAGGCCAACTATCGGCAATGGATATTGATTGCGGTTTTGGTATTTGTTGGAGCCGCATTCCTTTACGACAAGTACGTCTTGCTGCCTTCAGCAACGGAAAAAATAAACGAAATCACCAACAATATTACCGCGTCGCTTTCCGCAGATAACAAACAGCAGGTTCATGATTTAATTGGCATGAAGCCTAGCGAGGTAGTTGATTACAAAGGCTTGGAAATAGAACGTTACAAGTTTCCTAGAGGCTTGCCGTTTTACCCCAAACCAATTCTTGACATTGCTTATAAAGATGGAGCAATCTCATTCTTCAGTCGTGAACATATGACTGAAGAATATATCGACTCCAAAAACCTGGTTACGATTTCCGAAGAGGAACGTAGCAGGAACGTTACGATGAGGCCAGTTGGGCTTGGCCAGTAGGCTGATTGAATTCAAAGATATGGGATGGAACTCAATCCATCCCATATCTGTTTGCTGCACAGACAACTCTCTCCATGCATGATGATGCATTGCAGCACAAACTCTGAATCGTAGACAACGCTCGCTCGACAGCCTTTTTATCAGGCATTTGCACACGGATTGATTTCTGACATGGAAATAGCCGTCATCGGAAGCGGAATCGCGGGCCTGGCAGCTTCGTTCGAACTGGACAAGCTTGGACATGACGTAACTCTATTCGAACGTCATTCAAACCTTGGCCTTTCCAATCATGCGATTGAATTCGCAAGTGATGAATCCAGCTGCGTTATTGACGTACCATTGCGGCTCATGAACCAGCACCAATGGCCTACACTTTGGGATCTATACAAGACGCTGCAGGTCGATGTTGCAAAAGTAAACGGTTCACTTTCATTTGCGAAACAAAACAGGTCCTATCTTCAGGTTGATTTTGACAGGATCTTCTCAACCAACTTGCTGGGATTGACCAAGTCAACAAACCGCAAGATCTTTCACGAGACTCTCAAGCTGCGAGAAACAGGATTACGCGATTTAGATGCATTGAGCAAACAAGACGATGTTTCTCTTGCGGAATACCTGTCCAAGCACGAGTTCTCAAATGATTTTATCTACGGGTTTCTGTATCCGTTATTGTCTTCGACGGTATTCACCTGTTCGTATCAGGCTTTGGCTGCATACCCGGCTTGTATCGTGCTTGAATCACTTGCCAAGATAACATCCTCTGATGGTCAGGTCAGCCAATCTTTGTTTCGAGCAAAACACGGTACGCCAGACGTCGTGGATCGCATCATGCAGGACTCGATCGAAGTCAAATTGAATTCAACTGTTGAAGGCATAGCTCGCCTGCAGGAGCAGGTTGCAGTCGACCACGAAACAGAAAAACGCCAGCTGTTTGACCATGTCGTGATTGCAACACAAGCCAACCATGTTCCAGGAATATTGGCGAACCCAACCAGCCAGGAATCTGAAATGGCGAGCTGCTTTGAATACGAAACGGTGCAGGTCGACGTTCATCAGGATAAATCACTGATGCCGAATAGCCGCAAGAACTGGTCTGCGTTCAATATGGACGTCGGTGAAGATACTACAATAGCTGCGAGATGCACCATCTGGCTCAACCGTTTTGCACCTGAACTCAACCTGCAAGATGATGTTTTCCAGACTATTCACGCAGTGCCCGGCAAGCGTCCTGACAAAGCGATTTGCCAGGTTCACCTTCAGCGTCCTGTTGTAACAGAAAAGTCGTTTCGCGGCTGGCAGTTGATTGAACAGATGCACGCGGACAAACGACGAAGAATTTGGTTCGCCGGTAGCTATGCCCATCGCGGAGTACCGTTGCTTGAAACTGGCATCGCTTCAGCTCAGAATGTTGCCAGGTTGATCAATGACAACGCTCGTTTAGCTTTGACGTAGTTCGTACGCGTTCCTGTTCCAACTGGCATTAGCGAACTGGTAACAAGCTCTAGTTAAATCGGACGGCGAGGACATGAAAACGCCTAGCTTGCAAGGAACTGCATTTGTAACTGGAGCCAATGGATTTCTGGGCAGCAGGATCTGCCGAGAGCTTGCAGAGCAGGGGGCATCGGTCGTAGCTCTGTGCCGGACCCCCCCGAATGACGATCGCCTTGCGCATCAGAATATTCGCATTGCGAATGGCGACATCCTTGATCCTGCGAGAATTGTTACGGCGATGTCCAGATGCGACTATTGTTTCCATTTGGCCGCGATGGCAAAACCCTGGGCCAGGGATCCATTGCAGTTTACGAATGTGAACGTTGAAGGTATGCGAAACGTTACAAAGGCAGCCATTGAGAACGGCCTTAAACGGATCGTATTCACGTCTACCGCGGGCGTGTTTGGGCCGTCGACCGGCGAGGAGTTACTCGATGAGAATTCCCCACGCGACCTTGGAGAAAAGTCGCAATATGAGCAATCCAAGATCCAAGCTGAGGATCTGTTTCTGGATCTGACCAACAGCTCGGAAACGGACGGAGTTATCGTGAACCCCACACGAGTATTCGGGCCGGGTCCGCTGACGGTTGCAAATTCGTTAACGAAAATTATCTCGCAAATCGAGGAAGGCAGCTGGCGGATGTTGCCCGGATCCGGGAATTCGGTCGGCAACTACGTCTTCATAGAAGACGTCGTGACCGGCCATCTGTTGGCAATGCAAAACGGCAAGCCGGGATCTCGATATCTACTCGGCGGAGAAAACTTATCATTCCTCGAACTGTTCGGGATGATTCAGGAAGAGTCGACACCGGGCTCAAAATGGCTGCTGCCGGTCCCTTTACTTGCGATCAGGCTCTACGCCCACATGCAGTTGCTAAAAGCCAACTGGTTCAACCACCCACCGAAATTGACTCCCAAGTTCGCCAAGAAGTACTCGTCCAGCTGCTGGCTTTCCCACGCCAAGGCAGAACAGGAAATTGGTTACCAGCCTCGCACAATTCGAGATGGCGTCAAAGCGACACTGGACTGGCTTCGTCTGAATGGAAGTCACGCTTAACTTACGAGCGACAACCTAACGTCGGCATACTGTTTTTCGACTGACTGACTATCGGCTATCGGATCCGAATCAACGTCGATGCTGTGCCGATGACTTCACGAGTGTAATCGTGGAGGTACTCAACAGTCGCCAGCCCCGCGAGCGATACGTCGGAACTAAACAGAACATCGTAGCGTTCTCCAGTCCCAAGTTCCCAACTATCAGCCATGACCGGTTGTGGCATTGGGCGACCGTCAGTAGCGACGACTTGAAACGGCAGTCCGCCAAGCGAGAATCGGGCAAACTGATATGCCTGATTAACAACTCTCAGGTATCCAACTTGCCCACGTCGCATTCGAATTTCCGTAAACGGATCGACCACTGCATCGTTCGTCACCAAGCCATTGATCATGAAAACATCGGGGCGATGACGAGCTGTGATCGAGCTACTGGTGTCAATTCCTTCCCAACTGGTGTCATACGTCCCGAACTGCCACAGGATCTCTTCATCAAACGCTGGACCGCCTTCCCAGCCAATATCCGTTCGACCACCTGGAGGGCGAACAATGATGGCTCCAGCCATACCTTTGTGGTAGTGCAGCACCGTGTCGATGTGGCAATGATAATGATAGGTTCCGGCAAACGGAGCAATGAATTGATAGGTAAATGTTTCAAACGGCGCGATTGGTTGAGAAGTCGTTGCGACACCGTCATTGGCCTGATCAACGTCCAAGCCATGCAGGTGAATCGTATGATCCATATTACTGGCGTTGAGGACATCGATACTGACCATTTCGCCCTCGACTATCTCGATATGAGCAGAGGGAGAAAACCGGTTCCCCATAAATCCAGAATTACTGGAATTGACATCGAAAAACCAGAGTTGAACCGGGTTTCCGTTGAGTGTCGTGAACCCGTTCATACGGGCACGCATACTGTGTTCGTTACTTACGTTGGTACCTAGTCCGGCCATGGCAGCTTCAATCTGATTCGAAGTAAAATTGATTAGGCTTCTTGAGCGTCGATCATTGTTACGGATCCGCCCTGATATGTTCCGTTGTCGGTGGTCGCCGTCAACGAGTGCGGATGCACGGGGTACTCTCCCACTTGCTTGACATGCATCAGGACGTCGGTCGTGCTATTCACGTCCAATGCAATCGTGTCTTTTTCAGGCAGGATCGTCTCGAGTTTGTTGTTCCGTTTCAGGATATCAACGTGGTATCCATGAAAGTGCAATGAGTGCCGAATGTTGCTGAGGTTTGCGATTCGAATAAGTACATCCTCACCCAACTCGCAATTGATCCGCGTCCGATTGTCCATCAACGTCATTGGATAACTAAGTCCGTTGAGCGTGTGGTAGTTCGGTTCGAAAACTGCTTCATCAGGCAAGTTTCCGTTGTCGATGGCATTGTTCCAGCGATCGTCGGCGTCCTGATACATCAGGAAATATTCTCGCATCGCCGGATTCTGAACAGTCGGATTGGAAATCATCGCCGCTGCGAATCCTGCTGAACTGGCGAAAGTCCCGAGCAACGCTTCGGTGAAGATCCACGTTCCTTCAGGCGGCATCACGAAATCCCACACTGCCGTTTCCTGCGGCATGATGACGGGCCCTGAGTCGTAATTCAAAATGGTAGGCTGGATCGGGAAATCGACCAGGTTTTCGATACTCACCGATACCTTGCGGTTTTCACGATCCTGCATCAGCGGCAGTCGTCCGTTGGAGCGGGTGTTACCGACAGCAACGTATCGGAAAAATGGCACACTTGAGCCATCGCCGAAAGTTTCTTCGATTCGCTGTGCCTGGAATCGCCAACGCACTCGGCCTCGTCGTTTGCCTCCTCCACCTGGCTTACCAGAAGCTCGCTTGCCAGCGGCCAAGCCAACTGCCGCAGCTCCAGCGGTCGCGGTGGTGAGGAACGTTCTACGCGAGAAATTCGAGATTTTCTTAGGTTCGGGCATAGGGATGCTCATTAGATTTTGTGATTCCCGCATTATAGATGAAATCCGCCAAAATTGAATGTTGGCGGGTTTCACTGGCGTTTTTGACGCAAAACGCCACTCGCCTTTACAAATTAAATCGGATAACGCAGCTATTACCTAAAGCAAACGACTGGAGCATTTCGAATATTGGCTTTACGTGAAGGCTCAAAATCCGAATCTGTTATTGCAAGAACCTCTGATCCGCGTATTATTTCGGGTTGAGCGAAGTAGCTCATTTGTAAGTAAGAATTGTGAAATCGACGTAATATGTTGGCTTGGAAATCGAAGGAGACGGATCAGTGGATTTCCAGTATGGCGCCGCAGCGATGATTGTTGGTTGACGTACGTATTTGGCTGCTGGTGCAGGGATAAAAAATGACAATAACAAAAGAACGCAAAAAAGAGTTAGTCGAAGAATTCAAGCAAAACGGCGATGATACAGGATCGCCAGAAGTACAGATCGCGATCCTGACGACTCGGATTAACAACCTGACGGAACACATGCGAAGCAATAAGAAGGACTATTCAACTCGGCGTGGTTTGCTGGGGATGGTTTCTCGTCGGCGTCGCTTGTTAGATTATTTACGCGAGGTGAACCCGGATCGTTATCTGGACATCATCGGTCGCCTGAATATTCGTAAATAACGATTGTCAATCAATCGTTTCTTTAAAGCATTCTTGGAATTGTCTTTGGACGTTCTTCGTAGGCGATCGCGCTATTGGTTTGTGATCGGTGGTTTGATCGAACTGCGAATGCCCCCTGCTGCTTGCTGAATTCCAGCCAAGCCCCACCATGATTACGTGGTTTTGAAGTTGTAGAAATTTGTATTTGTAATCATTTGATGAAGTCTGATTGTTGAGGATTGGTAAGTGAAAATTAAAGTAGAAAAGCAGATTGGTGATGGCGTCCTGTCGATGGAGACAGGTTTTTTGGCAAAACAATCATCCGCGTGCATAATTATCCAGTACAACGACACGGTCGTTTTAAATGCAGTAACGACCGGATCGCCGCGACCGGGAATCGATTTCTTCCCGCTGACTTGTGACTACCGCGAGCGGACTTGTGCGGCCGGTAAGTTTCCCGGAGGTTTCATTAAGCGAGAAGGTCGTCCTTCGACGAAGGAGACTTTGACTTCACGATTGATCGACCGTCCGATTCGTCCAATGTTTGCCGAAGGCTTCAAAGACGAAGTTCAGTGCCAGGCAATGGTAGTTTCCAGCGATCGGGTCACTGACGCTGATGTTTTGGCAATGAACGGTGTGTCTGCGGCTTGTTTCATCAGCCCGATGCCATTCCCTGAAGCTGTCGCCTCAACCCGCGTGGGTCGCGTTAACGGCAAACTGGTTGCATTCCCGACTCAGGAACAACTGGAAGAAAGCGACATGGACGTCATCGTTTCCGGGACCGAGTCCGCGGTAACCATGATCGAAGGATTTGCTCGCGAAGTCTCCGAAGCCGACATGCTTGCTGCTATCGAGTTTGCTCACGATACGATCAAGCAAGTTATCGACCTGACCAAAGAATTGGCAGCCAAGGTCAATGTCGAAAAGGCAGAGTTCACTGCACCAGAAAGCGATGGCCTGCTCGATCGCTTCAAGAGCACGTACTACGACGAGCTGAAAAACATCTTGCAGGTTCCTGGCAAGCACGATCGAGCTGATGCCGCTCGTGCGTTGAAAGAAAAGGCATTCGAAGCCGTCAACCCGGACCCTGATGCTGACAACGCCTTCGAGCAATCGGCATTGAAAACTGCCTGGCACGACTTGGAAGAGCGAGTCATTCGCGACTTGATCCTGGACGGCAAACGCTCTGACGGTCGTGACAATAAAACTGTCCGACCGATTGAATGTGTTGTAGACGTGTTGCCACGCGTGCACGGTAGTGCGGTTTTCCAACGAGGTGAAACACAGGCACTGATCACCGTTGCACTCGGAACAGGCAAAGACGAGCAGAAAGTCGACGGCCTGACCGACACGTACTCCAAGAAATTCATGCTCGACTACAACTTCCCATCTTTCAGTGTGGGCGAGTGCCGACCGAACCGTGGTCCCGGTCGACGTGAGATTGGCCACGGAGCTTTGGCTGAACGCAGTGTGAAGCCAGTACTTCCTGATCCGGACGATTTCCCGTACACGATTCGAATTGTTTCGGACATTCTGGAATCCAACGGTTCCTCGTCGATGGCAACGGTTTGCGGTGCCACTTTGGGACTGATGGCAGCGGGCGTCAAAATCAAAAACCCGGTTGCTGGTATCAGCATTGGAATGGTGAAGGAAGACGACAACTGGGTTCTGCTGACTGACATACTTGGCAGCGAAGACCATTTCGGCGACATGGACTTCAAGATCGCTGGATCGCAAGTCGGTATTACCGGGATCCAACTGGACCTTAAGATCCGCGGGATCAGCAACGAGATCATCAAGGAATCTTTGGCGCAGTCTCGGGAAGCTCGGATGGATATTCTCAAGACGATGCTCACAACAATCGGGCGTCCGAACGAGGACGTTTCGCAGCATGCACCACGCTTGTTAAGCTGCCAGATTGATCCAGAGAAGATCGGGATGTTAATCGGTCCTGGCGGCAAGAACATTCGCGCGATTCAGGAACAGACCGAAACCGTTATCGAAGTCGAAGAGTCCGGCAAAGTTACTATTGCCGGTTCGGACGCAGCATTGGCCCAAAAGGCACTCGAGCGAGTAGAACTGACGACGGCGACTGTTCAAGTCGGCAAGATCTACACAGGCACCGTCAGCAGCATCAAGGACTTTGGTGCGTTCGTCGAGATTCTGCCAGGCCGGGATGGCTTGTGCCACATCAGCGAACTTTCCAATGGCTTCATCAATGATGTCTCGGAAATCTGCCAAATCGGCGATGAGTTGCAAGTGTTGGTCATCGACGTCGATGGCAATGATCGCGTCAAACTGAGCCGACGTCAGGCGTTGGAAGAACTCGGAATCGAAGACGAGTTGGCTCCTGTTGGTGCAGCTGTTGATGGCGGTGGCGACGAGTTCGAAGCTGGTTACGAAAGTGGCGGCGGAGGATACGAACGCGGCGGAGGAGGTGGCTACTCTAACGATGGTGGCGGTCGCTACGAGAATGATGATCGTGGAGACCGAGGCGATCGTGGCGACAGAGGAGATCGCGGCGGAGGCGGTGGCGGCCGCGGACGAGACCGAGATCGTGGCGACCGCAGTGAACGTGGTGGCGGCGGAGGCGGTGGCCGAGGTCGTGGTGGAAGCGGCGGCGGAGGCGGTGGTGGCCGAGGTCGTGGTGGAAGCGGTGGCGGAGGCGGCGGTGGCCGAGGTCGTGGTGGAAGCGGCGGCGGAGGCGGCGGTGGCCGAGGTCGTGGTGGAAGCGGTGGCCGAGGTCGTGGTGGAAGCGGCGGCAGCAGTGGAGGCGGCGGCTATGGCAGTGGCGGCGGCGGCGGTGGTGGTCGCGGTCGACGTTAGAAATCGCTGGAAAAGTCGTTTGCCCGACTTGCCAGGTCCTTTTGACCCCTGGTCTGCGGCAAGCGACATTCCTCAATCCAAATTTACGATGTTCCGATGTTTCGGTCCGAGTGAACGATGAATCACTCCAATGACGATTACGTCGAAAAATTGCGTAAGCAATACCAGGAGCTAGCTGGCTCGCTGGCTCATGAAATCAAGAACCCACTCTCGGTCATCCGCATGGAGATCGAGTTGCTGGGTGAAGATTTCGAGGAGCTGGATACGTCTGCCGGTCGACAGGCTTTAGGCCGCATCGACACGCTCAAGCGACAGTGTGAACGTCTGGAGACGATGCTCAACGATTTCCAGCGATTCACGCGACTGGATAATCTGGAACTCAATGCGGGTAGCCTAAACGAGCAGGTGCTACTTGTCCTGCAACTTTTTAAGTCTCAAGCCAAGAAGCAGAAAGTTGAAATCCAACGGTTGCTGGAAAGCGATATCCCCAGCATCAAAATGGAGTCGCAGACTTTCCAGGCGGCGTTGATTAACCTGGTCAAAAACGCACTTGAGGCGATGCCTGACGGTGGGCAGCTGGTCGCCCGAACGCGTCTGACGCGGATGGGAGTCGCGCTCGATTTGATCGACACTGGATGCGGGATGGAATCAGAAACATTGCTCAAGATGTTCGACATCTTTTACACTCGCAAAGACGGCGGGACCGGACTCGGCCTACCCACTGCCAAGAAGATCATTGAAGCGCATGGCGGTCGAATCAATGTGCAAAGCGAAGTCGGACGTGGAACACAATTCACGATCGAGTTCCCTGCTCCGAAACGGATCCCAACGGAACCGTCTGAGGAAGGTGCCGATTGAACCTCTATCGGAAACTCGAAGACTTCCCTGAATCGCTGCATGGTGGCGCGTTGACGATCGGAAATTTCGACGGCGTTCATCGTGGGCATTCGCAGATCATTGATCGACTGCGACAACATGCATCCGACGCGGATGGAGCTGCGATTGTATTTACGTTTGACCCGCACCCAGTGCGTCTACTAAGACCCGATCAGGCACCTCCGCCGTTGACTTGGACCAACCGTAAGGCGGAGTTACTATCCGAACTGGGAATCGACGCGATGATCGCATTCCCCACCAACCCGAAATTCCTTTCACTCACCAGTCAGGAATTTTTCGATCAGATCATTGTTCAGGCAATCGGCGCGAAGGTGGTTGTCGAAGGACCGAACTTCTTTTTCGGCAAGCAGCGACAAGGAACCGTCGAAACGCTGAAACAAATGTGCGATCAAAATGACATTCTGTTGGAGATCGTTAAGCCAATCCAACATGAGGCCGAATACATTTCCAGCAGCCGGATCCGAGGACTCGTGCACGATGGACATGTTGGTCTGGCCGGTCAATTGTTGACTCGACCTTACCGCATTCGCGGTATGGTGACTCATGGAGCGGCTCGAGGGGCCAAGCTTGGCTTTCCGACAGCGAACCTGGACGGGATCGACACGCTGATCCCCAAAGACGGCGTTTACGCGGGCAGGGTAGTGATCGCTCGTCGTAAGCACCTGGCTGCGATTAACATCGGCCCCAACCCGACTTTCGGCGAACGGGCCAAAAAGGTCGAAGTCCACGTTATCAACTTCAACGAATCCATCTATGGACAAACCATCGAGGTTGATTTTATCCAGCGACTGCGCGATATTCGTCAGTTCGAATCCACTGAAAGTTTGGTGGAACAACTCAAGCAGGACATTGCTGACGCAAGGCAGGTCGCCAGCAGCAAGGAATAAACATGAATGTAGATTGGGATCGTTTTTGTGAAGTCATCAAGCAGTCAAACAATGTTGTGCTGACCAGCCATATTCGGCCCGACTGCGATGCGCTGGGCAGCTGCCTGGGCATGGCTGGGATTCTGCGGAAACTTGGCAAGCAAGTCCGCATTGTCTGCGGTCAACCGGTGCCTCCCAACCTGCAGTTCATCGATCCCAACGATGAGATCCTGGCAATCAACGAAGACATCGGTGCTGAGGATATCGAAGACATTGACTTGCACATGATTCTCGACACCAGCGCTTGGAAGCAACTTGGTGACATGGCCGACATCATTCGCAACTCCAAGTGCAAGAAGATCATTTTCGATCACCATGTTGGCGAAGACGACATTGATGCGGAACTTTTCAAGAACACAACGGCTGAGGCCGCGGGGCGCATGGTCGCTGAAGCTGCTGAGCATTTGGGGGTTGAGTTGACGGCCGAGATTGCCAAACCGTTGTTTGCAGCGATCGCGACGGACACTGGTTGGTTCCGCTTCCCATCAGTCACCGAGACTACATTCGATATTGCTCGCAAGTTGCTGGCAGCCGGCGCTAAGCCACCGGAAATCTACGGCGATCTTTATGAGCGAGAGACGGTGGGCCGAGTTCGCTTGCGCGGTGTTGTACTGTCTCGCGTAAAAGTGGAAATGGGAGGCCGTCTGGCGCATACATACATCTTGCCAGAGGACTACGAAAATACTGGTGCCTTGCCGAGCGACACCGAAGATTTAATCAACCTGGCTCTCGAAATTGAACATACCAAGTTCGCGGTGATCCTGGTTGGGCAACTGGAAGGCGGATTCAAGATCAGTTTTCGCAGCCGTTGCGGTGTCGAATGCAATCAAGTCGCCAAACACTTTGATGGCGGCGGCCACAAAGCGGCGGCCGGTGCGTTTGTCGATGACTCATACGACAACACGTCGAATGCTGTGCTGAGCTACGTTCGTGAGTGTCTTGAGGCTGAGTTCAAGAACGCAGTTTAGAACGCAGCTTCAACATTAGCTTGAACCTCGGCGCTATGGCTGATTCAGAAAGCACTTTCAGTCATGCGGACGATTGTTTGTGTCTCTGGGTGCAGCCGTGCTTAAACTCGCCTAAGCATGCTCGCGTAAGCGTGGCATGTATTTAACGAGTAAATAAGCCGCCAACTCTCTCTTTTTAGACTGTCTGCGGGATTTCGACAGTAAAAACGACCGGGCATTAACCCTCGTTTTTCCTACGTGTGGCGATTTTTCATCATATTTTTCCCGTATTACGCGGCAGGTGTTTCAAAACGGAAACGCTTGTTCGTTATGTTCAACAGCCATCTGGCAAATTTTCTCGGTCGACAAGGCGAAGTTGGCCTACGTTTTCAATGGAGCTATTCAGTTCCACTAAGCCAGTTCTTCTTACCCACCGAGTCCTTCCCCACCGAAAAAAATGAGCACCAAACGCCCAACGAGCAAATCCTTTAATTACGAGAGTCTTGAAGAACGAAAAGTTCTGACGGCTAATCCTATCGTCTCACTTGACGCTGGTGTCTTGGCCATTACGGGTTCTGAATTGGCGGATTCGGTTCTGGTTTCAACCAGTGATTCGGCTCTGACAGTAACCGTATCTAGCGGAGACAACTCGGAGGAATTCTACAGATTTGATGCCAGCCAAGTGAGAATGGTCGAGTTCCGCGGTGGTGACGGCGACGACTATTTCCGCAATAACACCAATTTATCCTCGCTTGCGTACGGCAACCGAGGCAAAGACGTGTTGGTGGGAGGCTTCGGAGATGACGAGCTGCGCGGCGGCTCGAACGACGACGTGCTTCGTGGCCGGGCTGGCAATGACCGGCTCCATGGTGACTACGGTGACGACAACCTGGCTGGTGGAGCAGGCGACGATTCTCTTTACGGTTGGTTTGGTAACGACAGGCTTGTCGGGCAAAACGGTGATGACTACGTCTCAGGTTACCTCGGCGACGATTTCGTTCACGGTGGAAACGGCGACGATGTCGTCAAAGGTCACGAAGGAAATGACCGTGTCGTTGGAGGGAATGGAAACGACGAGTTATACGGCTGGAAAGGTAACGATCGTTTGATCGGCGGTGATGGCGACGACTACCTGTCTGCCTACACGGGTGACGATTACGTTAACGGAGGGGATGGCGATGACGTACTCAGAGGTCACGAAGGAAACGACCGACTCGTTGGTGGCAACGGTGACGACGAGCTGTATGGCTGGGTTGGCAACGACCGCTTGCTTGGCGGTAGCGGTGACGATTACCTGTCAGGCTATACAGGTGACGATGTCGTTTCTGGCGGAGAAGGTGACGATGTCCTCAAAGGTCACGAAGGCGATGATACACTAATCGGTGGCCGCGGTGACGATTTGCTCTACGGATGGACCGGCGATGATCGTCTGAATGGAGGCGACGGCAACGATGAATTGTGGGGCGGCGACGGTGATGACTTCCTCGCTGGACGAGATGGCCATGATATTCTGCACGGCGACAGAGGAGATGACCACCTGCGCGGCGGAGAAGGCAACGACGTTCTGATCGGGTATTACGGCAACGACCGCTTGGTCGGTGGACAGGGAGCCGACATGTTGTGCGGCAGCTTCGGCGAAGATGAATATTTCAATGTTCAAGCAGAAGACACCGCTTACGATCCAGACCAAAACATGCCTGCTTCGCAGCAGGAAGAAGCCGCCGCGCAACTTGAAGCACAGGCTGAACAGGTTCTGGAGCAGATAGATTTGGAAGCCGTTTCTACCGAGTTGTTGGATCAAACCGTTGTAGAACTCACTGCCGAACCAACCTTGGGTCTATCCGTCGGCGATGTCGTTAGCGACAACTTTCAGGATCTTCAATTCGTACCGTTTAACCTCCAAGTAAGAAACACTACGGGAGCTGCAGTTCATTGGGAAGCATTGGTTTCTGGTGTTGAATACTCTGAAGTTCCCAGCCTTGTTTCTGGTAACTACACGGTCACAACCAGCATGAATGAAGACGGTACTTTCAACCATCTGTTTGCCAGCACTGAGCCTCTGGCTGCGTTCCAAAACGTAGTGATCACAGGTGGAATCCTGCAGACGTTCGGAAACGGTTCAGGCCTGACTCTGTTCTCGACAACCGCGTAGGCAGACTAAACAACCACCAACCATTTCCCGGGTGTTCGTTTTCAAAACGGACACCTTTTTTCTTGCGCGCGCCGCTCTCGCTCTTTAACTGGTAGCCTGTCGAAACGCAGCGACGGCATCAGCTGGCGACTCAGCGTCTGTAATAGACCGGCCGATTGCAAAACGCTTTATCCCCAATTCGATCAGATTCGAAACGTTCGATGGATTGATCCCGCCAATGGCAAACGCAGGCAAGGAAATTTCGTTCGCGACCGACTGGATGAACTGGTCAGATGCAAACTCATCGAACGATTTTGTCTGCGACTGAAAACACGGACCGACTCCAATATAGCTCGCACCGGCCAGGACCGCTTGGCGAGCCTGGTCAATGTCGTGCGTGGAAACCCCGATCAATTTTTCCGGCCCAACAATTCGCCTCGCTTCGGCCACCGGCAAATCATCTTGACCTACATGGACGCCGTCTGCATGAGCAATGACCGCAAGGTCTGCACGATCGTTCATGATCCAACGGGTTGGCTTTGACCGCGTGTACCCAGAAATCAGCTGACCGGCAGCGACCAGTTCTCGATCGTTCAGATTTTTGTCGCGAAGCTGAATGAAATCGACGCCGCTTTCGACTAAACCCACAACGAGCGTTTCAAACCGCTTAAAATCCGGGCCCACACTGACCAGAACATATATTGCCGCGTCGGCAATTTGATCTCGGCTCTGCTGGGCACCTACGATCGCTTTTTCCAGCGAATAGGTTTTGTACCGCAGCTCCTCAAACCCGGCCCCCAACGGTGGTTCCAGTAACTTGGAGTACTCTTCCATCGAACGCAGTGACTGTAGAACCCTGCCACAGTTAGCTCGCAAAACGCTCTCCAAACTGTCTCGCGAATATTCCGTTTCGACAGCCACCTCAGTACCGACATCGTGCAGGATATCCCGACTCTCCAACAAACGCTCGCCACCGATTTTGGAAGTCAAATCCGCTAGTGCATGACGAAGTTGCTTTGTTTCTTCGGTCAAGAATTTGTCGTTCAAATGCATGCGGGTAAATTCTTCGACCACCCGCAGGCCTTCCATCGCGCGATTGAACGATGCATCAATGATCCGGAGAGCAGAATTTTTGGATTTCGAATCGACCATAGACAGTTATCTACAAATAAAAAAGTGGCAGCATGTTGACTGCCAAACTGTCACAAGCTGGCAGGCCAATCAAATGACGGGCGGAACGTCTAGCGTAGTCAGTTAGACTCAAAACCGAGCAAAAAGCGGGTGAAAAACCTGTGGTAATCGGATTGGAACGATTTGGCACTTGCTTTGCAACTTAGGTGAAAAACCAACCAGGAAAAGCTGCGCGGATGAAACGATAGCAGATCTTATTCCAGCCAGGTGCGTAAAACTATGCTGTTTACGAGGATAGTAATTTGTTGGGGCGAAAAACAGGGTTTTGATTGCAATTGACGTAACTTGTCCTGCTATTAATACTTCGCCCGAACATTTTTTTTGAGCATGAATTCAATGGCTGAAAATTTGGTCCCACGTCGTTTGCTACGTGGTATTTTTCAATAGGCAAGGAAGCCGGAGCGAACCCATGAAATGGGGTCAGAATTTATTGTGTGGATGGCCGGGGTTACCTCAACTTTGGCTGCGAGGCAATTATACTTCGCTGATCTGGGCGATCGGTTTTTCGGTCGTTCTGAACCTGGCACTTGTATCTACCTTTATCTGGCCCGCTTTGTTGGGAGACGTTGCTCCGGCGATCGCCTGGCCGATTTTGTTCCTTGTCTGGCTGGTGACAACGTGGGGTGCATTGCACTCAATTGTGGATTTGTCGAAACCCCCGAAGATGTCTTCGGAACAGGAAAGAAGTGACTTTTCTACTGAAAAAAGCGGGATAATCGTTTCCGACGATCCGGCAGAATTGCAACGGGAAAATTCCCACACCTTGTTTAATCAGGCACAGCGGGAATACTTAAGGGGTCATTGGACCGAAGCAGAGAGTTTGCTCAAGCGCCGGTTGAAACTGGCCGAACGTGATATTGAGGCAAGGCTGTTGCTGGCAACCTTGTTTCGACATACCGAACGGCTGGATTGGGCGTCCGAACAACTTCTGCAACTCGAAAAATACGACGAGTCGGTTCATTGGAATTTTGAGATTCGCCGCGAGCGAGAGTTGATTGGTCTGCTTCAAGACGAAGCGCCGGATCCGTCAACTGATTTGCAATGAATGCGTTTTGAAACGAAGGCAGATGCGGTAAGGAATACGAGCCAACCTGCGTCCGTAAATTAACATCCCTTCGGAAGTAATTCCGAAGTGTTAAAAATCGAACCACCGTTGTGCTGGCTTCGTTTCAAACAACAGGGATCGTCGCGGCGAACCCATTAGTAACCACAACTTGTTTTTACAGCAAACGATTCAGACGTCTTCGCCAGGAACGTCGTATGTGCCCGGCAACCAGGCCGTGTACTGTTTTAGTAGAGGAAGTGACATGTACGAACGCTTTACCGATCGAGCTCGCAAGGTTATGCAACTTGCGAACCAGGAAGCTCAGCGATTCAACCACGAATATATCGGCACCGAACATATGCTGCTCGGCCTTGTCAAAGAAGGTACCGGGGTTGCAGCCAACGTGCTGAAGAATCTCGAAGTCGATCTTCGCAAGATTCGACTCGAAGTCGAGAAGCTGGTTCAGAGTGGTCCGGAAATGATCACGATGGGTAAGCTTCCGCAAACTCCGCGAGCCAAGAAAGTCATCGAGTATTCGATGGAAGAAGCTCGCAATCTGAACCATAACTTTGTCGGCACCGAACATATTCTGCTCGGCCTACTGCGCGAACAAGAAGGCGTGGCCGCTCAGGTTTTGATGAACCTGGGGCTCAAACTGGAAGAGGTACGCGAAGAAGTCCTCAACCTGCTTGGCAACGGTATCGAAGGCGGCGAAGGTGGCGAACGCGGCGGTCGTGAAGGCGGCGGCGCGGAAGGTACTGCCTCCAAGAGCGGTAAGTCGAAGACTCCTGCTCTCGACAGCTTTGGACGCGACCTGACTGAACTGGCCAAGCAAGGCAAGTTGGATCCAGTAATCGGTCGCCAGAAGGAAATCGAACGAGCGATCCAGATCCTCTGTCGTCGCACCAAGAACAATCCGGTTCTGCTGGGCGAAGCAGGTGTCGGGAAGACCGCAATCGTCGAAGGATTTGCTCAACGAGTCATTAGCGGTGAGGTTCCCGAGATCCTGTCGGACAAGCGAATCGTCGTTCTCGACCTGGCGATGATGGTTGCCGGTACCAAGTACCGCGGGCAGTTCGAAGAGCGAATCAAGGCGGTTATGAATGAAGTCCGCCGAGCCAAGAACACGATCCTGTTCATCGACGAATTGCATACTCTCGTCGGTGCCGGTGGTGCAGAAGGCGCGATCGACGCGGCAAACGTGCTCAAACCAGCACTTTCTCGCGGTGAGATCCAATGTATCGGTGCCACGACACTGGACGAGTATCGTAAGTACATCGAAAAAGACAATGCTCTGGCTCGACGATTCCAGGAGGTCATTGTCGATCCAACTTCGATGACCGAGACGGTGGAAATCCTGAAAGGACTTCGCAAACGTTACGAAGACCATCACCGCGTCCAAATCACTGACGATGCGATCGTTTCAGCGGTTGATCTGTCCAGTCGATACATCACAGGTCGATGCTTGCCGGACAAGGCGATTGACGTGATTGACGAGGCCGGTGCACGCATACGATTGCGTACAATGACTCGTCCACCAGATCTCAAAGAGATCGACGAAGACATCGAGCGGCTGAACAACGAGAAAGAAGACGCAGTCGCCAATCAGGACTTCGAGAAAGCAGCCAACTTGCGTGATCAGGCTGAAAAGCTTCGCAAGAAGAAAGATCAGATCAAGCAGGAATGGCGAGAGAAGTCTGAACAGACCGATGGCGTCGTTGATGAAGAAGTCATCGCGGAAGTCATTTCGAAAATGACTGGAATTCCGCTTACTCGTCTGTCGACCGAAGACAGCCTCCGTCTGATGAAGATGGAAGAAGAACTGCATGGCCGCGTAATCAGCCAGGACCCAGCGATCCAGGCAATCTCGAAGGCAGTACGACGTAGTCGTAGTGGTCTGAAGGATCCCAAGCGTCCGATCGGTAGCTTTATGTTTGCAGGTCCGACCGGTGTCGGTAAGACGCTGCTAGCCAAGGCACTGGCCGAGTTTATGTTCGGAGACGAAGAAGCTCTGGTCACGATCGACATGTCGGAGTACATGGAAAAGCACAACCTGAGCCGTTTGATCGGTGCCCCTCCGGGATACGT
>CAZXLW010000064.1:9971-30023 GCA_964641465.1 uncultured Pirellulaceae bacterium | reverse complement strand
CCTTTGGTTCGCGCTTCGCAGGCGAGTCGGAAAGCTTCGTCGTCGCCGTGGGTGTGGACGGAATACGATCTAGTCCGCCGCTTGCCATGTCCGTCTGTCCACTGAGCCACCCAGTACCAATAGTGATACTCGTATTCGCCGCGCGTATCGACTTGCTTGTGCAGTCGTACTCCGACGACCCCGGATCTGTTACGGGCTGAGGGATTTTCGGCCAGTTCTTCGACCGTATACTTGCGGCTCTTGGTTTCGATTTCGTCTCGAAACTCCTTGGCGGCTTCCAGTGCTGCCCTTTTGCCGCCATAGCCGCTATCCGAAAAGAACTTCTCAGTCTTTTCGCCGCGTCGTTGCAAGCGCACTTCCCACCCACCATAGACTTTTCCAGATGAGCTTTTGGTTTCAATACGAGAGATGTTACGTCTGGAATTCTTCCTTGCCATCGGTCCATTTCGGCAGAAAAGTGGGGAATGAGATCAGAGTGTCAGTTTCCAACACCGCAGGGGGGCCTTCATTGTAACTTATGTTGAGCGATCTGGATTGAAAAGTTGTTGTTAAAAAAGTTGCCAAGCACAATCTGGAGAAGTTCGCGTTGGTTTTAGTTTGTCGTGGTTCGCAATCCGCTAGGTCCGCCACTGATCGGTTTCCCATGATCAAGAGGCCAGCTCGCACTCTGGAACCCTTCTGAGCGTAACCACTCCCTGACTTTCATCAAGTGGTCGAATCCATCCGGGTAGACCCACAGCGAAACAGTCGTTTTTGCCGGGATTAACCGAGCCAATTGTTTGCCAAACGATGATCCGGGAGCCAGCGCGACTTCAATCGGCTCGCCGACGTTTTGCCGGACGCATTGAAGTTCGAATCCGGCGAACCGCACTCCGAAACGAGACTCTTGACTCAAGTCATCGAAAGACGTTAGCAAATAGTTGAGTTGGAAGTTTTCGATCGGTCCAACCGCTCCCCACGTATTTTCCGCATGTTGCAGTTTTCGCGCCTCATCCTTCCATTCTCCTTTCATCAATTCCAAAAGTTCCGGCAACGGAACGTGAACGATCCGGTCGCCAAGGATTTGAAAGTGAACTTCATCCGAGAACACTGTCCTTGCAATTGGCGTCGGATAGTGAGGAATGGTTTGGACAACAGTCTTCGATTGATTGGATACCGCGGTGAATTCATATTGAACCTGAAGGACTTCCTGTTTGAGCGCGGTAATTTTGCCGAACAGGTCGTTGCGGATCAGTCGTTCGTTTTGCATTTCCAATTGGGCGTCAGCGAGATTTGTTTTCGCAGCTTCCATGGCGAGCAATAATGTTCGGCGGTTTGCTCGAAGTCCGGAAACGAGTGCTTCCTGTTGGCGAATTTTGTGTTGCAGCTCGTAGTTTTCGATTTTCAGATTTTTTGCTTCGGCCGTTCGGACTTTGATGTCTGTTTTGATAGTTTCCGTTTCGGTGACCAGGTCCTCATTCGGTTCTCGCTGAACCCACGCTGTTCCTGCCTGGGCACCGACAATAACGATCAGGATGATCAAGATCCCGACCAGGTTCGCCACGATGTCGAGGAACGAATCCTGCCCCAGCGACATATCTTCAGAACGCCTCCTCATCGCTGCTCCTTTCGCAATTCAATCCCGCTGCTATCCAGCAAACGAGCTATGCGATCGTAGGTCGATTCGGCCCCGGGCAAGACGACGACGTCGAGTTCAGGTTTCCAATAACCGCCAGCTCCAGCGACGCCCCATTTGTCGATGTGTTCCCAAACGACTTCCACCAAATCGTCAACGGTTTCGGCCAAGTCATCCCGGATGGCTACGTGTGTTCGTTGAGTACTTGCACTCGAATCAACAACCATCGCGTCGGTGGTCAGGTACAGTTTGACCGGTCGGCGGTAAGCGACTGCGTTTTCTGAATTCGAGCGCAGGGCCCAGTCTTTACCGCGGTCATCGGCGATACTTGAGTTCGAGCTATCGACTCGCTTTGAAGCGAAGTCAGCGTTGCGAGTTGCGTTCGAGTCGCGCTGGTCGCCGGTTTCGAGCCGTTCTTCGTTGCGAGGTTCCTGGTCGGTTCCATCGGAAGGCTCTGCTCCGGATGTGGTAGCAATTTCTCCGCCGGGATTAACAAATCCTCCCAGACGACTGGACGCCTGCAGGCCTCCGGCGTTTTGAACGGAGGCGAATTCCGCAGCTCGTTTACGACTGATTATTTTGTCGGCAACGTACCGCCGTTGTCTCCGCCGCGCCCCTTCAATCGCTGCCAACATTTCTTGCCGGATCTGAGGGTCACCCTCGCCATACTCCAACTCCTTGTCAGCACCGACTAGTTCGTAGCCAAACTCTTCGTCCCAACTTTTCATCGCTTGCCTGGCAACGGCATACGCATTCGCACCGTCCGGTCGCACAACCAGCAGCGGATAGGGCGTGCCCGTTCGACTGGCCAACGAGTTCTTCAGAAAATATTCGCGGACCGCGATAAAAGCCGCGTCCAATGGATTGTTGGGAAGGACAGGTTGAACGAAATCCTGATCGGAAAGGCGGATGCCGTATGGCTGGATGATCAGCTCAGACCTGCGACATTCAACATAAATAGGTAGACGGGACGTGCCCCCTGCCCCGTCATACGGCACGATGGAGTATTTCACTTCGGCGGCAGTGTCCCACGCCTGCCTTCGTTTCTTCAGCAGGTCTTTTTGATCTGCCAGCTGTGTTTGCAGAGACTGGAACTCGGTTTCCAGGTCTTCGGCTTGTAAGTCCTCGTCGAAACTGGCCGCAATTTGTGCCTCAACAACTCGCAGCTCTTGCACGAGCTTTTCGATGTCGGCTTGCAAGTGAGCTCGCATAGTTTTTTGATCGCTTAAACTCTGCAGCAAGTCCTTGCGAGCAACTCGATAGCCTTGAGACTTGAGAACCTGCATCTCCAGGTCGAGTTTCAGCTTCTCGACCTCTTCCGATTTTTTCGCGTCGAGTTCAGATTGAGCCTGGCCAGCTTCGTGGTCGGCTGCCTTCACGACGATCACGAGCAGGATGATCAAGACGCCGAACGTACAGATCAAGACCGCAAGAAAAGGGAATAGAGAGACTGTTTGCGGTTCGCGACCGCGCCGTCTGCGACTCATGCGACTTTACGTCGGGTTCTGAAATTGTAATCCGATGCGGGGCGTTTTTTCTCTTCAGCCGAATCGTCAGGTCGGTGAATCCGCAGTGTTGGTCGAGGCTCCGGTGACGAGGATTCCTGTTTTGGAATCCGCTGGATCGAACTCGACAGGTCCTGAAGTGTTTGGTGTAACTGGCTAGTGGCGGCTAACGTGTCGAGATTGCGATTCAACATCGTCTGGGCGCCGTTGGTCGATTCGATCTTTTCGAGCAACTTGCGGAGTAGTTCCACTTGAGCCTGTACCAGCGATTTGCTGTCGTCCAGTCGCCGGGCGTTTTCCGAAAGCAATACTTGCCATTGCTCCCAACGCTTGGCCATGGATTCATCTGCCCGTTCAATGCCTCGGGTGATTGAGTCCGCAAGTTCAACGTTTGCCAGACGCAGGGCCTCGGCAAGTTCCGTTTGGACGGTTCCGCTTACGCCAGTCACCGTTTCGCTCCAAGCGCGTTCCGCGGATTGCATGCTTTCACGCCACTGATCAGATTGCTGTTTGACCAATCCGTGAGAAGTAGCCAGAACCGAGCGACCGATTTGTTCGATCGCCCTTGTTTGCGGATCGAGGAATTCCTTTTCCTCATACAGAGGTTTCAATTCAACAGCCGCTCTTTGGCCTACGGTATCCAATAGTTGCAATTCGAAACGATCGACGAAGAACTGGAAAAACATCAGCAGGATCGAAAGTGTCAATGCCAGCGCCGTCGTATCGAACGCGACGAACAGGCTTCCTCTTAGTCCGTTTAACATGCCCTGAAAGTCATTTTCAGGGCCGACTTGGATTCCACCTAATGCTTGCGAGATCCCAAGGACGGTCCCGAGAAATCCAAGCATTGGTGTCGCCCAGATAACGATCCGCACTAATGAATAGCGGCGATGTTGATGATCCTGGTCGAGTTCGACAAGGTATTTGAGTTCATCTTCCAGCCCCGCCGTGCTACCCGTTCGCTGGATAAAGTTCAGTGAATTGAACAGGCGGTGCCAAAGGTATTGTCCTTGGACTGGCCGTGCATACGAGTGCAGATGCTCTATGTATTGTGTTGCTGTCTCGGCAGGTGTGTTTTCACCGTTGGTTTTGGATTCGGAATCTTCCGCATCCAAACTGATTTTGTCGCAGTTGCAAAACTGATCAAACACGTTGTTGGCAATCAGCAACAGGGCTGCGACGCCAATAAAGAACATGAACGTGGTGATCTTCGAGATCGGGTGGCCAGTTAGATACCTGAGTACCACTTCGTTACTGATCACTTCACGATCAATGAAAAGATTGAGGCACAAGTACATTACCAGCCCGATAACGAGCGGCAAAACCAGTGCGCGGAAAACGCTTGACCAACTGTAGGACGTCGTCTGGCTCATGAATGAAACTTGTAGGTGGATCTAATCAATGCGCATTACCAACCTGCCAACCCAGGGAAGGCAGGTCACCGAATAATGCTGCAATCGGCATTCTTGTCCTGTTCGAACAACTCAAAGTTTCATGATTAACCCAGAATGTCGAAATAAGTTGCCTGACAGCGATAAGCGACAAAGTCTAGCTTTTCGTGCAAGTCGATAGGGTAATGTTCCGATACTTCCCTTTGTGCAAAACACATCAGGAAATGCGAGAGCATTTCCCCAGGGGGGTTAGCCCGGAAACTTGGCAACGAGTTTCCGGGTGCTTTTTTGCGCTGATGGTTTTTCGAGGCATTCGAGACAGCTAGCAGCAAGAACGGCGAAACGCGATAGAATCGTATCTTTTTAGAGCCCATTAGAATCGCCAAGCCGGAAATCGGCGGAATCGCCAAGAAGTCAAGAACCAACCAGATGACTGAAGAAAACAGCGTAAGCAGAAAAGGCGGTTGGCTTCCTTGGGCAAGGCTGGTCAGGTTGCCAGCAATCCCGACCGCGGCGACCAACATACTCGCTGGCTATCTTCTAGCTCATGGCGAATGGATTCCAGTCTCTAGCGTGCTACTGCTGTGTGCGAGCAGTTGTTTGCTGTACGCGTCTGGCATGGTGCTCAATGATTACTGCGATATTGAACGTGACCGGCAGGATGCTCCGCACCGCCCGTTGCCGTCCGGGCAAATCGCCAAGGCCTCTGCATTCGGGCTCTACTGTGCGATGACGATCCTCGGCGTCGCTCTGGCACTGACAGTCTCGCTGGCATCGTTTTGGGTCGCGTGTGCGATTGTCGCGTCGGTTTATGCGTACAGTTCGGTATTGAAGACCACATTGTTGGCAGCTCCCATGATGGGACTTTGTCGAACACTGAACGTCATGCTCGGTGCAAGTGTGTACATCTCAACCGCTGGGCAGGTTCCGTCGATGGTCTGGTGGTACGCGATCGGTCTGGGAGTTTTGATTTGCGGACTAACGATATTTGCGCGTGACGAGCGAGGTGACGTGAGTCAAAAGAAGTTGCTGTTTGGCGCTGCCCTGATGCTTGGGGGGATTATTGGAATTGGGGTGCTGGCAGAACAGCAACGATTCATACCCGATTATTCGTATCCATGGCTGAACAGAAGTCGGTTAGCACTTGGGCTCGTTTTTCTTCCGGTTGTGTATCGCGTTGCTATAGCGATCAGGTCTTGTGATGGGGCCGATGTGCAACGGGCGGTCAAGACGACCATCCGCAGCCTCGTTTTCCTTGATGCCGCGGTCTGTTTGCTGGCCGCACCGCAATCGCCATTATATGCACTCGTCGTCTTGTTGATGTTGCTGCCCGTGCTCTTATTTGCTCGAGCAATATCGACGACCTGACAGCAATTGCTTTTTGGTCAGATTTGTTCATGATGTTCAGTCCACTCTTTTTGCGGTCTGTGAATGAAGCTCGGTTACAACACAAACGGATTAGCGCATCATCGCCCGGAAGATGCATTGCAATTGCTCGTCGATACTGGCTATCGAAGTGTCGCGTTGACGGTTGATCATCATTTTCTCAACCCGACGGCGAGTGATAACAGTCGGCAGATTGTCGAAACCGGTGCGTTCCTTAAAGAGAACGGTATGAGCAGCGTGATTGAGACCGGTGCTCGTTTCTTGTTGGACCCGAACGTCAAACACGCACCGACGCTGTTGGATCCGGATCCGAAGCTGGTTCAAAAGCGAGTCGACTACTTGAAATACTGCATCGATCTGGCGAAAGAGTTCGATAGCGACTGTGTTTCGTTGTGGTCGGGAGGCAAGCCGGTCGGCATGACGTTCCCCGATGCATTGGGATTGTTGGTCAGGAATCTGGAGCCTGTTATCAAATATGCCGCTGAAAATGAAGTCGACATTGGGTTCGAGCCAGAGCCAGGCATGCTGATCGACACGACCGGCCGGTTTGAGCGTTTGCTACATTTGGCCGACGCGCCCTGTTTGCAGATGACGATGGATATCGGCCATCTGTTTTGTTTGAACGAAGTCCCGCTGGCGAGCTACATCGAGAAATTTCAAGACTTGATCATCAACGTGCATATCGAAGACATGTGCGCGGGAGTGCATGATCATTTGATGTTTGGCGAGGGGCAGATCCACTTCCCGCCCGTTATCGAGGCTTTGGTTGCCGCCAATTTCTCGGGTGGTTTGCATGTCGAGCTTTCCCGACACAGTCACGACGCGGCCAATACACTGCGAAAGTCATATGACTTTTTGAAACCGATCATTGAAGATGCGTTTTCTTCAAACCTCTAGAATCAACGGAAGCCATGAATTCGTCCTCAAGCAAATTGATCTTTCTGTCTATTCCCGGGTTGCGCAACCAGGATTTGGCGTCGATGCCGAACCTCTGCGGGCTGGCCGGTGGTGGCGCGGTTCCGACGGCTCGTATCAAGCACTCGTTCCCGTGTGTTACCTGGCCTTCGCAAGCTAACGTGTTGACTGGCAAGACGCCGGATCAGCATGGCGTTGTTGCGAATGGTTTTTATTGGCGTGAAAACAACAAGGTAGAAATGTGGACGGCTTGGAATGAAGTCATTCAGCAGCCTCAAATCTGGGATGTCTTGAATGAGAAAGGTCTGAAATCGGCGGCTTGGTTTCCGATGCTCAGTAAGGGCTGCGGTGCGGACTACGTTTGTATGCCGGCACCAATCCATCAACCTGACGGTAGCGAAGACCTATGGTGCTACACAAAGCCGCAAGAGTTTTATGGCCAGTTACTGGAAGAGCTGGGGCATTTTCCTCTGCAGCATTTTTGGGGGCCGTTAGCCAATATCAAATCAACGAAATGGATTTGCGATTCCGTGATTCGCTGTGCCGCGAAGTTCCAGCCGGAATTTTACTACATCTACTTGCCGCACTTGGATTACGCAGCGCAGAAGCATGGACCTGATTCTGCGGAAGCGTTGCAGGCGGTTGCCGATTTGGACGAATTGATTGGCCAGTTTTCGGCCGACATGGTTGCGGCGATTGATTCGGACGTGGATTGGATGGTGGCGAGCGAGTATACGATCACAGCAGTCGATCATGTTACTTATCCGAATCGAGTGTTGCGTGAGGCGGGTTTGCTGCAGGTGAAAATGGTTGAGGGTCGTGAACATCTCGATTTGGAGTCCAGTAGCGCGTGGGCGTTGGTTGATCATCAGTTTTCCCACGTTTTCGTGAAGGACGCTGATCAAGCAACGATCAAGAGGGTTTGCGAGCTGTTTGGTTCCGTGGATGGAATCGATATGGTGTTGGCTGGGGCCGATCGCCAGCAACTGAAGATGGACCATGAACGGAGCGGCGAAGTTGTCCTGGTTTCTACTGCGAACAGTTGGCAGGCTTACTACTGGTGGCTCGACGACGCGCTTGCTCCGGCCTTTGCCTCAACAGTCGATATTCATCGAAAGCCGGGCTACGACCCGATCGAATTGCATTTTGATTTTGCCACCAAGTCTGTTCCGCTGGACGCAACGTTAGCCAAAGGTTCCCACGGCGCGCCGGCGAATTCTGAGGAACAACAAGGCGTGTTGCTTTGCTCGCTGCCGACGGAAGCTGGCAAGGAAGTTGTTGATACCGATTTGTTCGATTTGGTAATCGGTCACTTTAAGTAATCGCGGGAGGTTCGATTGCCTCAACCTCCCCGAATCGTCCTACGTTCTTCGTCCTATGGCCCGACGACTTCGCAGCCGTTGGCTGAGAATTTGTCGAACAGCTCAAAGAATTTTTCGCCGCTGATTTTCGCGTTGGAAACGTTCAGGTATTTGAGGTTCGTCAGTGCGAGCAGGTCGGGGACGGATTCGTCACTGATCTCGGTTGATCCGACATGCAGCCATTCCAGATTCGGCAAATTTTTCAACTGTGCAATGGAAGCATTCGAGATGTTGGTGTTGTCGAGGTTCAACCACTTCAATGAAGAAATCCTGACGATTTGTTCGACTGAAGCGTCGGTGACCTTTGTCCGCCATAAGTTCAATCGTTCAAGTCCTGCCATTTGCGCGAACGCAGAAGCGGAATTGTCAGTCACACCTGGTGAATTGGTCTCGCTCAAGTCGAGCTTGGTCAGGTTCCTCAATCGAGCAATGTTGCCAGTCGACATATCAGATAGTTTGGTGTCGCGAAGATTCAAAGAAGCCATGTTCGGCAGCGACGACAATAGTTCGACGGAACGATCGCCAGCCGCCGTTCGCGTCAAATGAATTTCCCGCAGTTCCGTCAGCCCTGCCAATTCGGCGATGCCTTCGTCTGTAACCCTCGTGTCATTCAAGCCCAGAACGTTTAAGGACGTAAGCCTGCCAACTGAACGCATCCCGATATCTGAAATTCCAGGTCCCCAGACTTTCAGGAACTTCATTTGCTTCATGTTCGCGATGTAGCTTAACCCATCGTCATTGATTTGATTGCAATCGCTCAGGTCCAATGCGGTGACCGAACTGGAGATGGAGATGTTTCTTAACGCCTCGTTGGAAACGCGAGTCTGTGCGCAGCGAATTTGTTGCAGCCTGGGTAGTTCGGCCAGGGCTTTGAATCCCTCGTCAGTGATGTCCGATCGGAAGATCTGCAAATACCGGAGCTGTTTCAAGTCGGATAGCTTGGCAAGTGCCTCAGGTGTGGCCGGTGACATCGGAATTTCGAGATATTCGAGGTTGGAGATTTTTCCAATAAGCTCAAAGGTGTCCAAGTCAGCTTGGCTCCCGTTGACGATCAGCTTTTTGAGCGAAGGCACATCAGCCAGTTTTTCCAGGCTACCGTTGTCCAGCCGCGCGTCGAAGAAATCCAATTCAATAATGTCATTGCCGTTGTCACCAAACGTAACGTACGCCCCAAGTTGTTCCAGCTCGGTTGCCAACGCTCGCTGGTTGATGGTGCTGACCGGTGAGTTCACGCCGACGGGACTGGTCGCTGCTGGAACTTGAGTGATCAAGCCCGACGGTTCGCCAGACTGATTCATCTGCTCGTCCTGCTTGGCCAATTCTTTCTTTGCTCGCTTATCCAGCAAAGCCTGGTAGTCGGTGACTTCGCAACCGGAAAGCAATAGTAATGCCAGTGCTGCGAATGCGGAGAGCGGCAGCAACGCGAGCGTCCTGGTCACGAAGGTGCGAACCGGAGTGAGATGGATTGCGGTGTCTTCCTGCATGAATAATTCCGAAAAATGCTAGCCAAGAGCGATCGTAAGCCCAAAGCTACAAGTTAGTTCAATGTCTCATAAATTCAATGTCTCGGAGGGTAATACGGTTAACTCAAAGACGTATTCGATAACTCTTTACCAGCCGAAATATTTTGACTGACTGGTGCAATTCGAACTGTGCTGCCCACGGTGTAAACTTTTTCCGAATCGGTCGAATATCGTGAATATGACAATCGTTTGCCCATCAAGCTGACCGGAAAATGAAATACTCGTTAGCAATTCTGATGTTTTGCGTCGCCCTGCCCTGCCAGGCGTTTTCACAATCCAACTCAGGCCCCGATCAGTTCTCCCAGACGTCGTACGCAGCTCGAGCACTATATGAAAATTCGAGTGCACCTCCGGCTCCCAATGTTGCCCCGACAGCGAAACCGCTAAAAGCAGACGCGAAACCTGCGAGCCCCAAGATTGCGAAACGCGGCGTTGTTGATTTTGATATCTATCGCGACCGAAATCCGTATCCTGTCGATCCTCGCAAACCCTGTTCGATTTGCACTCAAAGGCAGAACGATCCGCCCTGTAACGCGAAACAGGCCAGGAAGCTTAGAAAACGCAACCGGATTTATGGGTTCCAAGGTCGTCCGTATCAGGAACAAGAACCGGGAGCATGTTTGTGTGGCAAGAAGAAACAGCATTTCAAGTGGCCTAACATTAATGTCTATTGGCCGACGATGTTTGCGGGTGTACCGGAAGAGCACTGTCCGACCAAGTCCGCGATTAAAGCTGCAACATTTGACCGAGTACGTTTGGTCGATGCCTATGACCGTCTTGGCGGGTTTGAAGTGTCTTCCTATCAGCGAAAAGACAACGGGCACTGCGGTTGCGGACGGGAGCGATACGGATGTTTGGGCGAGAGCCGTCAATTCGAATCGAGAGTTTCCGGCGTTGGATTTCGAGAGCCAGGCCAACCGGTCGAACGTGGCGGTATCTCTTTCCCGCTTCGCTAAGCCATGCCTACCCTGCCCTGCCAGTCTCAACCTGCGTTAGATTAAACTCGCTCCATTTCGATGCACAGTTGCGAGATCAACCGGCAGTGGGCTGCGTTGAATTTGCTTCTTCAGTTTCCGTGTTGCTCGGCGGTTCGGCAACGAACAGAGCGTGCAGGAACAGCATGATCGCTCCGGTGACCAATAACGCGTCGGCGATGTTGAAATTGGGCCACGGATCAAACAGCGGCACGCCTTCGAGGCGGAACAGGATCCAGTCGCGGACGTTGTCCTTGATTTCGATTGGGTAGTCTGCCTTGTAACCAAGCCCAATTCGATCGTAGAGGTTACCGAGGATTCCTCCCGTAATCAGGCCCAGTGCGAATGTCAGCCAGCGGTCGCGGGCTTGGCGGAACCAGAACAGCCAGGTCGCAATTCCAATGATCGCGACGAACGAGATAGCGGCAAACAACCAGCTGTAGCCCTTACCAAATCCAAACAGGGCTCCGGGGTTGGTCGAGCATTGCAGCCCAAAGACTCCGTCAACCCACCAGTTAACTCGTTGTGGTTGCCCGGCGACCATCATGCCAGGTTGGAAGTAGTTTTGAAAAACGTACTCTTTGGTGAGCAAGTCTGCGGCGAGACCAAGCAATGTCAGTAATAAAAAAAGGACGTAGCGACTCGTAGGAACTCGCACGTCCTTAATTTTCAAATTGATTGGATTGGTGTTAGTAGTTTGCGGACTGGATTTCGCTGGCGCATTTGACGCAATGGGGCGTGTAGGGGATTGCATTGAGCCGCATTTTCGGGATTTTTCCGGAGCATTCAGTGCAGAAACCATAGGCACCTGCTTCAATTCGTTCAAGTGCGCTTTCAATCTGGGTAAGTGTTTCGCCCTCGTTGTTCATCAGCAGGATCGTGTTGTCCTGTTCGTAAGTGTCACTGCCCATATCGGCGATGTGGCTGGGAACAGAAGAGGAACCTCCGCCGGAATGGCTGGACTTGGACAAAGCTGCATTCGCCAGCGTAGAAACGTCACCCCGCAACCTGGCCCGAAGAGCAAGGAGTGTTTCTTTGAAAGGCTTTACCTGCGATTTCTTCATTTTCATGTTGGGATATTCTCCGAGTTAGGTTCGCCGTTTTTGGCTCGGTTGGGCCGACCAAGCGAGCGAGACATTCTAGGTATGTGCCACATAGTAGTCAAACAGCGAGTTTCGCAGCGGACGTGAAATCGTTGTAAACCGTTGAAGCGAAAAGCCTTAATTGGTCCCGTTCTGTAATCTTGGCCACATCTTAACTTGTCACTTCGCTCAGCTTTAACCGCATATCGCGTTGTTGCGTAACAGATCTATTAATACACTACGCCCACAGTCGATAGATTGTTTCGATCCCGTTTCATTTTTGTGAATACTCAGAGTTTTCATGGCACTTAGCGAGTTTGCGTATCAGAAATGTATCTCTGCGAACTGCAGTAAGCAGTTTGAAGTTGGAGAAAGCCTGACGGCGTGTCCGAACTGTGGAAGTTTATTGGACGTAGAATACGATTGGGAGCGGTTTCGCGTTCCAGCGAAGCTGTCCGAGTTCAATAAGTTCTGGCAGGACCGCAGTTGCCCGCAGCGCCGCAGCGGTGTCTGGCGATTCCATGAGCTGCTGCCGTTTGCCGAGCTGGACTCTTGTTTGACAGTCGGCGAAGGTCAGACGATTCTGCAAACCGCCGATGGGCTGGCAGGCGAGTTGAATATGGCTCCCGGTTCGCTGCATTTGCAATACGAAGGGCTTAACCCATCTGGAAGTTTTAAAGACAACGGAATGGTAGCCGCGTTGACTCACGCAAATGCCCTAGGGGTCAAGCGGGTCGCCTGCGCTTCGACAGGAAACACGAGTGCTTCGCTGGCGATGTTTGCCGCTGCTACCGGGCTGTTTCGCGCGATCATTTTCATCGGCTCCGGCAAAATTTCCTATGGCAAGCTTTCGCAGGCGTTGGACTATGGAGCACTGACGCTGCAGATCGACGGGGACTTCGACGATGCCATGTCTGCGGTTCGCGAAGTGTGCCCGCAAACGGGAATTTACCTGGTCAACAGCGTCAACCCGTTTCGGCTTGAAGGCCAGAAAACGATCATGCTGCGAGTCCTCGAAGGTTTGAACTGGGAGGTACCGGATTGGATCGTTGTGCCGGGAGGAAACCTCGGCAACAGTAGCTCGTTTGGAAAGATGTTTGCAGAGCTGAAAATGTTGGGGCTGATTGATCGGATTCCACGAATTGCGATCATCAATGCGGAAGGCTCCTCAACGCTGAACTATCTCGTCAACGAAAAGGGTTACACATGGGACGAGGGCCGGTTTGATCGTAAGCTGGCAGTCGAGCACTTTTCGGAACTGCAAAGTTCCGGGCAGGTGGCCAATACGGTTGCCAGTGCGATCGAGATTAATCTGCCCGTCAACCTTGCCAAGTGTTTACGTGCGATCGAAGTCAGCAATGGAGTCGTTCGCAGCGTTTCCGATACCGAGATCCTGGATTGCAAGGCGCTGGTTGCCAAGTACGGGTTCGGTTGCGAACCTGCCAGTGGAGCGAGTGTGGCGGGGGTGCGTTTGTTGTTGAAAGAAGGCCTGATCGGGCCGACCGACCGGGTGGCCTGCGTCCTGACGGGGCATATCTTAAAGGATCCGAACGCTACCGTTGGCTATCACACCGATGCGAAGTGGAGGAAACAGAAGTCTATCGGCGATCCCGCTTACGCAAATTTGCCAGTCGCGGTTGCGAACGATGTTGAAACTGTCATTGAGGCGATTCGCAAAGCTGGCAGTGACGCATCGTTGATCGAGCAGGCATGATTCAGCTATGGCGAAGTGCGACGAAGGCTATATCTGTCATGTTTGTGGCAAAGACGTAGAAAATGTTACCGACAGTGATCTCTATTTGCGGTATGTGATCGGCCAAGTCGACCCCGAGTTATTGCACACCACGCCTGAAAGACACATCCGCTGCAATCCAACGCTTGCTCAGTTTATCGTGGCTGAGGAATTCGCAGCGGTTCAGGTCGAAAGCGAATTTCAAAAAAGCGAGCTTGATGCAGAATACGTCCGACAGCAGGAACAGTTGGTTACGCGGGGCTGGAACCGTCTGCAGGAAGTCGCCCATTTGAAAGGGGAAGTCTCGGTGCTGGAGCTGCCATTGCCGGAAGTCATCGAACGGATGCAGAAAAGCACTGGTGACATAGAGTGACTGCACTCGATGAGCGATGTTGGCGTTAACGAAGTGATGACTGCAGATCTGAAATTTTCAATCAGCCGTCAAAACCGACCGCTCAAGGCGTTCGACTGCATTAAGGTCAAACTGAAAATTCACACTGACTCCTGACACTCGACGACCAAGACCAAAGTCTAAGATTTTGACCTTACCCTCAGTGTCAATCATCACGTTATTCAATCCGATGTCTCCATGAATAATGTTCGCAGCATGCAGTCGCTTAACTGCGTGTCGGACCTGCTCCACCCACGCACTTCGGTCTTCCAATGAAGCAGTGCCAATCAGCTCGCTCAATGGTTTGCCATCAATCCACTGGAGTACAAGAAAGCACCCACCGTTTGGAAGCTGTCCAATCCCATACGTCTTGACGAAACTCGGATCCGTCAGCGACATCAGGATTTTTGCTTCGCTGAAAAACGTTTGCCGCGCAGCCAGGTTTTTGAGCCACCTTTTCTTGATGGCTTTAATCGCAAAGTGATCTCCCGTAGAAACTTGCTTGGCGAGGTAGACTTTGGCAAAACTGCCTTGGCCAACCATTCTTAGCAAATGAAAATCACTGTACTCGGCTTGCTCTAATCGAACCGCATGAGACGATTGACAGGGGCCGGAAAATTCCTGTTGGGTGATTAGTTTGGTCTTCAAGCTCTCAAGCAAGCGACGAATCGTTCGAGTCGAGCGGCCAACCTGCTCAGCGATCTCTTCGAAAGCAAATCCGGCCAACCTCAGCTTCAACACCGTTTCAACCAATGGTTTCTCTGACGCCAAAACGTGTTCGACCAGCTCCGATAGCTGCTTCACTTGCTCGGCATCCGCATTGAACGCATCGACGGGGTTGATGAGCCGAGATTCTGATCGCAAATCCCGTTTGAGTGCCGAATAATGATCGAACTGTTGCTTGACCTTGTTGATCGCGATACCGGCCAACAATCGCCACAAATCGCCACGTTGACGCCACTGGACCTCGTTTCGATCCGCCATCGCAAAGAACGTGGCGAACGTCTCCTGCGCGATATCGTCGGCATCCATTTTGGATTGCAAGACACCCAGCAGCCGTTTTCTTGCCAGACATATCAAGCGATTTTCATAGCGGGTGTGGATTTCAACAGAAGCCGTCTCGCTACCGCGTTTGTAACGCTGGAATAGTTTTTCAGAAGAACGTTTTTTCACAAAAATGATGTCCGGTTTGCCCTTCGAATCCTGAACCACTTCTGAGGACATTCTTACATGCCTGCTCCGACAGTCCATGTTTGACGGAATTCGTTTGCGATAAGTTCACTTTGAAAGGGAATCATGACTTACGTTGTCACCAAGAAATGCATCGGCTGCAAAGACACAGCCTGCGTAAATGTTTGCCCCTGCGATTGTTTTCACGAGGGGCCCGAAATGCTGTATATCAATCCGGAACATTGTATCGACTGCGACGCTTGCGTGGTGGAATGCCCAGTCGAGGCAATATTTCATGAGGACGACGTTCCCTCAGAATTTCAAGACGATATTCAACTTAACGCCACGATGTCACAGATCTATCCGCCGATTACCGAACCAAAGTAGTCTCGTGACGAGCCCCAAGTGGACACCTTGCCATTTAGGGGCTCAGCATGGAATTTCATTGTGAGCCTGTGAGGACTTTGCTACCGACCACTCGCTAGTTGATCCAAGTCCCAGACTTCGAATTGGCAGTTTTGTTTCGGGACCGCGAGAAGTTTACCATCATTGGAGATCCCGAGTCCCTGAGCGAGTTCCGTCACGTTTTCCGAAAAGACCTCTTCACCACTTTCCAATTCAAAAACTTTGATCACGCCGTGGTTGCTAATCGCCAAGCGTTCGCCGTTCTGGCTTATTTCGACACCAAAATGATGTTGGTTTGTATCCAAAGAGAATTCGGTTTCATTTTTCTCACCCGATTCCATATCCCAGATTGAAATCTGTTTTCCGAGTGCGATCAGCTTGGAGCTGTCGGCAGAAAACCGCAGCTTGGGTTGGTGCCCGTCAAGTGTACCGAGTTCGTGAACCAGGGTCTTGGTTTCCGCGTCGATCACAACAAGCTCCTTGGCATCATTAAAAATCGCGATCAATTGCTCATTCGGAGCGATGGTGGTTGTGCGGGGGAGCCATTGAAATTGCGAGTGTGCGAACCCGTTCGGCTGACCGTCATCCTGCGTTTTAATTTCCCAGTAGTCTTCCATTTTGAAGCTCTGTTGCTCCATCCGCTTGCCGGAGCTAAGTTCGACCTGCTCCATGCGAAAGTTTCTTTGCCCGCGACTCGCGATGAGAAGTCGACTGTCATCCTCTGAGATTCGAATGTCCGAGATGGCAAAATTCTCCCACTGAGGAGCTGTTTTTTTGTCTCCTGATAGCCAGCTACCAAAACGTTTGACCATGGAAGGTTGTTCGTAGGCTCGAACTTGTACGTTTTTGGATTTGCCGGTCTTGTTGTTGACGATGGTCATGCCCTGATAGTGGGAAGCGACCGCTGTGTACTTTCCACTTTGGCTGCACGCGAGGTGTGAGGCGTTGTTGTTGCATTCGAATGAACTACGAGTCTCTCCGGAATCCAGATCAGTGACGATCCCAGGCCCTTGCATCGCAATTGTCGTTATCGACTTGTTGTCCGGGGAAAATGCCAGCCTGCGGATCGGGCTTTCATGTCCGGTCGGTTCACCGTCACCTCGACGATCGTCCTCATCCAGGCTCCATTTGGAGATGCCACGTTGTCCGCTGAATTTCGTGTAGATCGATTCGTTGTCGGCTGCAAATCGCATGCGAATCATGTGTCCCTGGTTTACTGGGATCTTCGTGCGGATTTTCTTTGAATCCAGATCCCAAACTACGATTTGTGGCTTCGCTTTACTGTTCGGCATCATGACGCGACTGATCGCGGCCAATAGTTTCCCGTTCCCCGAAAATTCAGCTACGTAGAACTGTTGAGCTGTTTCCGGTTGGTCCAATTCAATCTTTCGTTTCTTGTCCAAATCGTACAAGGTTAGTCCGCTGTTCCATGAAGCGATCGCGACAATGTTGCGTTTGGGATGCGGCACGATTTTGGAAAGGTTACTACCGAGTGGGTTGCCAGAAAAGTCTTCACTTTTTTCACCGGTTTCCGCATCATAAATTACCCCGCCGCCGTCCAGGAAATATTTCCCGTCGGGGGAAAACGCCATCGTTTGAATCCAGCCTTTACTCTTGAAACCGCAAATCTTTTCGCCCGACTCGGCGTCGATCAAAAGCGTGTATTGTCCGCTTGAGATTGCCAGTTTATCGTCGTCTGGCGAAACGCAAAAATGCTGAGCATGGAACTGGCGGACTGTTTTTGCCTTGCCGCCCGGCGCAGAATAAACATGAACGCCTTCAAAATCTTCATCATCAATCAAGTCGATGGGTTTGATTGTGTTTTTGGTTTCGCCAGTAATCCCATCAAGAACGAATATCGCTGACCCCTGGGAAGTGTGTTCCCAGCCGATGCAATACAGGCTAAGTCCATCAGGCGAGTACTCGACAATGCCAGGCCCGCCCTTCAATTCCGTTTCGTCACGCACTTCCATCTTTTCGAGGTCCCAGAATTTCAACTTCTGACCAGCGAAAACCAAAGTCTCGCCATCAGGAGAAACATCGAAGTTGTTGGAATGCCCGACACTACCGAACTCAGGAATCGATCCATAGCGTTTGACTCCAGGTTTGACCTCAGTTACCCGTTCGCCTGGATCCGGTTTTTTGTTCTTGTCTTCCGCCGAAGCCAGCCCAAGTTGAAACCAAAACGAAACCATCACGAGCGCAGCAACTGCAACAATTCTGTGTGAGCACATAAGGACTTGATCTTCCGACGAGTTGAGGGACTGACTGCGATTCCAATTCGCTTGCCGAACCCTACTATTTGAGTCTTAATGACTCAGAATTGCAAATTTTATGTGGCTGCAAAGCCGCTGAAATTACTGAATTCGAGCAACGAACGCACCTTCGTTAAGATTCGCCAGTTCCTATCCGGGCGAAACCTGTTGCATCAAGATAGCGCAAAGCCACGCGCCGTAAGTGCCTAAGGCGTAACCGAGAACGGCTAGAAGAACACCGACGGGAGCCAGTGAAGGATGAAACGCCGCTGCCACGACCGGCGCACTGGCGGCGCCGCCGATGTTGGCTTTACTGCCGACCGCCAGATAAAAGTACGGGGCGCGGATAAGGTATCCGACCAGGAATAACAGGGCCACGTGAAACAACATCCAAATCCCGCCAACAAGAAACAGACCCGGGTGCTGGAATATCGCAAAGATATCCATTTTCAAACCGATCGTTGCGACCAGGATAAAAATGAAAACTGTGCCAATCTTGGAAGCTCCGGCCCCTTCATAGTTTCTGATTTTCGTGAAAGAAAACCCGACGCCGAACGTAGTTGCGAGCACAATCAGCCAAAAGAACTTCGAATCGAGGCTGAATTTCTGGGTCCAAGAATAATTCTCACCCAACCAAGGAGCGAGCCAATCGCCGATGAAATGGCAAACGGCTGTCACGCCAAATCCGAATCCAAGGATCACCATGAAATCGGTCGCTGTCGGGACGCGAGCTGTTGAAACGCTGAACTCCTCCATTTTTTGCTGCAGGTTGTCGACTGCCGATGCGTCTGCACCGAACAACTTGTCAATCTGTTTCGCCTTCCCGACACCCAGCAACAGGAAGATCATCCAGAACTCGGCCACCAGTACGTCGACCGCGACCATCACGCTATATAGTTCATTGATCCGCGCGTTGTCGGCCGCACTGGTCGTTTCCGGCATAAAGATCTCTTTCATAGCAGCCTGGTTGGCTCCTCCGCCAATCCAGCTTCCGGCAACCGTCGACAATCCACGCCAGACTTCAGCCGGAGCCGCGCCGCCGACAATGTCCGGGTTGATCAAAGATACGATCAAGACCGCGAGTGGTCCGCCAAGAACGACACCGACGGTTCCGGTCAGGAACATGACGATTGCTTTGGGGCCCAATTTGATGATCTCACGCAAGTCGACACTGATCGTCAGAAGAACCAAACTTGCCGGCAGCATGTAGCGCGTGGCGACGTAGTACAGCTCCGACTCTTCTGGATCAACCCACCCAAAGGCTGTCAGCAATGACGGGGCGAAATAGCACATCAACAACATTGGGATGATTTTGTATAAGGATCCCCACGCCAACAGAGCCGCGATCAATGCAAGCGGCAAAATATACACGACCAACCTGCCAGGAAACGAACGTTCTGATGACAAAGGCTGACCGTTGTCGGTTGCCTCGGCGGGTTCTTCGTCGGTCGATTCGCTTTCTGTTTCCGTGGATGAATCTGTTTCCGTTGGCGAATCCTCTGCCGAACCTAAAGCCGCTTGACCATGGGAGCCGGAATTCTGAGCTGTACTGTCATTTGAATAAAATGTGAATGCCAGGCCGATGGCCAATAGAGTAGTGAAAATAGCGATCGGCCAATGGGAACGCGATTTTTCATTACTTGCGTAGAAGATGACTCCCAGCATGACGATCAGGATTCCGAAAATCACGGCGTCACTGTCGAACACTGGTTCAGCGAAACGAAAACTCTGCAAAGCCGTTCTGATATTTTCAAGAAATCCGGCGTCCGCAATGGCTGTACTATCAGAATCCGCAAAGAAGACGGAGGTGGCAGCCTTCGACGGCGGCGATTCCTGAACTGATTCAAAGGCCAGCAATGTTTGGGGGCCAATAATTGAAAACGCTAGGAATGCGCAAATTGCGCTAAATGACGGAAGCTTTGAATTCAATTTGCGCGCCTTCTGATTTGGAAATGATTTGGAAATGTTTCTGTCTCACTGATTCGTTATTAGAAGTGAGTGTATTACCGTCACTACTTTGCGGAAATTAGGTGTAGCGTCCTGAACCTAAGGGTTTTGGGCTTTTGCCGAAAATAAATGAACCTAAGGGTTTTGGGCTTTTGCCGAAAATAAAAACACAAAATCCCGCCTTTATCGAGAGAGATCCGTCCGGTTTTGAGTACTAACGGTGTCTTAAATTGTATCGAGCAATCAATTTGACGGAGCCATTTTCAATATTTTTGAAAAAATTGGCGCTGAAAGTGGCTTGTTTGCGAGTAGTTACAGAGACGGACGGGGGGCTTTTTCGAGATCAGTAGCGATGCGGCTGCTTGATCTTTTCTCGTGGGCAATAGTGATTCAATAGTGA
>CAZXLW010000064.1:0-9871 GCA_964641465.1 uncultured Pirellulaceae bacterium | reverse complement strand
CAATAGTGATTCAATAGTGAATTCTAGGCGGTAGGATGAGCGCTAATCTAATTCTGGCAACTCGAAACTCGATTGACTGGTCGAGAAGTCCTGGGGAGAGCATCGTTTCACCTCAGCAATGGAGCGCACTGGCGCAGCTTGTGGATATGTCGTCGCGTGAAATTCAAATCGCAAAACTACTGATGTCTGGTTTGACGCGAAATGAAATTGCTTTGCATTTGCAGATTTCTCCGAGGACGGTTCGTTTTCATATGGAGTCGCTGCATGACAAACTTCAGGTGAAATCGCGAGTTGAACTTGTGATGAGATTGGTCCAGCTTCGAGACTTCTTGATGACTAATCAGTCATTGGCCAGCAAATAAAAATCTTTCCAGCCACCTGCCTGAACGACCAGTGCGCATAAACACAGGGCTGTGATTTCGTGCGTTGTGTGCGCATGAATTGCTGAAGTTGGCTTTTCAAAAAAGAAAAAATTACCTGCCCTAGTGTCCGGGTTGAGTTCTTTATCAAGGCCATAAGATGCGTCGAAGATTTTCGTTTGGGAAGAACAACAAGATCGACAACTCGGCGGAAAAAGCTCATCAGTTTTTTCAATGGACTGGCGGTTAGTCCAAAGCAATTGCGTTCCAAGAGAATGCTAGAAGTCGCCGACGGGAGTCTGTACATGAGTTTTGAATTGAATTGATTCTTTCCGGCATTCGTAAGTAACGCGGCGGTGGTAATGAAGCTAGGTAAGCCCATTTGCACGCAGCATATTTTTTTAGGGGAAATGTAATGTTTAAAAAATGTTTGCCGGGTTTCCGCAACTCGGCTTTGGCAGTTCTGATGGTCGTACTCGGAACATCAATCTCGTTTGGAGACCTACTTTCGAACGACGATTTCGAAGAGCCATTGGGAAGTACGATGGTAAATGTATTGGAATCACCGTTTGATTTGGATGCTTGGGGTGGAGGCTCTTCGTTGGTGGTGCCAGCTGAAAATGGCATCACTCCAAACATGGGCAGTATGATGCTGAGAATGTCTGACCCTGGTGTCGGTTTTTCTCAAGTCTTCCAGCGAGTTGACGTCAGTGAGTTTGCGGCTCTGATTGATGCCGATGGAGCATGCGTCGATTTTTCTGCAAATTTCAATACGGTAGATGGAGGTGCGGTTGCAGGTATCTCAGTCTTTTTCATCCCTGAGTTGGATGACGGACTTCAAGACGATTTGCTGTCGGTTGATATCGGAAACCCTTCGATCAACACGCAAACACTGGACGGTAATCTGGGGACGTGGGAGCAAGTTGCAATCACCGGCACCAAGATTCCAGTAAACACACGAAGTATTCTGGTTCAATTGACTTTCCAGAATAATACCATGGGCGGAAACACCATGGACACGCTTGGATACGCTGATACGTGTTCGATGTGCATCGTAGAATGTGCCGAATGTACGTTTGATGTTTGTCAGACACTTTGCGTCTGTGAAGACGGGAGTCTAACTGGAGATTTTTCTGTTAATGGCGTGTTCACTAACGGACAAAGCGTACCTGGAAGTTTTTTGCTGATTAGTCCCAACGCGATGCCTGAGGGTGTTGAAGCCTGTTTCGGTAACGGTCACACAAGTCTCGTCCTCGACGAGCCGCTGATGAGTGGTGATTCGGTTACGCTTGGATCCTACATCGACGACAGCACGGCCATCTTCCTCAAGAACGCTGAAGAATGTCAGCAAGTTACGTTCCAGTTGGTGTTGGTGGCCGCAGACGGTTACGAGTGTTGCAGCGTCGAAGTCACTGTGACGACTCCTAAGTGTTGGTGTTGGCAGATTGACAAGCGTCATGACGTGTTTAGTGACGTTGTCTGCAACGACGATGGTACGGTCGACTTTACGTATTCTTACAACTTGACAAGCTTGTTCTTCTACGAGGAAGAAGAAACGCAGGCCTATCACTCGTTCTTGATTGCGTTGGGCGATGAGTATTTCACGCCAGACTTCTTCGACATCACTGATCTGCTAGGCGCGCCACTTGATTTTTGCGACACGGCGACTTTCGAGACGAGAATTGAAAGAGCTACTCCGGGTGCGAGTGTGAACTTCGCAATCACTTTGCACACGGACAATCTCGACGAGTGTTGTATCAGGAACCATGAGATTACTGCTCCAGTGTGTGATATGGGGATAGCCCAACCTCCAACATCTTTCATTCGTGGCGACATGAATGGAAATGGTGCTGTCCAGCTTGATGACGTACAGATGTTCGTCGACCTGCTGACGGCTGGTGGTTATCACGTAATTGCTGATATGAACGAAGACGGATTCTTGACTCTGTCAGACATTCAGGTTTTTGTTGATGCCCTGCAAGCGCAGTAGGTATCTCTCCGATGAAACCACGCCATTGTTTGGCGTGGTTTCTTTACTACTACTTTTGAGACTCAATTTGCGGGGAAAAAGTGTTGAGAAAAAAAATAATGAGTATTGCCCGTTGGCTTTGCTTTACTGCTCTACTGTTAATCTGTAACACGACGTCAGCACAGCTCCAGACGTATACCAATAGCGCTGATTTTGATGCTGCTGTTGGGCTGGTGGTTGTTGAGGATTTTGAATCTTCGCCGCTAGGCGAGCTCAATGCCGGAGCAAACGACGTCGGTATGTTCGACGTCTTTCTGGATGCGGCTGATACCGATGGTACGTCGCGAGTTGCCGACTTCGGATTGGTCAACGGATCACGCGAGTTGCAGCTCGACCTGGATAATGATCACAACACCGTCATTCGGTTTGATTTTGATCAGCCGATATTTGGGTTTGGTGCTGACTTTGGTGCAGCGTTGACTGGTGACTTTTTGACTTTAGAGGTGAACGGCAACTTGTTCGCACTGAATGATTTTCTGGCAACAAGTGGTGATGGCTTTTTTGGAATTAGTTCAGAGCAGAGCTTCGAATCAATCACTTTCGGGCGAGAGTCTGCGACTAGCTTCGGGAAGTTCTTTGCGGTTGATAACGTCAGGTTGTCAGCGGTTCCTGAGCCTGGAAGCGGTTTAGTTGCAATCGTGTTCGGTGTTATTGCGGCGTCACGTCGAAGTAGAAACCGGCAATGTTGTAGCAAGGTTTAAGTTTAAGCAGCTCGCTTGAGTTTGTTTACCACAAAAAAGGCCTGCACGTGAATGCAGGCCCTTTCTTTGTGATGATTTCGTTTGTCGTGGTGTGACTGGTCAGCCAGTCAGGATTCCGACAAACGGTCCTACGTCGAGGAGATCGACGACGCCATCCATGTTGATGTCTGCTTCCGGCAGGAAACCATTGTTGGTCAACAAGTCGACAAACGGTGCTACGTCGAGCAAGTCGACGACGCCATCACCATTGACGTCTCCCAGGATAAGGCTGCCGCCGGCCGCAAACGCAGGCACTGCCAACTCATCGAATTCAGACGGTGACATTCCAAAGTTGAATACCAGCCAGATCAGTTGTGAGTTTTCGATCATCGAATTCGATGTCGTTAACCTGAACAGGATGCCGTAAGCACCATTGTTGCCTTCGGCTTCTTCTGACAGGAAAAAGTCGATGTGCGAATGAATCTCGCCGGCAGAACTGCCAGTTTGAATGAACTGAGGATTGACCCCGGAAAAATCGGTATTGCTGATCTCCAAGTCTTCAGTGTTAGTCCCGGCATTGTCGTTGATCCTAATCGTTGCTGCCGTCGGTTCCATCTGGCCAGTTGCCGGATCAAAGTAAGTCAAAAATGATCCAAACGTTTGACTCTCGAAAAGTTCCAGCTCGATATCGTCACCGGGAAGGACCATGTCTCCGTTGCCAATCTCTGACAGGAAGCCCGGGTTCTCGGTAAACCGTTCCGTGAAGCCTCGCAGAGGGAACGTTGCTTCAAAAATCTGGGCTCCCTCATTGTTGGAAGGGATCCCGTCACGAATTATAAGGACATCGTTTTCGTAGGAAAACTCAATATCTGCATGCTGTGCCCAGCCAGAAACTGACCAAAGTGGCAAAACAAGCATGGAAAACATAATTCGTCTTAGCATGTTTCTGCCTTATGTTGAATGAATAATTAAACAGATACAAAACAGCAGGTCGAGAAACAGCAGGTCGAGCACAACAGCTTGACCTGCCGATCCACAAATTTCCTATTTGCGATTGCGACGCAGAACGCCTGCAAATGCCAAGGCAAGAATTCCAACCGCGGACGGCTCAGGAACTGCTGAGAAATTATCAACAGCAGATTCGAAAGATTCTTCTGACAAACCATTGTTAAACAGCACCCAGAAACGATCCGAAGTTGTATTGGTCAGATCTCCGCTCAAGTTATCAGACTCGATATTGAGCAGTAGGCCGTAAGCACCCTCTGCTGCACCGCTGGACAGGACGAAGTCAACGTGCGTGTCAATTTCGAACCCATTCGACGTCACAACGAATTGAGAAAGATCTCCCGACAAACCAGATTCGCTGATAATCAGATCCGTGGTGCCGGCAGGACTGTTGTCCTGGATGTTGAACAAAGCGTCTGTCGATTCGAAACTATTGGTGTCGGCGTTGAAGTAAGTCAAGTAAGTCCCGAAGGTCTGGCTTTGATTCACATTCAAGAAAATACTGTCACCAGAAGTAACCGAGAACGCCTCGTCGCCTTTGGTGAAGTTCGAAGCGAACCCTGGGTCTTCCGCGACCTGGGAGCCGTCCATGTTGGTAACTTCAAACTCAGTCTCAAAGATGCCGTTGGCATCAAATCCGAGACCATTGGATTCGAACTCAATTCCACCGTCTTCATAGCCAAATTCGACGTCAAAGTGTTGTTCCTGGGCAGCAGCGACAACTGGACCTAATGCCAACATCAATGCAAAACTTATAACTTTTTGATAGATACTCATAGTAATATTTCTTGTTGTTTAATTTTGTTTTTATTGTTTTAATTTTTAATCAATGTTAACTGCCCGTCCGTCATCGCGAGCTCCAATAGACCACCAAACTGGCTTGCTAATTGAATCACGAATGAAATGGGTTGAACCATCAGCCAACACCATATTGACTCCGCCCCGATGTCGACTACTTGGGGAGACCACATGGTCACCCTCAACCTGCGTCGTGCTAAAGTGCCCGATGGCTGTGTTGGGCGTGTTCACGTGCAGATACGTAGGAGCCGTCAAAGCGAATCCTGAGATCCAAGCCCGACCAATATGGCCTGACTCGAACACATGGGCGTCGTTGCCGTTCCCGATCGGGTCGATTTGTTCGCACAATTCAGCCAGTGTGCGTGCGGTTCCCGAAACGTGAAACGATTCCAGGCGTCGATCGTAACTTCGGATTTCGTCGGGACTGTTTCCATTCTGGACCAGCCTCTCAGAAATCATGGACGTGTTCGAAGTACCATCCACAATATCGGCAATTCTTACTTCCTGATCATGCCAGGAAATAGTCTCCGAGGGGTGGACTAGCGGGATCACGCCATTGAATTTACCAGGTGCGATTCGTTCGCCATCAAAACCAGTCGTATGAGTTGACCAGCCTGCATTCCCCATATAGCTATCGGGTGCAGGTTGGGACGATCCCATTGCTATCTCTGTGTTTTGCAGAGCGAAGTCGGATGGGCAAAGAAACGTATTGATTAACGTATTTGCGGCTTGGGCGTTTGGATGATCACTGCTGATCATAAAACCAAATCCGTCACCGTTACTAATGTCCAGACTAATAGAATCGTAGACATTGTTTCTCTCGATGTAAGGCAGCAGCGGTACCAGCCAGCTGTAGTAACCACTTTCGTAGCCACCATTGGCGTCTGGTCCACCGGGCCCAACCTGATTAATGGGGAAATCCCCCGTGGCCGATTCGCGATTAAGAATTGCTAGTCCAATTTGCCGCATATGATTCGAACACGCAGTTCGACGGGCTTCTTCTCGGACGCTTTGTACGGCCGGAAGCAACATTCCAATGAGAATCCCGATGATTGCAATAACAACCAACAACTCTACCAGAGTGAACCCGTGTGAATCTCGACGTGAAGATATATCAGTCATGTCTTCGCTCCTATCGATCCGGCATCCAAGCGATTAAATGCCCAGAAACCAGCTCGCATGAATTTGCGATGCGGTAATTAGAAAAACAGTAAACTTAAACGAATGCTATTCGCGAGTTACACTGTCGGCGGACCGCGAGCTTTTTGTGAAATGCAGAGAACTACCGGCTTAGAAGCAGTTTGGAAAACTTGCTGACCGGTTATCGTTTTAAATAGAGCAGGCAGGTCGCAATTGCAGTCAACCTGACACTGCTTGAAGAACTTGCACAGACTGCAATCACAAGCTTGCTTGCTGATTGCTTGATCATTCTGATCGCTTGCTGGCTTGACCGGTTCATGAACTCTACCGCAACTGCAAACTGTATCCTTATGCGAGTCGTGCAGCCCAAATACTGGCGCGCGGTGCAAGTCAGGTCCGAGGTTCAAAAACAGAACCAAGTAGCCGAGGAAGATCAGATTGGCGATTCGATTACGAGTCATTTCTGGTAAGCCGATTTATAAATCCGACCTTATTATTGTAACCAATCGTCTTTCAATCAACGCTTTTCTTAATATCGCCCGAAAAAAACGATCCTTGTGGGATGCTGCACAATTCAGGCAGTGGTAGATTTTGCCTGTTTTGTTCCGATATCCCATTTGTTTACCACTAGCTGCGGCGATGACACGGGCTTTATCCACAATCGGAGGAAATTGATTCCGGTTGCAACTTCCGCTGCGAGTATTTGTTAACCGCAAGTGTCCAGTTGAATCAAAACCATCCGTCAGCATGTTTTGATGTCCGGGATGTTTGCCACGTTACGAACCGGCCAGTCGGATGAGTCAACGGACCAACGGCAAGTTTGGGGTGTTGGCTAATTGCTCACGAGCCATGGCTTTGCCAGGATCCACCAATAGGACTCGATCCAATCATCGCCGAGCGGGGCGACCTTTTCGACATCCCATTTGGCGTCCTGCAACGTAAAGAACATTGAGTCCGCGGCTGGCATATTGCTCGAGTGAATTATTACGTGGCAAACCGGCGGTTGTTCGGATAAGAAGCGGGCCACGTCTCGGCCGTCACCCGGATCGGGGTCGTCTGGGCTGTCAGTGAACAAATCGTGATCCAAACAGACCAAAGCGGGTGCACGATCGACAGTTTCCGATCGATAGCCGGCAATGAAATCCGGCGCGGTTCGCCAGTGTCGCCATTCAACTGAGTCGCCCAGAGTCGACAACACAGCTTTGAAACGAACGAGACGCTCCGATTCGTCTTCGAGCATCAGAATCAATTTCGGACTCTCCGTTTTCATCTACGCTTCCACAAAAGACCAGTAATCACTTCGAATTATAGGCCTTTCCCCGTCGTGGGCAAAAATACCGTCCGCTACCCAGGGCAATTCCGGGGTACCTGCAAAGATTGAGATTCGATATCCTGCCAGTTAACGGATTACCTGGAACCAATGGATGCAGCGAGTTCTCCTGTTTGTCGAACCGAAACCTCTTCCCGATCAGCTGTTTCGCAACAGTTCCTGGTTGACGCTGCCGCTACGTCTACTGGTTCGCCTGCAGCAAGATTGCCCGGATGATTTTGAGTTGCATGTTGCTCTCCCGCAGCGTTTTCGACAGTTACTGAACGCGCACGTCGGCACGGTTTCCGGGGCAAGTTTGTTTGGCAAACGAACTTACTTTTTGTCCGAACCGGAAATCACTCGAACGATTATCGAACACGGTTCGACTCTCCGGCGGACTTGGGAGTCCGATTTTCTGGGTTCTACCCAATTGCGATTACATCAGGCAGTCGATGACCTTGTGTGCGAGGCTCTGCCTGATTTGGATTGGAGCTTGGTGCTCTCGTTCGGCGAAACCTGTCGGTATTCATTCGCGCGGGATGCAATGAAGTTGAGCATGGAGTCGACATCGTTCGCTCGCGACCCATTCAAGCCATCTTTTTTTCTCGATCACATGGGCCTGTTTCGTGAATCTGCATTGTCTCGGTTTGGTCCCGAGTTGAATGAGGCACGCGATGAGCGTTCCGGGCTGGCGAATCGAATTGCTTCCATAGCACATGACCGAATCGCTGCTTTTCAGAGTTTGCCATTCCAACGAAGATTCGACCGATACGTTTTGTTGCCGTTGCAGGCATCTGGGTATTCGTCTTTCGATGCTCAATGTAACTATGATTCGCAATTGGACTATCTTTTCGACGTTTGCAACCGGCTTGGGAAAGACGTCGGCGTTTTGGTTACGGAGCATCCGGAAGTCAGCAGTATTGATCAAAACAATCACTTTTGGCAAACCATTTGGGCGCTGCGTTCCGTGTTTCCGAACGTTACGTATCTGCCTCGGGCAAAAATGTTCTCGTCGGCTTCGCTGAATCTGCTCGACCAGATGGACGCGGTTTGGACAACCGCGTCGAATGTCGGGCCAGTCGCTCGGCTGCTGGGCAAACAAGTGGGAACTCCGTCGGATACTCACATTACTTATGCGTCCACAGCGGATAGTGTCGAGCAATTGCAGGAGCAGCTGGGGCAATCTGTTTCGTCGCTGCCGATTTTCGATTGGATGTTTGAGAACTATGTGATTCCATGGCATGTTGCGGAGCAGCCGGAATGGTTTGCCAATTACCTGCAACAGCGAATTGCGGCGTTTAAGACGTTCGGGAATTCGCAGGAGGCGTTTGTTGCAACGGAGCTGGAGGTTTCAGACTTTGTGTATTCGGGTGACGACAAGCGATCGACTGCCCGGCACGCACCCGTTCATCGAACGATGTTGGACCAGAAGATCAAAGCGTTCAGGCAACAGCAGCGGTTTCGACTGCGTGCGATTTCCGCAGACGCTGAGTCGCCCAGTTACGCGCTGTTGAATGATACTGCCCGACTGGAGACTTACCGGCATCTGGGTTGCAACCACGTGATGCACACGATCCGACAACAGATGCGGCGAATTGGTTTCGAGCAGGCATTTGCCGCCAATGGCCGCGACGAAGTGCCGGTGGATTCGGGCGTTCCGGACTGGGTGGTCATCAATGGCGAAGGCTCGTTTCACCACAATTCGGTGCGAATGATTGAATTGCTGGATGTCGCCGAGCAGTTGCGGATTCGAGGAGCTCGCGTCGCGTTGATCAATTCGATCTGGGAGGAAAACTCGATTGAGCACGCGGAGCGATTGCGAAATTTCGATATAGTGGCTGTCCGTGATTCGGTTTCAGAACGGAATCTGCTGGAAGCTGGGATTAATGTTCAGCGGACGCCGGACCTTTCGTTGGAGCAATGGAATAATTTAAGCAACGAGCATCAACCCAAGTCTCCATTGCTGATAACTGACAGTATCGTTTACGAGAAAGCGTTGTCGTTGTTTGATGCTTCGCTGATCCTGAACGGTTTGTTTTGCCTGATGGATGACCGGCAGTTGGATCGGTTGCATGACGATGGCTGTTTGGGCTCAGCACCGACGTGGAAAGTATCTCCCAATTTCCTGACGAACAATTGCCAGATCCAAAACGCAGTGACCGTGATTACTGGTCGGTTTCACGTGGCAATCGCACGCTTGGCAATGCGACTTCCGTTTCTGTTCGTTGAATCAAACACGCGAAAGATCTCCAACCTGTGTCAGGACGTGGGGATTCCCGCCTCGGATTTGGATGTGTCCAGCGAGTTGCAAAACCATGATTGGGCAAGGATTGGTGCGCGGACGGTGGAACTCAAGCAACAGTGGCCGCAGTTGATTGACTCGGTGGATGCATTTTGCAGAACCGGGCAGGAACAGATCACAGGTCTGTTTGATCAGATCGCGGATCTCCAGCGTGCCAAAGTGCCGGTGAGTGAAGCTGGCGAGGCGGCGACGAACTAGTACTACAGTCGCACTTTCGCAGAATTGCTGGATTTTGTATATGTCATTCAA
>CAZXLW010000063.1:0-30102 GCA_964641465.1 uncultured Pirellulaceae bacterium | reverse complement strand
GAAAATGTGGTCAGGGGCGGGATCGAACCGCCGACACATGGATTTTCAATCCATTGCTCTACCAACTGAGCTACCTGACCATCAGTCGCAAAAATTTAGTTTATTGATAGCGGAATTGTCAATCGAAATTGCTGATATTATCGAGAATCCATTGTGATCACTGAATCAGCCGGAACAGCCGTTTTTGTTGCATCAATCCACCGATGAAATCGCAATTGCGAATGCCCTAGAGTCTGCTGTGGTCAATAATCAACGGGCAAAAAGAGTGGATTAGGGAGGTAGACGATCCTTTGCCGACATATCGTGATTTGCGTGTCGGCAGGAGCATCAACCTCTTGAAAACAAAATTAACGTTTTGAAGAGCCCGTGGACAACCATCGCAGTCGTTGACATTCAAAATAGCTGCATCTACGATTGAAGTTGTCTCCCTCGCTCTTCCAAATCCCAAGTCGTTTGTTCAATTGGGGTTATTCTAAATTATTGGTCAGTGGTAGATCTATGAATATGCGAGGAGTTTCGGTAATCCAATTGTACATTCCGTTGACTGTTACCGTTTTCACCATCGTCTCGTGGCCCGTTCGAATCGGATTGGCAGGTACTCGATGTCTGTTAGGCCAAGGCGTCAATGGCGTCAGGTTGCCGATCATCTTGTTGACGGTTGCTTGCATGAGCTTGTTGAGTCCGTTCGCTTCGGCACAACTGAAATTTACTCCGGAGCATCCTCAGGTTGAGGAGATGGTCCAGCGTGGAGTTAGGGCATTGGAAGGCATTGGTTTGCCTGCTGGCGGTGGCTATCAGGTCCTCGCGGCGTTGGCGATTGCCGAGTCAAGCAAACGATATGACGGCGTGGTTCCGACTGAACACGCAATTGTAAAGAAGGCTGTCGGAAAAGTTCTTGAAGATGTCGAAAACGGGAAGCTTGAGCGTAGCGATTCTATTTACTATCCAGCGTTGGCGCTGATTCTGTTGTGCGATTGTGGTCGCAATAAATACGAAAACGAAATCAATACACTTATCAAACAACTGGTGGAACGCCAGGAGTCGTTTGGTGGGTTCTCGTATACGAGAAACAAAGGCCGCTTTATTGGTGATACTTCTCAAACCCAATACGCCAGCCTGGCATTCTGGGTTGCACATCGAAACGGTTTTTCCTTGCCGCTGGAAGCTCCTGGGCGGGCATTGCAGTTTTACCTTGACGTTAACTTGAACAATGGTGCCTGGGCCTACGAGTACGAAGAGGGCCGCCCTGTTCAAAATGAAATCAGCCTTTCGATCCAGGCAGCTTCGTTGGGAACCGTGTATCTGTTATCAGATTTCTTGAGGCTAACGAAACGATCGGCAAGTCGTTCGGCAACAGACAAGAAAAAAATAGCAGAGGACGTCAAGGCTGGATTGGCTTTGCCGCCTTCGGTATCCGTTTACGTTCCGCCCAACGAGAATGGCTTTTCGCCCGTCAATCAAACCTCAGGCCCACTGTTCAAGATTGATCGAGGCAGGCTCGCCGCTGTTAAGGGTGCGGGCAATCGTTACTTGGCGAACAACTTTGAGATCTTTTTGGAACGCTGGGGCTACTATTATCTGTACGCCATGGAGCGATACGCGTTTTTCAGGACGCGGGCCGAAGGCTCCATGGGTTCGTTGGGTGATTGGTACGATCAAGGCGTCGAGTTATTGATGAGCCGACAGCTGGAAGATGGCACTTTCAAGCCAGGGCGGTCGGGCGAGAAGAAATTAGACGCTTTGTGCTTTGCGATTCTGTTCCTGGTTCGCAGTAGCGAGGTCCTGGTGCCGGTTGGCGGCGAAGGGAATTTGAACGGTAGCATTGGGTTGCCGTCAGACGTGAGGATGGATGTGGTCGACGGTAAGGTGAGGGCTTTTAATGTCGTCGAAGGCTTTGATTCCATTTTGGAATTGTTGGGCAACGAAGACCTGGACGAACAGCAATACTCAATGATCCGTGAAGCGATGGGCAAATCGCTGGGGACATTGGGAGGCAGCGGAAGCCGCGATCAGCGTGAGTATCTGGGGCATCTCCGTGGCCTGATTTCCGATCGCAATTATTTCAAGCGATTGTTGGCGGTGCAGTTACTGGCCAGACAACAGGAAATGGACAATGTCCCTGCGTTGATCTACGCACTGGGTGATCCAGATCTGCGAATTTGCGATGCAGCCCACAACGGCTTGCGGTTGATCAGTCGCAAGCTGGATTCGATCAAGCTGAATGGCGAGCCTGGCTACGCCGAGTACCAACGTTTGAAAGAAGAATGGACGGAGTGGTTTTTGAGAATACGACCAGGAGCGGTACTGCTGGATTAACGAATATGAGTGAAGTGACAAAAAAATTTGTGAAAGTGGAAACGAAGGTTTCGTCGTATGACGTCGTGAACGCGTTTTTGGTTTCGTCGATTGTCGTGGTGGGCACGATCGTTAGCATCCTGTTCATGATTTGGCTGACGATGATTTGGAATCAGCGACCGGAGCCCAGGACGATTGCCGTGGTTGATGCTTCCTTTGGCAACGAAAAGCCGGAAGGATTTGCAGACGATATTTTCGAACCGGGCGTTGAAGAATTCCCGGATGTGGAAACTCCTCAGCTCGCGGATGCTTTGGAAGCAATTACCGACGCCGTTTCGTCGATTCAAGCGCATACGGAAGCTCGCGATGGCGATGCCCTTGAGATGGGCAAAGGGGGTGGCTTTGGCTCGCGCGAAGGCGGCCCGGGTGGAAGCGGCGGCGGCGTGCCCGAACACTTGCGATGGAAAATTGAATACAACACGCCAGACATCGACGAGTATGCCCAGCAATTGAGCTTTTTCAACATCGACATCGGTGTCGTATCGAACTTGAGCAACGAGGTCGTGGTGTTGAGGGATCCGGGTAACGCAAAACAGGTGGTGCGGTCTAATCGTGAAGCGGAAAACAAGACGCTGTTTTTTGTTCACGAGAAACGGCAGCTACGGCGGTGGGATGAACGGATGGCTCGTGATAAAAACATTGAACTGGAGGATCGGTTTACCGTGCAGTTCTACCCGGAACAAACCCGGGCGATTTTGCGGCAGGTCGAAGACCAGTACCTTCAGAAAGAGGGTCGGAATCTCGCCGATGTTCGCCGGACGCGGTTCAAAATCAGTCAGGACGGCGGTGGCTTTGCGTTCAAAGTTACATCAGTGGAATATCAATAGTTGTATTATCAACTTTGAATTGGCAGTCGGCCAATCATAATAAAAACGATCGGGATAGTTCGGAATAGAAGAGAGATAAGGCAAGTAATGGAAACGATTTTTTGGCTCGTGGGGATGGTGATCTACGCCATCCTCGGCTTGGTTGCACTTTGGGGTGCCTACTGCGTGGTGATGGTGTTTACTCGCGTACGTCAGAAGCAATTCGTATCGGAAGAGCAGCAGACGACTTTTCTGGAGGCGTTGGAGGCGCCGTTGAGTCGTGGTGATTATGACCAGGCTAACGAAGTCTGCGAAGGTGATCGTCGGGCGACTTGTCAGTTGTCACAATTGGCGATCTTGAATCGCAGCTTGGGCTTTAACAAGGTCAAGAAACTGGTGGCCGACCGGTTCCAACGCGATGTCTTGCAGGATCTTGAGTATCGGTTGAGTTGGGTCTACACGGTGATCAAGGCAGCTCCAATGATCGGGCTGCTGGGAACGGTTATCGGTATGATGGGCGCATTTTCGAATCTGGCTGGTTCGGAAGGCGTCGAGCCACAAGTGTTGGCGAACGACATTATGTTTGCTCTGATCACGACTGCGGCTGGTTTGGCGATTGCCATTCCGCTCGTCCTGTGTACTGCGTACATCAATGTCCAGATACGGAAAATGGAAGACCTGGTTTCGTACGGTTTGAACCAGTTCCTTGAGATCTTTAAGGAAGCAACGATTCGGCATCCCGTCCGTTCGTAGTTTCCCAACGACGAAACTGAATCCGAACCCTGAGCAAATTTGTAACCCCACAACGCAGACATTTGCATGACGACCGTTGAAGATTTTGATGTCGATATTGCCCCGCGGAAAACGCAAACGGAAGATGCCGATCTGGACATTACGCCGATGATCGACATCACGTTTCTGTTGCTGGCCTTCTTTGTCGTGGTATCCAAAATGGATGCGCAGCGACCGGTCGATATGCCGCGGGCAATCAATGGAACGACGATCGCAGAAGAAAACTGTGTCGTGTTTGTTGTGACGACAGATTCACCGGGTGGCCCTTCCAAGATTTTCAAAGGCCAGGACATGTCGCCGGCGTCTCAAGTTACCAGCCAGGGCGCGCTGGATATTGAAGCGGAGGTTTCTGACTACGTAGAAACCGAGATCTCCAATCGACCGACGGTGGAAGCGGTGCTGATTAAGGGCGCTGGTGATGCGCGGACAGGAGATATTGAAACGATCAAACGAGGCGTTGCGCGGTCGGAACTGGGGAAAAGTCGCAAAATCTATTTTGGTGTAGAAGAGGAATAGTACCTTGAGCGACAACTTTGAACATTCGGACGAACACGGTGCCAAGGAAGATTTTGGTCTGTCCCGGCCAAGTGGTTTTGAGCACGAAATGTCGACGCAGATGCACGACGCGCCGGCGGAACCGAGGCAGGGCCAGAGGCCATCCGGTGGTTCTGGCGACGACGGCGATGATGATGATGCAGGTCGGCGAGGTGGATCTTGGAAAGGCTTTCAGGAAGAAGAGCCAGATCCAGAACCGTCAGTCAATTTTGGGGCCGGTAAGAAGATCCAGGAGGATGAGCTGGATATGACGCCGATGGTGGATGTTACTTTCCTGTTGCTCATTTTCTTTATGGTGACCGCGTCGTTTACGTTGCGAAAGTCCTTCGAGCAAGCGCATTCGCAAGTGAACGATCCCAGTCAGAATGTTGCTGAGGAAGAAGAAGACGAAGAAGATTTTGTTGAAGTTGTCATCGATCAGACCAATACCTATTACATACGCACTCGGGACACCGAAGAAATCGAAGCTCCGAGTGATTTGGAAATGAAAGATACTTTGCGCGAAGCCAAGGCGTCGTACGGTGCTGATCGACTGATCATTCGCGCTCATGAGGACGCATTGCATAGCAAAGTCGTCAAGGTTCTGGATACCGCCAACTCGGTCGGTATTGGCAGGATCGAAACAGTTGTAACCGACGTGGATTATTAATAGAGATCAGGAATAGTATGACTCCCGAGGATTTTGTCGACAGGCTGGAAGATCTGGGTACCGTGGATACCGAGATTGTCAGGAAGCTGCGCAAGCAGGTCTCCAATCCCGAGAAGCGGGTGACGTCGAAAAAGATCCTGTCTTTCTTGCTCAAGAAAAATCATGTCTCGCGTGCGCAAGCGGTCGAGCTGAAGAAAATGATGGAGGCTCCGGCGCCGGCGGAAGAGGAGCTAGGACTGGCCGAGGAAGTGCTTGTCGATACGTTCGCGGAAGAACAGGAGGCCGCGGCTCCGCAGCCGGTTGCTCCCAACGTCGACCAGACGGATGAGTTGGTCCAGGGGGTTCGTAGTTCCTCCGCGATCCTTGCACCGGAAATCGCAGAAGCGGAACTTGATGAGCTGCAGGAAGTTGCTGAACTGGAAGGCGGCGAAGCGCCAACCGTGATGGGCGATCTGCTTGCTCCTGACGAATCCATGGCCGACAAGACGGTCGCAATGGATCCTGAATTTGCAAATCCGGCAGCCGACGACGGGTTCGGCGATCCGATGGCAACTTCCTGGGATGCCGTCGAAGGTGGTGGAGCTGCTGCGAAAAAAGTTGGGTTCCAAGGCAAGATTGATGCCAGTGATCAATGGGCGACCAAGTGGGTTTACATTGGATTTGCCACGTTAGGTTTGTTGCTGGTCGTCGGTGGTTTACTGTACTTTGTTCTGGCATTCATCACGGCGGAAGATCGGTTCGAGGCCGCCAATAAGAGTTTCCAGAACGGCACTTATGGTGACTCGATCAAGCGATTCAATGAGTTCCTGGAGAAGCATCCGTCTCACAAGAACGCACCGGCTGCCAAAGTAACGCTGGTTGAAGCGACGCTGTTGGAATCGTATCGACAGGACAATTGGGGCGAAACGATTGTTCGAGCCAATCGCGTGTTGGTTGATCTGGTCGATGATGAGTCGATCGAATGGGACGGGCTTCGGCAGAATCTGGCGGTTTGGTTGCCGAATTCGACTTTGGAAATTGCGAAGCGGGCTGCGAAGCAGGAATCGCGCACGGAGCTTGTGGCTCAGTTGGAAAAGGCCAAGTCTGCCAAGCAATTGGTCGACAACAAGGTTTACATTCCGAACAGTTTTCGGAAGAAGGAATTGACTTCCAAAACGCTGCTTGCGATCGACGAAGAGATTGCCAAGTGCGAAGTTCTGATTGACAAACAGAAACAGTTCGATGCCACGCTTACTCAGATTGCGGCGCTACGCGAAACAGGTGAGACCGACGAAGCGCACACCGCGTACAACAAATTGATCCGCGCTTACGGTGACTTGCGGGCCAACGAGCAGCTGCAAGAAGAAATGAGGAAGGTCAGCCAGCTGGAAGCTCAGCTGGTCAAGCCGATTGAATCTTCGATTGCTCCTGTGAATGCGTGGCGTCCGAACCCAATCGAATCAACTACTTTGTTGGCTTCGAAAACGGGCGAGGCGATTCCATCATTGGCTGGAGAAGTGATTCCCGTGCTGGCGGACGGGGCCGCGTATGGAATTGACTTGGGTGACGGTTCCGTTAAATGGCGTCGCTTTGTCGGCTACCAAACGACGATTCAACCCAAAGTCGTCAATTCAGACTACATTCTGATTGCAGACCAGTTGAACAACGATTTGGTGCTGGTGTCCGCCAACACTGGGAGTCTCGTTTGGCGTTGCGAGATCGCTGAACCGTTTTTGGATCCGCAGGTCGACGAAGAGATGATCCTGGTCACCGCTGAGAGCGGAAACCTGTTTCGCATCCAGCCTGACTCTGGCGAGATAAAAGCTTCGTCGCACATCCCGCAGAACGCCAATGTTCCCATGATGCGGTCGCCTCGACAGGGTCTAATCTATCAAGTGGGTTTTTATTCCAACATATATATTCTGTCAGAAGACGACCTAAGCTGTCGCGATGTGCATTATCTGGGGCATTATCGAGGCAGTGTTTCTGTGCCACCGGTGGTTTGGAATAACTTTGTGCTCGTTGCAGTCAACGATTCCGGGATCTGCGATTTGCGAGTTTTGAAACAGAATACAGAAACCGATTCGTTGGAATTGGCGCAGAATGTGGTTCGCGTGACGCGTGGTATTGTAACCAACCCGCTGGTTCGATTTGGTCGCTTCATGTTGATCAACTCGGAGTCGGGCGATCTGAAAATTCTGGAGATGAATACGGCGGAAGAAACCAATCCGCTCCGAACTCTGGCGGAAGAGAAGTTTGAAAACCGCGATGCCACCAAGACGTATCTGGCGACGGCAGGAAGCCAGTTATGGGTCGGTTCGCAAGGCTTGATTCGTTACAAGGTCAGCCGTTCACAGGGTACGTTCGCCCGACAGCAGCTTGCCAACTCCAATGATTACTTCGTCGGTCCAATTCGTAAGTTTGGTTCCTCGATTGTGCACATTCGCAAACGGGATGGTTCCGCATTGACGAGCGTCTCGGCTGTGGATGAAGAGTCTTTGAAACAGATTTGGCGTACGGATCTTGGCGGACCGTTAGCCGGACCGCCGATTGTGGCTGACAACCGGTTGATTGCGGTATCCTCACAAGGAGATTTGTTCAGTTCCGAAATACCGACTGGTCCGGATCAGGGCGTAACGACGGTTGCCACGGAGGTAGCAAAAGCCAGTAACATCGTCGAAGACCTGTTGTTTGAGAATGGTATTCAACTTACCGACAGCAGCTGGGCCTACATTGGCCAGCCAGGAACTGATCAATTGCTGCATGTCGATGTCGCCAGCGGGAAAAGCAAGCTGGTTCGCCTTGCCGCGCCGGCCAACGAGTCAGCGGCCGCACCGATTCGTCTCGGCGAGGATTTGATCTTCGCGACCAAGACAGGACAAGTCGTGCGTGTGAATCCAAAGACTGGTCGGACGATTGGAACTCCGTTTTTGCCACCGGTGACTCCCGGAGTTGAGCAGCCGTGGAAAAGACCGGTGCTCGTAAGCGATTCACAATTTGTTGTGGCTGCCGAGGACACGTTGTTTTTAATTGACGTGTCTGCGGGTGGTCTGCTGAAGAAAGTTGCCGAAGTTTCGATCGAGGCGACTATCGAATCCGAGTTGGCAATGAATGGGAACCAGGTCTTTTGCGTCGTGAATGCAAAAGAAGTGCAGAAACTGACCAGTTTCCAAGTTGATTCGGCAAGCATCACGGCGGGAACTTCGCTGCCCTTGGAAACTCGATCTTTGGACGGGCCTTGGGCGGTTGGCCAGTACGTGATGCTTCGGCAAGCCGATGGCAAGTTGGTATGTTTCGATTCGCAACTGGGTGCAAAATGGACGGCCGATGTCGGTTCAAGCACGCTGGCGACGGCCCCTCGAGCCGACGGGAATACGGTAAGGTTGTATTTTTCCAGTGGCAAGTCAATTGCTTTGGGTTTGGAATCCGGGCAACTGGAATCTGAGTTTGAAATTGGGCAACCGATTGTTCACGACCCAACGTTCGCCAACGGAAAAGCAATCGTTGCTGGACTGGACGGGACTTTGCACACGGTAACGGCTGAGTAATGAATAGCAACACTGCCAAATTTTTTGCACTGAACATCGCACTGTTTGTTGCGACTGCTGGTTGCATGTTGATGCAACCGAGCAGCCTTTACGCGTGGCAGGAACAGGAAGAACAGGAGCGGCAGGCACCTCCGAAGGCCAACTCCATTCCACTGATCGAACAGGAGCCGTTTGATCTGCTGAAATTGGACGAGTTTAACGGCAATGTTGAATTCAAAATCAAACCGCTGGACACTCCCCTGCCCAACCCGCTACCGACCGGCGGGACGTTGATTTTTGAATCGCCGGATCTGAGCGATGACCGGTTGCAAGTTTCATATGAAAACATTGTCGGCTACCGTTCGTATCTGGAGCTGTTGCAGGCGGAAGCCAATCAGTTCATTCGCAAGGATGACTATGGCATGGCGTTCCGGAATCTGATTTACATTTACGACCGCGGCGGCAATAAGAGTCGTCAGCTGACCAATACCATTCAAAACTTGTTGTTTCGTGATGGGGCGAAAAATTACTTTGCCGGTAACTTTGAACTCGCGCTGGCAATATTCCAGGATATCTACGATCGTGACAAGGATTTCGAAGCGCCCGGTATTAGCAAGAAGCCAGTGGAATTGATCCTGGAGTGTCATTCCAAGAACATCGAATCCAAATTCGAACGCGGTTTGTATGAACAGGTGCGGGCTGCCACGGATGACCTGGAGGTTCGTTATGGTGATGCAGCGAAACCCACAGCGGACCTTTGGCGTGGGAAGCTTCGCGAGCAAAGTGACCTGCTGCTGGCCAAGGCCCGGCAGCAGATGAGTGGCAGCGACGGAAAACAGGCGCATCTGACGGCTCGTCAGGCGCATCGGGTTTGGCCGAATCGACCGGAGGCTCGAGCGTTGCAAACCGAGATCCTGAAACGATTCCCGATCATGTTTGTTGGTGTCAGTCAAACGTCCAACACGCCTGACCCACTAAGCCTGGATGATTGGGGAGCGAGGCGTATCGGGAGACTGACGGAACGCAGCGTGGTCGAGTTCACAGGCCCGGGTGACGATGGTGGTCATTACGAGTTCTTGAACGGTGAGCTGGAGCAAATTGATGACGACGGATTCGAATTTCGTTTTGTGATCAAGCCGGACAAGAAACAGGTTGCCGTTCCTGGTATCGACGCTTACCAACTTTCGCAGCGTATGTTGGCGCGAGGCTCGATCGGTTCGGACGAATATTATGTTCCGTTTGCTCGCGTCGTGGAAACGATTGAAATCGAGAATGAAAACAGCATTCGAGTGAAGCTGACGCGTTCATTCATTAAGCCGCAAGCTCTCTTTCAGTTCCGGTACCCGCGGGACGCGGAATCGAAATCTGCCAATGGTCCGTTTGTTTTGTCGGAGCAGAACGAAGAAGTCAAAGTTTTCAACCGAAACCCAGCCTACGCCGGTCAATTCAAAGGCCCGGACAACGAGATCATCGAATGGCAGTTCCCGTCAGCAACTGCGGCCGCAGACGCTTTGATCAATGGCGAAGTAGACGTGGTTGACCGAGTCCGCCTGTCTGACCTCAACCGTCTGGAAGGCAGTGCTGGGATTGAGGTGGAAAGCTACATTGTCCCGACAGTGCATATGCTGGTTCCGAATGAACGTAACGCGTTCATGGAGGATCGCAGTTTCCGAAATGGACTCATGCAGGGAATCAACCGGGAGCTGATCCTGGGAGATGTTATCTGTGGCGGACGAGAGGTTAGTGGTTGTGAAGTCATCAGCGGGCCTTTCCCGATCGGGACCGAGGACAATGATCAAGTCTCGTATGCGTATAATTTGGGTGTTGGATTGCAGCCGTTTAATGACCGACTCGGGATGGTCTTGACTCGGGTTGTATACCAAACGCAATTGAGCCTGCTGGCGACGAAAGGCATGGAGAATCCGGCCCTCGAGTTCCCGACGATCACGTTGGCGCATCCGGTCGACGAAATTGCCCAGCAAGCTTGCATTAACATTCAGCGGATGTGGGAAGCGATCGGAATCAAATCGGTTCTGCGACAGCTGGAAAATGGCGAGGTACGTCCTGCCGACGATGAGTGGGATTTTCTGTACTACCAGATGTCGATGGAAGAACCGTTGACCAATGTTGAATTGCTCTTTGGACGCGGCGGCGTTGTGAAAAACATCAGTGCGCCGGTCGAACAGAATATGCAGAAACTGGCCTTTGCCGTCAGTTGGCAGAACGCGGCGAGAACTTTACGTCGCATTCACCGCCAGGTCGTGAACGATGTTAGCGTGTTCCCACTCTGGCAAATCCAGGAACATTTCGCCTACCGTGATCATGTCAAAGGAATTGGCAGGCTTCCGGTTCACTTGTATCAAAACGTAGCTGATTGGTCCGTCGTTGTTAGTGAGGAAGGCCAATAATGGAATACGTCGGCATTGAAAAATTAAGCGTGAAAAAAGCAAACGTGACGAAACGTCGGCGAAAGGAAGTGCGCAAACCAACACAGAGTGTTTGGACGGTTTGTTTGAGTCTGTTGTTCTGGCTGGCATTGGTGGTCAACGTCAATGGAGACGACAGTACGTCAGGTGATTTCGTGCGGCCTTGGGAGCTGAGACCTTACCAGGTGCAAGTTTGGATTTGCGGTCAGGATTCGCCCGAGATCGCGGCTGTTATTCCAGGTTTGAGCCGCGAAGTGGCTCGTCGTTCGGAGGTAATTGACCCCAGTGCCTGGGTTGTCGAAGTGATGACTGCTCCGAGCGTTTGGCGGACTGAAATTGCGGCTCGAATTGAGCATCCAGAAGGAATGCAACTGACGGAACTGGAAGAGCTTAATGGCGTCGACAAACTTGTGGCGGTCTGTCTGGCGAAATCTGGCGGAGTCATCCGGTACCGGGTACGTGAGTTTGACGTGCAAACCGGACAATGGGGGGCGTTGCTGGACCGTGTATCTCCCCAGCCAGAAAATTTAGCAGCCAATGTTGTGGTGGCGTTGCAGCGGGTGTTTATGCCGCTGGCTCGTATCGAGCAGGTTTCGACCAGGGGCGAAGTGTCGATCAAAATGCGGGCGATCAAGGCTTGCGAAAAAGGATGCGCGTTGCAGGGGACGGTTGAGGCCATCGAGAACTCGCCGGTCTGGGTCAGTCCGGACGACAGGTTCCTGCCGATTATCCGCCGCGTCGATCGCAACGGAGACCTCGCGCAATTGGAGCCGATCCCGTTCACTTACTTGACCGTGGAATCGGCCGAAGGCCATCGAGTCATGTGTAAAATCCATTCTCGAAAGCGTCAGGCATTGGGAGGTCGGAGCAGCAAACGGGCGCAAAAACTGGCATTGGTAATTCGTCCTCCGGAATCGCCAACACAGCTGAAGCTGGTTTCGATTGGTGACGACCCCCACCCGCTTAGTGGCTATGAGATCTTTTCACGCGATCCAGGATCTACCAAGGATGATGAATCCGAATTCCTCGGGCTGACGGATTGGCGTGGTATAATCGAGATCCCGCCGACAGCAGCCGGGTTGCGGTTGATCTATGTAAAACGCGGGTCACGGCCTTTGATGAAGCTTCCGATTATTCCCGGCTTGTACAACGAGTTGGTTTCTTTCGTGCCCGACGATGAAGCACGGTTGAATGCGGAGGGTATTTCGAGCGGCTATCAGATTGAAATTCTGAATCTGGTTGCTCAACGCGAGTTGCTACAGGCTCAAACGGACGCTGCATTGAAGCAGAAGAACTTGCCAGAGGCGCGGCGATACCTGCAGCAGCTTCAGCGGTTGGAGTCGATCCAGGATCTGAGGATTCGTTTGGCGAATGAGGAGTCGCGTTTGCGAAACTCGACCAACAATCGGCGTGAACTGGAAGGGATTTCCAAGATGTTCGGTCAGCTTAATACTTTGGTCAGCGAAAAGATCGGAGTTTCCCGGATAACCGAATTGCAGGCGGCAATTCAAGAGGCCGAGTAGGGCAGCGGCCGGCCAAAAAAAACGGACGCGGGCGAGTTTTGTGTTGTCCGATTGTCACGTCGTAGCTCAGGGTCAAAAGAGAGCGCAAATCCCAACTTTGCTTCGTCCAATTTCTGGAAAATCGCCGTGTATAGGTTGGGCTGTCCCGCAAAAAACTCCCGATCGTTGTAATCGTAACAGGCGTGAATTATCAGCTGCCGCAAAATGAGATTTTGGTCAACATTATCAACGTTTTATAAGACTAAACGTACATTTTCGGGTGAATTCCATAGTCACTTGAAATGCGTTAATCGATGAACCGTTTGATAATCAGTTTGCTTTGCATTTGCGGGCTAGTCGTATGCGCATTCGTCGCGTACCTCGCCTACAAACAGCAGAACGAAATACGACTGGTCGAACAAGCGCCGCCTCCGATTACTTGCGAGGAATTGCTAGAGAAGGTTCCAACTGGATTGCAAGGATTGACGTTGACCGAATTTCGATCCGGGAAGCATTTTGTTACCGACGATGCGGACGACAATGGTGAATGGGAGCGGGTTATGGTTCCCGTGTTTCCGAGCAACCTTGAAACATTGGGAACGAACTACCGAGCGATCATTCTCTGCATCGCGGATGCTCCCGATAAGTCGACGTTGTCGAGCAAGTTGAAGTCGGATGAGATCGTTGCCGAGTACTGGTTCGCTGCGCAGGAACTGGATAAGGCGAGCTACAGCCGGCTAGCTGAGAACTATAAGAGTATGGACTTCAACCAAAGTATCATTTTGTACTCCGGTTATCCCAAATCCGAGGTCGCGAATTCGGTTCTGCTTTGGGGGTCCTTGGGTGGAGGCCTGCTCTCGCTTTTGGTGTTGGGTTGGCAATCAATGAGCTTGATCCTGGCCGGTATCAAGAACGAGTCTCGCCGAAAGCAGGAAGCTGATCCTGAAAGTGATGATTCACAGAGTGGCAATCGGGCAGGCCTTCCGACTGATTTGGATGACATTTAGACCTGTCATCGCAAAAATCTTCTCCATATCAGGCTGACCGTGTTGTCTATCATGGTCCCTTCACGGTACAACGCGGACAGAAATAACCGTTTGTCCCGACATGGAGAAAATGTCATGCCGAAAGTAAATTGGAGTTATCATCGACCTGGCTGAAAGACTTGTGGAAAGACGCAAGAGTTTCTTGCGAAGCAAGGTATCGAGGCCGCCTCGGAAACGAACGCCAAGAAAGATGTGCACCAAAAGGATCAAGCTTTAGCCTTGGTAGGTAAAGCGTCTGAGCTGTTGGTTGCCAAAGGCAAGAAGGTGGTGGAGTTGAATTTGAAAAAGGATTCGCCAACTGAAGATGAGATTCTAAAACTGGTTCTCGGCCCGACTGGAAACCTGCGTGCTCCGACTTTAGTGGTTGGCAAAAAACTGGTGGTTGGATTTAACGAAGAAATGTACGAGAAAGTCCTTGGCTAATCAGTTATTCGCAATCGCATACGTTGTTGGTAGTATCGGAATCTGAAAATTCTGCCTGACCGTTTCATTGTCCTGGAGCATCGCATGTCGCTAAAGTATCTGAAGGAAGCGGTTGAAAGCGGCGACGATGAGACATTGATTCGTTATGTGAAGCTGCACTTTGGGGATGGAGACGATAAGCAAGGTGCAAAGGAAATCGAGAAAAGCTGGATTCAGGCTGTTCAATTGATGTTGGATCTCCCTGAGACGGATCGGGAATGGATCCTGGAATCATTGGAAAGCAAGACGCCTGAAACGTTGGCCCATCTGTACTTCCACTTGCATTTTTACTTTGCCAAACGAAGCGGAGATTGGATACATGACGGAGAACTCTAGTTCGCCGCAGCTGCGACCTGGACTGTGGGAAACGGTCAATGAACGTTATCCCGGATCAATGATCTCGAATTCGGATACCGTACCTCTGGCACCGTTGAAAAACCCGTTGTCGGAATGTCGTGTTTGTTTTGTGAGTACTTCTGGCGTCCAACCGAAGACTTCCTTGCCGTTCGATACGGTTCATCCTGTCGGCGACTACACGTTTCGGCAAGTGCCGTCGGATTCGAAGCCGGAAGATCTCGAGATTCACCAGCTCAAGTACCCGACGTTCGGTGCCCGGGAGGATTTGAACGTTATATTTCCGATCGAGCGATTGCAGGAATTGGTACAAGCAGGCGACATCGGTGGTTTGACTGATAACTTTTACACGTTCATTGGCTACAACATGGATCCTCAGCGGCTCCAGGATACGTTGGCCAGAAATTTGGCGGCGGCGATTGCGAAGGAAAAACCGGACGCCGTGATTGCCGCCCCGGCATGACCGATCTGCCATCAATCCATCGCGTTGGTCCAACGCGAAATAGAACGATTGGGAATCCCCACTGTTTCACCCTCCGTCGCACTCGACGTAACGCAGCACGCCAAACCTCCCCGCGCGATGTTTCTACCATTCATGATGGGGCACTTGTTTGGAGTGCCTCACCACCGGGCGCTTCAGCGTCAGATATTGCTGGCTTTGCTGCAACGGCTGACTATGGCGGAGCAAAGTGGCGATGTTTTCTTCTTTGACTACACCTGGTCCCAAGCCAGAAAAGAAGCGAAAGAACTCGGCCTGAAGTAGCCGGCAAACGATCGCGGAGTCAGGCTCGAACGATATAAGGGCTGAGTGGCTTTTGCTGCCGCGCAGTGACTGAAATTTTGCATTGTTTTTGCTGGTCGCGATGATGTCAGTGATCCACCCTGCCCCTTTTTGTTACACGGAGGGTTTGTGAGTTGCGATACGTTTTCTGGCTCATGTGTGGCTTTGTAGACTCGATCAGCCTCATTGGAAAGCTGTTCAGCTCACTGCTGCTCGGATCAAAGCAATTGTCTGTGTGCTGAAACGCTGGAGTCTTCGAGAATGGAATGTGGAATTCGGCAAGGCGTTTTTGCCCTCAGTTCGTTCTAATTCCAAGTTCCAGCTTGAATACTCGCTGGTATCATGCCACCATAGAATTATACACCTGCACCCGCGTTCCGCTTCCACGATAAATAAAGTTCAGCAATGCAGTTACAGCATCGATTTCGAAATACGCTCATCGTTTTCGGATTATCCCTGACACTTCTCTCAACGACGGCTGCGCAAGAAGACAACGGCGAACCGGAAGCTGAAAAAGGAGCGGTCGTTCTCAAAGACGCGACGATTCATTCCATGGGCCCGGACGGCACGTTTGTTGGATCCGTTGTCATTGTCGACGGGAAAATCGAGTCGATTGGCGAGTCGGTTGAATCCCCCGATGGTGCGACCGTTTTTGACCTCAAAGGTTTTCATGTTACGCCGGGTCTGATCGAAAGCCGTGGAAAACTTTGGCTGACAACACAAGCACTCGCGGAGAGCAACGCCAAGGCGGAACTCAATGTCGTGGATGCAATCGACCCGTGGAACGAAGACTGGAAAGAGTTGGCGGCTCAAGGGATCACGTCCGTCTATGTCCAACCTAATTCGGCCAGTGCAGTCGGCGGCATGGGTGCCATGCTGCGAGTGGGTCCTCACGGTTCGGTAGAAGATATCGTGATGAAGGAAGAGGTTGGCGTTCAAGTTTCGATAGGGACACGCGGCCGATCTTCCAAAGACCGCTACGCTCAGATTCAGGCTTTGGAAAAGCTGCTCAAGAGCGCTCAAGACAAGAAGGACGATAAAGACAAAAAGGAAAAGGAAAAGGACGATAAAAAAGAGTCTGACGAAAAGAAAGAGGACTCAGACGACAAAGAAGAAGATAAGGACGACGACAAGAAGAAAGAAGACAGCGACAAGGAAGAAGATAAAGACAAAAAAGACGAAGACGAAAAATCAAAAAAGAAGGACGTGACCAAAGAGATATTCAAGCGGGTTCTGAAACGCGAATTGCCTCTGTTCATCGAAGTTCATCATTCAGATTCATTAAAGCGAGTGGTTGCTCTGGCAAAAGAGTTCAACATCCGCGTCGTGCTTGATGGCCTGACAAAGATCACCAGTTGTGCAGAGGAAATGGAGGACTGTAGTCACGCGATGGTGATTGGTCCCTATTTCGAATCCACGACACCGACACCAGCGTATCGCAAAGATGGCGACCTGGAATGGTTCGCTGAAGTTGACTCCAGCGAGAAACTTTGGACGCTTGCGACGTTTCCGGCGACCGCTCGCGGTTCGCAGGCCCTGCGGATCAATGCGGCATACGCGGTTGGCCAGGGTATTGACTCCGCCGAAGTATTGAAGGCTCTGACTTCGAATGCAGCTCGAATCCTTGGCGTTTCCGACTACGTGGGAACGCTCGAGGAAGGGAAACAGGCGGATATCGCCGTGTTTTCCGGTGATCCAATGGATTCGAGCAGTCCCGTTCGATTGGTGCTGAGTCACGGGAAAGTGATTTTCGAAAGCGACGTTGTCGCAACTGAATCCAAGGAAACCGGCGAAGCGACCGCTCTCCCATCACGATTGCCAGAAAGTTACGTGGTAACAACCACACGCATGCTTCGCGATGGCAAGTTGTCTCCCGGAACGATGGTCGTTGCCGATGGAAAAATTACCGAAGTCGCGAAAGAGAACAGCCAGAAAGAACTTGAGGTCTTTGACCTTGGCGACACGATCGTTACGCCAGGACTGGTTATCGCTCACTCTTCGCTCGGCCAAGCCGCTGCGATCAATGACCCAATGGAATCAGACGCAAGTCATCTGCGAGCGGTTGATGCTTTCGATCCGACCACCAAGAAAGCAAAAGAAACTTTGGCCGCTGGATTTGTTCACATTGGCGTAGCACCTGGACTATCGAATACGTCTTCCGGAGCTATGGGCCACGTTCGGCTTGGAGTCGGCGACTACGTCGTCTCTCCCGTGATCGCGAACCAGTTCGTCCTGGCCGGGTCGGCTCGTAACACGGAACGATTCCCGGCATCGCTTAACGGGCAAGTCCGTATGATTAGCGATTTGTTTACTGGCAGCATGATCGATTCGCGAGTTTACCTTTCAGAAGCGGTTGCTCAGTCAGTCGCCGATGAGAAATTGGCTTGTGTCAACGAAGTCGCTGAAGGAAAACGAAAATCAATTTTCATTGCCAACGACAAAGTTGAAATTCGCTCGGTTATCGCATTGGCCAAAAAGAACAAGCTATCCGCCCCCGCGCTTGCTTCGAGTGGTTCGGTCGGCGACTTTGCTGAACAACTTGCCAATGCCAACATGGGATTGTTGGTCACTCCGATTGGAGCGACTGAATACAACCGACGTGCGATTCAAACGAAAGCGGCCATCGATGCAGGCACGTCTCTGGCCTTTGTTGGAGATTCTGCCGAACAAGTACGGACAACAGCTTCGATGCTGGTTGCTGCTGGTGTTCCTGCTGAAAAAGTACTCAGCGGCTTGACCGAAGCTGGTGCATCGTTGGTTGGGATGGATAACGTTGGTTTAAAGGTGGGAGCCAACGCAGATTTCGTTGTTTGGAGTGCATCACCAGTCAACCTTGGCGCGAAACCGTTGAACGTGGTTGTCGACGGAAAACCTGTTACCGAAAAGTAAACGAATGAAACATCTGAGAAACATCTTGAACAAAGCGTTTGCTTGCGGAATCAGTATGGCCAGTATGGCGATCGTTTCAGCTGCATTGACGTCCAGCACGTTGGCTGCCGACGATGATTCCTCTGCAAAGCTATATAAAGCCAGCAAAGTTTACACCATGGACGGCGAGCCACTGTCGCCAGGCATGGTGCTGGTAGTCGACGGCAAGATCAAATCGGTAACTGAGAGCGTCGATTTGGGCGGAGCAGAAGTCGAAACAATCGACCTTGGCGAAAACAGCGTTCTGATGCCCGGTTTGGTAGACGCCTATTCGCAAACGCCGCTCAGCAGTGCAGGATCGGACGAGATCACCAGCGAAGTGACTTTGGACTTTCAAGCGATTCACTCAATCGACTGGGACAAAAACGCTCTTCGTCGACAACTGCATTCCGGAACGACAACGGTTAATGCTTCGCCTGGTACGCAAAACGTCATGGGTGGGACGGCAGCGATCGTCAAAACGATGGATCACGGCGAATCGGTGCTGGTGGAAGACGGAGCGATGGTTGCCGCGATGTGCAACGATCCGGCAGCACGAAACTTTTCGCGATCGCGACCGGACACCATCTATGTCCGTCAACCGACAAATCGCATGGGTGTCGTCTGGATTTTGAGAAACACTTTCAATAAAGCCAAGCGCTCAACTGACGAAAACGAATACACCAAGTTGAAAGAATCCGTTGCGGCAAAACGGCCAATGATGATCGTCAGTCGTATGTCTTACGATATCGTGACGGTCGGCACTCTGGCCGATGAATTTGGATTCAAGCCGATCCTGGTCGGCGGCGAAGAGGCTTACAAAGTCAAAGAAGAGCTGATTGAACGAAAGTATCCACTGGTGCTCAAGTATGACAATCCAGGCACAACGCGAGGTGCAGAAGGTTCCGAACTTTGTTGGAACAATCCTGGCATCCTTGCGGAAGCTGGCCTGACGTTTGCAATCGCTGGCGACAACCTGCTTGAGAAAGCTCGGTTTGCTCGTCGGTTCGGTTTGGACGCAGACGTTGCGATGGCTTCGATTACATCAACGCCGGCGGAAATCCTCGGCGTTTCAGATCGCGTCGGCAAGATCGCCGTGGGCTACGATGCAGACTTGATCGCTCTCAGTGGCGATCCACTTGAATTAACAACCTCGATTCGTTGGGTCATGGTCAATGGCAAGACCACCGAAACCAAAAAGGAAAAATAGACGTGTTCAACAAGACTTATATTCTGGCCGCAGTGGCTATTGTTGTTCTGGCGGCGACCGGCAATCTGCAAGCGCAAAAACCGCTTGCATTTCAAGGCGCGAAGATCATCACCATGGCGGGCGAGACCATCGAGGATGGTACGATCGTTTTTCGTGATGGCAAGATTGCTGCCGTTGGGGCTGACGTGAAAGTGCCTGTCGAAGCTCGTGTTATTGACGCCAGCGACAAAGTCATCATGCCCGGTTTCGTCGAAGCTCACACGTCATCGGGGATGAGTCAGGCCAATGAAACCAACCCGATCGTACCCTATGTTTCTGTGATTGATTCCATCGACCCGATGAGCGCTTACTTCCGCTCGGCACGCCGAAATGGCGTGACCACGGTTCGCGTCGTGCCCGGGAATTCAACTTTGATCGGTGGACAGGCAGCGGTTATCAAAACTGGTGGCGAGTTCATTGATGACATGGTTCTCAAGTCGGATGCTGGCGTGAAAATTTCGCTGCGACCTGTCAGCGGCAGCCGCATGGGGCATTTGGCGAAACTCCGCAAAGCCCTGGATGAGGCAAAGCGAAAGCTGGACGAAAAGAATAAGGACAAAGAAGAAGACACCGAAAAGGACGCTGACAAGAAGAAGGACGGAGACGAGAAAAAAGACGGCAAGAAAAAAGACGCTGACAAAAAAGAAGACAAAGACGGCGATAAAAAAGAAGGCGACGAAGAAAAAGATAAGGATAACGACAAGGACGAAAAGAAAGACAAAAAGGACAGCGATAAAAAAAAGGAAAAAGAAGAAGACAAGGACGATAAGAAATCGGATAAGAAAGACGCTGACAAAAAGAAGGATGACAAGAAGAAGCCTGAAGAAGTCGAGTCCGAACTGGACAAGGCAATGTTTGCCATGCTTTCAGGTGATTTGCCTGTCATGATCTATTGCGACAAGGCCATGGACGTTGGGCAGGCGATGCGGCTGATTGAACAATACAGCCTGAAAGCTTCGCTGGTTCTTGGTCGCGAATGTTACAAGGCAGCCAAGCAAGTCGCTGACGCAGAGTTACCTGTCATGCTCGATCCGCAACTTGTTTTCTTCGAAGAAGATCCTCGTACAAAAGAAGAAGAGAAAATCATTCTTCCGCAAGTCTTCCGTGAGCACGGTGTCAAGTTTGCTTTTCAGGTGGGACGCGGCGGCGGCACGACTTTGGGCAACACGTACTTCTGGTATCAGGCTGCGACTGCCGTCAAATACGGCATGCCTGTCGAAGAAGCCTTGGAGTCACTCACGATGTTGCCGGCGAAATTCCTTGGTGTCGACGAATACGTTGGCTCGATCGAAGAAGGCAAAGACGGGGACATCATCGTGCTTTCGGGTGAACCGCTGAGCGTTGATACCTGGGTCGACATGACGGTCGTCAACGGCGAAATCGTTTACGAAAAAGAGAAAGATGAGCAGCTGAAGCTGTTGCTCCAAGGCGAAGCAGAATAAGCCACTTCACGACAGACAACGGCGAGAATACATCGAGATTGGGAAACTTTGACATCATGAAACTTGTTCCAAACAGTTTGGTCTTCGGCCTGATGTTTGCCATTGCGATCGGTTCGACGTTTTCGGACTCGGTTGCACAGCAAACCAGGACGGATGTCTATTTTGCGAACCAGATTTGGCCCGGTGATGGTGAGCCAATTGAAAACGGAGCGATGGTCGTCGTTGACGGGATCATCACCGCTATCGGTCCTCGCGATGAAGTCTCGATTCCCGGCGTTGCCAAACGGCATGAATTGGGTTCGCAAGTCCTTATTCCTGGACTCGTGCTCGCGCAAACCAGCTTGGGTGGCACGCAAACGGAAGAACGAACGATCACACCTCAGATTCGCGCGCTCGACGGTTTTGATTTCTTCGCAAAACGTGACACCTTGATCGAAAGCGGTATCACGACGGTTCAGGTTTCTCCGGCACGCATTCGGTTGATGCCTGGAATCGGCGGAGTGGTGAAACTGACTGGAGAAGACTTAACCGATCGCATTTTGACTGAAGAAGAAAGTTTGCAGATCGTGTTAACTGCGGCTTCGCGGCAGCCACCAAGAATTTACGAACCTGCGGTTGGCCCGGTTTCAGAAGACCGCCCAATCAGCACGACGCGTCCACAAGTCGCAACGCTTTCGGCATCGTTGGCGACACTGCGTCAAATTTTCAAATCGGCCGCGGCCGGTGAAACGGCTGACGATGAGATCATCGAAGCAGTTGCTGGTATCATCGAATCCAAGAAACTGATTCGCATTGCGGCGTCAACAGCTCCGGAAATTCGGGGCGCGATTTCGTTGGCAAAAGAATTCGGTGTGAAGATTATTCTAACTGATTGCGTAGGTCTCGAAACGTTTGAAGGTCTATTCTCTGACTGGAAAGATTCCGTTGCCGGCGTCGTTCTAACCGCCAATGTGGCTCGTTCGATTACGAACCCGCCACTGGAACAAATTGAAACACGAAAGGAACCATGGACTTTCGCCCGTGAATTGCTGGACGCCGGAATTCCAGTCGCGATCGCGCCTCGACAGGCTACGTCTTTGACGTCGACGATGTTTGTTGCCGGCCAGTTTATGCGTGACGGATTGAGTCACGCCGAATTGCTTTCCGCCCTGACACACGCTTCGGCGAGCATGATGGGCGTTGACGATCATGTTGGCTCACTTGCAGAAGGCAAGCACGCTGACTTTGTCGTTCTTTCTGGTAAGCCGTTCGGTATGCACTCACGCGTTCGAGCGACCTATGTCGGGGGCGAATCGCTGTTCGAACGCAGCATGTCTCCCGCGACCACTATCGTTTCGGCAGATCGAGTCTACGTCGGCGAAGGCAAGTATCTGGATAACGCTCAGGTTGTTGTCAAAGGACACACCGTTCGCGGTGTCGGAAGTAATGTTTCGGCACCATCGGAAGCGAATCTTCGCCAGTTCAAGGGCGCGGTGATTGTTCCTGGTTTCGTCGACATGGGAACTGGCTTGGGACTCGGCGGTCCGCTGTCAGGGAAAATTACTTTGGCGACAAAGCTGGGTGAGCAACTATACGCCGACGACCCAACAATCGAATACGCCAGACAAAACGGTATCACGACCGTTCTGCTGTCTGGCACTGGTGCGACTGCGTCGCCTGTTGTTGCATTCAAACTTGGAAAAGATGCACGGGTGATCGGAGATCCGGTTGCTATCAAGTTCCTGCTTTCGGGTGCGACGGCAACCACGATTGCCTCTGCTGATAAGCAGCTGGCGGCTGGGAAAAAGTATGTCGACTCATGGAAGAAGTACGAAAAGGATTTGGCTGAATACAAAGAAAAGGTAAAAGCTGAAGCGGCAAAGCCGAAACCGAAAACGGCTCCTAAGAAAGACGAGAAGAAAGAGGCCGACAAGAAAGCTGAAACGAAAAAGAGCGATTCGAAAAAGCCGGAAGAGAAAAAAGATCCGGAAAAGGATAAAGACAAAGACGAAAAGAAAGACAAGCCGAAACCTGAAGAGAAAAAGGAAGTCGAAAAAGATAAGGACAAAGACAAAGACGACGAAAAGAAAAAGAAGCAGCCGTTGCCTGACCCAGTCACTGGTACTTGGGAAGGTGAAATTGACGTCGAGCGGCTTCCACCTCAATTTCGAGCGATCACAATCGAATTGGAACTGGCAGAAGATGGAACTGTCACGGGTGAGATTTCTATGATGCGTCAGACGGTAGAAATCTCAGCGGGTTCCTACGACCGTGAATCACGCGAACTTTCGATAACGTTGGAGCGTCGTGGACAGGAAGTCACGATCAGCGGCGAATTGAACGCTGATGGAGATTTCGAAGGCACGATGGAGCTGGGGCGAATGGGCGAAGTCAATGTGACGGCCAGTCGAACGGTTGATAAGAGCAAGAAGCCGGAACCTGAAGACGACGAGAAAGATGAAAAAGAGGAAAAGAAAGAGAAGCCGGAGAAGAAAGACAAACCTGCCGAAGGCGATAAGGACAAAGAGAAGCCAGTAGAAAAAGATAAGCCGGCGGACAAGGACAAAAAGGAAGCTGAAAAGAAGCCAGCGACCAAAGATGCCGACAAAAAGGATGCTGCCAAGAAAGACGACAAGTCGGCTGAAAAGAAGGAAGAGAAAAAGCCAGCGATAAAGGAACCGAAGAAGCCCAAGACAGTAGAGGCTCTGGAACCTTACAAGGCTCTGTTCTCGAAAGAGATCCCGGCACTTGTGGAAACACGTGAGTTGTTCACGATCAAAGAGGCGGCGAAGCTGTTCACAGAAAAATACGGCATTCGAACTGTCATGGTTGGTGCCGATGCACTCGCGCGTGAGCCGGGAGCATTGGCTGATTTTGACGTTTCAGTTGTTGCAGGACCGCGACTTTCGGTTGCGGTTCCCAAGCAACTGGAAGCAACCAACCTGCCTCAGCTGTTGGCCAACGAGCGGTTACCATTCGCGTTCCAGTCGTCGGGTACGACAGGTTCAGGGCAGCTGCCAGGCGCCATTCAATACTCGGTCAGCCGAGGGTTGTCGACGATTGATGCATTGGATGGTTTGACTTCTTCGCCAGCAAATATGCTTTCTGAAAAAATGACCTTTGGCTCTATCGCTGCAGGCAATGATGCGGATCTGGTAGTTCTCAGTGGACCGCCATTTGAATTTTCGACCCAAATCCTCGCCGTGATGATTGACGGTGTTTGGGTGTATGAACGTAAGGAAGAAAAGTGATTCCAGACTACCTCAAAAAGATCCTGACCGCTTCGTTACTGTGTTTGTTCTCTGCAACATTCGCAGTGGCTGACGACGATGCCCAAGAGTCCGATAAAGATTCGCAGGGAATCGCGGTTCACGTTGGAAAAATCTTCACGTGTGCAGGTGAGCCAATCGCCGATGGAACCATTCTGATCAAGGACGGCAAGATTGAAGCGGTCGGCCGACGAAAAGAAACCGAAGTGCCGGAAGGCTACCAGATTGTTGATCACTCTGATCAATTCGCGATGCCCGGACTTGTGGAAGCTCACAGCCACGTCGGTGGTTCGGGAGATTTGAACGAGATGGTTTACCAAACCAATCCCGAGCTTCGAAACTGGGATCAAATCATTCCGCATAACGACCAGCTGAAGGTCGCCATCGCCGGCGGCGTCACAACCATCTGCTACATTCCGGGCAGCGGGACCAACATGGGCGGGTTTGGCGTCCTGATGAAGAGCGGCCCCGGCAAAGCAGAGGATGTCATCATTCGTGCTCCTGGCGTGTTGAAGATCGCTCAAGCCGGAAACCCGGAACGACGTGGTGGCGAAACAGGTTCCGGGCGAATGGGTATGAACTACGTCATCCGTCAACAGCTGTTGGAAGGGAAATACTACGTTCGCCAACATGACGCGTTTTTGAAAGGCGAAGGAAAAGAGCCAGAGTTCAATTTGCGTCTGGAGAACTTCAAGCCGCTGTTCCGCCGCGAGATTCCAGTCGTCGTTCATACGCAGCAGTACCAGGTAATCCAGTCGACGATTCGTATGCTCCACGATGAAATGAATTTGAAAGTCGTTATCGACCACGGAACGTTTGATGCATACAAGATCGGGAAAGAACTTGCAGAACGTGATATTCCTGTCATGGCCGGGCCTCGTGCATTCCAGCTTGATCGTGATCGAGGTCAGGTCGTTGGCGTCGTCAATGAGTATGAGAAGCGCGGCGTGAAAGTACTTGGCGTCAACACTGACGCTCCGGTGATCCCACAAGAAGAATTGTTCTTTCAGGCGACGATGGCCGTCCGGTACGGCTGGAGTGAAGAGCGAGCTATTCGCGGATTGACGATCGAAGCCGCCAAGGCCTTGATGATTGATGATCGAATCGGTTCGCTTGAGCCCGGCAAAGATGCCGACATTGTAATTACCACCGGTTCGATCCTCGATCCGCGGAATTATGTCAAACAAGTATTCATCGACGGCAAAAGTGTTTACGACACTGCCAAAGATCGACGTCGTTTTTGATTTTCAAACCACCAAGTAGAACAACCTCGCGAATTTCGCCAAACTGATTTTGGTTCAAACATGAATTCAACTAGTAACAATCTTGCCAATGCGATCTTGACCATGCTTGCCGTTGCAACTGTCTTGGTATTTGCAGGCGTAACATCGCATGCACAAACCGTTGCCTTCACAGGAGCAACGATCGAGACAATGGGTGAGGAAGGCCGCCTTGAGAACGCGACGATGGTTGTGTCTGACGGCAAGATTACGGAAGTCGGCACGGACGTTGAAATTCCCGATGACGCTCGGCTCGTCAGCATGTCGGGCAAGACGATCATGCCCGGGATCATTGACCCTTACCACGTTTACAAAAGCACATCTGAGAGTAACACCAGAACTGTCGTTTTTCGCGGACGCACATTTACGATTCCAGGTGGCGGGCCGTTCAAGCCTGGCGCCTTTACCCGAGTCGGTGAGTTCTTTGATCCTTTCAATCTGAATTTCAAGCCGGCAAAACGAACTGGGATCACGACCGCAAATCTGGTGACTGACGGTCGCGGGCTATCAGCATTCGCAAACTTGACGGAAGAAAATTCGGCGGACATGCTGTTTGCGAATCAAGGATTGATGTTTGCGAAAGTGACCAATCAAACGACTGCTCTGGATGTGATTCGGAAACCGCTGGAGCCAGCCAAGAAAACACCCACGAGGAAGAAGCCAACCACCTCCGATGACAAAGAAAAGAAACTGACGCCCGCCGAAGAAATCAAGAAGCTTTGGGAAGATGTGAAAAAGGGTGAATCGCCTTTGTTCGTCAACGTTAACAACGAAGCGGCGGTTGCTTACGTGCTGCAGTTTGTCAAAAAGCAAGAGAAGGTCAAACTGGTTCTGGTCGCCACTGGCCCGAACCTGTATCAGTCACTGGCTGAAATCGAGAAAAACGACAATGTTACCGTTGTTTTGCAACCAGGAGTCGATCGCGTTCCGTTTTCGGCCGATTTGATGAACGTTTCGCAAATGCTGGCAGAACGCGAGATTCCATTTTGTATTTCCATGTCTTTGAATAAAGCTCAACTGTCCGCTAGCCAGGATGACCCAATGTTTCCCATGGCAATGTTGGTAAAAACGGGGCTTGGTCGTGACCATGCTCTAAAAAGCATTACAATTAAGCCCGCTGAACTGATGGGGATCGAAAAGACTCATGGTTCACTGGAAAAAGAAAAACACGCCAACTTTCTTGTCTTTGACGGCGACCCACTGAAAACTGGTAACCGTTTACAGCAAGTCTTCTTGAATGGAAAAAAGATCCATGAGAATTAATTTGATTCAAAGTTCGATTCGATATGCGTTCACGTTTGCCTTGGTCGCGTTAACATGCCTTTCAGTGACTGCTGACGAGAAATCGGAAGACAAGGAAGAAAAGAAAGACAAGCCAGAACTGCTGGCCATTGTCGGGGGTGATGTTCACACCGTCACTGGGCCTGTTGTTCGCAAGGGTACGATTCTGATCGAAGACGGCAAGATTAAAGAGATCGGCCAATCGGTCGAGGTCCCGGAAGAAGCAATAGTGATTGATGCGGCGGGCAAGACGATCACGCCCGGTTTCGTTGCAATCAATATGAGCCGAGTCGGCGTTGGTCAGACACCGACCGGTAAAGAAAAGCTGATTGACGGACTCAATCCTTTTGATCGAAACCTGAAGTACGCATTAGGCGTTGGTATTACTTCTGGTTGTATCGAACTTTCAGCTGGTGGTGGCCGGTTCGGTCGTCGCGCTGAAGGATCGCCTCGCGAAATTTATCCGGGCTTGGAAGAGCCTGTCGAAGAATTTGTCACCGAATCGATGATGGACTACGGCGATCTGGACACGTCGCTCTGCCCATGTTGCGGTCTCCCTGTTTTGCCAACTGAACCAATCACGGCGACTCCACCAGCGGCACCAAGGCCCAGAAAGATGGCGGCCTTGAAACTGAGTTTCGCCGATCTTGACTCGATGTTGATGCAGGAAAATGTCTTCTACAGCGTTTCGCCAGGAGCACTTAACGGCGCGTTGGCCAAGCATAACTTCCGCAAGAATTTGAAAATTGCTCGCGAAGCGATCGAAGCAGAAAAGAAAGCGGCATCGGGAAAGAAGACGCCCACCTCAACCAAGTCCACTGCGAAAGCAAAGACAGCGGCATCAACAAAATCAACCGATGCAAAGAAGCCTGCAACGGCAAAGAAGACTGCTACGGCCAAGAAGCCGGCTAAAAAACCAAAAGCCGATCCAAATTTGATCAAGCTGCTCAAAGGTGAAGTCGCCATGCTGGTCCGTGCCAACACGGTCAACGAGATCAATGAAATGGTCGATCTTTCCATGGAACAGGGTTACGACCTTGTTATTCAAGGCGGGATCGAAGCTTGGGTCATGGCCGACAAACTTGGTGCAGCGGGTGTGGGAGTCATTTACACCCCGCGTTCACGTCGCAACGCTCGCAAAGGGCTTGAAGATGAAACAGGAAGCTACGTCGAATCGCCTCGTCTTTTTCAGGAGAAAGGAATTCCTTTTTCTTTGGGCACGCTCAGCAGTTCGATCAGCATGAATGGCCTTGCCGGTCGTGACCTGACCAGTCTGCCGTTAGAAGCAGCGTTCGCAGTCCGCGGTGGTGCTGATGAGAAAACGGCGTTGAAAGCGATCACCATTACGCCAGCCCGAATGCTTGGTCTGGAAGATCGCATCGGATCATTGGAAGAAGGCAAGGACGCGGACATTCTGATCCTAAACGGCTCGCCCTTGGACTACCGCACCTACGTCGAGCACGCCATCGTCGCCGGCAAAGTCGCCTACGATCGCCACGAAGACAAGGTCTACCCGCTTCACGACCACCAGTAGTCCTGATTCGTTGCTGGCGGCACTGGGTGCACGCTTTTGGTGCGACGATCTTAAGTTGGACATTCCGGTCCGACCGGTTGTATAAAGAGCCTGGCGAGGGCGGAATAAATGGTGGTGGATACGGTTCTCCACTTCAAGCGAGTTGTTTATTCTCAGGGGCGAAGCTGGGATAAGAATATTCTCATTTCGATTCCACATCAGTTCGTCTGATGTACCCTGGTTCTTACCTGCGACCGACGCCGACGCGATTCCTGTTTTGATGCAATCAACTGGAAAGAAATTTGATGAGCTATTTGAACCATTGGCAGATCAAAAGTTCCGAATCAAACCAGCTGCAGAACCATTGTTCAATCTCAAGAAGTGACAAACGGACAGGAACCCGCGACGCGACCAACGAAGCCCAAGGCGGCAGCGGCCACGTGGGTCCTACTATGTGACATTTACCCTTGGCTGCTTATCAATTGTTTGGAGGGCAAGTAAACAATTGGAATAACGCGAGCTCCCCGAACCCAACTCAAGCCACTCTAACTTAATCTGCATGGCATTCCGCGCCGGCCAAAAAAAATATTGCGGTTCTTGCGAAAGTGCACAACTCTACACGGTTCGCCAATCCCAAGTAAAAAAAGAAGTTTGAAAAAGTGATTGGTTCGAGCAACTAGCATACGTCGATTATTGCCTATTTGATTCTTGGTTGAAAAACTCCTTTCGCCACCTCGCCAATGTTCCAAGAGGATCTTCTCCCAGTTTGGTTGTCGCATTTAGGATGGCAAAGATTAGCCGATCTCCTGCGATCGCCGTGACGGATGCAATAAGGTACTGCCAGGACGATGCAAGTCCAAACTCACTGGAGATAATTCCAGCAGATGTGCCAACGAACAGGCCGACGATTGCGGCAGAAACGAACCCCAGTACTCCACGACGGTCGGGGGAAACGATCCCGCGAACGACCGACGCAAGAAATGCCAAAGTGATAATCAGAATGGTGTCGTCGTCAAATTTCAAAACTCTCTCCGGCATAGTTCGCAGAACTCGTTGTTGCCAAGTAGTCGGGCAATCAACAGATGTAGAGCCGCGCTTGTTAGAGCAAACGCAGAGTGCAAGACAATCCAAAGGATCGACCACTTGCTGCCCAATGTCGCACAACCTCCCTCTAATACCCAAAGCAGCCTGACGAAAGCATCAGCCAAGCACAATGCGGTGGAAACCGACAATAGCACGTATAACATCGCGTCAACTCGCAAATTCAATACATCAACTGAATTGAATTTTAAAAAAAACGATTTGTGATGCCGCATTGTTCGAAGCCCCGTAGTTACGGCGAAAACGAGGATCGCAATTGCAACTGTATCAATACAGATCATTAATAACCTCAGTGATTCTGGTATCTGATTTCCTTTGACGCGGAAAGAAAGGGCGCCAGTGCGGTTCTCGCCATTTCCAACGATACTGTTGACGGTCATTGCGCCGATTCCTCTGGAACTCCCTGAATTCTTTCATGGGCCGTGGAAGGCAGGTGCAAGAACTGTTCAAAATTGCGAGGGCGAGAATCACCGCGATTAACAGTCGAATGTGGTCCTTAATTGCAAATCCTTCTTCCGTTAATGATGCGGCAACTTGGCAGGATTCGCGTTGCAGGCGGATTTAATATTGGGCCGAACATCGGTTTTCGAGGGCTCGGCAATCTCCATGTCTCAACACGAGTAACCGAAGGGAGAATCGGCGGTTCGTGCGGGGGGAAGTTTGAAAACGGTTTGTTAGCGCCGGTGCTCCAAATCACAGGTGAATAGACTGGTACACTCGGCACCGTTATCGTGGGCGGTATACTTATTGGTATTGCTTCTCCGATCGGAATTTCAGCAAATTGAAAACCGGGCATAGCTGTGGTTGAATTTTTAAGGACTTTCAAATTCGTCGTTTTTTGCCGCAG
>CAZXLW010000062.1:10272-31040 GCA_964641465.1 uncultured Pirellulaceae bacterium | reverse complement strand
GGCGAGAGCATGGCACCAAAAACCATGGCACCAACAGGTTGGGCTCGCTACATGGAACAAAATGAATGGGTTGCTGATTTCATTTGACCCAGTCCCGCCTTCGAAATGGCGAAACCAGCCGGAAAAGAAACAATAATTGTTGCGACCAGCCAATCCCTTCCGCGCCTTCGAAACCATAAGCTAAGCTTTCTGGTCGCGTTCATTGTCCCACTAGAGCCTCGGTCGTGGTCGGTTATCTTTCATTTCCAATTCGTCTGCTTGGAATCGTGCTCATGGCCGCTTTCTGCATGCGGGTGATGGAGCCACTACGATCCTTGGAAGTAAAGCTGGTTAGTCTTCATGCGGATCCCAGCAACAACGCAATGGTAGCGGCCGCGCCGTCCCCAGATTATTCTTCACCGCTGCTTTTCATGGGGCTTGGGTTGGTCGCGATTGTCGCTGTCTGGTTGATCCACCAAACATGGCGACAACAAATCGCCATAACCCAAGTGCGAACTTCGAGGAACCGCAAAACAGAATAACGGGCAAGAGTGCTTCGGCACAAATTCTAATCAAGCTTTCCAATGGCCAGTTAAACGCCTGCCACGCTGGATGGATCGAGTTAATGAACCGATCCCCTTTTTCTGTTATGTCCCCTCAGTAACAAGGCCCCGTTATGCCGTCGCTCCGCGACTCGCAGAACACATGACATCGCTCCGCGACTAGCAGAGTCCCGGAGGGGCGGTATGTGATAGCCTGCCACTTTAGTGGCAGGTCATTGCAAAGTGAAACGGAGTCCCGGAGGGACGGCAATCGGGAACAAATGACTTGTTCCGGTGGGGTGGAATGCCTTCCTTCGTTGAATTTTCAGAAGCCAGTTGATTGTCTGTTTACTCGACGGTCACGCTCTTGGCGAGGTTTCGAGGCTTGTCGACATCACAGCCTCGTAGAATCGCGATGTGATACGAAAGCAACTGGAGTGGAATCACTGACACGATTGGTTGCAGGAACTCTTCGACTTGCGGGATGTAAACCACGTCGTCGGCAACTTCGGCTACACGTTCGTCACCTTCGGCCGCAACTGCGATCACCGGGCCGCCACGAGCTTTGATCTCTTCCAGGTTCGACATCACCTTCTCATAGATAAACCCTTGCGGCATCACGAAGACGCTCGGGCAGGTTTCATCGACCAACGCGATCGGGCCGTGCTTCATTTCAGCGGCCGGGTATCCTTCCGCGTGGACGTAGCTGATTTCTTTCAGCTTCAACGCTCCTTCAAGAGCAGTCGGGAAGTTGTAGTTCCGGCCCAGGTACAGGAAGTTGTTGCACTTGTGATACTTCTTGGCGATTTCGGCAACCTTGTCATTGGTCTTCAATGCCGTCTCAACCGCGTCCGGTACCTGGCGAACTTTGTCCATCAATCGACGGCCAGCGTTGTAGCTAACATAACGCAGGCGACCGAGGTACAAAGCCAACATGACTAACGCCATGCATTGTGAGGTGTAAGCTTTCGTGGACGCGACTCCGATTTCCGGGCCGGCGTGCAAGTAAATACCGCCGTCCGCTTCCTGAGCGATCGAGCTGCCGACGACGTTACAAATCGCCAACGTCGAATGGCCTTTTCGTTTCATCTCACGAAGAGCCGCCAGCGTATCCGCCGTTTCACCACTTTGCGTGATCGCAAACAACAGCGTGCTGGGGTCCATCGGCGGGTTTCGATAACGCAATTCACTGGCGTATTCGACTTCGACCGGGATCTGGGCGATTTCTTCCAACAGATATTCGCCGACCAATGCCGAGTGCCAGCTGGTACCGCAAGCGGTTAGCACGATCCGTTTGACTTGTCGCAATTGTTGAGGCGAAATATTCAATCCACCGAAAACAGGCGATGCGTTGTCATCATTTAACCTTCCACGCATGGTGTCGGCGATCGACTTGGGTTGCTCAAAGATCTCCTTGAGCATGTAGTGATCATAGCCTTCCAGCTGCACATCCTGGGCTTCGAGCAGCAGCTGCTGAACGTCGTGTACAACCAGCCCTTGATCTCGGTGTGATACTTCCAGGGAATCAGCAGTCACGCACGCGACCTGGTGGTCGGCGAGGTAAACGATCTGCTCGGTGTAACCAACCAGCGGAGAAGCGTCACTGGCAACGAAGTGTTCTTTGTCGCCGATTCCGATGACCAATGGGCTACCCAGTCTGGCGGCAAAAATTGCATCTGGCCATTGTTTGAAAATGACTGCCAGGCCGTAAGTTCCACGCAAACGTTTGACGGCATCTTTGATCGCCGTCATACCGTCCTGATGCGTCAGTACTTTGCCGTTCGCTTCGGCCTGCATTTCGCGAACGATGTGAGCGAGCAAATGGGCGACAACTTCGGTGTCAGTTTCCGAAACAAACTTGTAACCCTTCTGCTGCAGATCCGTTCGGAGCTCCGCAAAATTTTCGATCACGCCGTTGTGGACAAGTGCCAGGAACTCTTCGCCGCCAACATGCGGGTGAGCGTTCATATAGGTAGCAGCACCATGAGTCGCCCACCGTGTATGCCCGATCCCGATTCCCGCTTCGCTCGGAGCCTTGGCAAGTTCCTGGCCCAGCGTTGCAATGCGACCAACCGACTTGGTAATCTCGATCGAGTTATTCTTGTCGATCGTCGCTGTTCCAGCACTGTCGTATCCGCGATACTCAAGTCGACGGAGACCTTCGAGAATAAATTCCTGGGCGACTTTGGGGCCGATGTATCCTACGATTCCACACATGATATTGCTAAATTCTTGATCAGGATCAGATGAAGTCCAAGTCCACCAACTCTGTTGGATGTCCGAGGATTAGGGCAATTAAACTCTACGTTCTTAAGGCGGGAGAACAGGTCGATGAGTCGTGTTTTCCGACGAGTTAGTGTCAATTATAACAATCGAACGAATTTTAACTTAACTGGAGGATTTTCCTCCAGCAACCGCAACGGGAATCGAAATGCCGCCCAAAACAGCAGAAATTATCGCTATTGGCGACGAACTGGTTTCCGGCCAGCGTCTGGACACTAACTCACAGTGGATTAGCGGGCAACTGGGTGAGCTTGGGGTGGAAACCCGATTCCATGCTTGCGTTGGCGATAACCTCGAAGAAATGCAGGCTGCGTTCCATACAGCGATCGGGCGTTCGGATTTCGTGATTTGTACGGGCGGCATCGGGCCGACGAAAGACGATCTGACTCGTGAAGTGATCGCCAAAGTGGCAGGCGTAGAGCTGGAATACAACGCAGATGCAGAACAGCACATTCGGTCAATCTTCCAGTCGTACGGTCGTGAGATGCCGGAGAACAATCGAGTCCAGGCGTACTTTCCGGTTGGTTCGCAGATCATCGAAAACCCGGAAGGCACAGCTCCCGGAATCGATTTGGAAGTTGGCTCGGCTAGGGTCTTTGCGTTACCAGGCGTCCCGTACGAGATGAAACAAATGTGGGCGGACCACGTGACGGCCGCGCTGGCTGGCAATTCGCGATTGCAGGTCATGCGGCATCACGTCGTGCATTGTTTTGGCGCGGGGGAGAGTCAGGTGGAGTTGATGTTGGATGGGATGACTGCCCGTGATCATGTGCCTTGCGTTGGAATCACGGCCAGTCAAGCGACGATCTCTTTGCGGATCTCCGCACGAGGAGAAACAGAAGAAGCATGCGAGGAGCAGATTCGTCAAACCACTGACAAGATTGATCAACGGTTGGGGCAGCTCGTGTTTGGTGAGAATGGTACGGAGCTGGAGGACGTGGTTGTCGAGCGTTTTCGGGAGCTCAAATTGAAAGCCGCGATTCATGACTACGCATTTGGGGGCGCGGCTGGGTTGTTGTTGCTCAATGCGGATGCCAGGAAGGAATCGGAGACGATTGTATGTTCAAACGCTTCTCGGTTTGATTCGTTTCCACAGCACCAATCGGTGGCTGAACTGGCGGAGCAATTGCGGGATCAACACGCCGTCGACGTCGCGATCGTCATCTCGCCCTTGATCAAAACGGACGAAGGCGAAGTGTACGATGTTGCGATCGTTCGTGAGGATTCAACCGATTGTTCAACGCATAAGTACGCCGGCCATTCAGGCCTGCGGGAAGCACGCACGGTCAAACAGATCCTGAATCAAATGCGTCTCGCGTTTGCCTGAATTGATAAATTCGCTGTTGCCAAGCGATTGCTGTTGCAAACCGGCTGATGCAAACCGGCCGATACAAAGTGGCTGACTCAAATCCGCAGCATCATTCTTCACTCGGCGGCGCTTGCTGCACCAGCTTACTGATCGCTTTGAATTCATCCGAGCCAGCACGCTCGCACCACTCGAACAACGCCATTTCGGTTGAGACCAATGTCACACCCGAAGTCTCCATCCGAGCGACTGCCGTCATGAAGTCAGCTTCGGACCGTGAGCCGACGGCATCCAGGCAAACGTAGACGTCAAATCCAGCCGCCAACAGATCCAACGCTGACTGCATCACACAGACATGTGTTTCGATCCCGGCAAGCAACACTTTCGTGACGTTCAGCTCCTTCAGCTTCACGTACAGCTGCTCACATTCCCGACAGCTGAACATTAATTTCTCGAAGACCATCGAGTCATCTTCCTGCGTCCGCAACGGTTCGATCGTCGCGCCGAGCCCTTTCGGGTACTGCTCCGTCAACAAAATCGGAACGCCCAGAGTCCCGGCCCCTTCGAGCAATCTGGCGATATTCCAAGCCAGCAGATCGTGGTCCTCGATATGGGGCCACAGTTTCTCCTGCACGTCGATCACCAACAACGCCGTGTCGTCGCGGTTCATCAGCAACGGGCTTCGCATTTCATGCGCCGCTGGAAGTTCACTCGAATTCATACTCGCTCTTTGTTTTTTGGCTGATTCTGGGATAATAAGTTGTCTATCATTTCAATCGCTCAACAGACAACAGTCGGATAATCTATAGAAATCACATGCAAGCCTCAATCGCCTTGAAACCGTTAACCATCGGCAACGTGGAAATTGGATTTCCAATCGTTCAGGCTGCGTTGTCTGGGTACAGCGACTGGCCAATGCGGGTGATCGCCAAGCGATTGGGGGCTCCGTACACGGTTTGCGAAGTCATGCTTGATCAGTTCTTGGTGAGCTTGAAAGAACGTAAGCGGACCAGTCATTTTCTTCATATTTCAGAAGAAGAATATCCGGTCGGCGGGCAATTGATGGGAGCGGAACCGGAACAATTTGCGGAAGCGTCTTTGAAACTTGTCGAAGCCGGGTTCGATATTATCGACATCAATTTTGGCTGTCCGGTCAAGAAAGTACTCGGGCGGTGCCGAGGTGGATTCCACCTCAGCCAACCTGAAATTGCGTTAGAGATTGTGCAGCTGACTCGCGACGCGGTTCCGGACGAGATTCCGGTGACGGTGAAGATGCGTCGCGGTATCGACGATACGGCTGAAAGCGAAGACAACTTCTTTCGGATTTTGGACGGTGCGTTTGATATCGGAGTTGCTGGCGTCACGGTGCATGGGCGTACCGTTAAACAACGTTACATCGGGCCCAGCAAGTGGGAGTTCCTGAAGAAGGTCAAGAAACATCTGGGCGATCGAATTCTGCTCGGCAGTGGAGATTTGTTTACGCCTGCAGATTGTCTGCGGATGATTGAGGAAACGGGCGTTGATGGTGTGACGGTGGCGCGGGGAGCGATCGGTAACCCGTGGATCTTTGCACAAACAAAAGCGGTAGCCGAAGGCCGTCCGCTGCCGGATCCGCCGTCATTGCGTGACCAGAGCGAGGTGATTCGTGAACATTTCCGTTTGGCAGCCGAAGTATACCCAGCCGATCGAGTAGGCCAGATCATGCGCAAGTTTGGAATCAAGTACGCGATTTTGCATCCGGAACACGATCAAGTCCGCGCGGATTTTGTCAAAGTTCGCGACGGAACGCAATGGAATGCGGTTTTGGATAAATGGTACAACAATGATTTACCCGGCGTTCATCCAGATGGTCGGATGCATCGGGCCCAGGGAAGCCAAGCCAGTTGTAGCGGGAAGTAATCAATGAAAGTCAACGCAGCAAACTCAGTTGAACAGACGGTTGTCGAGATGCCTGGCGCGGAAAAATGTAAAGTCCGTCAGCTGGTAGGTAATAACGTCAACGCGCCCAATTTCGCGATGCGGGAATTTGAAGTATCCGCCGGTGGGTTCACTCCCAAGCACAGCCATCCCTATGAACACGAAGTCTATGTGTTGTCTGGGACCGGTGTGGTGTTGGAAGGCAACGACGAGCATCCGATCAAAGGTGGTGATGTGATCTATGTCGCTCCGGACGATGTGCATCAGTTCAAAAACACAGGCGACGATTCGCTGCGGTTTTTATGCCTGATCCCGAACAGTGCGATGAACCAGCCAATCACCCTGGCTCCCGAATGCGGGATAGAGCAGTAACGTGCTCGTGAGATACTCAATTAGGTTTGTTTTTTTCTTCGTTTTTCTGGCTGCTTTGTTGACTTGGGGGATTCAAGTTGGTGGAGGCTCACTGTCCCTCAAGCGTAAGAGTTTAGACCAGTTTCGGGTAAGTAGTCGTTTCTATTTGCTCAATTTATTGGATGCCTTGCGCTCGCATTCCAATCAAACAGGCGCATAAAAAAACTGACAGACGTATTGGGACGCCTGCCAGTGGCAACAATTCAGATTAATTGCTCTAAGTTGACTCGCGATCAGTTCTTGTCGTTGAAGTCAAGGAACCACCAACCGTCGTCCCATTCCAACGATACCTTACGCCATCCCAGTGGGACTTGTGGGTAAGGATAGAACGGGCCGATGTATGGCCATGCTGATGGAGAATACTGCTTCGGATAGCTAACCGCTCCGTAGTTCGGACTGGCTGCGTATGAAGGCCAGGCGTAACCAGGCAAGTTGGCTGAGTTGGATTGGATACCAGGTCCTCCACCGCCGCCACCGAAACCTGGGGCTTGCGAAGGTGCTGGACCACCGTAGCCACCACCGGCGTAACCACCGCCGCCGTAATCGCCGGCACAGAATCCGCCCTGACAATTAGGGCCTGCCGCTGCAGGATGCGGCGGAGCTGCTGCACGAGCAAACGGAAGTGGTGGAGCTGACGCGACTGGTCGAGCTGCCATTGGGTGTGGTGGAGCAGACATTGCTGACGTCTGTGTAGCTCGGAGTGCTCGGTTTGCTGTCGGAGTCGGCATCAAAGCACTTGGAGGTGCACTGCGGATTGGCTCCTGGTAAGCAACCTTCTGAGCTTTCTCGTCCAACTCTTTGGTGACTTCATCAACCTTAGGTGCTTTAAGGCTGAATGGTTCAGCAGTTTCGCCGGCGTCCGAAAGCGGCATGTTCATGCGACGTGCTGGCGGAAGCTGAGCCGGTGGCTGCGTTGGAACTGGCCCCAAAGGTCGAGCCTGTGGCACGCTTGGTGGCAGAGCTGGATGTTGCTGCGTTGGAGGAACCAGACTTTGCTGTACTTGCTGAGCCCTGTTTTGCATTTGTTGTTGCATCTGCTGCATGCTCGGTTGGCCTTGGGGCTGCTGAGGCATTCCGGTGGCATACTGAGTTTGACCTGGTCGAGTAGCAACGCGGTTTTGCAATGGCTGCTGCTGCATCGGTTGCATCGGCTGCTGCATTTGCTGCATCGGCTGCTGCATTTGTGTTTGCTGCATCGCCATCATTTGTTGTTGCTGATTCATTTGTGCTTGACCAGCGTTCGGAGCCCCTTGTGGGCTATTGATTTCGATGTCATCAACGACCTGAACGACACCAAGGTGTCCGGCCAATTGAGCAGTCCGCAGGATTAGCAATTCCTGTGAACGATTGGAAACAAATCCTTTGAACCAAACAGTTCCTCTGTCGACACGCATGTCAACATTGAAGCCAAACAAGTTGCCTTGTTGCTTTTCCTGCATCAACCGGGCTTTGATAAAATCTGCGATTTGCTGATCTTCGCCGAAAGTTGAAGCAGGCATGATGGCGGCAATCGCAACGACGACGCCGAGCATGAATACTCGCATTAGATCCCTCCTGAATCAATCACGATGAAAGCCGGTGTAGCCACTGAGTGGCCGGGTCTGAGCCGACGTTTCATCAATCTGAATTGTTGATTTGTGAATGCCTGAACAGACATCCACGTCGAGTCGAAACATCCGAAATGTAATGGTGCTTCAACCCGGTCTTTTCTTCGTCAACTGGATGAATACGAGTCGTACGTTTTTTCGGATTTTGACAATGTTGCTGAAAATTTGCCGTTCAAAACGGGCTGTATCACGTTGTGTGCTAGCGATTTGCGTCAAGCTTTAACGGTCACGCAAAATCGCCAAACCTGTGGCGGCTAGAGGAAGCGTTTGAAACATGAGTTACAATCGAAAGACGCGTGTAACGGTTTCGAGTTTGGAGGAATCGGGATGAAGTCTATTCTTGTCCTGTTGATGGTGGCATGCTTTCCTGCCTTGGGCGTTGGGCAGACAGCAAAAACGCTGGAAGATAAGTTGTTGCAGCTCAGCGATCTTGAAAAGGCAATCGAGCTCGATGAAAACAATAGTGACGCTTTGAGGTTGCTCACGATTCTAAGCTTCGACGAAGAGGTCGGAGCCAAAGCCAGGAAGATCTATGATCCATTGAAGGATGAGGACCGGTCGTTCAGGATCGATTGCGAACTTGGTTACGGTTGTCTGAATCGTAAGAAATACAAACAGGCGGTTCAGCACTTCGAAAGAGCGTACAAAGAGAATCAAGGTGGCGATATTAGATTTGGGTTGGCAAAGGCATTGTTGTTGAGTGGACAGGACGTCGACGAAGCAAGAATGTCAGAGTTGGTGAACTTCGCTCCACACAGATTGACGCGTAAGACTCGAAAGGAGATCGTTGGCAGCTTTTTTGAAGTTCGAGGATTGTATCTCAAGAAGTTAAAGAGATTTGAAGAGGCAGCGGCGGCATTTGAAGTCGCGTTTCGGAATTACCCTGAAGACGAAGAAATCATCAAGCAGTTGATCGAGGTATACATGGGGCGAAACGACAGGCAGGCGGAAGCATATCGACGCCGGCTCAAGAAATTGCATCAGAAGAATGCTGAGGACTAACATTTTTGGGTGCACCGTTTGGGCACGTTGTTTACTTGCCAAGCCATGGCTGCGAACAAGCTTCCGATTTTTTAACACAGAGATAGTACGTGTTGAATTGAACGCCTCTGTGTCCTCCGTGCCTCTGTGTTTTGAATTTACTTCGTCAAACACATAGGTTTGGTCAAACAAATGCAATGCGAGCAGACCGACGCCGACCAAAACCGCAAGTCCGAGTAGTCGGATTCTGATTGTTCCGGAATTCATCGTTTAAGTTGAATCCAAATGTATTCTCGCTGCGAATGCATTGGTAATCTATTTGAAACAGGCTGAATGATGATTCGAGAATTACTCTTTGGCGGCAGCAAGCCCAACACTTTGTCGACTGACATTTCACTTGTCATTTTTCGGATCACCTGCGGGCTTCCGTTGATGACGGTATTCGAGAAGTTGTTTCCCAGAGATGGCAGATGGGGACCACAAGATTGGTTTGTCGCCGAGGTTGCCGAAATGGGATTTCCACTTCCGTTGTTTTTTGCCTGGTGTGCAGTATTGTCTGAGTTCGTTGGTGGACTTTTCATACTCGTTGGTTTTGCGACCCGACCGGCTGCGCTGTTTGTGGCAATAACAGTTTTCGTTGCCGCGTTTATCTACCATGACATGGATTTAGCCGGAGACGGACTACTCGCAACAATTTTCCTGTTCCTTTCCGCAGGTATCCTCTGCTCAGGTGCCGGGCGATTCAGTGTCGATCGTCTCATTTCGCAGCGTCGATTGAAAGACGCGGAGTAACATCCATCAAGAACAGTATCAATGATACTTCGCCAGCTCCACGGCTTGGCCATTCTAGAAATTACTGTTTGCCGGTTTGAATCATTCGGTCGCCGGAGGTGTTGGCTCCGTTCCTGGTTCGAGGATCTTGCTCAGTGCTGGGGTGAAAAAGAGAGCAAGCAGCGTTGCACCGCCGACTCCGGCTGCGATCACGATTGCCAGTGGAGGCCAAAACTGGCCACCGTCGATGACCAAGGGTAGGAAGCCGACGATGGTTGTGAAGGTGGTGGCCAGGATATGTCTGGTGCAACCGATCACGACGTCTGCCAATTCCTGTTGCTCGTCGGTAGGCAATTTTCGGTTAGCGTCGATCGCTGCCAATACAACGATTGAGTCGTTGATCGCGACTCCTACCAATCCCATGGTGCCAACGATCGCCATGAATCCAAATGGCAGGCCAAACAAATACAACGCGAGTGGGCCGAGCCCGACCGCCATCCCACCGACCAAGGCGATAATGAATGCGCGTCGAAAGGATCCGAGTACTGCAACCAACGTCAACAACATGATCGAAAACAAAACGACTGCATTGGCCATCAGTTTGCGAACGGCTTCGCTTCGTTGTTCGCTTTCACCGCCGATTTGCAACCCGTACCCATCCGGCAATACAAACTCGGATGCACCTAAACGCTGTTTGAATTCATCCAATACGACGGCGGGCAGGATGTCTGGCTGGATATAAGCTTTGACTTCGTTCACTCGTTCCCCGTTCAAACGAATAATCGCGGCCACGTCAGATGAAAGTTCAAACTGCCCGATACTCCCCAGCGTCGGCATCGCAGGCGCGGATGACGCAGCGGCACCAGCATTCGGCGGGTTGGGCTGGCCAGTTGGTTCCGCTGACGAAAACGATGCATTGCGAATTGGTTGCACGGGCTGAATGGGAAAGGGCAACGCCGACAAGACTTCGTGCTTTGCTCGATCGCCAAAACCAACAGTCACCTTCACCGGCAGTTCTTCATCGTGCTGAAACAATGTTCCCGCCGGAGCACCTTCGGAACAGGAATACAGAAACCGGGATAGACTTGAATTGTCCAGTCGCAAATCTTTCATCGAGCTTGGATCAGGAACGAGGTCGAGCTTAAAAGTCGTGTCCTCCAGGTCAGATCGCGTGTGGTTAACGTATCCTGACGTTGCCAGAACCTGACGCAACTCGGTTCCGAGCAGTTGGAGCGTTTCCAATTCAGGCCCCAGCAGGCGAATTTCGACGGGAGCATCGAACGGCGGGCCTTGTTCCAGTTGCCGAACGACCACACGCGCGTTCAGAACTTGTTCGTCGATCTGGCGCTGCAACCGATCGACCAGTTCGGCTGTTGAACCGGCGTTATCGGTGTCAACAATCGCTTGAGCATACGACGGGACGCCTCGTCGTCGCGGTACGACGTTGTAATAGAATGTTGGGGCGCTGTGGCCGAGAAACCAACTCTGTCTTAGGACGCCGGATTCCTGTTCAACGACGACGCGAATTTGATCGACGCATTTTTCCACGGCGACCAGCTGACTGGCTGCCGGTAATTCGACTTCGATTTGAACCTGGGATCGATCAGTCGCCGGGAAGAACTGGCGAGGTAATTCGCGGAAATAATAGAATCCAATCGCCGGCAACACGACGCCAAGCACGACGCCCAGGGCCGGTGCCCGGAAAACGGTTTTGAGTGCAAAGCGATACGCCGATTCAATCCAGCCCGATCGAAAACCATATTCGAAAAAGCTCTGTCGCTCCGCGTTCACGCCCAACAAGTTTACCAGCGGCGGAATGATCGTCATCGACAAGACGAACGAAGCGGAAACGGCGAGTATCACGCTGATAGCGATGGAGCCGACGAACTCGCCCGAAGGTCCGGGCAGCGTGGCGATTGGCAGAAACGCGAGTACCGTCGTGATCGTTGAGCCAAGCAGTGGCAATCCCAGATGCCGGACCGATGCCACAATCGCGGCCGCCGGCGACTTGCCCGCAAATACTCGCGAGCGAACTTCCTCGACCATCACGATGGCGTTGTCGATCAGCAAACCCAGCGCGACCGTCAAACCAGTGATTGACATTTGATGGATCGGAATCGACATCATCCGCATGCCGAACAGAACCAGCATGGCAGACAGCGGAAGCGAGACCGCGACGACGATCATACAACGCCAACCCATCATCAGGAAAACTGCGATGACGACTGCCAGAGTTGCCAGTCCAAGGTTCGCGAGTAGCTGTTCCATTCTCGCGTTGATGTGGCCGCTTTGCGAGAAAAGATGATCGACGGAATAGCCGGCTGGAGTGCTGGACTGGAAGTCGTCGACAACTTGCTCCAAATCACTGGCCCACAAGTCGACTCGGGCATTGGGATTGACCATCACGCCTAACACGATCGAATCCTGCCCATTCACGATCGCTTTGGTTGGCCGCGGCATCACGAGCCGTTCTTTAACTTCCGCGATCTCTCGCAGCATCACCGGTTCTTCGGTCGGTAAGTACTCGACAAACGAGTCGGCAAGCTGCGTGATTGGGTTGGTGTCTTGAGCGACATCAAGCAGCATTCGATTGCCATTGGAGCGAACGATTCCCGCACTACCAGATTGATTTGCCGACAACTGTTCAGCAATCTGACCTGTCGAGGTCGATGAATTCGCCAGGAACGCAGGGTCGACTTCAACGACGACCTCGGTTCCCGGGTCCCCAAAGATTTCGACGCTTTCAGTTGCCGGGATCGCCAAAATTGATTCTCGCAACGTCCGAGCGATCTTGCGCAGTTTCAGGAACTCCATTTCCTGTTGTTCCGCGTCCTGGCGTTTGGTTGGTGTAATCGCGAGGATCGCCGCATGTGCTTTGAGCGGGAACACGGTCAGTTCCGCCGGTTCGCATCCGTTCGGTAATTGGTCCGTAAGCGTCGCGAGCTTGTTTTCGATCGCGGACCAAACCGCATCGGTCTTGCTGACTTCGTCTTTCAGTTCAACAACCACGTTCGAAATATTGGCTCGAGTATTGGAACGCACGTTTTTTATTTCGGCGAAGGCATCGATGCATTCTTCGACCGGAATCGTAACCGTCGACTCCATCCGCGCCGGATCCGCACCTGGAAAGATCGTACTGACAACCGCCACACGCTGCCCCAGCGCTGGGTCTTCCAGGCGCGGCATGATCAGGTAGCTGGAAACGCCGGCCAGAACGATGACCGTCAACAGCAGCACCAGGATCCTGGGATTCTGATGCAGGTAGTTGGTGATCACGGGGACTCTCCCGACTGATCCGCAACCACGAACCTCCATGGACGGACGTTTACCCGTTGGTTGGCCACCACGCGGTGCCTTCCGTTGGCCACGACGAGCTCCCCATCGGTTAGCTCGCCTTCGACAAACACGCGATCGCCGGCAAATTTCTTGACAGTGACAATTCGCTTTTGCAGTGGCCGTAAGTCATTTTCGTTTGCGCTGTCGGGATTTTGTTCGCCAGCAGCGTCGCCAATCGTCAACACGGACCACAACCCCGGCCCCGCCCGCTGAACGGCTTCCAGGGGCAGCCAAAAGCCAGTGTCAGGTTCGTCAAAGTCGAAACGGACTTCTACGCTTTGTCCAAACGTCCAACCTTGCTCAACCGCGTTCTGGGCCAAGGCGAACCAAACCTGGGAATTTCCGGCAGCGTTCTGGGTTGCGGATTTGCTCTCAAGGTTCCCTTGGAATGGCTCGCCGTCGATGACGAGATTAATATTCATTTCCGGTGTTAACCATTTGGCGATCCGCCCTGGCAAATTGATTCTGACCAAAGGCTCCGAAAGATCAGCGATTTCGAGCACTGAGGAACGGGGCGTGATCGAGCTGCCGACGTTCGCGAATGCGTTCAGAACGATGCCAGCAAATGGTGCGGTCAGGCTGTTTTTACTCTGTTTGTTTTGCAGATCGGCTAGTTGCTGCTCCAACTGTTGGGCCTGCGTTATCTGACCACTGTCCCGCGCCAGTTTCAAATTGCTTTCGATGGATGCCTTCTGCTGATCGAAAGTTGGGTCCGTGATTTCTGCCAGTAGCTCGCCATCGGCGAATGTGCTTCCCCGTTTGGCGACCGACTTTAACTCCCCAGCAGTGGCAAATCGCAGGGTTCGCTGCTGATTCGGCTCGAGCTTTCCAAAATAAGTTACGGAAGTCGTCGTTTGGTTTACTTGTTGAATTTCGAACGCGTTGACGGTTATGGCCGCTGCGGGATTTTTCGCCAGGGAATCCGAGTTGTTGGGAATGTCACATCCGAGCGAGACCACAAAAGGCAGCAAAACCAGAAACTGCAGCCCACGCAGCAATTTTCGATCGTAGCAGCGGCTCCTGCGAAAATACATTTGGTCAGGTTCTTCGTGGAGGTAAGTTCAATGCAGCCAACGGCTAAGGCACTCAGGCATTCCATTTCGAGCCCACATTGCAGCAGCATTGGCAAGATGGGCAAGTGGAGCATTTTTGTTCGCATTCTTCGAGATGCCAACTGAGAAGTCCAGTCTGAATTATTACTGCCAAACTTCGAACTGTTATTTTCACAGATTCGCAAATTAAGTATACATATATAGGCAAGATACGAGGGTTGTGTAAAAGAGCATGATGCTAAAAGAACGCGTCGATCTAAAACGAGCGAGACGACGTCAGACTTTCAACTTGAACGGCAGCTTTGTTTCGCTGGGATGCTTCAATCGAATCGTTAGCGATTACGAGCAGGTCCGGCTTGACGTTTCAACTGGAACGGCGAGTCGGATGGCTTCGTCGGTGGCGGCTGTCGAAAACGCGGTTGAGCAAGGCGAAGTCATCTACGGTGTCACCACTGGGTTTGGTGGCATGGCCAATGAGCAAATTTCCTGCGAGCAAGCGACGGCGCTGCAAGGGAATTTGTTGAACTTTCTCGCTGCCGGAGCCGGTCCTGAGTTGGATCCCCGGCACGTTCGCGGCGCGATGGCTTTGCGAGCCAATGTATTGCTTCAAGGTTGTTCTGGAATCCGTCTGGAAATTGTTGAGCGTCTGATCAAGTTTCTGAATGCTGGTGCCACGCCGGTGGTTCGAGAGTACGGTTCGATCGGAGCCAGCGGCGATCTGGTCCCGTTGGCTTGCATCGCCCGTGCAATCACGGGGCAAAACGACTTCAGCCGAATTCGGATCGATGGTGAATTGAGAACGAGCCAGGAAGTCCTCAACCAGTTCAAGCTGTCGCCGATCGAATTGCAAGCCAAAGAAGGATTGGCGCTGGTCAATGGAACTTCGTTTTCGGCGGCGATCGCCGCCAATGCTGCATGCGAGGCCCGGAACCTGCTCGCGATTTCGTTTTCGGTGCAATCGATGTTGATGAGGTCGCTGCTGGTAGACACTGGCCCATTCGACGCATTTGTGCATCGTTGCAAGCCACACCCGGGGCAAATCTGGAGTGCGACGACGATTCGCGAATTGCTGACGAATCAATGTGAAAGCAAAGTTGCGGAAACCGATACGGTTCAAGACCGCTATTCGCTTCGCTGTTTTCCACAATACACCGGGCCGATTGTGGAAGGTATCGCGCGGGTCCAGTCAGTCGTCGAGCGCGAAATGAATGCTGTATCGGACAACCCATTGATCGATCCGGCGACTGGTCAGTTCCATCAAAGCGGAAATTTTCTCGGCCAGTACGTCGGCATTGCGATGGATGATTTGCGACGCTTTATTGGCTTGCTGGCTAAACACATCGACGTACAAATTGCCACTGTCGTGTCGCCTCAGTTCAACGGCGGGCTGAGTGCATCGCTGCGAGGCAACGATGACAAACCATACAACATGGGCTTGAAGGGCTTACAGATTTGCGGCAACTCGATCATGCCGATGCTGACCTATCAAGCCAATCCGATCGTCGAGCATTTTCCGACCCATGCGGAACAGTTCAATCAGAACATCAACGGCTTGAGTTGGGGCGCGGCGAATCTCGCTTGGAAGTCTGTCCAGATGTACCAACAGTATCTGGCGATTGGTTTGATCACGGCGGTTCAGGCCGTCGATTTGCGAGCGAAGCAGGTGCTGGGGCATTATGACGGGCGTCAGTTACTGGGCAAATCGAATCAGCGAATTTACTCAACGGTTTGCAGCCTGCTGGATGCGAAGCCAAATCAAGATCAGCCGTTTTTGTTTGATGATTCGGATCGCTGGCTGGAACAAGACATCGAGAAACTCGCCAACGATTTGGGTTCGCAAGGTAGTTTGATTAAGGATGCGTCCCCAATCCTGAAGTCATTCGACACGTTTTGCGAGGAACAGGCATGAATATATGCGAGAGCCTGACCATCCCCGCTCGGCTGTTCCCGGAAAAAACTGCGATCATTCAAGGCGCGAGACTTTTCAGCTATGAAGAGCTGAACGCTCTTTCGATTCGTGCCGCCGAGGCATTGCGGTCAGTCGGGGTCGAGCCTGGCGATCGTGTTGCGATCATGCTTCCCAATGCAGTCTCGTTTCCTGCTTGGTACTACGCAACGCTGCGGATTGGTGCGATTGCGGTCTCTGTCAGTACTCGGTTGGCTGGATCAGAAGTCAAATTTATTGTCGACGATTGCGACGCGAAAGTGCTTGTCGTCGATGAGTCGACAGTTACGACGATTGCGAATTCGTTATCGGGCTCTGCCTGTATTCAAATCGCGACCAACGAAGATTGTACATCAGTTACCGGCTGCGAATGGAGTGCGACAGTCGCGAACAACAAATCCTGGTTCGACGCTGAGCCAGATTCGGCGGCTTTGATTCTGTACACGTCTGGAACAACCGGGTTCCCTAAAGGAGCCACGCTGTCGCATGCGAATGTTCGGTCAAACGTGCACGCTTTCAATCACTTGTGCGGGATGCAGGCGGATGTCCGAGTGTTGCTCGCCGTGCCGCTGTTTCATTGCTTCGGTCAAAACGCGTTATTGAATTCGGTGCTCAACGTTGGCGGTACACTGGTCCTGCAGCAAAAGTTTGACCTCAATGAATCCAAGCGGTTGATTGCTGAACACCAAATCTCGCAATTGTATGGTGTGCCGATGATGTTCCAGTTGATGTTGGACAGTTGCACACCAGGCGAACTGGCGTCAGTTGATTATTGCTTTTCGGCGGCGGCGACGTTACCGATTCAAACCAGCCAGGCCTGGCAGGATAAATTCAACTTACCGATTCACGAAGGTTATGGCCTGACCGAAACGTCCCCGTTCGCCAGCTACAACCATGCGATCAAGTTCACGGCTGGCTCGATCGGGATGCCAATCGATTCCGTGGAGATGCGAGTCGTCGATACGGAAACCGGGAAGCCGTGTGAGCCAGGTGAGTTGGGCGAAATCGCGATCCGCGGTCCAAACGTGATGCTCGGTTATTGGAATCGTCCGCAGGAAACGGCGGACTCGATTCGTGACGGGTGGTTTTACTCGGGTGACATTGGGCGAATCGACGAAGACGGGTTTTATTACATTGTCGATCGTGTCAAAGACATGATCACGGTTGGTGGCTTGAAGGCGTTTCCGGCCGAAGTCGAGCGGGTGTTGTTGGACGTCGATGAAATCCTCCAAGCAGCGGTCGTGGGAATCCCTGACCCTGTTTTTGGTGAACAGGTTATTGCGACCGTGGTCGCTTCCGAGACTGGCAGTTCCATGTCGGAGTCGGAATTGAAAGCCGTTCTGCAAAAACAGGCTGATCAGCATCTCGCGAACTACAAAATCCCACGCCAGTTCATTGTCGTCGATGAGCTTCCTCGTAACCCATCGGGCAAAGTATTGAAAACGAAGCTCCGCGAAGTGGTGATCGAGCAAGTCGGCTCACATGCAAACGGCAGTGGTTCGCCGAACGAAACGGGAGCCGGTTCAGAACAACCCACCAATACGCAGCCGTCAGGTCTATTGACGTCCGAATTAAAGACAACGCACGCGTCTGAGCGTCTGCGGGTCGCGACTGGCTATTTGCAACAATTGATGCAGGACATCGCCAAGTCCGACAGCTTGGCTGATCCTGAGCAGAGTTTTGTCGATGCGGGATTGGATTCGCTGATGATCGTCGAACTCACTGCTCGTTTGCAGCAGGAGCCGGCGTTGAAGGATAAGCTCCCGGCGACTCTCGTGTTTGATTACCCGCGAATCACAGACATGGCGGGATTCCTGGTAGAACACTTGGCTGAGCAGGACTCGCAAAAATCAAAAAATGAAACGCCGCAAGTTCGCTTGAAGCCGAATCGGATCAACTTGCGAACTGGCAACTTGAAGGCGGAAGTCGAAAGCATGAGTGAAGAACAAGCTTTGGCAGAACTGATGCAAGAACTCAACTAGAGCCCTGATCATCAGGAGCGGACAGACTCAGGTATCATGACTCACGACACTTCCAAGTTATCTCCCAATAAACAGGCGCTGCTCAAGATCCGGGAGCTGAAGCAGCAACTTGTCGCTGCCCAGAACGTTACCAGCGAACCGATCGCCATTGTCTCGATGGCTTGCCGGTTCCCTCGGACGTCCGACACACCGGAAAAGTTCTGGCAATCGTTGGTCGACAAGACTGATCAGGTTTCCGATATCCCGGACGACCGTTGGGATTCGGAAGCGTTTCACGACGACGATCCTCAGATCCCGGGTAAAATGTACGCGCGTCGAGGCGTGTTTCTGGAGCAAATTGATCAAATGGATCCTGAGTTTTTCGGGATCTCGCCGCGGGAAGCGACTTGGGTTGATCCGCAACAACGGTTGTTAATGGAAGTTGGCTGGGAAGCGGTCGAACGAGCTGGCTGGGTTCCTGAAAACATTGCTGAGCAAACGGGCGTGTTCGTTGGCTGGATGCACAACGACTATCAAAACGAAGCCAGCGATTCTTTTTTGAATTTGAATCCGTACATTGCGACCGGAGCTGCCGGAAGTTTCCTCTGCGGCCGACTCGCGTATTATCTGGGACTGCAGGGGCCGAGTGTCGCCGTGGACACTGCCTGCTCATCCTCGCTGGTCGCGCTGCATCTGGCGATCCAGAGTTTGCAGCAGCGCGATTGTGACCGCGCTTTGGTCGGCGGAGTCAACACGATCTGTTCTCCGACGACGAATATTCTTACCTGTAAGTTGAAGGCGTTATCGCCGAGTGGACATTCGCGAGCGTTCGATGCTGCGGCAGACGGTTATCTGCGCGGTGAAGGCTGCGGTGTTGTGACACTGCGGCGATTGAGTGATGCGGAACAGGATCAGGATCCGATTCTGGGGATCATTCGTGGTTCAGCAATCGGGCACAACGGTACCGGCAGCGGCCTGACGGTGCCCAATCCGAAGGCGCAAGAAAAGGTGATTCGGCAGGCGTTGGAACGAGCGAACATTCAGCCAGAAGACATCTCGTATCTGGAAGCTCACGGTACGGGGACGGAGCTTGGCGATCCAATCGAGTTGCAGGCAGCCGCCGCAGCGCTGGCTGGTAATCGTTCCAAAGAGAATCCGCTGTTGGTCGGCTCGGTGAAGACTAATATCGGGCACCTGGAAGCAGCCGCCGGGATGGCGGGGCTGATTAAAGTTCTGCTGTCGATGCAAAAGAATCGTTTGCCTGGGCAGCTCAATTTTGAAACTCCGAACCCTCACATCCCTTGGGACCGCGTGCCCGTTGAGGTACTGACGGACGTTGCGAATTGGCCTCAGGGACGAAAGCTGGCGGGCGTGAGTGCGTTCGGCATGAGCGGTACGAATGCACATGTGATTCTTGAAGCACCGCAGTCGAAACCAACGCGAGTTTCTGGTTCAGGGGTCGATCGAAAAGCACCGGAACAGAAACAGCTTGTTACGCTGTCGGCCAAGTCGGAGGCGGCACTGTTTGAGTTGGCTGATCAATACGCAAACGCTTTGAGTGCAGAACTGGCGACAACTTCGTTTCGCGATTTGGCTGCAACCACGAATTTATCACGAAGTCATTTTGGACATCGGGCAGGCGTTGTCGCTGATTCGGTACAATCAGCGATCGAAAAGCTGCGCTCGATTTCGCTGGGCGGACAAACTACCGGTTGCCATACAGGCGAACACCGACGTGCTCCACGAGTTGCCTGGCAATTCACCGGGCAAGGCTCGCAATACCCGGGGATGGCTCGGCAGTTGTACGATAGCGAGCCGCTGTTCCGAGAGACGATTGATGGGTGTGATCGGGAGTTGAAACAATTTCGCGATGGCTCGTTGATTGATTGCCTGTTCTCTGATTCCGATCAAGTCAACAACACTTATTGGACGCAGCCGGCCATCTTTGCTGTGCAAAAGGGGCTAAGCCTGCTGATGCAAAGTTGGGGCCTGCTGCCTGATGTTGTGCTTGGGCACAGTGTCGGGCAATACGCAGCTGCCTGCGTCGCCGGGATCATGAATTGGTCCGATGGTTTGCGACTGATCAGCGAGCGAGGTCGATTGATCAGCGAATTGCCACAAGGCGGAAAGATGCTGGCGATTTTTGCTCCGGAATCGGCCGTTCAAGCATCGCTGGCCAACACGCCGAATGTTTCACTTGCCGCCATCAACGGTACACATGTGGTCGTGTCAGGAGATGCTGCCGAAATTGACCAGCTGGAAGCTGCATTCGCCGATCGCAAAGTTCGTACGCGCGGTTTGACGACCTCGCATGCGTTTCATTCCGCGCTCATGGATCCAGTCCTCCAACCATTTCGGCAATTTGCGGATAATGTGAAATTCCAGGCCGCGACAATACCATTGGTTTGTAATGAATCAGGAAAGGTGCTGGCGGCTGATGCGAAAATAGATGGCTCGTTTTGGGCATCTCATATCCGGCGGCCGGTTCGGTTCAGTGAGAGCATCGCCTCTTTGAACGATTCGGGTTGCGAATTGTTGTTGGAGATCGGGCCGCATTCTGTGCTTACCAACATGGCGGCTGCGAATTGGCAGGGATCGGACCAAACGCGGATCAGTCTGCTGGATCGCGATTCATCTGATCGCGAATCGCTGCTTAACGCGATCGGCAAGGCGTATG
>CAZXLW010000062.1:0-10172 GCA_964641465.1 uncultured Pirellulaceae bacterium | reverse complement strand
GATCGCGATTCATCTGATCGCGAATCGCTGCTTAACGCGATCGGCAAGGCGTATGTTGGTGGCTACACGCCTGACTTCGCAGCAATTCATGCGGGGATGGATTACGCAAAGACAGAACTTCCCACGTACCCTTTCCAGCGTCGTCGGTTTTGGGGGCCGGACAAACCACGGGCCTATCACGCGGCTCACCACACCGCCCACCCGCTGCTTGGCGAAGAGGTCGCCTTGGCCGGGAACGCGAACGAAAAACGATTTCAGAGCTACGTTGATGTCGATAGTCCGCCCTGGGTTTGTGATCACGAAGTCATGAACGGAACCGTGTTTCCGGGCGCTGGCTTTCTTGAGATGGCGATCAACGCGTCGGCAACTGGAGTCGTGTCGGACTTGAAGTTTGAGCAGCCATTGCGACTGAGCGAACGAACGGCGTTGCAAACGGTTGTCCGAGACGCTCAGGCGTCGAATCCGGAAGGAGATGAAACCGCTTCACGAATTATGGAAGTGTTTTCGTCGGTGCAGGAATCGAATCAGTGGCAACGACATTTTACAGGTGTCCTTGCTCAGCAACCCGAACCTTCGGAGCCACAGCCTGGCAATCTGTCGATTCAGGAATTGCAGTCGCGATTTACTGAAAGCGATTCACCAGAGAATTTCTATGCTCGGATGGCGGAGTTGGGTTTGACCTACGGTTCGAGCTTCCAAGTTATCAATGATTTGCGTTTCTCCGAAACAGAAGTGTTGACGCGTCTTGCGGTCCAAGGCGATGTGCGAGGATACAAAATTCCGCCGACGATTCTTGACGGTGCGATGCATTCGTTGGCCGTTGGGTTGCTGCGTGATGACGATCCTCAGCTGTTCCTGCCAGTCGGCATTGGTCACATTGACTGTTTCGGACCTGTCGAAGGCGATGTCTGGTGCCATGCGAAGTGGAATGAGGTCGAAGGCGAAACTCGCACGGCTGATTTGAAGTTGATTGATGACGATGGCAAGGTGTTGCTGGAACTGACGAACCTGCAAGTCCAGCAGGTTCGACTGGAAGTGTTGCGAAAGATGTCTGGGGCAGGTGCCGAGCGATTGGTGTTTGAACTCGATTGGCAACCAGCTCGAATCGCGAATACAGAGCTGAAGAACAAGCGTTGGCTGTTTATCGATTGCCTCGGTGATTCCTCATCGGAAAACGAGTTGTTGGCTTCGGTCAAAACACAGGTCACAGCCATCGAACACGAAGTCGTCTCGGTGGGGATTGCTCACGAGAAATCGGCTGCGGATCAAAATCGAAACGTTATCGACGGAACGGCCGAGGCAGATTGGGAGTTCGTTTTTGAACAGCTCGAACTTGAAACGCTCGACGGGATTTGTTGGGCGTTTAGTTCCAAAGATTTCGCCGCATCGCAGTATGAATTACATTGTCTGTTGACGTTCGTTCAAGCTTTGCTCAAACGGGGAGTTCGGCGTTTGCCGTGCGGGTTGCAATTGATCACGAACGATGCGATCGACATTGGCGGGACCGGAACCGTTCGACCCGAATCGACACAATTCTGGGGTATCGGTCGCGTGTTGGGAGCGGAGCAGCCGGAGCTTCGCTGCCGATTGCTGGATGTCTGTTCTGACGAGAACGACGAGCAAGTTGAGAATCTGACGACCGCCGTTTTGCTGACTGAAACGGAGGACAGCCAAATGGCGATCCGTGCGGGTAAGATTTTTGTTCCGCGTATGTCTCCGGTTAAGCTTAAACGAAACAAGGAACGTTATTCCGCCAATCCCGACGGTAGTTACCTGGTGACGGGTGGTTTGGGAATGCTGGGGCGACAAGTTGCCAAATGGCTGGCGGAGCGTGGTGCGGCGGAGATCGTTTTGGTTTCCAGGCGTTCGCCGGATGACGATGCGCAGCAGTTTCTTGATTCGATACATTCGGATGCTTGCGAAGTGGTAGTGCATTCGGCTGACATGAGTTCAGAGTCAGACGTTGCCGCTTTGTTTAAAAAGTTTGGTGCAAGCTGGAAACCATTGGCAGGTGTCGTTCATGCCGCTGGCGTGCTGAAAGACGGTTTGATTGAATCGCAAACTTGGGAAACATACGAGCATGTCCTGGCCCCGAAATGCCGGGCGGCGAAATTGCTGCATGAGTATACCCGCGAGCTGGATCTCGATTTGTTTGTGCTGTACTCGTCGGCTGCTTCGATGCTTGGCTCGCCTGGGCAGAGCAACTACGCTTGCGGCAATGCGTATTTGGATGGCCTTGCTTGGCACCGCCACCAGCTTGGACTGCCGGCGGTTTCGATCAACTGGGGACCGTGGTCTGCCGGGATGGCGGACGATGAGAAGATCCTGAAACGAATGGCGTTGCAAGGCATCACGCCGTTGTCGGTTGAAGATGCTCACGAAGCGATGGAAGGAATGTTAGGTTCCGGCTGCGTCCAGTCGCTGGTTATGGATGTCGACTGGAAGCGAATGCGGTTGGGAGCGAGTGCGGACGTTTCTCCGGTCTTGCGGAACCTGGTCAATTCGACCAAGCGTACGCAATTCGCCGAATCGGCTCTGGTCGTCGAGTTGAAAAAACTTAAACGTGGCGAACAGCGAACGAAGCTGCTGCAGATAATTCAAAATTCATTGCAAGGGATCCTGTCGACGCCGGATCTTCCGGAAACGGATCGGCCGTTGATCGAAATGGGGCTCGATTCGCTGATGGCGGTCGAGTTCGGAACGGAGCTGCAGCAGATGTTGGGTGACCAATTCGCGGTCGGGCCGACGATGTTGTTTGATCATCCAACCATTGATTCGATCACGGATTTTGTGGTTGATTTGATTGCAGAGAGCTCAAGTAAAACTGGCGACGAATCGAAGGGGACGCAACCTTCATCCGCCAAGGCAAAATCGACCTCGGCGACGATGGCTCGCGAGGACATCGCGATTGTGGGAATGAGTTGCCGGTTCCCAGGAGCTGATAACGTACACCAGTTTTGGCAAAACCTGTTGGATGGCGTGGATTCGGTTTGCGATATTCCGAACGATCGCTGGGATATTGATCGCTTTTACAGTGCCGATCGACGGCCAGGAAAAATGTATGCCAAGAGCGGCGGGTTCCTGCAGGACATCGGCCACTTTGATGCACAGTTTTTCAATATCTCGGATCGTGAAGCGTGCTGGCTGGATCCGCAGCATCGGATGTTGCTGGAGAACAGCTACCTCGCGATGGAAGATGCCGGAATCAGTCCACAACCGATGACTGATAAAAACGTCGGCGTGTTCATGGGGGTCATGGGTCAGGACTATGCATTCTTGCCGACACTCGACGACGAAGAAGTGATTCAAGGTTTCCAGGGCGCTGGGTTGTCGCATAGTGCTGGAGTCGGGCGGATCAGTTACACGTTCGGTTTCGAAGGCCCGAGTGTTGCAGTCGATTCCGCGAGCAGCAGTTCTTTGGTCGCCGTTTATCAGGCGATGAGAAGCCTGCAGGACAGGAATTGTAACCTCGCTCTCGCGGGCGGAGTCAATGCGATCCTCGCACCGGTGAATTCGCTGTTGATGTCGAAGGCTGGTTTGTTGTCTCCGGACGGACGATGCAAATCATTTTCAAACAACGCGGATGGTTTTGGACGCGGTGAAGGGTGCGGGGTCGTCGTGTTGAAGCGGTTGACTGATGCCCAGCGCGATGGCGATCGTGTCATGGCAGTCATTCGTGGCGGAGCGGTCGTGCACAATGGTTTCAGCAGCGGCATCACGTCGCCAAGCGGGAAAGCGCAGACGCGCGTTATCGACTTGGCGCTGCAGGACGCTGGGGTTTCGCCTTCGGAAATTCAATACCTGGAAGCGCACGGGACGGGAACCGAGTACGGTGATCCGATGGAACTGACGGCGGCGATGTCAATTTATGGCAAAGGGCGGAAGCGTGATAATCCGTTATTGATCGGGTCGGTGAAATCTAACATCAGTCATCTTGAGGCGGCGGGTGGTTCGTCCGGTTTGATCAAAACGGTATTGGCAATCCACCACGGCGTGATTCCGAAACAGATTCACTTTGAAGAGCCGAGTCCGCACGTTCCGTGGAAACGATTGCCGGCGAAGGTGGTGACGGAACAACAGGATTGGCCGGAATCGGAAGTGCGGCTTGCTGGGATCACGGCATTGGGACTTGTCGGGACCAACGCGCATCTGATCGTCGGTTCTGCTCCCGCTCATCAGGCCAGCGACGAAGTTTCAGATTCAAGTGAGCCACGCGGCCAGGCGAGTACGCAACCACAAACGGATTCGCCAAAGCTGTTGACGTTGAGTGCTCGGTGTGAGAATGCACTTTCGCAATTGCAATCCAAATACGCGAACTTCCTGAATTCCAATGCGGACGTTTGCCTTGACTCCATTTGCGCCACGTCGGCGGTTGGTCGGCGGCATTTTGAACATCGGATTGCTGTCCCTTTCGAGACTCGTAAAGATCTGTTGCTCAAGCTCAGCGACTCTGCCGAAAATTACACTGCGATTCAGGGCGTTCGCGAGTCCGACCCCAGAACGACTTGGATTTTTCCCGATCGAACGCATGATTGCCGACCGCGGTTACGGGATCTGGCGGCTCGGTTCGATTTGGTCCGAACGTCGATCGGTGAGTTCCAACAACGGCTCGACAGCTACTTCTCTGAGTCTGGCCAGAATGGCTGGTCGATTGTGGAGACAATTGCAAGCGACGATGCTATGTCGGACGACCGCGCCGCGATTCTCTCGTTCGTGACTCAAGCTTGCCTCGCGAAGCTTTGGGTTCAATGGGGCATCGAACCGGATGCGGTCTTTGGATCGGGAATCGGGCAGTACACAGCTTATGCCGTCGCGGGCGGGGTTTGTTTCCTGGACGCACTGGTGATGATCGCGGAAAGGGCCAGGCTTCTGGCTGCCGAGGAAACCGATTGGGATTCCTTCGAATCGTTCGCGGATCAATTCAACTTCTATCCACCGAACTGTTCGATGATTTGTAGCCTGACCGGCGATGTGATCCCGGTTCACCGGTCGCTGGGCGGTCGTTATTGGCGAGAGCATGCTGAATCCAACGTCGATCGTTCGGCCTGTGTGGTTTCGCTTGCCAAGCTTGAATCAGAAATCAGCTTGCTGTTTGGCACCGCCGAGGATTTCGCGGCTTGGTCGGAAGATTTTCGCACGTTAAATATGCAAGCGGTAAGATGTGTCGATAGTGACGACGCGGGCAGCGATGTCTTCCGATCGCTTGGGCAATTGTATGTGGCTGGTTGCAATCCAGACTTCGCTGCGGTTTACCCACCGGGGACCAGTCAACGGCTGAGCCTGCCGGGCTATCCATTCCAAAAGAAGCGGTATTGGATTACGGAAATAGCTCAGTTCATGGATGAATCAGTCAAACCAGATACGGAGTTGGTATCGCGATGATCGCGAAAAAAAAATACGACGTAACCATTTTGGGAGGTGGCTTGGCTGGGCTTACTCTCGCCAGGCAGTTGTTGATGAAGCATCCGGACATGCAGGTTGCGATCATCGACAAACGGAAATTCCCGGTTGCGGAGGCGGCCTGCAAAGTCGGCGAATCGACGGTTGAAATCGGCGCGCATTATTTTGGTGAAGAGTTGCAATTGAAAAAGCATCTCACCGATCAACAATTGCCCAAGTTCGGTCTGCGTTTCTTTTTCAAGGACGCGTTTCAAACGCTTGCTGAAGGGACCGAAGTTGGCGGCAGTACATTTTTCGCGGCTCCAAGCTACCAGGTCGACCGAGGGCGTCTGGAGAATTTTCTGGCAGCAGAAGATCAAAAAATTGGCGTCCATTTGTTTTCCGGTTCGCGGATTCGTCAGGTCCATTTGGATTCGTCCGAGAATGGTCAACGGGACACGAATCACCGAGTTGTGATTGCTCGCGACGGGCAGGAAGAAACCGTGAACTCGCGGTGGGTGGTTGACGCCAGCGGCCGAGCTGCGGTTATCAAACGCCAGTTGAAACTGGAGGAAGAACTCGGGCACGATATTAATTCGGCGTGGTTCCGAATCGATGCACCAATCCAGATTGATTCGTGGTGCGAGGACGAGAGCTGGAAATCGCTAGTCGGCAAGGTCCCTCGCCGTTGGTTAAGTACGAATCATTTGATGGGCGAAGGCTATTGGGTCTGGATCATTCCGTTGGCGACGGGATCGACGAGCATAGGCATCGTGGCGGACCCGCGGCTGCATGCTCTGAACACGTTTAACAGTTTCGAAAAGTCATTGGAATGGCTGCATCAGTTCGAACCGGAATGTGCGGAAGCAATCGAGCCGCACTGCGACAAGATGATGGACTTTCTGGCGATGAAGAAACTGTCCCGCGGTTCGCGTCAGGTTTATTCGGTTGATCGTTGGGGATTGGTTGGCGAAGCGGCGGCGTTCCTCGATCCGTTTTATTCGCCGGGTAGTGACTTCATCGCGATCGGAAACACGATGGTCGGTAAGCTGATCGAAGAAGATTTCGCCAATCGGTCGATCAATCAGCTGGCTCCGACATTGCAAAGCGTGTTCCTGACGCTGTTTCAAAACAACTTGTTGACTTACCGCGATCAGTATCCGCTGTTTGGCAACCCGCGGATTATGGCGGTCAAATTTGTTTGGGACTATGCGGTCTACTGGGGCTTCCCGGCGTTGTTGTATTTCAATGGCAAGCTTACGGATGCCGGATTCATTCAAACGCTGTCTCGGGGTGTGGAAGACATCCGAGACATGAATTTGAAGATGCAGGATTTCTTCCGAGCCTGGTACGAGTCGGACCCGGAGGTCAATGCGATCCCAGCGTTTGTCGATCAGAGCAAAATTGAAGTCATGACTCGATTGAACGCGGAGTTGAAAGAGAAGCTTGACGATTCGGCGTTGCGAGTTAGGTTCGAGGCCAACGTGAAGCTTTTGAACGACTTGATGTTGGAAATCATGTCCCGCGTTGAGCGGTCCCAGATGAAAGGTGATTCGGCCAGTCCAACTGAAACGCCAGAAGTAGAACACTTGACGCCCGTATTTGAAATGTTGAACGTCTGAGATTCCATGAGTAACCAAACTGAAAAATTTGATGTCACGGTGCTCGGAGGCGGGTTAGCAGGTCTGTCGTTCGCGCTCCAATGTCAACAGGCGGTCCCAAAGGCTCGGATTGTCGTGTTGGAAAAGCGAGAGCATCCGGTCCCGGAGGCTGCTCACAAAGTCGGCGAGTCGACGGTGGAAGTCGCTGCGCATTACTTCGGCGAAATCCTGGGACTGAAAGAACACATTCGCGAATCGCAATTGCCAAAGCTGGGTCTGCGTTTCTTTTTCCCGGCCGGTGATAACTCACGCATCGAAGATCGGCTTGAATTGGGTGGCAAGCGTTACGCTCCCTGTCCCAGTTATCAATTGGATCGCGGTCGATTCGAGAATCACCTGGGTGACTTGTGCCGAGACAGAGGGATCGAGTTTCGTGATCGAGCGAGGATTGAAAACGTTTCGATTAACTCGTGGGGGAATCACGAAGTTGCCTACAAACAACTGAAGGAAAACAAAACGATTCGCAGCCGATGGGTCATTGATGCCAGTGGTCGACGAGCGTTTCTCAAGCGGCAGCTGGGTTTGCAGCAGGATTCACAGCACGTCGCGAATGCAGCCTGGTTTCGCTTCAACAACCGCATCAAGATTGATGACTGGTGTGACAAGTCGGAATGGCATGAAGGGCACAGCGGCAAGACGGCTCGCTGGTACAGTACGAACCATTTCATGGGGCAAGGCTACTGGGTTTGGATCATTCCGCTTTCGTCTGGTTCAACCAGCATGGGGATTGTCGCCGCAGAACAGTTTCACTCCCTGTCCGATTTTAATTCGATCGACAAGTCTTTGAATTGGTTGGAAAAGCATGAGCCGCAATGTGCGGACGTCGTACGAGAGAACATGGAGAGTCTGCAGGATTTTCGCGCGATCCGAAACTACTCGACCGAATGCAAGCAGGTTTTCTCGGCCAACCGCTGGGGCATCACAGGCGAAGCTGGGTTCTTTCATGATCCGTTTTATTCGCCGGGCAGTGACTTCATCGCGTTTTCGAATACGTTTCTAACGGATTTGGTTCGGCGTGATTTGAATTGGCAAGGCCACCGGATTCGGGCCTTCGCCTACGATCGAATCTTCAAGCGATTCTATTACGGAACGCTGACGGCGTATCAGGACCAGTATCAAATGTTCGGCAATCCGACGGTGATGCCAACGAAAATCCTGTGGGATTATCTGGTCTATTGGTCGATTACCGGATTCATTTTCTTCCACGGTCGGATGTGCGAACAAACGATGTACTTGCGAAACCTCCGCCGACTGGATCGCCTAGGTAAGCTCAATCATTTCATGCAGGACTTCTTTCGGCAGTGGCATGCTGCAACGGACGGACGAGCGGTGACGGGAACAGTCAACGTTTCGGAAATGCCGATCATCCGCGAGATGAACCAGCGTCTGAAAGATGAGTTGCCAGGCGGGAAGTTCTTTGAGCGATTTGAGTTTAATGCGCAGCAATTGGAATCGCTGGCGAACGAAATCGTGACGCATGCGGCGCTACCGAACGTTTCGCCAATGGATTGCGGGAACATTGATTCGGCACAGATTCGACAGAACGCGTTTCAAAGTATCTTCGACAACACGAAGCCAGCTGAGGCATTGTGTCATGGCGGCGTGTGATTTTCGAATGGCTCCATCAGGTGATCTTGATGGCTTGGTTAGCGAAGACGCTGCGAACAATGTTTTTTGCATCCGTTGATGCGGTCGAATAGTTGCGGTGCTTGCAGGACATATTGCCTGCCAACGGACATATCTTCCATTTCTTTCTTTGCGTCCGACGAACTGCTCGCCATTCTCTGGAATATTCGGACAATTCTATCCGCATGGGTAACAGTTGTTCTGGCCGTGCCAGCCGACGATTTTGACGCGTTTTACGTACGCCTCGAACCCTGAAAAACTGGAATGAGAAGTTTGCATGACATTAAGTTGTGTTTAAAATCGCATCAGATGTTTAACTTTGAACATTGAAAATTTACCGTATTTTTTTATTTCTACGAGATCCGACATCCCCAGGACAAATTCATGAAAACCCATATTCGTTTACATTCAATTCAAAAGACAATCGTGTGCGCTTTGTTAGCTGGAGCATCGTTCGCGTGGTGTTCGGCTGCCAATGCCCAGATGATTTTTTCTGAGGATTTCGAAGGCACCGGAGCTTTGCTGGATGAAACAACTGAGGACACTTCGGGAGCCATGTGGGCTGCAAATAATTTTGCCACTGATAACGGAATTTTGGACGTTGGTCCCACGAATTTCGAAGGGGCCGCTACACTCGAAGTAACCTTGGAGGTGGACACGGTTTATACACTTTCATTGGATGTGACAACGAATGCCGCTGAATGGCTTGGCATTGGGTTTACTGAAAATGGTTCAAACGGAGGTCCAAATATGCCGGCAGATCGCTTTGCTCAAAGTGGTGGCCGAGCTTGGTTTCTGTTGCGTCCAAGTGATCCACAGGTAATGCAGGTTGAAATTTTTGGCGGTGGCATAGCTGACGGCGAAACTGACAATACCGGCGGTACTGAAAATGTCATCCCAGATATTAACGCCAATTTTTCAGGGCCTTTGATGACGAGAAATATGACCGTCGTATTGGATACTGCGTCGACTGGATTTACTGCAGACTTCCTGATCGACGGCGTTTCGCAGTCGATGGGATTTCAGCCGCTGTTTGAAGATGAAGATGGATTGATCCCGTTGACTGATGTTAGTTTCCTGGACAATGTCGGATTCACGTGGGAAGGACAATCGCCGGGCGGTGTAGCCGGTGCCATTACAGTAGACAATTTCGAATTTTCAGCTGACGGAGCAGTTTTGGTCGGCGACGTCAATTGCGATGGCTTCATTGACTTGCTGGACGTCGAGCCATTCGTTGCACTGCTGACAGCAGGAGGATCCACCGACCCCAAGGCGGACGTCAATGGTGACGGCGTTGTCGACTTGCTGGACGTCAGCCCATTCGTTGCCCTGCTGACTGGCGGCTAATCTAGCAAACTAAGAACAGGCAAATTGTGAAAGGTAAAGCGGTCCTCGGACCTCTTTACCTTTTTTTGTGCGGTGATCACAGAATCGTTACTCGAAAGCAAGCTGTTTGGTCACGAGAAGAATGCTTTCACTGACCCATCAGGCTCGTGTTGGCAATTC
>CAZXLW010000061.1:30660-31950 GCA_964641465.1 uncultured Pirellulaceae bacterium | reverse complement strand
CGGAACCCTGCGTTGTCCCAGAGCCTTGCTGGCCAGTAGTTCCCGAACCCTGATCCTGGATCGCGCTGCTGGCAACAAGCTCCGCTGACAACCAGAAAGCACAACAAAAAAGCGTGACGACTAATAATTTATTCATGTCTTTTCCAAAGCCTTCTTATTTAGGAGCGACTTTTTTTGGCAAGTATTCGTGATCGCGTTTACGCAGTACTTTTGCAGATATTACCCTATCTGCTACCGCGTCGACAATTTTGATTTGTTCCTCTTCTTCAATTTTGTAGGTCTTGTTCAGGCGATATACAGTATCCATGCCTTCGATAACGCGTCCAAACACAGTCTGCGTTCCGTTTAAGTTAGGCAAGGGCGCCAAGGCAACGAAGAAGCGTGAGTCTGCGGAGTTAGGTCGATCACGGTACATAGCGACCGAACCAGCAAAAATCTTGCGATGTTCCGGCTTATCATGCTCATCGGGAATCGTGTAGCCAATTTGGCGTGGAATAAAGCCATCCTCAAACTTGCCGGTCTCGGCAGCTGTCTGATGGATCACCGTATGAAAAAGCAAGTCGTCGAAATGCTTGGCCTCGGTGAGGCTAATAAAATTGGCCACCGTGTTCGGAGCCTCATTTTCGAACAGCTCGATGGTAAAATTTCCCAGATTGGTCTCGAATTCCACCCTCGGTAGGTCATCCGCCTTGGCCTCCTGCTCCCGCAGCTTCAGCTCTTCTTTAAAAACTTCATTCAGATAGAACAGTGTCTGAAGCAGAATCTTTTCCGTGTCGGTGACCGTTTCCTCTTCGATGAAAAACTCTTGGTTAGCCAGCAATAAATCTGAGATCCGTGTCCCAAAGTGATTTGTCAACATTCCCGAACGGGCAAGAAAAATTTCGGCGTATTTGTTTTCGGGATTATCCTTGAACAATTTATCACACATCTCATAGGCCTTACCGTACTGCCCCTTGTCGTAATATTTGTTCATGATCTTTGTTACGAACAACGTCAGGTCGTCATCAATCTTGTCCGAGTCACCAGACTGAACCTTGGCGTCCAATTTCGCATAATACAATTGCTCCCCAACCACCATCCAGCGATCAGCGACCTCGTTACCTTCAACTATTTTTTCTTCGTATTGATCCGCCAACAAATACGCTTGATCACCAGTCGTCGCGTTGACGTACTCAACACCAATCCGCTGAGTTTCAATGGCAAGCGCACGGAGCTCTTCTTGCAAGCCATCATATTTTTTTTGCAAAGAGTCGACACTCGCCGCGCTGGCCGTACTGGCTGTACTGGCTG
>CAZXLW010000061.1:0-30560 GCA_964641465.1 uncultured Pirellulaceae bacterium | reverse complement strand
GTACTGGCTGTACTGGCTGCTTCCTGGGCAACAACACTCATCGGCACCCACGCCTGCCAACTGCCCAGCAGAAAACAAACAACAAACAGCCCACGAATGCCACTCCACGAGCAAGTAGAATTTCGCCGGGTAATTTGAATTCGTGGCGAACCAGTAGTGTTGCTTCTCATATCGAACTGCACAGGAACAATTGCTTCATGGACGGACGGTTTAATTTTCTAGTTTAGCGGCATTTTTTTCAACTTGAATCCAAACATTCCGCTGCGAAGTTCACTTCTTTTCGCCAGCCAGAACCGCAGCCACGACGGCCACATCGACAATGTCCGTTGACTTGCACCCGCGTGACAAATCCATACATGGCTTGGCCAGGCCCTGCAGCAAAGGGCCAAGTGCCGTCGCACCACCCAACCGCTCCGTAATTTTGTAAGCAATATTACCAGCATCCAGATCCGGGAAAACAAAAACGTTGGCTTTGCCAGCCACTTTGGAATCCGGTGCCTTGCGATCAGCAACTTGCGGAATCGCTGCGGCATCAAACTGCAGCTCGCCGTCAATGACCAAATCAGATCTCTTGTCTTTGGCAATTTGCAACGCCTTGCGTACTTTTCCAACTCGGCCGTGATCAGCACTCCCTCGCGTCGAAAAGCTGAGCATCGCAACCCGCGGCTCTTCGCCAGTCAATGTCGAGTGGCTCTCAGCGGACGCAATCGCAATGTCTGCCAGTTGTTCTTCGTTCGGATCCGGCACGACTCCGCAATCAGCATACGTCCAACAGCGATCGGGAAACTGCATCAAGAAAAAACTGGACACCAACCGACTGCCCGATTCCATCCCAATCCCGTACAAACCGGCCCGAATCACACTGGCCGTCGTTGCCACGCTGCCAGCCACACAACCATCGGCATGCCCGCAACTCACCAGCGTTGTCGCAAACAGCAATGGCTCAGCAACCGCCAACCGGGCCGCTTCCAACGAAAGCCCTTTATGCTGTCGATTCTGAAACAGCCGCTCGCTGCACTCTTCCGCCAGCGATTCGTCTGAAGTCCGCAATACTTTAACTGTATCCGGCAATCCACCGCCGTCATAATCAATCAAGATTGGGACCGCCAATTTCTTCTCCGCAAGCTCGATCGCCGCTTCAACCACGCGGCCATCATAAACTTCAGGCAAGACAATCCGCTTGAGATTGTCGGACGCCCGCGCTCGCAATCGTGTTAGTACTTCACCAGTCTGCATCAATATTTCCTCTGTCGCGGTTCACGCGTAAGCCAACCAATTCGCCCGTTGCTGCCTGGTCACCCCAGTGAATCCAAAACGTCCTGCAGTTCCTGGATCTCATGCCGGTACCCACCAGACAATATTGGGAAGCGACACCAGGTCTTCGGGTCGAGATTTTCATCGTCCAAATGAAAGCTCGGCGCGTAGCGTTCACGTTTCCATTGATTGCGACAAAACAGCTGGAAGAACTTGATCGTCCACGCTCCCAGCTGTTGGGGCGGATGATCGGGAAACACATTTTTTATTTTCTTGAAAACACCCACCGGCATTTTTTTGTCACGAATTGCGAATCGCTCTATCTGGTCCAGAACTTCATAAGGCATCAAATCACTTTCGTCAGTCTGCTTATCACCTGCCGGTCGCAATTCCGCCGTCGGTTGCTGCTCGTTGATGTATCGCAATTCCGACATCGCCGACAAACCTTCGGGACCATCCGTCTCCATCCATCGCAGCCAATCCCGCAGGAACGCTTTGTCGATCCCAGCCAACGGGCTCAATCCACCACAGGTGTCGCCGTCCATCGTCGCATAGCCAACAGCGGCTTCGCTGCGATTACTGGTGGAAAGCAACAGTGCGTTGTTAAGATTCGCCAGCATCCAAACGCTCGGAGCACGGGAACGAGCCTGAATGTTCTGCATCGAGATATCATGCTGCTCCCAGTCGAGCTTCATCCCCAGCGCAGATTCGACGGCAGACGAGTAATCGTCGACCATCGGCTGAACATCCAACTCCAGATGCCTGGCGCCGACCGCTTTCGCTACTTGCTCGGCCGCATTTCGAGTCACCTCACCGCTGTTGTCAGTACGCTGGTAAACCGTTGTTAAAAAATCGGCAATCAACGCGTCACAGTCAGCCGGCTTGTCCTCGATTCGCAACCGTCGGCACAATTCATCGAATCCAAGTTCGCGCTCAGCCAGACGAAACGCCAACCCAACCAGCACCGCTGCGGACGCCGAGTCGGCACCGCCACTCATCGAAATCACAAAGCCATGCGAGCGGCTCTTGAGCATGTAGTCGAACATCCCGAGCGCGACCGACCGCGCAAACTCTTCGCACTTTAAATTTTCGGATTCGCTCCACGCCCTGGGCACCGGGACCTGTTCGGCTGCGATTTTCTCCGGGAACGAAAATTCGCAAGCAATCACGTCTGACTCATCGCCATCAAGATCCGGCTCAAAGCTGCTCGTCCGCGCCCGCGTCATCCGCGTTTTCTGGACATCGATGTTGCAGGCCGTCAAACCCGTTTGCTCAAACCCAAGTCGCGGGCCGCTCGCCAACAACTCGCCGCCAGCCGCAATGATCGCATCTCCATCGTAAATCGCTCGACCCGATTCGTTGCCGACCAGATTCGAGTACAAATAAGAAACATTGAAAGCCCGGCTGCCTTCGACCACGAATCTTCTTCGCACCGCATGTTTCCCAAACGCGAAATGACTCGCGCTCGGATTCATAATGATATCCGCGCCACGAGCAGCATGATTCGCGCCGGGACGTGCTCCGACCCAGGCGTCTTCGCAAATCTCAAATCCGATCCGCACACCGCCGACATCAAACAGCAAGTCACCGATCGGATACTGCTGATCGCCGAAACTCAAGTCACCTTGGATTCCTTCCGGCCATGGCTTGAACCAGCGTTGCTCATAATGAATCCCATCGCCAGCCAGGTGTTGTTTGGCCACAAAGCCGATGATATTCCCATCAACCACTACGCCCACCGCGTTGAACACACCACCAGCGTAAGTCACTGGCAGCCCCAGGCAGGTCGCAAGCCCCTTTGTCTGTGGCACGATCTGCATCAGCATCTCTGCGGCAGTTTCATGCACGCCCGGCGAGTAGAAAGCATCTTCACAGCCATAACCAGGAATGCACATCTCCGGCAGGCACAAAATCGAAACGTTTCTCTGCTGCGCGTCGCGAATGACGGTCAGGATATTTTCGACATTGCGTTCCCAATCAAGTGGCGTTTGATTCAAAACACCAGCGGCAACTTTTATCAAATTCATAGTGAGTGGCTGTCGATCAGCGGGTGGTTGGCAAAACCCTGATGCAAAACTTCAATGGCGTGTCAGGCCTGAAACAACGGTTCCGCCTGTTGTGGCGTTGGCCGACACTCCATGAGTCCATCAGATCATCAGGTCATCAGGAAAAGACAATGGTAACGATTTCGTTGGGCAAAGTAACCTCGCCCTTCGGAAAGCTGATTGCTCTGGTGCCTTTTGTGAACTGGGAGAGTATGATGAAGAGGGTAATAGTTTTCTTGAGGGAGGGATGAATCGAATTGGCTGGAACAGGTTCAAACAGTATCCAATGCCCCAAGTGCCTGGCGATGGTCACGGTACAAAGCTCACAAGCTGGCATGCGAATCGATTGCGACAGTTGTAATGCGTCGCTGACGGTGCCAAGTACGGTCGGGGCTGACAATTTGTTCGATGACCTGTTCGACGAGCCATCGCACTCGCCCGAACCAGTTGCTGATATCGAAAGCGAACGGGAGATTTCCAGTGCGAATGAAGAAAGCGAAAACGAACTGACGCTTGAACACCCAGTTGTATTGCAACCGGAGATCGAGCGTTCGGAAATCGAGAAACCGGAGTTTGAGCAGCAACCTGACCCAACGGCAGCAGCAGACGACATCGTAGACGACTACACATTCAATCCGTTGCCTCCTGAAACCAAGCCCGAGCCTGCAGCGACGACGCAGGACGCCGATCCGATAGCTGGACAAAACCTGCCAGAAAAAACTGTTGAGACTTCCAGCGAAAACGAAAACTCCGACCCGTTTGAATACAACGAAAACAAAGCATTGCGGGTCGAAGGGATCAGCCCCGACGTCACCGCAGCGGAAGTTTTCTTTTTCAGTTGCCCGGTGTGTGATACCGACATGCACGCTCGCGAGCAGGAGATTGGCAACCAAGTCGTTTGCACCGATTGCCACTCGACGGTCACCGTGGAAAAGCCGAAGAAAAAACGCAAACAAAATCCATGGCAGCAACCGGCCCGCGTGAAGAAGCAACCGGATTCCGATGACGAATTCAAACTGGAAGCACCGATCGAGCGCCCCAAACTCGAAGCTGGTTTTGGCTTGGAATCCGTAGCCGGCGACCTGTTAGCTCCGCTTGCCCCGGAACCAGAAGAGCAGGAGAAACCTCGACAGAAAGTCCGCCAGAAAAATCGCAAGCAACAACGCGAACAAACGGTCACAGACAACAACCGCGGAAACTCTTCGCGGCAACCCACGCAACCCAAATCACGAACTTCGAGTCAGCCTGCACGAAAGCCCTCCAACAGCCAGGCCCAATCCGGAGCGAAACAGGGCACCAGGAATCACGAGAGAACTGGGACCGGAAAAGAAATTAAGATCGGGCGTTTGCTGGAACTGGACCTGCTCAGCGATTTGGATCTGATTATCCGGTCCACCGTTGCGATATTGTTCTTGGCCTTCAGTTACGCCATGCTCGATTCAGTTTGGAACACGCTTTCCGATACTGAACTAACCGGTGGAGAGAGGTTCGTACAATACTTCCCTGCAGCGATTGGCGGATTTGTGTGTTTCGTCGTCGTTGTCTGGTTCATGAGCGTGACGATGTCAGTCATCATGCGATCCATTGCCAACGGCGACAAGAAAGTTTCAGAATGGGTCGGATTCGCACCATCGGAATGGCTGGGAAGTTTCGTCGCGTTCGCGTTCGCGGGCTGGGCAGCATCCGTACCAGGCGGCTTGATCGGTTATGTATTCATGAAATTAACCGGCATCTACGCCTGCCTGCCGATCATGATCGCACTGTCCGTATTCGCGCTGCTGCCAGTGATGCTGATAAGTTCGTTCTACAACGAGTCCGCATTCAATATCTTCGCACCAGCGGTTTTGCAAACAACGCAAACCAACAAAAACTCCTGGACCAGCGCCTACGTTTGCTATGGGCTGATGCTGGCTGCGTTTGTTTTTGGGATCCTGATATTGTTCATCCCCAGCATCCTTTTCAGCTTCCTCGGAGCAGCAATTCAAATCGCCGCCCTAACCGCATTCGCAGTTTTCATGGGACTACACGCCGAAGCAATTGTCGGCGGCGAGCGATAGCTAACGAAAGCTAAATACTAATAGACCGTCGCCGGACGACTCGTTACTTATCTTTGCTCGTGAGCCCTTTGATCGCCTTGGGAAGATCTGGATCCACCAATCCAAATGCACCGCGGCCGTTGTCCATGATCCTGTTCTTGGCATCTTTCATAATGCGAGGGACGTCGGCGGACCAATACTTGTCTTTCTCCTGAATGGAATCTGGTTCCGCCAATGGACGGAACAGTCGAAAGCCAACCCCAAGTCCCGGAGTCGTTGTCAACCACCACGGGCTCTGCGGGTAATTCGGATCTTCGTCTCGCCATTCATCATCGTCAGAAGCAAGCCTTGCCGCACTGCGACAGTACTCTGCCCCCAACTCCCAGGAGCCTCCTCGCACCACCCGCGGAAACACTTTGTCAGGTTTCTCGAAAGCTTGCTCGGCAGTCACAACTTTCTTGCCACTGTGTTTTTCGTAACCGTCTTCTGAATACTGATCCAGTACCCATTCGGCAACATTGCCATACATGTCGTACAGGCCCCATGGATTCGGCTTCAACTCGCCAACTGCATGGCGTTCGTAGTCCGAGTTATCTTCAAACCAGGCGTGATCCTCGAGCTCGTCAGCGTCATCACCGAAGTAGAAACGCGTTTTCGTTCCTGCCCGACACGCATACTCCCACTCCGCCTCAGTCGGCAAGCGATAAAAGTCAGCGGAAATCAAGCTTAACCACTTGGTGTATTGCTTGGCCGCAAACTGTGACATCGTGGCAGCAGGTTGAGTCGGTTCGGCGCCTGCTTCGTAAGTAAACGACGGCTCGTACAAACCAGACGGCGCCGTAATCGCATCCACGCCTTCCTGATCTTTTACTTCACGAACCCCTTTGTCCTGGAACGCTTTGAAAACGCGGTCCATCCTCATGTACAGTTTGTACTCAGCCCAGGTTACTTCGTACTTCCCAACCCAAAACGGTTCGACTTTGACTTCAAACGTCGGACCTTCATCATCGCTGCGATCTTCTTCCTCAGCCGGGCTGCCCATCCTGAACGTGCCGCCGGCAACGGGAACCATTTCAAACGTCACATCGGTGCCGGGAATCGTTGCCGTATAAGGAACCATGTAGCCCGATTCTGTTTTGACGAAACGCCCGTCTTTGGGCTGTGACGCAACCAGCCCAAGTCGCTCGGGAGTTTCTTGTTGCGACGACTCCGTTTCGTTTGTTGCCGTTGTCGGCTGATCTTGCACCGGCGTTGCCACCTGCGCATGGACGTTGGAGCCCATCAGAAACAAGAAACAGAAAACTAAAATGAAAACATAACGCATAAGAATTGCCTGTAACTACTTGCGACCTGCGGCCTTGGACCGGTGATTGGGTACTACGACTACGACTTGGGACCGTCTTGTTGATTGAAGATAAAAGACTCTTCAAATTTTCCACCGTCAACATCTTGCTCTTCCTTATACGCACCAAACGGCGTCAAAGCACCAAAACACGGCGTGAATTTGAAAGGTTGGAAAATACTGATACTAAGTGGGAGGCAACGTTCCAAACTCATATTCATACTAAAAAGCCCTGAAAACTAAAGAGATTCCTTCGTCGACAGGAAACCAAACCACCCTATTTAGTGGAAAAAGCCGCAAATATTACCAGAACACACTAGACAATTTTTTAGTAACCTATCTAACATAAAAAGAACACGAAAGTAATCTATTACACAAATCGAGCGAATTCACGTATCGCACGCGGTTTTTAGACTAATTAGAACGACTAAGGGTCTCAACATGAAATTTCGAATGCTAATGAGTTTGTTTGTCAGCTTTGGGTTGTCTGGGGCATTTGGGCTTCAAGAGCTGGATGCTCAACGGGCCGACAGGATCGAACCTGCTGTCCCACAGGAAGCGGAAGTACGTAAGGAACGTCCAGACCGAAGTCGTATTGGCGATGAAAGCGTTCTGCCACTGTTTCGCGAAAGACGGCAGTTCAATACTGAAGGCACCGAAGAGTTTCGAACTTTCAACGGATTGTTCAACAACCTCGAACGTCCTCGCGAAGGCGCAATCTTTACAGTACTAACTCGCTTTTCTCCGGCGGCTTATGGACCCAACAACAGCTTGTCGGGACAAGACCGCCCCAATCCTCGGGTGATTAGCAATGCGGTCGTGACCCAAAACATCAGCATGCCCAATGATCGCGGATTGTCCGATTACATTTGGCAGTGGGGCCAGTTCGTTGATCACGACATCGATCTAACGGAATTCCAGAAACCGGCTGAGCATGCTGACATTCCAATTCCGATCGGCGATCCAGTATTCGATGCCAACAGCATGGGCGATCGTTTTATGGCGTTTGAGCGATCCGTTCACCGTGTTCGCCCGTTCCAGATAAACACGGTTCGTCAACAGTTTAACGAAATCACTGCCTTTGTGGACGGATCCAATGTCTATGGTTCCGACCTGGAAACTTCCCAACGGCTTCGTGGAGACAACACAAACGGCCGCATGGCTACCTTGTCTGACCAAGGCTTCTTCCTGCCGTTGAAAGAAGATACCGATGGAATGGAATTCGACGCAGGAGACATTCGCAGCTCAGAGCAAACAGGTTTGTCTTGTATGCATACGTTGTTCGTTCGCGAACACAATCGAATTGCAGCTGAGATTGAAGCTAACAACCCTGGCATGGATGGCGAGTTGATTTTCCAGCTGGCACGTAAGGAAGTTTACTCAATCCTTCAATCAATCACGTACAACGAATGGTTGCCGGCATTGCTTGGCCCAGACAACCTGCTCGCTCCATACGAGGGATATGACTCGTCTGTATCGCCGAACATCGCAAATGAATTTTCAACTGCGGCGTTCCGATTCGGGCACTCAATGCTCAACAACCAACTGCTCCTTCGCAGCGACAAGGGCGCTCCGATTGCTGGTGGTGCTTTGTTGCTAAAAGACGCGTTCTTCGATGCGAACATCCTGTTGAACTTTGACTTGGAACCATTCCTTAAAGGACTGGCTACTCAGCAGGCTCAAGAGCTGGACCAACACGCGATTAGTTCTATCCGGAACTTCCTGTTTGGTGGCAACGGAAATGGATTTGACCTGGCGTCTCTGAACATTCAACGCGGTCGAGACCACGGTCTTCCAGACTTCAACACGATCCGCATTGCTTACGGATTGCCAGCTTTGAATTCATTCGCGGAGCTGAACCCTGATGTTCTGTTGCAAGCTCAACTGAGCAGCGTTTACGATTCCATCGACCAACTTGATCCGTGGGTGGGCTTCCTGGCAGAAGAGCATGCCAGTAACTCAAGTTTGGGGCCAACCGCGATCGCCGTGATCAAAGATCAATTCGAACGAATTCGAGACGGCGACCGTTTCTGGTACGAGGTTGTCAACACCGGAGACGATTTGGAGCGTATTCGCAATACCAAGCTTTCAGATGTCATTCTGAGAAACACTACCTTGACCAAACTTCAAGACAACGTGTTCTTGACCAGGTAGTCAAATTAGTCTGACTCAAAATCAATGGCCGTCACAATTGTGGCGGCCTTTTCTATGCGCTGGCGGCAGGTGAACTCGTTGGTCCAACGAGCCGACTATAGTGGTCCTCAAGCTGAATTGAATAGTTTGCGTCCCTGGTTTTGGGGTGCCATGTTCACGCCTTTCCAACAGAAAGCCAACTACCAGCAGCGGCATGCTTACGCTAGGGATGAGCCAATGGTCAACGTGGCGTGAGCATGCTTCGTGCGTGCGGCACACATAAGCACAAGCGCTCGCGTAAACATGGCACTCGTCATTTCAGGTCTGACGAACCACTAGCTAGCCATCCTCTGTCAATTCGCCGGCCAGATTCTTGCCGACCAGCCTTTTGATTTCGGCAACATCTGAGAACCGGGTAAACAGATAATGCAGCTTCGCCAACGCCGCCTCGATAGTCATGTCGACACCCGAGATTACGCCCGCGTCAAACAAAGCAGTGCCGGTGGCGTAACTGGTTTGGTTGATACGGCCATGTGCGCTCTGTGAGCAGCTGACAATCACGGTGTCGCAATCGCACGCATCGCGAATCACTTTTAGCAAGTCCGCGGCCTTGGACGGGCCTGTACCGACTCCGTACGACTCCAATATCAGCGCTACCAGCGGCTGTCGCAGCACGTTGTCCAAAACCTCGCTACTGACACCAGGAAAAAGGCGAAACGTCGCGATCGCCTGAGGCTCGATCGGAAACACGGACAATGACTGGCTGATTGCAGGCACTCGAAGCCGATGCTTAAAAACATTCACGTTAGTCCCCACCGTCGCCAGTGGCGGCGAGTTAGGTGAGTCAAATGCACCGAAACTGGTCGCACTCACTTTGGTCGCTCGGCAGCCTCTGAGCAAACGGTTGCCAAAAAAGATACAGACCTCGGGCACTGGATCGTCAACGGCCAACAGGATCGCCGTTATCAAGTTTTCACGAGCATCATTGCGAACTTCGATCAACGGAATCTGAGAACCAGTCAAAATGACCGGCTTCCCCAACCCTTCAAACATAAACGCCAGTGCCGACGCGGTATGAGCCATCGTGTCTGTGCCGTGGATAACAACAAAGCCATCGTACTGGTCGTACCTCTGACGTATATCGCGAGCGATCTTCAACCAAGTGTCCGGCGCCATATTGGATGAATCAATGACCGGGTCGTACTCGATCAATTCGATCGCCGGCATCCCTGGCCGACGCAATTCGTCGATATTTGCCAACTGTTTTTCCAGGAACCCGGGAACCGGCTCGTAGCCGTCGACTCCGCGATCCATCCCCAGAGTACCACCAGTATTAATAATGCAAACTCGTTTCATCGCGTCATCTACCGCTAAATACAGCGGTCCCGTGCCAATGTGGATGCTGGCTAATTGTCGAATGAGCGACGAACAAGCTCCATAACCAGCACTACAGGTTCGCCTTGACTATTTCCCCCATTTTAGAGATCCTTCACCAGACGAAGCTTCACTCAATTCTACTTTTAAGGAATTCAAGATATGGCCAAAGAAACCAATCCACAACAGCAACCCAAGCCAATCGTCGTTAACGATTCGGAAGCTCTCAGCTGTTACGCAAATTTCTGCCGAGTCACTGGGTCACCGGAAGAACTGATTGTTGACTTTGGAATGAACGCTCAACCAATGGGCTCAAACGATCAGCCAGTAGACATTAAGCAGCGTATCGTCCTTAATTTTTACACCGCCAAGCGACTCCTGCACGCACTGCATGTTTCCGTTCAACGTCACGAAGAAGTCTTCGGCCAAATCGAAACAGACATTCAAAAGCGCGTGAAGCCACGCGAAAACGCTCCCGCGTAACACTCGCGATACGAGACTAATGAAAACACATAGCCCGCCCTTGAGCGGGCTTTTTTTATGCAACTGGTTTCCGCTCAATGGATTGGGCACTACCCGACGTTTTGCAGGCCTGCCGCGATCCCGTTGACGGAATTAGAAAGAACCCGAATCAATTCATCCTGGGCGTCTTCGTCTAGTTCCTCCGAACTTCTCAGCCGCTCCAACAACGCCACCTGGATGTAGTTCAATGGATCTACGTAAGGGTTCCGGACACGAATACTGCGTTGAAGCCAGGGTTCGGTATCCAGAATATTCTCGTGCCCAGTGACTTGCAGTAGATGCTCACTGGTCAATTGAAACTCGCTGAAGATCTGATCGAAAATCGGACGGCAATCTTCGCCAGCCAGCTTCGCGTACAGTCCTGCGATATCCATATCAGCTCGTCCCAACCCCAGATGAACGTTCTTCAAAATCGAATTGAAGAACGGCCAATCGCGATACATTTCCTGCAGCTGCGAAAGCCGGTCCGGGGCGCCCGCACACCAATCACGTACCGCCGTTCCAATGCCGAACCAACTTGAGATATTGGCCCGCGACTGGGTCCACGAAAAGACCCACGGAATCGCTCGCAAGTCTTCAATACCTCGTGAACTCTTACGACGCGTCGGCCGGGAACCAATGTTGAGGTTTTCCACCAACTCAATCGGAGTCGCCGATTCAAAGTAGTCAATGAACTTCGCGTCCTCGACCAGCGACTTATACTTCTGAAAAGCAAGTTCGCTAATCTCGTCCATCACCGTCGACCAGCGTTCGAGTTGATCGTAAGTCGTCCGTTCCCCGGTCGAACAAAGCACCGCGTGCACCAATTGTTGCAAGTGCCTCCGCGCAATCGCAGGATTCGAATACCGCGAACTGACAACTTCCCCTTGCTCGGTAATCCGAATGCGACCATCGACGGATTCCGGCGGCTGCGAAAGGATCGCACGATTTGCCGGGCCGCCTCCACGCCCCAATGATCCTCCACGCCCATGAAACAGGGTCAATGCGACTCCCTGTTCACGACAGGCCGCCGCCATCCTTCGTTGCGCCGAGAACAACATCCAATTGGCGCGGAAGTAGCCGCCGTCTTTGTTGCTGTCGCTGTAACCGATCATGATCTGCTGCCGATTACCCCGCGCTGCGAGATGCTCCTTGTAAACAGGGTTATTAAATAGCGTGAGCATCGTTTCTGGTGCCTGATTCAGATCGTCGACGGTTTCGAACAGAGGAACCAGGTCGAGTTTGCCAAACAGATTTGCGTTTTTCATTAACAGCAGGATCTCGAGAAGGTTACTAACGCTCTCGGTCATGCTGATGATGTAGGTCTGCATCGCGTTAGGGTCGATGTTCTTTTGGGCATTGGCGATAACTTCAAACAACGACAAGATCGAATTCGTCTCTTCGCTAAATTCAAGCTTTGCGGTCAACGGTCGCTTGCTGCGAATCAACCCCGTAAGCAATTCGACCTTTTCCTGCTCATTCATCGCCGTGTAGTCGTCAGCGATTTCATACCGTTCACAGATTTCCTGAATCGCGCTGCGATGTCGTTTCGCATGTTGCCGGACATCAAGCGTCGCCAGGTGAAATCCAAATATTTCCACGCGGCGAATCAAACGGGCCAGCTCCCCTTTCACCAGGTCGGCACCACAATTCGCTTCCAGGCTTTCCCGTACCAGATTCAAATCGTCAAGCAGTTCTGTAGCAGAAGAATAAATCCCGGTGTTCTCGGCTTGCACATTGTCGACGTTGACATTTCGAGTTGCACGCAATTTCCGGAAAACCAGAATGAACTTCTGACGATAAGGTTCGAGGCGAAAGCGATGAATAACATCCTGATCACTTACCGCACTGCGAATTTCTTTCATGTCCGCCTGGAACTGCTGGCTGAAACCGACGCGATTTTGTGACACACTCAACAACTCATACAATTCGAAGACATCTTTCTGGTATCGTTCGAGTGCCTGTTCTTTCTGAGCCTGCAGTGTCTTCCACGTTACATCGTCGGTTACCAGTGGGTTACCGTCACGATCACCACCAATCCAACTTCCGTAAGTCAAAAACGGAGACAGTTGAAACTCGTGATCCGGATAATGTTCCTGCAACGCGGATTCGATTTCTTCGTAAATTTGCGGAACTACGTCAAACAGTGTCTCTTCAAAAAAATACAAACCGGTGTTTCGCACCTCGTCCATTACTGTGGGGCGACGATCACGAGTCGCATCGCTCTGCCATAGTAACGTCACCAACGACTTCAGTTTCCGGTTCAATTCCGGTTTCTCGAACTCCATCGTGCCAGCCGATTGGATGCCATCCACCACGGCAGAAACGTGCTTCAAAATTTGCCGAACGGTTCGCCGACGAGATTCAGTAGGATGGGCCGTAAACACGGGAGTGATATAGACGCGATTCAGAGTTGCCTGCAGTTCCTCTGCCGAAACGCCCTGATGCTTGAGTTTTGAAATCGCGTCTTCGATCGTTTCATCCATCGGGATGTTGGAAACAAAGGCATTGTTTTCTCGATCGCGAAGGATGCGGACTCGTTGGTGTTCCTCAGCCAAATTGACCAACTGGAAATACGTGGAAAACGCTTTGACGATGTCGGCCGCCACCGGCAAATCGCTCGCCAGTTCGCTCATGATATTGGCCAGACTGGCGTTGGCAGACTCGTCACCTTGCCTCCATGATTTTGACAACCCGCGAATTTCTTCTTCCAGGTCGTAAACTTCCTGGCCGGCCTGCTGAATAATAGTCTGCCCCAACAGTTCGCCCAGCATGCGAATGGTGATTCCAATTTGTTTGTCTGTCGTTTCGGCTGCTATAGAAGTTGGCATGCAATCAGCTTGTGGTTAGTTTCGTTGTCGTTCCGTCAATCTTCGAGAAATCTCGACCTGCTATTCTTGCCTCCAAGCCCTACCGCTGGAGGTCCACGAGAGAAGTGGTCGGGATCTGTCCCATTATCTGCTGACATCGCAGTCTGAGAAGCGGGCGTGCGAAGGAATGTTGACGCCAATTAGAATTCGTTTGTTGAACTCAACAACTTACTGTCGAGAGCGTATAGAAGTTTTTCAGAACGAATTTGGTCGGGAGTCGGCATCTATTCAGTTACCGCGATTCCATCGGCTTGACTGCCAGCACTGCTTGATCTGATCGCGATCTGCCGCCTGCGAATGGCTTCGTGATAGATCTGGATCAGTTGCTCGTAGTTCGATTCACGAGTATATCGCTTTTCAAACAAGCTTCGACAATTACCGCGCATTTCTGGCCTGGGAGTCGGCTGCCCGGATTCTGAGAAGAACTTTAACACGCATGCAGCCATCGCGTTCGAATCACCGGCTGGGAACAGGTGCCCTGTTTCGTTTTCCAGGACGACCTCTGGAATACTTCCGATGTCAGACCCGACAACCGGAGTCGCCACTGCCATCGACTCGATCAAAGTCTTCGGCAACGACTCATAGCCCGTGGACGGAAAGATCAGACAGTTCGCTTCCCCGACAACTCGGTAGACTTCCTCGTTCGGCACCAGCCCAACCCAATCGACAGATGGAACATCTTCTGCCAACATCCGGACCATTTCCGATTCAGGTCCATCTCCGACAATTTTTAACGGCACCTGAATCCCACGGCTGTTCAGTTCTCGCCAGCACTCCACAAGCGTTTGAATCCCTTTCTCGCTTGAAAGTCGCCCAACGAAAACCGCGTATCCGCCGTCGCCAGGCTGTGGTCCGGGATCTTTCGGCACGAAGTTTGGCTTGATGATCATCTGACGATCTTCGAGCCCCGCTTGCATCATTTTGCCCTTGGAGAATTCGGAAGCAACGCAAATGACGTCAACGTACTTTTTCCACGTGCCAAGCTTTTGATGCAGCAGCTGCATCGCCGATACGACTGCACTGCCAGCGGTACTATCTTTGTAACAGCCATGCCGGACGGCTCGCCACGGAAGCTTACCGAGGCAATCCTCGCACGCCTTGCCGTTGCGATAACACATCGCCTGGGCGCAAAAGTATCGGTAGTTCTGAATCGTGGCCACTAACGGGATGTTGAGCTTCCGAGCGGCGTGAAAGATTGATGGTGAGAACAATGGAAATGTATTGACCGAGTGAATCACGTCCGGGGAATGCTCGCGAATCAAATCCGTCATCTCGCGGTGTGAGCGTCGATTCCACAGAGTTTCCACTGCGACTCCAATCAAATTGCGCTCGTTGATCGAATCACTATGAGTCGTATGCCAGATGATCTCGTGCCCATGCTCTTCCAACAGCTTGGCTTCATCTTCAAACAGCTGGTCTTCACCGCCACGATTCTGGTAGTAGTTATGAACTGAGATTATTTTCATACGACCGGTCTCGGGATTGGACTCGGACGCGAAAGCTCTGCTGGCTGGTCATCGGAATCAGGTAACCGGACTGGTTCAAACGCCATTCTCAGGAGCAGGACCACCAACATGAACAGCAGAAACGTCGGCAACTTAAACAACGATTCTCCCAGCCCGTGTACCGTTGCAAAAACGAGGAAGCCAAAAACCAGCATCGCATCACGATCGTGGAAACGAGTAGCGCGGTAGCCGGACACGACTAAAGAAACGAGAAATATTGACGCGAACAGCGCCAGCGCGATAAGGCCTCCGTCCAAGGCCACATCCAGGTACATATTGTGACCGTGTGGAATCTCCCATTTCAGTTGATCGGAAAGGACTTCGATTTTCTGCTTGTCCCAGAACGCCAGGTAGCCATAACCAGTCAACGGACGTTCTTCGATCGAGTCGACCAACACTTCCCACAGCGGCAGTCGGCCAGTCAGTGTCGATACGTCCTTCGTGCGGCCCATCGCCATTTTCTCGGCAGCAGCGGCTCGGACATTGGATTTTGACAGCGCTAACGCCATCCCCATAGTCACAAACAGCAAGAGTATAGTGGCGACTGCGAAAACGCGATTGTTGGGTTTGAATGTCAAGAACCAGGTCGCGACTGCTGCGAGCACGAATGCCGCCAGCGTTGTACGTGATTTCGTCAGCAGCAATGTGATAATTCCAACGGCGAACAGAATCACCAGCCACCGGTTGAGCCCCGGCTTGTAGTTGAGATACACGACCGAAACGAGGCAACCAAATGTTCCGTATACTGCCAGACTATTCGGGTGGCAGGTACCAACAAAGCGGTACTCTCTTTTGTGCGGTGTAAAATTTCCCAATCCAATTTCAGCCAACAAGCCGATGCCGATGTAGACAACACAGATCGAGGTAAAAATGAACGCCAGTTCTCTGATGCTGAAATAGCGAGCGGTCCCATAGCAAGCCACTCCAAAAAAACAAAGCACCGCGAACTTTTGTGCCGTCACGGGTTTATTGATCGACCAACCAATGCTCGCACCACAATACGCGACAAAGACCAGCATCAAAATGAAAATGGGCCCTCCCCAACGAAGCTTCTCTCGCACGGGAACAAACAACAACGCCAACCCCAGGAACCCCATGAATATGCGTACTGGTGCGGTAATTAAATTGACCGCTTCGATTCGATCAGCCGTTCTGTTGTCCGTTTCGGCAACAACGCTTTGGAATTTGAAGTAATCGCTGGCAAATGGAGTATGGTCAATCAGCCAAAAACCTGCGGTAAATGCAGCGATGCAGAGCATAAACGCCCACCAATGCATCGGAGCGCGTGGCTGCGCGATTGGCGCGTACTCGCTCGCCAACTCATTTCCCAATGGCATTGAGGTCGGTTCCATGTTGTGTTGATCCGTTCAGGAAGGAATGATCGAGGATCAACTTAAGAACTTAGGCAACCATCCTGGCAATTTCTGTTCGTTTCCAGTCATCACGATTCCGTAAACCTGTCCACCAGCGTTACGGACCTTGGCCTGCATTGCGGCCAGCTGTTCTTTGCGAGCACCGTACCTGGCCACCAGCAACACACCATCCAATTGCGGCACGATAGACTCGACCACCGATGGTTCGCGAGTAGCAGGTAGATCAACGACCGTAAATTTAAAATCGTTGCGTACAACTTTGAAGAATTCGGTCGAATACTCCGGGTCCAACAAAATCTGTTTGCTCAACTTGTTTCTACCAGCCCCCAAAGTATTGAAACCAGGGATGTTGGTTTTCTTAACACAGTTGTCGATTGCCGCTTGGCCGTTGATACACTCGCCGAGTCCTTGGCCGGTACAACGGTACATGCGAGTCACTTTCTGATTGTGAAAGTTTGCATCAATCACCAGCGACGGCGTATGCCCATGGTCCGCAGCTCGAATCGCCAGATTCACAGCTTGGGTGGTAACTCCCTGACGGCGAGCAAAGCTCAGCATGCCAATCACGGCTGAATCCGCGTCGTGCAACACAGTGGTCTGCAAGCGTCGCAGTAAAATATCTGCGTACTTGCTGCCGCGGCGTTTTGGAATCGTGCGGTGCCGTTCGTTATTGTCTCGAGCCGAATCCGGAGTTCGTTCTCGGCTATCTCGGTAAGTGCCAGGCAACTGCTGACCTTGTTCGTTTTCGTAAGTCATAATTTGGTTCTCAGGCCTGTTTTACTAGTGGACGACTTGTCGGAATTCCCGTTGATTGGGTACCGAGATAATCACGGGAGCATCAATAACATCAGCCACATCGTCCTGGCGATTGACCGAACTGTCGATCATCACCATTCCGGCCACAATTGCGACAGAACCAAACAGCATGGTCGCCAGCGTTAACGCAGCAATCACAAGCTTGGAGGGGCTAACAGGTTTTTCCTGAAATGTGGGCGTCTGTGCGACGCTCACATTAGAAATGGCACTCAAATTCAATTCTTCATCGACCCGTGCGTCTTCCAGGTTTTCGGCGTAGGTCATGTAACTTGAGACAGCGAGTTCGACTTTGCGTTGCAAATCATTGACACTGATTTCTGCCTCGTTGAGTTTCGCGATATCGTTCAACAAGTTTTTCTTTTCGCTATCCAGTTTCGTCAACGCAGCGGAATGGCCGGCGATTTGTGAGCGCACCCGGGCGATCTCAAGAGCCAGTTGCTGGTGGACGATGTTAATGGATTCCGTTGTTTCTTTACGGTCCTTGGTCGTCCGCGCAGCCAATTCACGTTTGGCTTGTGCTTCTTGTTTTTTGATCGCCGTCAATTGTGGATGATTGCGATGCTTGACTTCCAACTCCATTCGCTGGACTTGCAAGTCATAAAGTTGCGTTCGGAGGCTGTCACGACCAGTGTTTGGTACCAGTTTTTCTTCCGAGCGGATGGTCTGTGGGTGTTGTCGGATCTGACGAACCAATTCAGCATCCAGAGCCTTGGCCTCCGCCAGTCTTTGGGCCGAATCAAGTTGAGCTTTCCCGATGTCTACAACTTGCTTTTCGAGAAAGGCTCGGTGGCCATCAATCGAAGCCAACCCCATCTTTGTTTTGGCATTCCGCAAATCATTAGAAGTTGCGTCAACACGATCCTCAAGCGTTTGTAATTGCTCGCCAAAGAACGTTCGCGATCCTTCCGTCTTGTGAATTCGGGCATGCTCGTTCTTGTATTCGTCCACGACCGCACTAACGACTGCCTGAGCGAGTTCCGGCGAGTCCGTGTCGTACACGATGGAAACCACATTCGATTTTCGTTCCGCATCGACGACCAGGTGTTTCAAGACTTCCTGGACAGCTTCTTCCTTGTCGCTGACTGGGTCGATGCTTTTTATCAATTTAACAGCACGCCCAATCCCCGATTTAATTGACTCGGCAATCGCGTTTGGCTCAACCTCTTCCTCCTGCCCAGGCAGCAATTCGTCACCCAACACAACTGGCGCGCCAAGTTTTTCAACCGCTTTCTCGACAACTCCTCGACTTCCCATGATGTCGATTACGGATTTGATTTCGTCTTCTCGATCGTTCTCCTGGATCGCGATGGTTTCACCAGTCGCGGCGGTTGGATCGAGTTTGGAATTCTCACGACCAATCTTGATCCAGACCTTGGCCTCAGAGCGATACTCGCGCGGCCAGAACATGATCGCTGCAATGGCCAACAAAATGACCAGCAGGTTATAAAAGAACAGCTTTCCGCTATTCCGGAAAATGGCTCGCACGTAGTTACGGACGAGACTTGAATTGTCTTGTTGAATCATTTGGCGGTCTGCCTTAAGACGTTCGGACTTTCGGACGCCCGGACGTCGGACGTGCGGGCGAGTGATCGATAACCCGACTGAAGGAAAATGGCGGGTACAAATGCAGTCCCTAGTATTTTCGATTCGATTTCGAATTCAACCAGTTTTCCCTGTTATGGACGAATTTGCAGTCACTTTGGCGTGGCTTTTGATCCAATCGACAATAACGGAACAATCGGCACCTGTTAGTGCCGTTCGATATAGTTGAACGCGACACCAAAAGTAAACGAATTACGGATATCGGGAACGACAGTTCTATCCGTACTTTTTGTTTTTTCAACCTTCCAACGCACAGGAAGACTTTTAGTCACCCAGCAACCGCCATGATGGTTCGCCCTGAGTTTGCCGAATTAGATGATGAATAGCTCCGTTTCCGCGGAGATGCTTTGGGGCAAGGAAGCACCAAAACACGCGATGCAAGTGCAAACGTAATCATCTTGGTGCTGTGATGTCCGACGAAAGAAAAATCGGCAACGATATTATTGCCGTAGTTCTACTGACTTTTATCGTGTTCGTGGTCGCGTCTCTGGCGACTTATAGCACGGCGGATCCAGTTGCCGACAACAACGTGTTGCTGAACTCGATCTATCAACCCGATGTTCTTGTCTATCCCCAGAACGAAGAAACAAGAAACGCTTGCGGCACCACCGGTGCCTGGATGGCCGACATGCTGGTTCATGTGTTCGGAGTCGGCGCGTATTACCTGGTGATTGGTTTGATCGCACTGGAAATCAAACTGTTCCAACAGCGTCCCGTCATCGCGCCGTGGATCAAGACGACTGGCTGGGTATTGAGCCTGATCGGAGTTTCAACTCTCGGGGCGATGCTGATCCCCAAATGGTTTGCTGGTCCACTGATCGGATCAGGCGGATATCTGGGCGCGTTGAGCGCCGGATTGTTGCAACTGAACCTTGGCACGATCGGCGGGCTGATGATTGCAATCAGCGCTACCTTGATCGGGTTGATGATGTGGACGGAATACCTGGTCGTGCGAGCCGGACGCGTCGTGTTCACTCCCGCTGCACTGGCGGCCGCTTCGCTATTGCCGTTCGGCCTGCTCCACGGTTTCATGCGGCGAGTCAACGAAGGTGACGTCGAAGAAGAGGAAGAGGAATACGAAGACGAGGAAGAAGACGACGAACTGGCATTGCAACGCAAGCGGCCAACCACCATCAGGATCCGCCGCGGAAGTGATGAAGAGTCGGAAGAGGAACGTGAAGATGCAGACGAAGAGGAAGAAGATGAGGAGGACGAAGAGCTCGAATCTGCTGCCGACGAGGAAGAAGAGCTAGAAGCAGAGACGGAGGAAGAAGAAAATGAGATCGCCGAGACGGCGGTTGCCATCACCAAGAAGCCTCACTTCGCGATCAAAAAACCGAAGAAGAAAAAAGAAGCTCCGGCTCCATCCGAACGTGAGCAGGTGATCAGCCAGCTGAACGAAGCGGCGATGGCCGACAGCATCGACGACTACGAACTGCCTTCAATGGACCTGTTGCTCGAAGGCGATGAGATTCCGTTCGAAGACCAAAAGCGGGACGCCCTCAAGAAAGCTCGCATCCTCGAAAACACCTGCAAGGAGTTCGGCTACAACGTCAACGTCGTCGAAGTCGAAACAGGCCCGGTGATTTCTCAATACGAAATCCAGCTTGAAGCCGGCTTGCGTCTGCAGAAAGTCACGGCACTGGCTGACGATCTGGCCATCGCACTTCGCGTACCCAGCGTACGTATCGTCGCGCCGATCCCAGGCAAGAACACGGTCGGGATCGAAGTGCCCAACGAAAACCGGCAAGTTGTGCGACTGCGCGAAGTCATGGAACAATGCGAAAGCAAGATTGCCCGTATGAACGTGCCGCTGTTCCTCGGGAACGATGCGGTCGGAGCCCCGATGCTGGTTGACTTGGCCAAGATGCCTCACCTCTTGATCGCTGGTCGAACTGGTACCGGTAAGTCGGTTTGCCTGAACGCAATCATCGCATCGATCCTGATGACTCGCCGACCGGACGAAGTACGCATGTTGATGATCGACCCCAAGATGGTCGAACTCAGCGGCTACGGACGACTTCCACATCTCATGCACCCGGTCGTGACCGACATGAAGAAAGCGGAAGCGATCCTTGCCTGGGCGGTAGACAAAATGGAAGACCGCTATCGACTGCTGGCCAAAGCAGGCGTGCGTCACATCAACAGCTACAATCAGCTGGGCGAAGAGGAATTGCTCGAGCGACTTCGCCCGGAGACGGAAGAAGAAGAACGCAACATCCCCAGCAATCTGCCGTTCATCGTGATTGTGGCGGACGAAATGGCAGACTTGATGATGACTGCGGGCAAAGAAGTCGAGCAGCACATCATCCGTTTGGCCCAGAAGAGTCGTGCGGTCGGTATCCACTTGATCCTGGCAACGCAAAAACCGACGGTCGACGTGATCACCGGTTTGATTAAATCCAACTTGCCAGCTCGTCTGGCGTTCCAGGTCGCGAGTAAGATGGACAGCCGCGTGGTGCTTGATTCGATGGGCGCAGAGAAGCTGCTGGGGTGTGGTGACATGCTATTCCTCTGGCCGGGCACCAGTACTCTGCTGCGTGGACAGGGAACATTCTTGAGCGATGATGAAATCGAATCGATCACAGACGCTGTCAGTACGGGCGAGCAGAACTTTGTGCACGAACTGGTCAACATCAAGGTTGAAAAAGAGGAAGGCGAATCAACCGGCGACGGGCAACCTCTGAAGAAACGCGACGACATGTACCCTCAAGCCGTCGACGTCGTCGTCGGCGAACAGCGCGGCAGCGTGTCATTGTTGCAACGGATGCTGGGGATCGGTTACGGTCGTGCGGCGCGGCTGATTGACTTTATGGAGGAAGACGGATTCGTCGGACCTTACAATGGCTCGAAGTCTCGCGAAGTCATACTCACCGCCGCCCGCTGGGAAGCAATTCAAGCCGGCGAAGATGACGAAGCCGACGACGGACAAGCCGCGGCCGCTGATTCACACGAAGACGACATGGAAGAAGAAACTGTGTCGGTCCCGCTAAAACGCGTGCAGCGGAACCAGGCGACCGCCATAAGCGCCAACAGTGGCGTCCAAGTCGTCGAGGAAGAAGAAGAGCTTGACGAGGACGAAGAAGAGTATCTCGAAGGCGAGGAAGAAGAATACGAGGACGACGAAAGCGAAGAAGAAGAGTACGAAGACGATCCCGAAGCCTATGAGGAAGAAGACTTCGAATCCGAAGACGAAGATGAAGAAGAATACGAGTACGAAGACGTCGAAGAAGATGAGGACGAAGAATACGAATAACGACGCGAGGCTAGAAGGCGTTTCAAAACCATAGTAGCACGACTCTCCGAGTCGTTTCATCACGATGTTTACGACTCGGAGAGTCGTGGTACTTTCGTAAAATCGGTTTTGAAACTGCTTCTAGTCGTCCTTCCAAGCTGAATTGAACAGTTTGTGTCCCTGGTTTTGGGTGCCATGTTCACGCCTTTCCCAAAACAAGCCAACTCCCCGCAACGGCATGCTTACGCTAGGGATGAGCCAATGGTCAACGCGGCGTGAGCATGCTTGAGCGGCACGGCAAACATAACCACCAACGCTCGCGTAAACATGGCACCCGTCACATGGTACCCGTCAATTCAGGTCTGACGAACACCGCGGGCTTGGGTCAGATTCAGGGCCTGTCAGTTGGTCCTGCAAGTTCGAAAGATTAAACGTTCCAACCTTCGGAATGCCCTGAAAATGCATTCTGCCGTCACGCCCAGCAGCGCTGGCGAATCCACAAGGTCGCAAAAAGCATCCAGTGCGATAGAATCTTGTATTCTTACACGTTGTTTGATCTTTGTTTTACGTGCCCCATGCCACGAGTCCTGCGAAATTTTCTGATCGTTTATTTGCTGTTGCACTTGGTTGCAGCAGGCTTGTTCGTAGGCCTGATTACCGGCTCAATCTCGAGCCTGAAGACCGACGACCTTCGCGACCAAATGCAGTCGATGGCCATCATGCTCAATCAGCATGTTGCCGGACTGGGTCAGAAAATCAATGATCCAACGCTTCCCAGCCATGTTACGGAACTGGGAAAAAAGACCAGCTTCCGATTCACGTTGATCGACGAGCACGGAACCGTTGTTGCCGATTCGGAAACGGGAACGCGTGACATTGGCTCCCACGCGGACAGGCCCGAAGTACTCCAAGCCACAACAGAGAAAGCAGGGTTCTCGACGCGATACAGCAAGACGCTTGAAACCCAAATGCTTTACCTCGCGATTCCACTTACTTCAGACCAACACCCTACCGGTCTCGGGTACGTTCGCGTTGCCAGTAAAGAATCCGAAAGCCGTTCCGCGATCCGTGCTGCCCAGAGCTACTTTTGGACATTTGCCCTCGGGCTGGGTTTGCTAACTGGAATACTAATGGCGATTTTCGTTTCACAAAGCATGAAGCCGCTTGGCCAGTTTGCCGATGCAGCCCGCAAGATCGGAGTCGGCGACTACGAGTCGTTTCCCTCTTTGTTGAATCGTCATGACGAGTGGCGTTCGCTGTCGGATGCGTTTCAAACGATGCAAACAGAGATGGAAACTCGCGAGCAACGCATCGTCAGAGGACGTGATCGGCTACAAGCTGTGTTGAGTAGTATGATCGAGGGCGTTGTTGCGATTTCTCCAACCGGAGAAATTCGCATCGCCAACCGTGCAGCGTGCAAAATGTTTGGCTTTGAAGAATCTGAATTACGAACGAAGAAGTTTATCGAGGTCGTCCGCGACCCAGATCTAGCGTCCGCGCTGGCAAGGGCGCAAAACGAAGGAACGTTTGCAAAAACTGAATTTCAAACTTCGGACGAAGGTAGCCGCAGAACAATCAGCGCCCGCGCCTCGGTGCTGCCTGTTCAAAACCCGGACGAAGGCGAAACACCGGGAGTCGTTGTGGTGCTTAACGACATCACCGACTTGCGAAACCTTGAATTGATGCGTCAAGATTTTGCAGCCAACGTTTCCCACGAACTGAAGACCCCCTTGGCCTCCATTCGTGCCTACGCAGAGACGTTAAAGATGGGTGCGATCAATGACCAGGAAAAGAATGTACAGTTCGTCGAAGAGATCGAACGTCAGGCAGACTTTCTGAACCAGCAGATACAGGATCTGTTGCAAATCGCTCGCATCGAATCGGGCAATCACGTCTGGGACATCGAGTCCGTAGACCTCAACGAAGAAATCCAACTGTGCATCAGCAAGTTTGAAACGTTGGCTGCCAATGGCAAAGTGGAGATTCAGTTTGAGCCAAACGATGAAAACCCGCGTGCTCGCGCAGATATCGAGGGCATTCAAACGCTGTTGGGAAACCTTGTCAGCAACGCTTTGAATTACACGCCCGCCGGCGGTACGGTTACCGTGGCCGCCAGGTACCTGGATGATTCGGCAGTGCTGGAAGTAAGCGACACCGGAATTGGGATCGCTCCCGAGCACCATTCACGACTTTTCGAGCGATTCTATCGAGTCGACAAAGCTCGTTCTCGTGACAAAGGTGGAACCGGTTTGGGGCTGTCGATCGTCAAGCACCTTACTCAATCGTTCGGCGGCAGCATCGAATTTGAAAGCGAGCCCGGGAAAGGCACCCGTTTTCGAATCAAGCTGCCCAAGTTCGTGCAGTAGATCGGTGCGCGCGAGCAGAGAGCCAGTTCAAATTCTGCAATCCGCGTGTTCGGTGTGCCATTCGCGTTTGCCATTCCCGTGTCGGACCGAAGCAGGTTGTACTAATTGATACCGTCCAGGTATTTGCCTTGAATTGAAGGGTGCCATGTTTACGCGAGCGTCGGTGGTAATGTGTGCCGTACCGACCAAGCATGCTCACGCCACGTTGACCAGTGCCTCATCCCTAGCGTAAGCATGCCGTTGCGAGGAGTTGGCTTCTTATCGGAAAGGCGTGAACATGGCACCCAAAACTAGGGACACAAACTAGAAGCGGTTTCAAAACCGATTTTACGAAAGTAGCACGACTCTCCGAGTCGTAAACATCGTGATGAAACGACTCGGAGAGTCGTGCTACTATGGTTTTGAAACGCCTTCTAATCAATTCAGCTTGCAAGTACCACTAATTGTTACCGTCCAGGTATTTGCGGTGAATCGCTATCAACTTTGTAAAGTCACCTGTGTCCGCTTGCTTGACGGCGGAAAGGTAAGCATCTCTGGCGATACTTTTTTCAACACCAATTGTCTCTTCGGGCCATTTGACTAAGGGCTGGTTGTTTTGCTTGAGAAAGATATTTCCAAGCAGCCGAGCCCATCGTCCGTTGCCGTTTGGAAACGGATGATTTCGAACCGCTTCGAAATGAATCCGCACGGACAATTCAAGCAACTCATATGTCTCATTCTCGATCCAGTAGGCGATGTCACCTTCCAGCTTGTATAGCTCTGTTTGGACGTTCTGCCACTTGCACCCAATGTTCAGATCTTCTTGACGAAACTTGCCTGCGTATTCCCAAACATCACAGAACATCTCCTCGTGCAGCTTTTGAAACCAATTCAAATCAAAGGGGGCAAGTTTTTTAGATGGCATGCTCCCCAAGTATTTGACGATTGGCTTGAGAATATTCTGCGCTTCGGCGATGTTGAGCTGCTCGCGGGTTTTGATTGACTTGTCTTTGAGATGAGACGGGGCAATCGGCGTTTCGCCTTCGATCGGATCCCATGTTGCCATCGGCTAGGCCCACAGCTTTCGACGTGATCCAGCCATTAACTGATGAACCAGTTGCGCAACCATCTTTTCGATTTGGTTCTGTCCAACGGCTTGAGACTCCAAGCCAGATGTTCCTTGAACCATCCCAACCAACTCTCGCGCCTTTTTAACAGCCTGTTGGTGAAGCAGTTCATAACAGTCCGCTTCGTTAGTAAATTCAATATCAACGCCAAGCGCATCCGCAATCGCGGCAACATTTGCAAACGTCGCGTGCTCTACGCCCTTCTTAAAGATCGCTTTTAAAGTAGAAACCGGTACTTCACTACGCTTAGACAGTGCGTCAAAAGTCATTCCCAACTCTTGGCGTCGTTTATCTAATTTCTCTGTGAAGCTCATTTAACACCTTATTTTAGCTCAAAAATAGACCGCTAAAACACATTAAAATACTATTAAATCGACTATATTAATCAAAAAAGTACAGTTTTGTGTTTTTTAAAACAAGAATGGTTCATTTATTGCGATAAAATCTATGAAATCCTAACCCAGTAACGCCATCGACATTCGGACTGGGTGCTAGCCGGTTTCCCGGGAAGTTAACAGAGTCTTAACGTTTTCTTAACACTCGGGCGTTATCCTTCGCGCGTCGGAGCCGGAGGTCGTGGCTCGTCGACGTTGAGGGACTAATCTAAGTATTCTGGGACTGAAAATGAAAGCTATTGGTGTTTTTCTTGTTGGTATTTGCCTCTTAATCCCTTTCGGTTGCAACAGCGAAAGCGTTGTTGATGTTGGGGGATCAACAGGAGAGGTCGCCAGTCAAGGAACCGGTACAGTCCCGAATCAAAATGCGTCCGAGTCCAATCTGGAACTCCTTTCCCAGGCAAAAGCACAGTGGAAAGCGGTTGAGCCCAACTCGGAGCTGGCTGGAAAAATCGACATCGACGGTTCGAGCACCGTCTATCCGATCACCGAAGCGGCAGCGGCAGCCTTCAAGAAAATCTACCCTAACGTCAACGTCACGGTTGGCAAATCGGGAACGGGCGGCGGGTTCAAACGCTTCACCAGTGGTGAGACGGACATCTCGGATGCCTCGCGACCCATCAAACCCAAGGAGCTGAAAGGTTGCCAGCAGAACTCGGTTTCCTTCATCGAGATCCCGGTCGCCTACGACGGTTTGACGGTTGTGGTGCGGAAAGACAACGACTTTGTCGAAGAACTGACGATCGATCAATTGAAATCTATCTTTCTTTCCGACAAAGCTGCCAAAACCTGGCAGGAAATCAATCCTCAGTGGCCTGACGAGGAGATCAAAATTCACGCTCCGGGCACGGACTCTGGAACGTTTGATTACTTCAAAGAAGTCATCGCCGGAAAAGATGGTGCCATCCGCTCCGACATGTCGACGAGCGAAAATGATGATGTGCTGGTAAATGGAGTCGCCGGCGACAAATACTCAATCGGGTTCTTTGGGGCGGCTTACTACTTCCAAAACACCGACAAACTCAAAGCGGTAAAAATCGTCAACCCAACAACCAACGAGGCGGTCGCGCCTTCGGATAAGACGATCGAAAACGGCTCCTACGCTCCTTTCAGTCGCCCGCTGTTTATTTACCTCAACGCGAAATCTGTTAACAAAGCCCAGGTCGAAAAGTTCGTTGATTTTTACCTAGCTAGTGCTGATGAATTCGCACGGGCCGTCAAGTACGTGGCTCTTCCGACGAAAGTCTACGCGCAGGCTTACGGTAATTATCTCGATGAGAACGTCGGCACGCACTACCTCGACGGGAACATGGAAAAGAGGTCGGGGCCAGTAACCGAAGTTTACACTCCGGAAAACCTTACAAAGTAATTTTGTGGCAACAGTGACGAACCCCAATACGGGCGATCAAGCGAGCGATGAGGCTCTTGATATGCCCGAGCGCAAAACGGATTTCCGCTTTCGTTCTTTGCGTTCCACCTACATCAAAGAGTGGGGAGTCAAATCTCTGCTGCTGGTGTGTGCGACGCTTTCGATATTTACGACCTTCGCGATTATCGCTGTTCTATTCACTGAAGCAACGCGATTCTTCCAACACGACAACGTTTACTGCGATGCGGTCATCGAGGAGGAGAAGGAGGATCGCGTGTGCGGGGCTTTCGTGGGTACGTCGACCAAAGATACGGCCGGCTTGGAACAGGCCTGTCCCGATTGCGGCCACATGCATACGATGCCTGCCGAAATCACGCTGGTCGATTTCATCTCCGGTACCAAGTGGAACCCTTTGCTCGGTCGCGAAAGCGAAAAAGAGTTCGGAGTCTGGGCTCTGATTTCCGCGACGCTGATCGTGAGCGGCATTGCGATGTGCCTGGCGTTGCCACTGGGGTTGATCACGGCGATCTACTTAAGCGAGTACGCCAGCCCGCGAGTTCGAGCAATGATCAAACCGACGTTGGAAGTGCTCGCCGGCATTCCGACGGTCGTCTACGGGTTCTTTGCCCTCACGGTGATCACGCCAACCTTGCAGTTTTTCCATGGCGGATTTGGAACGTTCAATGCGATGGCCGGTGGGATTGCCGTCGGGATTCTTTGCCTGCCGATCGTCAGTTCGCTGGTCGAAGATGCGTTGCAAGCCGTGCCGCGAGCACTTCGCGAAGGTGCTTATGGTTTAGGAGCCACCAAGTTTGAAGTCTCAACCAAAGTCGTGGTTCCGGCGGCTCTTTCCGGAATCATTTCGGCGTTTCTGCTGGCCGTATCGCGAGCCGTCGGTGAAACGATGATCGTGGCTCTCGCCGTTGGCAGCCGACCTCAGCTTTCGCTCGATCCGCGAAACGATATGCAAACCATGACTGGCTGGATGGTGCAAATGGCACTCGGCGATGTTTCCAACTACGACGTTGAGTACCTTTCGATGTACGCCGTCGCGGCCGTTCTGTTTCTGATCACCCTGGCTCTGACCTTCACCGGAAATATCGTCCGGAATCGTTTTCGGGAGGAGTACCAGTGAACGAGAAAACCCATCCGCTCAATCGCCTCGAGAATCTTAAACCGCGAGACCGCAAGTTTTGGGACAATGCCTTTCGTTGGCTTTGTTTGTTTGTGGCTTCGACATCGCTCTTGTTCCTCGCCGTGTTACTGGGATCGGTTCTGTTGATTGGCGTTAAAACGCTGAATTGGAATTTCCTCACGCACTACCCCGAGCCACGTCCAGAGAACGCGGGCATCGGGCCAGCCATTTGGGGCACGATCTGGGTGTGCGTCGTCTGCGGATGCCTTGCACTTCCGATCGGAGTGGCGACCTCAATTTTTCTCGAAGAATTCAAGCCGCGGAATCGCTGGTTTCGCAAATTTCATTCCTTCGTGCAGCTCAATATCACCAACCTCGCCGGTGTGCCCAGTGTCGTTTACGGGATTCTGGGGCTGACACTGTTTGTATCGATGGCCGGGATGTTCGGGACGCCCAATGAGCCGGCGGTTTCGGTCGGCGTAGATTACTACGATCAGTTTTTCACTGCCGGCGAGAAAGCGTTGCTCATTCCAATCCCCGACGCCAGTGCTCCGGCGACGGTTGTTACCGAAGGCATGCGAGCCCTGAACACCGATGGCGAATGGGTGGACGTGAACGTCGTGAAATCTCGCCGCCACATGCCCAAGGATGCGGATGGTCGCAAGTACGCGTTGATTGCCGGGCGTTCTTCTGGTCGCATCGAGAAAGCGAGTTGGTGGTACTTCCGTCTGCCGTTTGGCCGCAGCGTACTGGCCGGCGCGTTTACTTTAATGCTTGTCATCTTGCCGGTAGTCATCATTTCCAGCCAGGAAGCAATCCGTGCCGTCCCCCGATCGCTGCGCGAGGCTGGCCTTGGGCTTGGTGCGACGCCGTGGCAAGTCGTTCGCAATGTGACGTTGCCGGCGGCCATTCCGGGCATCATGACCGGAGCCATCCTTGCGATGAGCCGAGCGATCGGAGAGGCAGCACCGATTCTGATTTTGGCAGGAGCGGTTTTTCTGACCGCCAGTCCCGGGAACTTGATGGACAACTTCACCGTCATGCCGCTGCAGATTTTCGATTGGGCAGGCCGTCCGATCAAAGAGTTCCACAACCTTGCCGCCTCGGGCATCATTTTGCTGTTGGGTATTTTGTTCGCTTTCAATTCCGTTGCCGTCATTATCCGCCAATACACTCAAAAACCAACTTCTTGATCAAGGAAAAACATGGTCCAGATAAAAACACCTACCGTCTCCGGGCCGACCGCTTTTATGGGTCCGTCAGAGCAAGATCACGTTGCGGAAAACGTGATGATCGAGATGCAGAACTTCAGCGCCTGGTATGCAGATTTCCAAGCCTTGCACGATCTGAACCTCTCCATCCCCGAAAAACGGGTGACGGCGTTCATCGGCCCGAGCGGCTGCGGCAAGAGCACGCTGCTGAAGTGGATTAACCGGATGAACGACGTCGTTCCGATCGCCCACGCTGAAGGAATGCTTCAAATTGGCAAAACGGACATCCTTGCCAAATCGACCGACGTGGTGGCACTGCGACGCCGAATCGGAATGGTGTTTCAAAAGCCGAATCCGTTTCCAAAATCCATCTACGAGAACATCGCGTTCGGGCCCCGGCTACACTACAAGGGACTCAGCCGCGCGGATCTGGATGACTTGGTAGAATGGTCCCTGAAAAAGTCAGCGTTGTGGGGCGAAGTTAAAGATCGCTTGAATCAATCAGCCTTGGGACTTTCCGGCGGTCAGCAACAGCGTCTGTGCATCGCCCGTGCAATCGCGATTGGTCCTGAAATACTGTTGATGGACGAGCCGTGTTCGGCGCTTGATCCGGCATCCACTGCCAAGATCGAGGACCTGATTTTCGAATTGCGGAAACAATACACGATTGTGATCGTGACTCACAACATGCAGCAAGCCGCCAGGTGCAGTGACCGGACCGTGTTTTTCTTCGAAGGAAAAATCATCGAAGCCGGTCCGACTCGTGACTTGTTCACGAACCCGCAAAACAAACAAACAGAAGATTACGTTACTGGAAAATTTGGTTAGAGTTTGAGACTAGAAGCGGTTTCAAAACCGATTTTACGAAAGTAGCACGACTCTCCGAGTCGTA
>CAZXLW010000060.1:27144-32567 GCA_964641465.1 uncultured Pirellulaceae bacterium | reverse complement strand
CTAGCGCCATCGCAGTCAATCAACCACAAAAGATTGACTTGTTCGACACGATGTGCCGCAACAGCCATTCCAAAGAAGCTTGTCAACGCTTTGTGGACAAGCTGGAGCAATCGTCGCAGAACTATGCGAACAAATCGAACTCCAGTTGAAAGCAGTGATTTAGAATTTCGTTTGCGAGAGGTTCTCCTTTGAAGGCTTCGCCCAATGTTTGCTTGGGCGAAGCTTTTTTTTGTGTGCATCAGTTATTGGTTGAAATGCTGGCATGCGATCGTCTCAAATCACCGAGCGCGGCAACCAAGGCCTTAAACAATCTGCCAGGATCCGCAGCTCTTCCCCCTGCCCTTTTATGCTCTATTCCATGCGATGGGGTGAATTTGTTAGACTTTGGGTATAAAACCCACACACAGCAAACGGACATCGTCGTGAAATATTGGAACTACTTTCTCAAGCTTGGCATCTACCTGTCTATCATTCTTGTCGCGTTCAGTCTGGTGGCAGATACGATTGGCTCTGACCTTGCGGATTCAATAGCGACGGGTGCAGAAATTGCGGAAGATCACGAGGGGCATGCAGAGGACGCAGAGTCGGGTGACGACAAAGGGTCGCACGGGATCGTTGGCGACTTGATGACACTGGGGTTCCTGATTCTGCTGCAAGCTGTCCTGGGCTTTGACAACTTGCTCTACATTTCACTGGAATCCAAAAACGCGCCCGTTGAGAAACGGAAGATGGTGCGGGCCTGGGGAATTGGATTGGCGATTGCGCTGCGGATTATCTTGCTGTTTGCTCTTTATTATGCCCAGGACTACTTCGAAAAATTCATGGTGTTCAGTATTGGAGAACCTTTACCGATTACAGGATCCTTCAACTTGCATAGCTTGATCGTTCTGGCTGGTGGAGCATTCATTCTGTATACGGCGATGAAAGAGATCTGGCACATGACTCGGCTGGAGCATGACCATCACGACTCGGACAAGAACAAGACCAAGTCCGCCGGTGCGGCGATATTCTGGATCATGGTCATGAACGCCGTGTTCTCGATCGACTCGATTTTGAGTGCGATGGCGTTGACGGACGTTCTCTGGGTAATGGCGACGGCAGTTATCCTCAGTGGCCTGGCGATGATTTGGCTGGCTGATCACGTTTCGGAATTTCTGAATCGCAACCGGATGTACGAAGTCCTCGGGCTGTTCGTCCTGTTCGTGGTCGGCATCATGCTAGTCAGCGAAGGTGGACATCTCGCGCATTTGAAACTGTTTGGGAGCGAGGTCACGCCGATGACCAAAGCCACATTCTATTTTGTGCTTGCCATTCTGGTGCTGACCGACATCGTCCAAGGCCGCTACCAGAAGAAACTGTTGGCTCAAGCCGCTCGGGATTCCGGGAAAACGGCGAGCCACGCGTAGGCGGGAAAACGGACGGGCGCGAGGGGTGTTAATCTCAGATTTCCTCGCACCTGTCCTTTAACGAACGGTTCATTGCTGCCATATTGTTCCTTCGATCTGAATCAACAATTCTAAGAGGCAGAAACGTGTTGCGAACGCATACGTGTGGTGAACTGACCAAGTCGAACATTGAAGAAACCGTGACCCTTGGCGGATGGGTCGAAACCATTCGCGACTTTGGACAAGGCAAATTCATCGATATCCGCGACCGGTACGGCCGAACGCAAATTGTCATCAGCCCCAGCTCCAACGAGCAGGTGCTGGCGGTCGTCGAAGACTTGAAGCGGGAGTACGTGGTTCAGGTTTCGGGGAAAGTTCGTCGGCGGCCGACTGGTCAAGAAAACCCCAAAATCTCGACTGGCGAAATTGAGATCGAAACGACTGAGTTGACAATCCTTAACCAGAGCAAGACTCCGCCGTTTCTTCCCGGACAAGAAGAACTGCCCAATGAGGACTTGCGGCTCAAGCACCGGTACCTGGATTTGCGTCGCCCCCAGATGCAGCAGACGATGTATCTGCGGAGCAAAATCACCAAGTCAATTCGCGACTATTTTGATCAACACGGATTCCTGGATATTGAAACTCCGATCCTCGGTCGAAGTACGCCAGAAGGTGCACGGGATTATCTGGTACCAAGTCGCGTACACAATGGTGAGTTCTACGCGCTGCCGCAGTCGCCGCAGATCTATAAACAGCTGATGATGATTGCGGGCTACGACCGGTACGTTCAAGTCGCCCGTTGTTTTCGCGACGAAGATTTACGAGCGGACCGGCAGCCTGAATTCACGCAGCTCGATATGGAAATGTCGTTCGTCGAAACCGACGACGTCATTGGCATCATCGACGGCCTGGTCAAAAAGCTGGCCAAAGAATTTGCGGACCTGGATGTTGAGCTTCCACTGCCACGAATGACATACGACGAAGCAATGACCCGATTCGGACACGACGCTCCGGATCTTCGCTTTGGCATGGAGATTGTTGACTGTACCGACGTCGCGGCGAAAACCGAGTTCCGTGTCTTTCGCGGAGTCGCCGATTCCGGGAACTTCGTTCGAGGCATCAACGCTGCAGGAGCGGCCGACAAATTCTCTCGGAAGCGAATCGACGAATTGACAACTTACGTGCAGGAAGACTTTGGCGCGAAAGGGTTGGCTTGGTTCAAGGTCGACGGCGGTAAACTGGCTTCTCCGATCGCCAAGAATTTCGACGAAGCGCATTTGGAAGAAATCAAAACCAAGATGGATGCGAAAGATGGTGACTTGTTGCTATTCATCGCGGACAGCTGGGAAGTCAGCTGCAAGGCGCTCAATGGTTTGCGAAAACGTCTGGGTGCGGAACTGGAAATGTACGACCCGAAGGTGATGAAATTCTCGTGGGTTGTTGAGTTTCCTATGTTCGAACATGACGACGAAGAAAAACGATGGGTGGCGATGCATCACCCGTTTACGGCCCCTCGCGATGAAGATCTGGCGACACTGGCGTCCGATCCCGGGAAGGCACGTGCGAAGGCTTACGACTTGATCATCAACGGCTACGAAGCCGGCGGCGGCACGATCAGAATTCATGATAGCGAGGTCCAACAACAGGTTTTCGGATTGTTGGGGATGGACGAAACTTCGGCCCGAGAACGATTCGGTTTCCTGCTGGACGCGTTGTCATACGGTGCTCCGCCGCACGGTGGAATTGCGTTGGGAATCGACCGCATCGTGATGCTGTTTGCCGGGTTGGACAATATTCGAGATTGCATCACGTTCCCGAAGACTCAGCGAGCTTCCGATTTGATGACCGAAGCTCCGAGTGTCGTCGAGGACAAGCATATGGAAGAGCTTGGGATTGCTTTGCGTGAGAAGGATGACGACGACAAGTCGGTTTAAGTTATGTCAAATCGAGATCAGGAATTTTCACAGCTCGCACGAGATCGCAAGACCGCAAAGATTCTCGCACGGGACGGTGCCGAAGTTGTTTACTCTGAAGAAGTAACCAACCAATCCAACCAACAGGTGCTTGCTGCCATCGCCGACGCCGGCTTTGCGCCGTTTCATTACGCGCGTGGAACGGACGGGCTGGTTGAACCCTGGCGGTTTCATATTCTGTGGCAAAACGAGTGTCGCTTGATTGGCCGGCAATTGGCTGATTGGTACCCCGACATGAAGCCATCTAATAAACTTCCGCCCATGTTGGCGGCCTGCGGTTGCCTGGTGCTGGTTAATTGGTTGCCGCAGTTTCAATCAGAGGAATCTGAGGCCGCGGGAGAATCGGCCGAGAAAAAACTTCAGGTTGACGAGGAACATTTGGCAGCGACAGCAGCAGCGACTCAGAACCTGCTGCTTTCACTAGCGGCCAAAGGGATGCCGACTTATTGGTCCAGTGGTGGATTCTTTCGTCAGCATTCCATGTTTGAACGACTGCAGATCCCGACCAGCGAACGCTTGTTAGCGGCCATCTTTGTGAGTTACGGAATTGACGATTCCATGGAAGTAATCTCCGGCAAGAACGCCCCCCACCGCAGCGATCCCAACAAGTGGACTCGTGAAGTCAGTCTGGATGGATAGCCAAGTCCGGTGATGCGACCGTCACGACGGACTGGTGCACCCATGACGGACTGGTTCACCCTTTAACCCTATTCTCCGGGTAAGGGTCGAGCCGAAAGCTCTGAGAGGGTAGCAAACCGCATTCGCGCTGTATTTTTCCGCCGGGGAGCGATCACGCCACGCAACAGCCCGTACACTTTTTCGGCCATCCACAACTTCCAATGTGAATACGTTTTTCGATAGCGGCCATAGTGGACTAGCTGACCACCAAACCTTGCTTTGAAACTCGCCGGTCCATAGTCCTCGCCGGGCCAACCAGCGCCTCCAAAATCGAAGCTCCTGTGCCCATTCCGACTTGCCCATTCGATCACCGTCCAGTTCGCCAGTCCGTTGGCGCTGAGACCCGACACGCGTTCGGTTCCAGAGTACCATCCGTAGACAACGCCTTTGAAGGTAAGATCCAACGACCCGGCAACGGGACGGCCCTGGTAGTTGGCAATCGCCAGACGGCGATAGTCGTCTGGCAGATACTTGATCGCTGACTGAAGAAGGCTTACATCTGGAAGCGGCACTCGTGATCGCCCGTAGCTGGCTTGCAAAAGTTTGTAGAGAGCCTGTGCTCCGGCCGATGAGGAATCTTCGACGATCTCGACACCTCGTTTTCTTGCTCGATTGATCTCGCTTCGAAATTTCGTGGGCAGCGCATTCCAGAGTTCGTCCGGGGTCCGCGTTGTGTCAATCACATAGTTGGGGTATTCGAGGAAATGATATCCGCATTTCTCCAACGCGATGCGTTCAGAGCCGGATTCCCAAATCGGTCTGACTTCGGCGAACAAAGCCCGCCGCTTCATCCATTTGTCGTGGTAACGAAGCAACTTCGTCAATCCTTGGATTCCTTCTGCGTCGTCGTTACAGATCGGTTCAGCGAACATAATGGCGCGCGAGGCGAAACGGCTGACGACACCTGAAAGCGTTTTCACATGTACCGAAACGATCATTGCCACGGGAATCCCATGTTGGTTGACCGCAGCAATGGCAAGAGGTTGGTGCTTATGAGTGGCTGAGTAGACTTGCACCATTTGTCGCGTATGAAAAATCGAGGCTTTGGGGTGCTCGTCCACGTAAGCGTCCCAAAGATCGGTTTCTGCCGGAGTCGCAATGCGAAAGGGACACGTCGCATCCCCATCGAGTTTGCTACGTTGATAACCAGAAGGCTCTCGAAGCAGGTCGCTCGGCGGCAACTCTACATCTGCATTACGTGAACGATTGTTATTCAAGAAGTTCCACGCCGACAAAGATTGAGAAAACCATTCGCAAATGAGAATTTAACGCAACAGTCGTTGGCGCATTGGCGTACTCCAATGGAAAACCAGGCTAAGATGAAAAGCCAGCCCAAGATGGAAAGCCAGACTGAGATGGAAAGCCAGGCTAAGCGAGCTGGGACTGC
>CAZXLW010000060.1:8519-27044 GCA_964641465.1 uncultured Pirellulaceae bacterium | reverse complement strand
CCAAGATGGAAAGCCAGACTGAGATGGAAAGCCAGGCTAAGCGAGCTGGGACTGCGTCGATTGGATTTTGCGATACGTCGCGATCAGGGATTCTTTTTGGTGTTTCCATGCCAATTCGGACTCGATTCGATGACGTCCCATTTCCCCCATCGACTGACGAAGACCCGGATCATCCATTAGTTGTTGCACACATTCGGCAAAGTGCAATATATCACCAGACTTCGCATAAAGCGACGCATCTCCCGCACTATAACGGTGTTCTGGCATGTCAAACCCCACAATTGGTTTGGACATGGCCATATATTCCATCGTTTTGACCATCGTGCACGAGGCATTGTAGGAATTGACTGGATCGGGAGTCACCATGATGTCGCACGAGGCGATGTGTGAATACAGCGCATCGCCTTTCTGATATCCCACGAATGCCATCTTGTCTTGGAGCTGTAACTCTACCGACAAATCTTTCAGGCTTTGCAGTGCCGGGCCGCTTCCAATGATCAGACCGAAGAAGTCGTCACGGTTCAGGTCCACGGCCAGCCGACCCATCACCTGCAGGAAACTGTCCACGCCATCCTGGAAACCAATGCATCCCATGTACCCGAGGATCGTCTTACCCATCGACCGGTACTCCGGCAGGGGCGTTGCCCCCCGCATCTTCTGGAAATTCGGGCCATTGCGAACCACATTGGTTCGAGCGGGATCTACATTACACCGGGCAATGTCACTAGCGCGTTGCGACTCGTTAGTTTGAATCACCTGGTCGGCCATTCGGCAGGACCGTAGTTCAAACCATTTCAACATGCGCACCAGCAATGCATCTTCACTTGCCTGCGACTGGGCTTGGTACAACTCCGGCGAAAGATCATGGTGGTCCATCACGTAGTGGACACCGAACAGCTTGAACCATGCTCCGATCGTGACATACATATCGGGTGGCGTATGAACGTGCAGCGCATCGAACCCGTGTCGGAGGAAGAGATAATTGGCAATGAAAAATGCCACTGTCAGGCTATACCCATATTCGATGGCATAACCGAGTACTCCGGGCCACTCTGGCGGGGCCGGATAGCGATACAATTTGACTCCGTTTATCACTTCGTGGCGTTTGGGAGTGTACTCATCACTGCGACACACGACACTGACTGTATGCCCCGCTTCGACCAATGCCGTCGCCTCGTTTGAAACGCGCGTGTCCTCCGGATATCCGCCATTTTCGAGGAGCATCAGGATTCGGCACGGTTTGGTAATTTCTGTCATCTCGCTGCTGTCTTGCCGCCCAAAGGAAGGAGGAAGGATAAATCGACTGGATATGGGGAAGTTTGCTCACCTTTTTTGATGAGCTGCGTCACACCGCCAAAAGAGGTCGCGACGTGTGCACTGACTGGTTGCAACAACACGCCAAAACCCCTGTTTATGGCCCGAATACAGTTTTTGAACAAGGCGAAATTTCCATCTCTTACGTAATCGGAATGTTTCAATCTACACACTGTCCTGCCACGTAAGTGAGCGGCGGCAAGCCCGTGGACGAACGAACGTCTGACTTATGTTCCGCAAAACGTCTTGTAACAAGCGGTGAATTCCTCGGGCGCTGGCAACGCGTATCGAGACCACTGCGGTTGTTCCTCGAACGGATGTTGTACAACTTCTAACAACGTTTCAAAAAGTGAAAGATCGCCATTGTCGGAGGCCGCCGCGAGTGCTTCTTCGACAAGGTGGTTCCGAGGAATGTAAAGTGGATTCGCCGCCCGTATTTCCGACGCCACGTCGGATGATTCGGCACCGCTGTACGAGCTCGACCATCGTTCCAGCCAAGCGTCAAGTTTCGTTGTTTCCGAACCAAAAATTGATCGAAGCTCGTTCGAGTTGCCTTCGGCCACGTCTGCAAGTCGGCGCCAGGCGAGCGTGTAGTCCACATTGTTTTCAGTAAGCAACTCAATCCAGTCATCTACCAGCTTTCGCTCTGCTTCACTGACGTCGCCTACATTGGCAGCATCAACCAGCCCCAATTTGCGCTGAGCTCCTTTGTACCAATACTGCTCAAATGTTGGCATGAATGTTTTGAGAACAGACATCGCCTGGTCAACTGCCAGTTCGCTATCCTCGGCATTGATGAGCGGCAACATTGTGTCTGCCAATCTGGCCAAATTCCAAATTGCAATTGTTGGCTGGTTCGCGTAAGCGTAGCGACCATTTCTGTCGATCGAACTGAAAACTGTCTGTGGATCGTACGAATCCATAAACGCACACGGTCCATAGTCGATCGTTTCACCTGAGATCGTCATGTTATCAGTATTCATCACGCCATGAATGAAGCCGACCAACATCCATCTAGCAATTAAGGCAGCTTGTCGATCAACAACACTTCGCAACAGCGACAGGTAACGCTGCGAATCATCACCGAGCTCGGTGTAATGCCGCTGAATCACGTAGTCCGCCAGTTTCCTGACCTGTTCGGTTTGGCCGCGTGCTGCAAAAAACTGAAAAGTCCCGACGCGCACGTGGCTGGCGGCGACACGCGATAGAACAGCACCCGGCAGTGGCTGCTCTCGCATCACCGGTTCACCCGTTGCAACCGCGGCCAGAGCACGAGTCGTCGGTATCCCGAGCGCATGCATGGCTTCACCGATCAAATACTCACGAAGCACCGGACCAATTGCCGCTTTACCATCCCCTCCGCGGGAAAACGGCGTTACTCCGGATCCTTTCAGAGCAATGTCACGCCGGAGACCATGTTGGTCGATGACTTCACCCAGCAAAAGTGCCCGACCGTCTCCCAGCTGCGGAACAAAATTTCCAAACTGGTGGCCCGCGTAAGCTTGCGCGACTGGCCGAGCATCACTGGGCAGTTCGTTACCCGAAAAGATTCGTGGGACAACCTCGGTAGTCAGCGTTTCCGTATCAAGCCCAAGTTCACCGGCGAGAGCATGGTTGAATTGCAGCAGGCTCGGTTTGCGAAACTGTGCGGGGGAAGCAGCAGCGACAAATTCCGGCAACTGTTCGGCATAGCTGTGCCCAAAATTAAGCGAGATATCGTTCGCAGGTTGGTTCATAGAAGAAGCAGGCCTTGGTTAGAAAACAAAGTAGCACGACTCTCCGAGGCGTCATTCGCCACACGACGACTCGGAGAGTCGTGCTACTATACTACCGTCTCGAAACCGGACAACTGGACGACCAACATATCTGTAGTTCGACTTAACTTGACCGATGAATTTGTTGCAATGTTGACTGCGACCTCACTGCAAAAATCCTCGACCCTTTCGACTTTCACCGCGCAAAGTCGCACTAGCGGCTTGCCGCTCACATTTCAGAGACGGGCGACTTCTTTTAACCGGTCTCGCTTTCTGTTCCGGCTGTAACTGCTTTGCAATGTTTCGCAGTCTGTCCGGATTGAGCAGCTGCAAGGGTTTGAGAAAAGGCGGAAAGATTTCCGTTTCCGTTGCCGATGAGTGATAAGTCGACTTGAGTAGTTGGATTTTCGGTCGAACAAAATGGAGTGCATATTCGGCGCCGAAGGATCGGCAGTAAACGGTTATCGGAACCGCCTAATGAACACGAGCACGAATTCGATTGATGTTGGCGCGAACGTGCCTGCGCTCAATCCCCACCTTCCTCACCTGCATATTGCCCCGCCGGTTGTCTCGCACTCCAAAACAACGCCAGATTCGAAGAAGCGTTCGAGGTTGAAAGCAACTATGCTCGTTGCCGACTCGGACCCGACTGTCCTGGCACAGACGATTCGGATTTTGACTCGCGAAGACTTCAATGTCTTTTCGGCAGTCTGTCATGCATCAGCGATTTCAGCCGCCATGAAACTGGAGCTGGACGTAATCGTTTGTGATCTGTCGTTGTGGATCGGTGCGCCGGGCAAGGACCTGGTCGCTGAAATCCATGCAATCCCCGGACGTTCTGATGTACCGATCGTGTTCACGTCCTCAGGTCAGGGTCCGGATATCATCCGCCGGCAACACAACTTCGGCGGAGCCTACCACATCAAAAAACCTTATGATCCCGAAGTGTTGCTCGAATTCGTCGAGCGAGCACTTTGGATGCCCCATCTCGTCAAATCTCATATTCAAAAACCTCATTTTGCTACTGAAAAGAAGCAGGAAACCAGCACAGTTGCTCCGGGCATCGTCATTGGTGCCGCGGAAGTCGCTTTTGGGTCAAGCATGATTGAAAATAGTATCGCACCTGCTGACGCAGCGTATTAGTCGAACGGAGCCATGATTTTATTTTCGATTATAGGAATGTTAGTCGCTCGATATGTTACAACTCGCACGGGTTGTTAACACTCGGGGCTGTTATTAGTATGAGAATGTTGCAAAACTGAGACTGATGGTTTTTGCAATCGGGCCGAAATACAACAAAGAAAATAAACCATGATTATCGGTATCCCCAAAGAAAGCGCCAAAGGCGAGCGTCGCGTTGCTGCCAGCCCGCAATCGACGGCGAAGCTGATCAAGCTGGGCTACGAGGTCATTGTTGAGTCTGGTGCCGGGAACGAAGCCAGCTTTCCTGACGAGCTGTTTAGCGACGCAGGTGCCAGAGTCGTTGATAATTCTGCAGCAGTTTGGTCGGAAGCGGACCTTATCGTTAAGCTTGACCCGCCCACCAAGAAAGAAATCGGCCAAGCCAAAGACGATGCCAGAGTCGTTAGCTTTATCTGGCCAGCCAAGAACGAAGCGATCGTCCAAGAGCTGAACAAGAAATCGTTGACTTCGTTGGCCATGGATTGCGTGCCAAGAATATCGCGTGCGCAAAAAGCCGACGCACTCAGTTCGATGGCCAACATTGCCGGCTACCGCGCGATCATCGAAGCTGCCAACGAGTTCGGTCGCTTCTTCACTGGACAAATTACTGCGGCGGGAAAAGTTCCACCGGCGAAAGTATTAGTCATCGGAGCTGGTGTCGCCGGGTTGTCCGCGATCGGAACTGCTAACGCACTGGGCGCGATTGTCAGATCGTTCGATACGCGATTGGCGGTCAAGGACCAGGTCAAGAGTATGGGTGCTGAGTTCCTGGAGCTTGAGTTCGAAGAATCGGGCGAAGGTGAAGGTGGCTACGCCAAGACGATGAGCGATGAATTCATCGCGGCCGAGATGGCTTTGTTTGCCGAACAAGCCAAAGACGTAGACATTATTGTCACGACTGCATTGATCCCGGGCAAACCCGCCCCGCAATTAATCAGCGCTGAGATGGTCAAGAGCATGAAGCCTGGCAGCGTGATCGTTGATTTGGCTGCGGAAAACGGCGGCAATTGTGAACTGACGGAACCTGGGAAGAAAACTGTCAAACACGATGTCACGATTATTGGCTACACCGATTTGCCAAGCCGTCTGCCGACGCAGGCTTCGAATCTGTATGCGAACAATATCGTTAACTTGTTGGCGGACATGACGCCGGAGAAAGACGGGCAGCTGGTTGTCGACGTGGAAGATCAGGTCGTTCGGGGAGCGTTGGTGACACACGAAGGCGAAGTCACCTGGCCGCCTCCGAAAATTGAGGATCCTTCTCCGCCTCCGAAAAAACCTGCACCAGATCCAGTCGCGTCCACTGCGGACCAAGCGGCTGCCAAAGACGCCAAGCCGGCGCCGGTGCAAATTGGCGACATGCAGTTCGATTCAAAACAACTGTGGATGATTGGTGCCGCGGTGTCGACCTGTTTGCTCCTGTGGATTATCGGAAGCAATATAAGTGGCGAATCCGGATTCGTTTCTCACCTGACCGTTTTCGTGCTGGCCTGCTTTATTGGCTACCAGGTGATCTGGAATGTGAATCCGGCTCTACACACTCCGCTGATGAGTGTAACGAACGCAATCAGCGGGATCATAATTATTGGTGGGATGCTGCAAGTTATCTCGCCCGGTTTTTCACTGGCTGCGTTGTTGGCTGCACTTGCCGTGTTGATCGCGATGATCAATGTCGCGGGTGGCTTCTATGTCACGCAGAAGATGTTGGCCATGTTCAGGAAGCAGGATTAACATGACCAATAGTGTAGCCTTAATGGCCTGGCTGGTTGCCGGCGTATGTTTCATTCTCAGCCTCGGTGGCCTCAGCCAACACGAGACTTCGCGTCGCGGGAATATGCTTGGCATGATCGGAATGGCGATCGCGATCATCGCGACGCTGTTCAGTGGTTTGATCGGATATGTCCCCGATGGTGGGCACGGCGCGACGGGCGAAGAGTTGCAACTCTTGTCAGACGGGGCCGATTACTTTGGCTGGTTCCTGCTGATCGTTGCACTCGGTGCCGGAGGTACGATTGGAGTTTACCTTGCCAACCGAGTGGCAATGACCGAGATGCCGCAACTGGTTGCGATTCTTCACAGCTTCGTCGGGTTAGCGGCGGTTTTGGTTGGGCTGAGCAATCACTTTATTAACTGGAACGCCACAGGCGGAATCGATGGCGTCCACAAGGTCGAAGTGTTCCTGGGGATACTGATCGGCGGATACACCTTTGCCGGTTCCGTTATTGCGTTTGGAAAACTCGATGGTCGTATCGCTAGTAAGCCCTTACTGCTTCCCAATCGGCACCTGATTAACGCGGGCATGGGAGTCTTCTGCTTCTTGCTGTTGCTGTGGTACGTCTTTGCCGGCGCGGGTGTTGGTACGCTGCCATTGATACTTGTCACGATCGTATCCTGTGTGCTCGGCTGGCACATGATCATGGCGATTGGCGGAGCTGACATGCCTGTGGTCGTTTCGATGCTGAACAGTTACAGCGGCTGGGCCGCGGCAGCGATTGGATTCCTGATTCCAAACGACTTGCTGATCGTGACGGGAGCGTTGGTTGGTAGCTCCGGAGCAATCCTCTCGTACATCATGTGTGCCGCCATGAACCGTTCGTTTGTAAGCGTGATTCTGGGTGGATTTGGGCAGGGAGCGACGACCTCATCTTCATCCGCACTTGCCGATGTCGATGACGGAATCGAGCGTACGTACCATACGACGTCGGCAGAAGAGACAGCCGAGTGGCTGATGGATTCAGAAGAAGTGGTCGTGATTCCGGGGTACGGGATGGCGGTTGCTCAAGCCCAGCACAGTGTCCGTGAGGTTTGCGAAGCGCTGAAGGAGAAAGGCGTGCGAACCAGGTTCGCGATTCATCCAGTTGCCGGGCGTTTGCCTGGACACATGAACGTTCTGTTGGCCGAAGCCAAGCTCCCGTACGATATCGTGTTGGAGATGGATGAGATCAATGACGACTTTCCAAACACAGGAACGGTTCTGGTCATTGGTGCCAACGACATTGTGAATCCGTCGGCGTTGGATGACGAGTCCAGCCCGATCTATGGCATGCCGGTACTTGAATGCTGGAAGGCCGAACACACGGTGATTCTCAAACGCAGCATGGGAACTGGTTACAGCGGTGTCGACAACCCGCTGTTCTACGAAGACAACTCGGCGATGTTGTTCGGTGATGCGAAGGCTAGTGTCGATGCCATTCTGCAGAGCATCCGCGACGCATAAATTGGTTCTACACAGGAACCGCAGGTTGGACAGGGCGCAACTGGAATCGACCATTCACTCGGGTCAAAGTATAAATCCATACGAAATGCTGGCTCGGAACAGTTGGCCTCGTCACAGAATCCCCTAAGCATGTCTTCGGCAGCTGCGAGAAATCCAGATTCCCATAGTCTAAGCCGCCGCTGCACACTACATTTAAAGGACTGCAAAACGACAAAGGTGAAACGATGAAACGAATTCTTAGCTTAGCAATCACGAGCATGTTTTTAGCGTCCTGTGCGGCGCAACATCAACCGGGCGAGCAATATGGTTCGCTGGTCGACGACGCACGGGCGCCGCGTCCGAGAGTTCAAAATCAAGTTGAAGAACTGGGTCAGGTTAACTGGGGGCGCGATCTGGACGCCGCCAAAGCAAAGTCTGCCCAAAGTGGCAAGCCAATTCTGGTGCTCTTTCAAGAAGTACCTGGCTGAGGAACTTGCAAAGATTTTGGCAACGGTCCGTTGTCACAGCCGCTAGTGGTCGAAGCGATCGAAGACCATTTCGTTCCCGTCGTTGTTTACAACAATCAGGCAGAAGACGCAGCCGTCTTGAAATCGTTTCGCGAACCTTCATGGAACAATCCTGTTGTAAGATTCATCGACAAGGATGGAAAGGATCTCATCAAACGCAAAGCCGGTGTCTACAGCATCTCTGGCTTGGTCACTCGTATGATTGCCAGTCTCAAAGCTGCCAATCGCCAAGTCCCTGCGTTTTTGAAAACAGTCGCTCGCAGTTGGGCCGACGACTTGCGGCACGCAACTTTTGCGATGTCATGATACTGGACCGGAGAAGCCCAGTTGGGCTCAATGGAAGGCGTTTACTCGACGCGATCAGCATGGGCAGGTCACCACGAAGTAGTGCATGTTACCTACGACCCCAAAATTATTGATTACAGTAAGTTGTTGGCCGGAGCACGACGAATGCATTGCACATCGGCCGTTTACACTTACGATGACGCGCAATTGAAAATTGCCAGGCAAGCAGGAACGTCGAACATCATTCCTTGGAAGCCGTCACTGGAAACGCGGAGTGTCCGGAAATCGGAACAGAAGTATCATCTGCGAAATACGGGTTTGGCCTACTTGCCATTGAACGAGTTACAAGCGGTCAAATTGAACGTGTTATCCGGTCGTGGTCGCGGGCAAAGTTCTGAAGTGGTTAAAATTCTAAGCCCCAGACAAATCGCGTTGATGGGCCAGATTTCCAGCGCCCTCGCCCAAAACCCAAATTTGTTATCCGGCATCAGCTTTCCTGAGGACCAGAGTGAACTGGCAGCCTACAACGAAAAGCTGCTGAATCGACTTAAAATGGCCAAAAAATAGAGTCACGGCCAATAGGCCGAACACTATTGGGTCACGGCTGATTCTGAGCCTGTCGCAACTGCATGAAAACGATGCGTGCGTGTGGTGGCTTGATAGATACTGTTAATCCTGTCTAAAAGGGCTCATCGCGGAAGGCTCATCGCGGAATTTGGTGGCTTGATAACTGAACGCCACTGGCAGTCGCGGCGCGTATTTCCGTCCGCCGATGGACCGTGGCCGCGTTCCTTTAGCTTTTCGAAATTCCCTTCCGACCGCTCACTGTTGCTCGTGTACAACATCCTGTGGTGCAAAATCGGTGTACTCCAAAGGATCCTGAACGACTTGTCGCGGCGCTTGCTTGGGGCTCAAGAATTTGCCAGTCGCAACAGTGGCGATGCCCAGCAGTAGCGTTTGCAAAATGGGTACTTCGACCAGCGAAGCCAGCGACAGAGCATATCTTTGCCACCAATAGCCCGCTTCGTAGTAAGTGTGGTGGATCGACAAGTCATAAAACAGGAAGGCAACTAGCCCAGCCACAGCAATCGCAATTGTCAGCCAACCCGCAAGCTTCATGGACTTGTTGGAGAACTTCCAGTGTCGCAAAACCAAAACGACTGGCGGAACGAGGAATGACAGCCAAAACAGATGTATTGCCAACAGTGCTTCCAACGGCGGTCCGCAGCCCCAGGCACCGCACAGAGCGTGCCCTATTTCCAATTTTTGGACTTGCAATGCCCCCCACATCAAACCACACCAAAACAGAATTTTGATTCCCCAACCAATCATTTGATTCTCAACACTTGGACCTGCGACAAACTGGCACCGTGTAATTCTTGTACAGAAGAATCTCTTGTGCAATTCCTTGGAAACTCACGGGGAGACTCCCAAGGCAATTGTAACGCGGCATCGTTGTTGATTGCTAGCGTTGACAATCTCACAGTTGATTCTATTGACGATTCAGGCGAGTAAACCTATTTTCCTGCTGGCGATGTCAGGAAAAGACTGCCACTCAAAATACGCGATCATCGATGACTGCAAGGAGGCGGTTAGTGTCGTCAACAATAAAGTCCCCCCAGATTTCTTCCGTTCCGTTGCTTGATGTTTGTCGGAGCAACCGGCCATTGAAAGCCGAAATCCTCGAAACACTCTCCGAGATCATTGATACCGGGCGTTTCGTTGGTGGTGCTCATTGCCAATCGCTTGAGCGATCCGTGGCTGACATCTGCGGCACCGAATTCGCAATTGGTTGTGCATCAGGAAGCGACGCTTTGCTGCTGGCCTTGATGGCTAAGGACATCGGACCTGGCGACGAAGTGATCTGCCCAAGTTTCACGTTCTTTGCCACAGCGAGTGCCATTGAGCGTTTGGGAGCCACTCCCGTGTTCATTGATATCGACCCGGATTCGTTCAATCTCGATGTCAATCTTCTGGAAGATTTGATCACCGACAAGACACGAGCAATCATCGCCGTGCATTTGTTTGGTCAGTGTTGCGAGATGGACGCGATTAATGAAATCGCTCGAGCCAGAAACATTTACGTCGTTGAAGACGCAGCTCAAACGATCGGTGCGACTTACCGGGGTCAGCCTGCCGGAAGCATCGGCGATGTTGGCTGCATCAGTTTCTACCCGACCAAGAATCTTGGCGGCTGCGGTGACGGTGGTGTGATCACGACCAACGACGCGGAACTGGCTGACCGCTTGCGTTTGTTGGCGAACCACGGCATGCGGCCGCGGTACTATCACCAGGAAATTGGAATCAACAGTCGGCTGGATTCCATGCAGGCAGCCATCCTGGACATCAAGATCAAACACATCACTCGCTGGTCCGAACAGCGTGGCCAAAACGCCGAGATTTACAGCCGCAAACTTGCGGACTCTGGACTCGGCGAATCAATCGTTTTGCCTGAGGCGTTTGACGAAGATTCGATTCATGTTTGGAATCAATATACTCTTCGAATTCCAAATGGCTGGCGAGACAACATTCGCCAACAGATGACTGACGCCAACGTGGGCACCGAGATTTACTATCCGATTCCATTGCACCGGCAAGAGTGTTTCCAGCACCTGTGTTACGAATTGGGCAGCTTGCCGGAAACTGAAAAAGCGTCTGTCGAAGTCATGAGCCTGCCGATCTTCCCAGAGCTTAGAGAAGACGAAATCGACTACGTCGTCGCGACTCTGGAAAACGCGATGCAAACGCGAAGCTCAATGGAACCAGCCCGACGGATGGTTGCCTAAAACAACCCACACCCCAAACGACTGCATTAGTTCGGGAGGTGGAGCGCGTCTCCACCTCCCGTTTTTTTAATGCCAAATTTGGCAGTTGATTAAATGTCGTAGTACAGACAGAACTCGTATGGGTGCGGACGTAGTCGCATCGCATCGACTTCGTTCTCCATCTTGAAGCTGTACCACGTTTCGATAACGTCTTCGGTGAACACGTCACCACGGAGCAGGAAGTCGTGATCTGCTTTGAGAGCATCCAACGCTTCGGCGAGGCTGGCAGGTGTCTTCGGGACGCCCGCAGCTTCTTCTGGCGGCAAGTCGTAAATATCTTTGTCGAGTGGCTCGCCGGGATGAATCTTGTTCTCGATTCCGTCCAAGGCAGCCATCATCAACGCCGAGAACGCGAAGTATGGATTGGCGCTCGGATCCGGACAGCGGAACTCAACTCGCTTGGCTGCCGGGCTATTCGAATACATCGGAATCCGGCATGCAGCTGAGCGATTACGCTGCGAGTAGGCAAGGTTAACGGGAGCTTCGTAACCCGGGACCAATCGCTTGTAGCTGTTCGTGGTCGGGTTAGTGAACGCCAACAGCGCTGGGGCGTGCTTGAGGATTCCACCAATCGCGTACAGAGCCATATCGCTCAGTCCAGCGTATCCATCGCCAGCAAACAACGGCGTGTTGTCTTTCCAAAGCGAGAAGTGAACATGCATACCCGAGCCGTTGTCTGAGAAAATCGGCTTAGGCATAAATGTCACGGACTTGTTGTTACGATACGCGACATTCTTGATAATGTATTTGTACATCATCAGGCTGTCTGCCATCTTGACCATTTCGCCGTACTTCAAGTCGATCTCGGCTTGCCCAGCAGTTCCAACTTCGTGGTGTTGGCATTCGACGTTCAGACCGCAATCAATCAACGTTTGCATCATCTCGTTGCGGATATCCATCGTCTGATCGATTGGCGGGCACGGGAAATAGCCTCCCTTGTAACGAACCTTGTGTCCGAGATTGGGCATCTCTTCCCGGCCCCGGTTCCACTCTGCTTCGATACTGTCAATGTAAAAGAACCCAGCGTCCGGGCGTTGGTCGTAGCGAATATCATCAAAAATGAAGAACTCAGCTTCCGGGCCAAAGTAGGCTGTATCCGCTAGTCCCGTGCTCTGCAGATAGGCAACCGCTTTCCGAGCAACGTTTCTAGGGTCACGAGAATAGTCCTCATGAGTAATAGGATCTGCGACGTTGCAAATCATGTTGAGCGTCGGAAGCTCAGTGAACGGATCGAGGAACGACGTGTCCGGCTGAGGCAGCAACAGCATGTCACTTTCGTCAATCGATTGCCAACCACGAATACTGGAGCCATCAAACCCGAAGCCATCTTCGAACGAGTCCTCCGTTAAAACGCTGACCGGAATGGTTGTATGTTGCCATAGACCGGGGAAGTCCATGAAACGAAGGTCGACAGCGTGAACATCTTTTTCTCGACAAAGGGCGAGGATCTCTTTTGGGTTCATCGGTAAAGTTGTCTCCATGTTGCTCGGTTTGAGTTCACCGGGCTAGAATCAGGTTGATAAGAAGCCGAGAGCTTACCAGTAAGGATTTTGGTTTTCAACGAACCCGGCTCCGTTTCGGTTTGGTAAGCCTCAATCCGATAGCAATTGTTGTGCCAAGCGATATGATCAGAAAAGGATCGGAAAAGCTGGGCTTTTGGACATTCGATTTAGCAACAGAGACGATTGTTGCGCAACCACTAAGCACGGTTGACCGTAATGTTGGCAACTGGCAAACGTTCGCAGCTCTCAGGATGGTGATTTAACACAGGGGACTTTATGTCGGTTGAGGTAACACGGGACGTCTCTAACGATGCGCACTGGCGCGAATTTTCACACGAATGGCTGCTGCGGTCCGATTCGACTTATTTGAATCACGGATCATTCGGACCACCACCGAACTATGTCCGGCAGCGTCGTCGCGAATGGATTGATCAACTGGACGCCCAACCAATGGACTTTTACGTTCGCCAATTGGAACCGGCTCTTAACGCCGCCAGATCGAAAACGGCAGCTTTCGTCGGAACCGACGTCGAGAACCTGGTGTTCGTCGAAAACGCGACGTTTGGCATGAATGTGATTGCGGACTCTCTGCTCCACAACGTCCTGAAATCGGGTGATGAGGTCTTACTGACGAATCATGAGTACGGTGCCGTCCACCGGATCTGGGATCGAGTCTGCCAGCGATCTGGCGTGACGAAGTCGATTGCGACGCTGCCGGAACAATTTGAATCCGCCGAACAGATAGTCGATTGCATTACGTCACGAATCTCGGACAAAACGCGAGTCGTCATCGTAAGCCATATCACTTCCGCAACCGCCTTGGTGATGCCGATCGCGAAAATATGCTCAGCCATCAAACAGCTGCGGGGTGAATTGATCGTGATCGTTGATGGGCCCCACGCACCAGCGCAGGTCGAGCTTAATATCGATTCGATTGGATGCGATTTTTATGTGGCTAGTTGTCACAAGTGGCTGTGCGCGTCGTTGGGCAGCGGCTTCCTATTTGTCGCACCTCGATGGCACGAAAACATTGAGCCTCAGTTGATAAGCTGGGGGCGGTTACAGCCGGCCGTTCCAGATAAATGGCACGAAGAATTCGGCTGGAGTGGAACCCGCGATCATAGTGCGTACTTGTCGGTGGCCGATGCGATTGACTACATGACCCAGCAAATTGGCTTGGACGTATTTCGGGAGCGGAGTCAGTATTTGGCAAAGTACGCCGAAGAGATGCTTTGCGAAGAATTTAACACGACACCGATCGGGAATCGAGCTGACGGCTGGTACGCGTCCATGGCGCATGTGCCGCTGCCGGCTGGAGATTTTTCGAAGCTACAAGACGAGCTTTGGAACGAATATCAGATCGAGATACCGGTGATCCTGTTCGAAAACAAATGGTACGTGAGAGTATCATGCCATCTGTACAACAACACGAAACAGCTTGAAACGCTGAAATTTGCGATTCGTAAATTCCTTGTCAGCTAACCCCGATCGCATGCCGAAAAAGAATTTGCTTTTGGCGCCTTAAACAATCGCATCGTGGTGCTTTCGGAGTGCTTATTGGCGGCGTTCTTTGCTATACTGAGAGCATGTGGCCAGAGCAACAAAAAACTGAAGAACTGCTGGCGAAGGCAAAAGTTGGCGACGATTCTGCAATCAACCAATTGATGGACCGTCATCGCAATTCCCTTCGGCAGCTGGTGCGGATGCGAATGGATCAGAAGATCCAACGAAGGGTGGATGTCAGCGATGTCGTGCAAGACGTGCTGGTGGAAGCGAACCGGCGTCTGCAGCGTTATCTGGAAAACCCGTTAATGCCGTTTCATCTTTGGCTGCGTCAGATCGCTCGTGACCGGATGATTGATGCTCACCGACGTCACCGCGTTTCTTCTCGTCGTTCGGTCGATCGCGAACAGGCGAACATAGCGGCGCCATTTGGGCACGAGGAATCTTCTGTGCAGTTGGCGTCTGTCCTGGGCGATTCCAACCTCACGCCGGCAGCGGCCGCATTGCAGAAAGAAATCGCAGTTCGAATTGAGAATTCGATCACCAAGCTGGAATCAAAGGACAGCGAAATTATCGTCATGCGGCACTATGAAATGCTGTCCAATCAAGAGATCGCCCAGATACTTGAGCTGACCGAGCCAGCGGCAAGCATGCGTTACCTGCGTGCGATTCGGAAACTGAAAGCGATTATGCAGGACGAATCTTCTGGTAACGTGAACGAATGAGTCAAGCTTCGCCATTTCCGGAGTCCACAGACGAGTTCAGGGAACAGCAGTTTGCGGATTTACTGAGTCAGATTACTGACCAGATGGCTAACGGCAGCGATGTAAATCTCGAGCAAGCCTGTAGCCAGAATCCTGAATTCGCAGAAGAGCTTCGTGAATTGTGGGGCACCATTGCCGTGACCCGGGCGGCCGGTACAAATCAAAGTACGACCAATGAAGAATCCAAAAACAGCGATCAACAACTGGCACTCGAACTGCCGTACGATCTGGGCAACTATGTCTTGCAAGAAGAGATCGGCCGAGGAGGAATGGGAATTGTCTATCGGGCTAAGACGAAGGCGGATGGAACTTTAGTCGCCCTGAAAATGATCCTGTCCGGTGACTTTGCATCCGAAGCGGACAGGCAGCGGTTTCGAGCGGAGGCTGAAGCAGCCGCGCAACTTGACCATCCCAATATTGTGCCGATCAACGAAATTGGTGAACACAACGGGATGCCATTCTACAGCATGAAGTTCATCGAGGGACAAACGCTGAGCGACCGCCTGACGGCTGGGCCATTACCGTACCGGCAAGCGTCACTCATGATGCAAACGATCAGCATGGCAATCCAATACGCGCACGATCAAGGCGTACTGCATCGCGATATCAAACCGTCCAATATTTTGATCGACGAACATGGCAACCCGCACCTGGTAGATTTCGGATTGGCGAAACAGCGATCGGGCGGCAACACGATCACGAACACCGGCGCGGTGTTGGGGACTCCATCGTACATGTCTCCCGAACAAGCGGCTGGGGCTCGAGGACAGATTTGTGTCGGGACCGATATCTATGCACTCGGAGCTGTGCTCTACAGCTCGATCACGGGGCGTCCTCCATTCATGGGCGAAAGTCCGGTCGACACCGTGTTGATGGTCATCGAGCAGGACCCGATCAATCCGCGAGTCTTGAACCAACGTATCCCCCGCGACCTGGAAGGCATCGTGCTCTGCTGTTTGCAGAAGCCCGTTGATTTGCGTTACAGCTCGGCGGGTCAGTTATCGGATGACCTGGAAGCGTTCCTGGGCGGGCGCCCGGTTTCGGCGCGGGAAGGCAGATTTGCACAAATCATTGGTCAGGTCCTGCGTGAAACGCATCATGCCGGAGTGCTTGAGAACTGGGGAGTGCTCTGGATGTGGCAAGGGCTCGCTATCCTGATTGCCTCGGTCATGACACATTCTGTTTACAAGGTCAATGAGTATACCGACAGGCACTTCGTTTCGGTTTGGTCGCTTGGGCTCGTGCTGTGGGCCGTCGTGTTCTGGTGGTTGCGACGGCGGATGGGGCCTGTCACGTTCGTCGAACGGCAGATCGCTCATGTCTGGGCAGCTGGTTTGATGATGCTGGTTTTTGTCTATCCGATCGAGATGCTGATCGGGCTCAAGCCATTGGATTTGGCACCCATGTTGGCCTTGATAGGCGCGATGATCTTTTTGATCAAAGCGGGGATCCTGTCCGGTTCGTTTTACATCCACTCGATTGCTCTTGTGTTGTGTGCGATTGCCATGGGGATATTTCCGGATGTCGCAATGCTGTTGTTTGGAATCACTGCAGCCCTGTGCTTCTTCCTGCCTGGGATCAAATACTACCGGCGCAGGAAGCGAAACTTGTCTCTCCTCAAGACCACCAACTAAGAAAAAAGGCGACCTGAAGGAAACAGGCCGCCTTGGTTTGTTTGGTTACTTAGTGTACTGATGTCGTGAGTTTGGTTTCAAACAACAATCACTCTTCGTAATACTCCTCCAGGAATTCGACACCGACCAGGAACAATGGGTAGTCGACACCAATCGAACTGTTGTGCTTCATTTGCGCGATGGCCGTAATGTCGTAGTTATTGAATGTGATCCGAACGAACTCGTGGTTCAAAGGGTCCGGATAGACAAATGCCATCCCTCGAAAGCTAATATCGCTTGAGATTGCTTCGAATGGTTCACCGTCTGGCTGAAAGTCGGATGTCAACGGTTGGACGTTGAGAGAAGTTCTCAAAGCATGCCGTTTGAACTGCCGCCGACAATCGTCTGTTCCTCGTGCCAGGTCGGTTTTAATTAGCTCCCGAAGGAATCCCATGAGTTTAGGAGGGTTTTGCGCGTCCTGTGCTGAGCCCGCCGTCGTCTTTGCTTCGCGCATCTTTTTGGCTCCTGCTTTTTTGATAAGAAGAGAAGTGCACAACGAAAAAAGTTTGTGCTCCAAAAAAGAGTAATGCGCAGATGGGAGCCCTGTGAAGAAATTCGAGGCCTGAAATTGATCCCAACGAAAACAGCGGAACAGGTCGTTTGCACAACCCATTCCGCTGTCATATTCGTTTGTAAAACACGTCAAATGCGGGGTTTACCCTACATTTAACCTGCGGGTGACCTAGCGACCAATGCTCGGTAGGCAACTGACCCGCGGGTTGTACGGATACACAGGAGGTGGTCCACAACCGTCTTGCAAAAAGTCACGCGGTCCACGAGTCGTGTAATACGGATACGCGTATGTTGGTGCCGCAGCTCCTGCTCCGGTAGCCGCTCCGTCAGCCGCAGCGGTATGAGGCAGTTCGCCACCGTAAGGATGATGCGAGCGGTTGCCGCCGCCGGCGCCGGACTTACATGCAAGGCATCCGCAACCAGCTCGGTGTCGCAAGCCGCCAACTCGTCCAGCGACTCGACCGGCCAATCCTGGTGTGCCGTTGGAGTAATCGGAGTGGCTCGTTCCAATCGCTCCGCCTCCGCCACCGCACTCGCCACAACCACCGCAGCCAACGGCTCCTCCCAGTCCTTTGCAGGTACCGGCAAGACCGCCGCAACCATAGTTGTTGCACGGGTCAACGTAAGGCTCCGTTGGGCCACAGCTTTCCGCTGGAGCAGCAGAACCGAATCCGCCGCCGCCAAATCCAGATCCAAACCCAGCTTTCATGCAAGCCATTTTACCAGCCACTCCGGCAAACGGATTTGGCAAGGCAAAGTTTGGTCGTGAGAAGCAAGGGCGTGGCAAACCTTTACCAAAACTGTTCCAGTTGCGTTTGGCAAACGACTGTCCAACTTGGCAGGAATCACAGAAACCTGCTCCGCCGCCAGAGACCTGACTTGAGTCCAAATGTGCGCCGCACATCGGTCCGCAATCGAGATCGGAGAATGTTTGCGAGGTTCCACCGCAATTTCCTGTGGCACAGCCGCCACTATCGCAGCCACCGCCGCCGCCGAATCCACTAAAGAAGCCGCCGCCGCTGTCGCAACCGCCGCTTGCACAGGAGCCATTGAACTGGGCACCGATGCCTCCACCACAGCCGCCGCCATCGGGGCCGCTTATCGAACAACAGCCAGTCATTACCACCAGACTGACTACCAAGGCGAGTACGCACGTAGTCCGCATCTTGTATTCCTTCAGAGTTGGGTCAATTTTTTTCGCAGCGGTTGTTCAAGCGGATCTGTCTAATAAGAAAGCCACTTGCCAACCCTGATGAATCCGAATGCGAGTACGCACGCGGCGATTACAGCGGACTAGACACGGGAATGCGTCCGCTAATCCGTTCATCGTCCAAGTGATTCGGAAAATTGAACAAAACGGAAAAGTTGGTAAAGTGTGCAGGTAGAGATTATTCCTGACCAAACGAACTACGTTCCCGTTTGGCTTAACCCGTAAACTTTGCCAACTTCAGCGATGTCAGAACCTGCCAACGAACGCGCCAACGAAC
>CAZXLW010000060.1:0-8419 GCA_964641465.1 uncultured Pirellulaceae bacterium | reverse complement strand
TAAACTTTGCCAACTTCAGCGATGTCAGAACCTGCCAACGAACGCGCCAACGAACGCGCCAACGAACCTGCGATTAACCGATCTGGGAACACCACACCCAGGCGAGCCAATCAGTTCACTATTCGCTCGATTCTGGTGATCACGCTGATCATGGCTGTGGCGTCCGCCGGTGCCGGGCAATTGTGGCAAGCGATGAATGGAAAGCTCGAAGACCTCGGAACGTTCATCTTGGTGACCTCGATGGCTCCGCTGGGCCTGATGATCATCGTAAACTGGATATTTCGCCTCTTCGGAAAACTTTAGTTATCCGGAAGACTCAAATCATCGTGCTTGGCACTATTCTCAGGTTTGGCACACCTTTTGCATTAAGGACTTTCGGAAGTGGTTCGCCCACAAGTCCAATTTGGAAATGGGGGCGGAACAGAGACGAGGCAGTGCCCGGGTTACTTGTTTCGGCAAGTAACCCAGGCCGTTATTATCAAGTTTTTTGATATGTGAACACTGGCCCCGGAGATGTTTGGCAGAAGTCATCTCCGGGGCCTGTTCTATTTTGATGTATCAAAATTGCACACATGTATCGTTTCGCTGCACTCTCAAATCAGGGGAAATCACCACTAGTGGTAAAATCCGCCCCAGGAATCAAAATCTTATTTGCTTCCGCCTATAATATGGCTTCAATACCGTAAAGGTTCGCAAATGCCAGTATTTCGGATTCTATTATTACTTGCTTTAGCCGCGTCGCCGGCGATCTCCGTTGCTCAAAGCTCTGATGATTTGTGGCAAGTTAAGCGAATCGACGATCTTATCGCCGCCACTTGGACTGACTTCGAGATCAAGCCGTCGGGCAAGGCGACGGATGCTGAGTGGTGCCGTCGAATCTATCTCGATCTGCTGGGCAGGATACCATCGGTCGACGAGCTGGACGATTTCTTGACCGGCGGTGCCAAGTCCAAGAAAGCAGACCTGGTCACCAAGCTACTGTACGACGATCTGTACACCGAAGAATACGCTCGCAACTGGACAACGATCTGGACCAATCTGTTGATCGGTCGGACGGGCGGCAATGGCAACAACACGATGATTAGCCGCGAAGGCATGCAGAAGTTTCTTCGCGATTCGTTTGCCAGAAACAAGCCCTACGACAAATTCGTGTCTGAGTTGATCACGGCGACAGGAAGAACTACTCCTGGCGCTGACGATTTCAACGGTGCGACGAATTTCTTGATCGACAAAGTAAATGCTGAAAATGCATCGCAGGCTACGGCGACAACATCCCGTTTGTTTTTAGGCGTCCAGATCCAGTGCACTCAGTGCCACAATCATCCGTTCAACGATTGGAAGCAGCAGAAGTACTGGGAGATGAACGCGTTCTTTCGTCAAGTCCGAGCGTTTCGCGGCGGCCGCAACCGGAGGGACAACGCGCCAGCTCAGTTGGCTGATCAGGACTATGCCGGCGAAGAACGAAACCTGGACAAGCCACCAATCTTTTATGAATTGAGAAACGGTGAGATGCGGGTCGCGTACCCGGTGTTTATTGATGGGACCGAGATCAATCCGAGCGGGTATGTGAAGGTCGTCAATCGTCGGCAGGAACTGGCGAAGCTGGTCACGAATTCTGAATACTTCCCGCAAGCGATTGCGAATCGACTGTGGGCTCATTTTCTGGGCTACGGTTTCACCAGCCCGGTTGATGATTTGGGGCCGCACAATCCGTCAACGCATCCAGAGCTTTTGGGTTTTCTGGGCGAAGAGTTTCGTAACGTCGGTTTTGACTTCCGGCAGTTGATCAGCTGGATCGTGTTGAGCAAGCCTTATTCGCTTTCGAGCAAAGTCGGCAAGTCGAACAAGGAGGACGACCCGTTATTGGGGCAAGCTCCGATGTTCTCGCGATTCTATTTGCGACAAATGCGAGCGGAAGAGTTGTACGAATCGCTGTTGGTCGCAAATTCGGGCGAGCAAACGGGCGGGAACTTTGAACAGCAGGAACGGCTGAAGAACCGCTGGCTGCAACAATTCAGTCAAGCTTTTGGGACTGATGAAGGGGACGAAACAACCACCTTCAACGGTACGATCCCTCAAGTCCTGATGATGTTCAATGGTGAGCTGATTCGCAGCGCGACGGGGAACACGAAAGGCAGCATGATTCGACAAATCGGCGATCAGAACATGCCGTTTCAGAAAAAGGTCGATCATCTTTACAAGGCGGGTTTGGGCCGACGACCCAAGAGAAGCGAATCCAAGCTGGCTCGCGAATTTTTGAATGGATACGCAGGAAACGAAACGGAAGCGCTCAGCGATATGTGGTGGGTGATTTTGAATAGCAACGAATTCATTTTCAATCACTGATCGCAATCCAACGTTCAGTAACCAACTGAAAGAAGAAGTATCATGACATTTCGAACTCCGAACGGTATGACTCGCAGGCACTTCATGCACCACTTGGCAGGTGCGTCCGCCTTGACCGGCAGCGCGCTGGCAATGGGGCATACGATCAGTGCCCACGCGAATGAGCTTAGCCGGAACCAGAAGTCGGCGATCTTGCTGTGGATGGGTGGTGGTCCAAGTACGATCGACATGTTCGATATGAAACCGGGAAGCTCAAACAGCGGGCCGTTCAATCCGATTGCAACTGCTGGCGATGTACAGATCTGCGAACACCTGCCGATGATCGCCAAGAACATGGACAAGATGTCGATCGTTCGCTCGATGAGTACTCGGGAAGCTGACCACCAACGCGGGCGATACTACATGCACACGGGTTACGTTCCCAATCCGAGTATGCAACATCCAAGCTACGGGTCAGTGATTGCCAACCAACTGGCGGCGTCTCGGCCAGAGCTTCAGATTCCTCCGTTTGTTTCGATCGGCGGCGGCAGTGAAGGGCCAGGCTTCCTGGGCATGGCGTGGGCACCGTTCTCAGTGAATGCCAATGGTGAAGTTCGCAATTTGAATATCGGCATGGATCCGGGCAGACTGACTCGCCGCATGCAGGCTTTGGCGATGCTGGAATCGGACTTCATCAAACAGAAGCGTGGATTGGCGGCGGAAGAACACGCGAGCGTTCTGGACAAGACGCTTAGCTTGATGACCAGCCAACAGATGCAGGCGTTTAAGGTGAACCAGGAACCGGCCAACGTTCAGGATCGCTACGGTCGCAATAGTTTTGGGCGTGGATGCCTGATGGCGAGACGGCTTGTGGAAGTCGGGGTTCCGTTCATCGAAGTCAACTTGGGCGGCTGGGACAACCACCAGAACATCTTCAATACGCTGGAGAACGAGCGGCTGCCGACACTCGACAAGGCCATGAGCGCTCTGGTCGAAGATTTGACTCAGCGCGGGATGCTGGAGAACACGGTTGTGGTTTGGATGGGCGAGTTTGGTCGCACGCCAAGAATCAACGGCAACAACGGGCGGGATCACTGGGCACGTAGCTGGAGTGTGGTTGTTGGAGGAGGAGGCCTGAAGCCCGGGATCGCGGTTGGAAAGACCAATGAAGACGGTACACGCGTGGAAGGCAAGTCATACACGTCGGAGGATTTGATGGCGACGGTTTGCCAATCGCTTGGTATTTCTTTGGAGACGACATTCTACAGTCGAAGCGGCCGCCCAATGAAGATCGCCAACAGCGGCAAGCCAATCGACGAGTTGATCGGCTAGCTGCTTGCGACAGACTGGATACTGATTTGGCAACCTAGGGTTCTTCCAAGCTGAATCGAATAGTTTGTGTCCCTGGTTTTGGGGTGCCATGTAGTTTTCGGGTGCAATGTTCACGCCTTTCCCACAAGAAGCCAACTCCCGGCAACGGCATGCTTACGCTACGGATGAGGCAATGGTCAATGCGGCGTGAGCATGCTTGGTCGGTAAGGCACACATAACCACCAACGGTCGCGTAAACATGGCCCCGTCAATTCAGGCCTGCATGGCCAATTCAGGTCTGACGAACCGTAGATCCAGCTAAACGGACCCTAACAGCGGCGGGCCTAAACGCTTGCTGTTCGATTGGACACATGTTTGCAGTTATCGAACGCACATTAAAAGCACACAAAGTGCTATCACAAAGTGATATTGGAAGTCCGTTGCCGCTGGCCTTATCATTTGCGACATTGGAATCCGCTCACGTTCGGCCTATCGGGAGATGGTAATTGTTTGCGGCGAGCTTGAATTCCAATCTGAACAAGTGTTTGTTTACAGAAAAGGAAGTCTGTCGATGAGGCGATTGGGCGAGCTATCCGAGCTAGTCAGTGCCCGTCTTGTGGGTAACCCGGACGAGTCTATCAGTGACGCGAAAACAACGGCGCGAGCTGGCGCCGAAGACATCACGTTCGCAAATTCTATGGAACACCTGCAGACTTTCTTGCAGAGCAGCTCCATGGCTGCGGTGATCGACGAATCACTTGCCGGTGAAGCCAGGAAATTAGGCCTTGAGTCTCAAGACGACGGGCAGGCGAATGGCAATATTAGCAACACTGGTAACACTGGTAACAGTGGCAAATCGTTTCTGGTCGTTGAAAAAGTTGAAGAAGCTTTCGCTACTATTGTGAAGCAATTCCGGCCCAGCCTGCAACGCACACGGAATGGGATCAGCCCGCGGGCGATCGTGAGTGATTCAGCAGAGATCGCTGAAGACGTCGAAATCATGCCCGGTACATACATCGGTGAAAACGTAAAGATCGGCTGCGGGTCAGTCATCTACCCGAACGTCAGCATTCTTGAAAACTGCGTCGTCGGTGCGAATACGCAAATATTTCCTAACGCAGTGCTCTACGAAAACACCGTGATCGGCGACCGCTGCCTGATTCATGGCGGTGTGGTTGTCGGTGCGTATGGGTTTGGTTATCGCACAGGTGCGAGCCATCAACTGTCCGAGCAACTTGGAAACGTCGTGATCGGAAACGATGTTGAAATCGGAAGTAACTCGACAATCGACCGCGGCACGTATGACTCGACGACTATTGGTGACGGAACCAAACTCGATGACTCGGTGATGGTTGCTCACAACTGCCAAATCGGCCAACACAACTTGCTTTGTTCGCAGGTCGGCATTGCCGGCAGCACCACGACCGGTGACTACGTCGTGATGGCTGGACAAGTCGGGGTCGGCGATCACCTGGAAATCGGTGACAAGGTAACTCTGTCGGCTCAATCAGGCGTTATGCACAACCTGAAATCCAATCAGGTTTACCTGGGCTCACCAGCGGTCCCCGTCCGCGAGCAAATGCAGATCTATGCTGTGCTTGCCAAGCTACCGGAAATGCGAAAACAGCTGCGAAGGTTGCAGCGACAAGTCGACGAGCAAAATGAGCAGAGCGAGCAGCAACAAACGCTGGCGAACGAAGCTGCTTGATCACATGGGAATGCGAATGCGTTTCGAATATCCAGGGAGCCAAAGGTCTAAGTCTCAATGAGTTCCAGTTGCCTTCATAATTCCGAAAAATCTGCGGTCGGCCTGCTCGCAGGCTGGGGGCGATTTCCGATCATCGTTGCGGACCAGCTAAAAAGGTCCGGGCATCGTGTGATCTGTTGCGGCATCAAGGGACACGCCGACGAAAGCCTGATTTCGCTATGCGACGAGTTTCGCTGGTTTGGGATGGCCAGGATGGGATCGCAGCTTCGGTTCTTCAAACAAAATGGCGTTTCACAAGCCACCATGGCTGGCAAGATTTTTAAGACTTTGCTGCTGCAGAAAAACAGCATGTTTCAACACTTCCCGGATTGGAAGTGCATCAAGCATTTCTACCCCGTGTACTTTGCCAATAACAAAGACCGAAAGGACGACACAATGCTCAGGACAGTGACTGAACTTTTTGGTTCTGGCGGAGTCGAGTTTTCTCCGGCGACAGATTTTGCTCCGGAGTTGTTGGTGAGCGAAGGGCCGTTGACGGATCGCTTACCGGGCAAGAAACAGCTGGTTGATATTCAATTCGCCTGGAAGCTCGCCAAAGAAATGGGGCGTCTGGATGTTGGCCAAAGCGTTGCGGTGAAGGGCAGGGCGGTGCTGGCCGTCGAGGCAGTTGAAGGTACCGACGAGTGTATACGCCGTGCCGGTCAGCTTTGCAAATCCAGCGGTTTCACGGTCGTCAAAGTTGCCAAGCCACAACAGGATATGAGGTTCGATGTCCCAACCGTTGGTGTTTCAACGTTAGAGACGATGCACAAGTCGGGCGCGGATGTATTGGCTTTGGAAGCTGACAAAACAATCGTTCTCGACCAAGAACAATTCGTCAAAATTGCCAATCGTCTGAAAATCGCGGTCATCGCGTGTCGCGACGAATCATTAAACGTCGTTTGACTGCTTCCGCTGACTCTGTTCCAAACGTTGAGAATGACGCTCCGAACTGCCTGTTCAACGCCATTTACTGGGCAGCGTTTACCGTTTTGTGCGTAAAGTCCTTTTTCGGCCTCTAAGCTTTTTTATTTCGGACGCGGAAGTGTATAACACATTACAATAAGTCAGTTCCGTTGGATCGTAAATCGATCAGCATCCACCAGAGAACCATAGGAAATACGGAGAGAAAATGAAAACAAGCTTTAGCATGTCAATTCTGTTTGTCACTGGGCTGTTAGTTTGCAGCCCGACCTTCGGTCAATCGAATTGGGTCGACTTCAACAGCGAACCTGCTCGTCTTCAGTTCGATACGAAAGATGACATGGAAAAAGACATTGTCACTGGCGATCTGGACAATGATGGCGACGATGACATCCTGGTCGTGCGGAAGGTACCTTTTTCCTCGCCTGGGGCTAGAGCCAACCTGTTATTGATGAACGAAGACGGCATTCTGGTCGACCGAACGGACCAGTTCATGCCAACGTTTTCATCAATTCCGGATGATGCTCGCGATGTTCAGGTTATCGACGTCAACAACGACGGCTGGTTGGATGCGGTTACCGTAACGACGTTCTCAGATATTCCACGTCTCTATATCAACCAGGGCTCGGATAACGGTCAGTGGTTGGGTTTTGAAGATAGGCCTAATTGGTATTCGCCTGAGTTTCCTGTCGGCCCAAAGTTTTGCGCAGTTGGAGTTGGCGACGTCAATCACGATGGATTCGACGACCTGTTCTTTGTGGACTATGACAACTTCCTTGAAAACCGGTTGTTGATCAACAACGGCGATGAGACATTTACTGACGAAACAACATCTCGCCTTTCACCCGCGATCGCCAGCGTCGGCTTTGGAACCAGCGGTGCGATTGTTGATTTCAACCTCGACGGATTCAACGACATTTTGGTTCTTGAAAGTGGCTTGATGCGTTTTATCCAAAACGACGGCAACGGCTTCTTTTTGCAAAACAATCAGGTTCAAACACTGGCCAACAGTGCAGTCTACATGTTTGAGTTGGCTGACTTTAACAACGATGGTCGAATGGACATCTACATTACTGATGACAGCCAGGATTATGTGATCTTTAACAACTCGACCAATGCCAATGGTACTGTAAGCACATCTGTACAGACGCACGTCAACAGTAACCGCACGACTGGATTCAACGGGAACACTCACCCGGCAGACGTCGATGACGACGGCTGGATTGATATGGGAGTTTGTGATGTTGATGTCGACATCCCTGGCTGCGATCGAACCTACGCCGTGCTTCGCAATAACATGAACGGGCTAACGGACCCTAACAACGGAATCACGTTGCCTTGGAACCTGAACGGAAGCCACGACATGTGCTGGATTGATATTAACTGCGATGGCCGGCAGGACATGTTGGTTGCAGACTGCGACGGCTATCACATGTTTGTCCAGGACTTCGAAGTGCTGCTTGGCGACGTCAATCGAGACGGGGATGTTAACCTGCTGGACGTCGAAGCGTTTCTTGACGTATTGTCGACTGGCGGGTGTAACGCTCAGGCTGATACAAACCAGGATGGCAGTAATGACTTGCTGGATGTGAATTCGTTCGTTGCCATTTTGGCGGAACCATAGACGAGACGCGAAACGCAAAACGCGAAACGCAGCTTGAGTCATCAACGCTTGCCAAAAAGAACAAACGCCGCAATTCCTTGCGGCGTTTTTTTGTATCGAGCGATGTAGACGTTTACCCACTCTTGACGCATCGAGGGCACAAAAAGAACTCTGGGTCTCGCCAATGCATCGCTCTTGATTCCACAACGTTCCCGATAAACATGGAAAAAATCATCACCGAGGGCTACTCATTGGAATCAGGAAAAACAGGTGCTGTCTCTCATGCCAGCTGATCTTCAACGTCTCATGTCGCAGCAAGAGTTAGTGGATGTCGTGAGGTACATGGCGTTGCGAAAAAAGCAACCAGACTACCAATCCCTTGCCATATTAACGCGGGATAGAATCTTGAAGTCATCATGAAGACGTAAAGTACAATGTCCCCGTTTATGCCAACCGGGATAGAATCTTGAAGTCATCATGAAGACGTAAAGTACAATGTCCCCGTTTAT
>CAZXLW010000059.1:16294-32688 GCA_964641465.1 uncultured Pirellulaceae bacterium | reverse complement strand
AAAACCTTGGCCTCGGCGCAAAAAAAAGGCCCTGAATAATCAGGGCCTTTTTCAATGAGCTTGCCGACAGGAGTTACTTCGCGCCGACAAGCTTGGCTTCTTTCTGCTTGCGGCGATCTTCGATGACTTCTTCCTGGACCGACTTGGGTACTTGGCGGTAGCCTCTCAGTTCCATGGTGAACGTACCTTGCCCTTGCGTCATACTTCGCAGGTCAGTGGCATATCCGAACGTTTCGCTGAGTGGTACTTCGCACAAGATCTTGACCGATCCATCGGGCTGCATGTCAGTCGCTTCCATGATGCCACGTCGTGACGTCAGGTCGCCGACGATACCACCTTGGAATTGCTCCGGTGTCTCGATTTCGACCTTCATGACCGGTTCCAAAATCACTGGCTTGGTCTTTGGCATGTACTCTTTAAACATGCCACGGGCACAAATCTGGAACGCCATTTCCGAACTATCGACGTCGTGATACGAGCCGTCGCCCAGGAATGCTTTGAGTCCAACGACCGGGTACTCAGCCAGCGTTCCTTTGAGGATCGAAGACCTGAGCCCTTTCTCAACGGCAGGAATGTATTGCTTGGGGATACGTCCGCTGACGATCTTTTCTTCAAACACGAATACTTCTTCCGCGTCGTCTTCCATCTCCAGCGGTTCCAGGTATCCGACAACGTGAGCGAACTGGCCTGAACCACCAGACTGTTTCTTGTGCTTGTAGTTGAATTCAGCCTTCTTGGTCGGAGTTTCGCGGTAGCTAACCTTCGGTGCTCCCACTTCGACTTCGATACTGTATTCACGTCGAATACGTTCGATGTAGACGTCCAAGTGCAACTCGCCCATGCCCGCCATAATGACTTCGCCGGTTTCTTCGTCCGTTGAGACTTGGAAAGTCGGGTCTTCCTTACGGAATCGCTGAAGAGCTTTTCCGAGCTTGTCACCACCGGAACGATCTTTCGGAGTCACAGCAACTTTGATTACCGGATCAGGAATGTACATGTTTTCCAGCGTGCACATCTTGGCTTCTTGCGCGTATGTTTCACCACTGGCACAGTCGATGCCCATGATGGCGACGATGTCGCCCGCCGTTGCCTCATCCAGCTCTTCTCGCTTGTCGGAGTGCATCCGCAAAATCCGGCTGAATCGATCTTTGCGACCCGTACGCTGATTGATGTACATTTCGCCTTTTTTGATCGTCCCCTGGTAGATACGCAGGAACGTCAACTGACCGTAAGGGTCTTCGACAATCTTGAAGGCCATGCCGACGAACGGCTTACTTGGGTCTGGTACCAGCGGATAATCTTCTTCCGGATTGTCGTACTGGAGTGCTTTGATCTTGCGATCATTCGGAGAAGGCAAGTACCGGCAAATCGCATTCAACAGTGGCTGAACGCCTTTGTTCTTGAACGCAGTTCCCAGGAACACGGGAGTCGCATTTTGTTGCTGGACAGCACGCAATGTAACATCGTGAATCAGCGTTTCAGTAATTTCTTCTTCGCTGAGCAGCTTTTCCATCAGGTCGTCGCTGTACATCGCCAACGACTCAAGCATTGCCTGTCGCGCTTCTTTGGCAACATCCGTATGGGATGCAGGGATGTCTTCCTCACGGATGTCTTCGCCCTTGGGGCCGTCGAAGTACAAGGCCTTCATTGTGACCAAGTCAATGATCGCTTCAAATTCTTCGCCAGTTCCGATCGGGATTTGCATCATGATCGCGTCAGCATTGAGCTTATCTTTCATTTGCTCAGCTACTTTGTCTGGATCAGCACCCGTGCGGTCCATCTTGTTGATGAACGCCAGGCGAGGTACGTGATATCGCTTCATCTGACGATCAACCGTCAGCGATTGAGCTTGCACGCCACCGACCGCGCAGAGAACCAGAATCGCGCCGTCAAGTACACGAAGGCTTCGTTCCACTTCCACGGTGAAGTCAACGTGACCTGGAGTGTCAATCAGGTTGATGACGTTGTCTTTCCAGGAAACGGTTGTCGCGGCGCTGGTGATCGTAATCCCACGCTCTTTCTCGAGCTCCATGTGGTCCATGGTCGCGCCGTCACCTCCTCCGCGGACTTCTTCAATCTTGTGAATTCGTCCCGTGTAGAAAAGGATTCTTTCGCTCAGAGTTGTTTTACCCGAGTCGATGTGAGCCGAGATACCGATGTTTCTTAGGTTCTTGAGGTTCATTTGAGACACCAAAAATGTCTATAAATCAATGTGATGAAATATGCGATGATTCTTTGTTGAGGGGTGCAAATACAAATCGCCTGCAAGGAGTACCATACAGGCATTATTCATAGATCGCTCGCGACCAAGGAGTTGGTCCCGTTACGGTGCTGAGCCGCACCGCCCAGAAAACATCTCCCAATGTTAGTTAATTCAAGTAACTGCGGTAGATCATTTCCTAACTGTTTTTTCGGATAATTTCACTGTTCCGTCTACGCCGATCTGCGACGATCTGGAATTTATCGTCGGTCAGGCAATTCAGGAGGCTTTAGCAAACGGTTACGGAGCCGTGGTGATATCGGCAAACTGCCGCGGTCAATTTGATAAAACGGCATTGGCAGACTTTACCGGTAAGGCCCACCTATTTCGGTGTGTGAATTATGACAACGTAGCTGGCTGCGGGTGGTTTAGAATTTACCGCTGTCAAAATTGTCTCAAATGAACGTCAAACGTAATACCAGTAGAAGTTCCTCTCAAAATGGCCACTGGCAGGGTCGACAGCACGATGGTGAATGAACAGTTAATCGAAGAAATCCAGCAGAACAAAGCGGTCAATCGCTGGCACAGTATTTTGCTGATTCTGGCAATGACGGCCATACTTTGCGTCGTCGGGTATTTGACACTTGGTTTTTTGGGCTTTGTTTTGTCGCTTGGCATCACGCTGTTCACTGCCATTTTCGGGCAGCGGATCTCGACAGCCTGGATCATGCGAGCCTACAAAGCCCAGCAAATTAAGCGTGGGCAGGCACCGGCTTTGCATGATGCTTTCGTCGAACTTGCCGAACAGGCGGGCTTATCCCCCATCCCCAGCTTGTATTACATCCCGACACGGATGCCCAATGCATTCGCGACGGGGCACAAAAAGACGGCTGCTGTAGCAATTACCGACGGAATTCTGCGAATGATGAATCCGCGAGAGATCAATGGGATCCTCGCGCACGAACTGGCCCATTTGATGCATCGGGACACGAAGGTGATGGCTTTGGCCGATACGATGGCCCGGCTGACGTCGACTGCCAGCCGAATCGGGTTCTTTTTGTTGTTGATGTCCGGGTTCTCGGCTTTGTTTGCCGGAGGGATTACTCCAAGCTACATAATCGCATTCGTGATCTTGTTCGTGAGTCCCACAATTATGATCCTGCTGCAGTTGGCTTTGTCGCGGTCACGCGAGTTCAATGCCGACCTGGGGGCCGTCCAGCTCACGGGAGATGCACTGGGGTTGTCCTCGGCTTTGAAGAAGCTGGAGCGTTTGGCACAACATGGTGGCGGATTCTGGCGAAAAGTACTGCAGCCCGGCCCCAAACGCGCCCAACCGGCTCTCTTGCGAACTCATCCACCGACTCCCGAACGGATTAAGCGGCTGATGGAGCATGCGGACGAGACGGAGTTAAGTCGGCATCGAATCGCCCGCCAACCGGCTTCCCAGCCCAGGCGAACCGTTATTCCGGCCCCGCGAGTCCGTCGGCGTCCAAGTTATAGAATCGTCTCTGGGATGTGGCATTAGAGCGAGTTTCGCTTCGAGTAGCTTTGAACCGTCTGATTTCGTGTGGAAATACGCCGGTAAAAAACGACAAGAATTCGGTGCCGCGGATCTTAGCGCTCGCAATCCGGGTCCCGGCGATTTAAATTAGGGGTTCTTCACCGTGCGTGATTTCTCACGCCGAGCGTGATTCCGTGATTTGCAAGCTTTGACGATTAATAAATGACAAGATGGATTTACTCGCTGTTAGTAGCGGCTAGCTTCACTTTTGTCGCTGCTGCAGTTTGGTTGGGGAGCGAAATCTCCGATCGGGTGATCGCTGCATCTCCTGCTTTTCAGCCAGCTGATCATACTGTACATGGCGAGGACTGTTGTTGCTGCGTGCCGCAATGCGTCTCCAAAACGATTCTCGTCCCGTGCTGGGAAACGACGTATCAAACAGCCTACGTCACTCGATACCGTCCGGAAACTCGCTACCGAAACATCACCAGATACCGCGAAGAATATTCGCAGATCCCGCGACAAGTTCCGTACACGCTGACAGTGAAGCAACCTCGCGAAGAACAACTGGTAACGTCCAGGCGTGAGTCGTATCAGATTGATGTCGAACAGCCGTACTTGGTGCTGGTGAACAAACAAAAAGAGAAACAGTTCACGACGTACAAACAGGTTCCGTACCAGTTTCCGATCGAAAAGCCGTACACTGAGAAGGTCCCCGAGAAGACGATCGTCCAGGAAACATACTTTACGGAAATAGAAGACCGCGTTCCATACACGCAGAAGTACACGGTTCAGGTGCCTAAGACGAAAACCAGGGAAGTCTCGTTTTATAAAAAGGTCGTTGATGTACGCGAAGTGCAAGTGCCGTACGTCGTCAAAGTCCCGCAGGAGCGAACTCGGGAGATCATCAAGTATCGCGAGGCGCAACGGCAGCGGACCGTCGAGAAAAAAACGATTCGCTATGTGACTGAAAAGCGAACTCGAGACGTAAACAAGTTTCGGTACGAAACACGGGAACAGGAAGTCGACGAAAAGTATGTTGACTATGTACAGGAACCACGAACGCGAACTGAAAAGTACGATGTTCCAGTTGCCGTCGATTCGGTTCAGGAAATTCCTTACACGGTTTCCGAACCCTATGAGGAAACGCTGACACAGTATTTCCAGGTTTCTGTCCCTTTCGAAGAAGATGTGCAACTGCGTTATGAGGTGAAGGTGCCGCAAAATCGGCAGCGGGTTGAATCATTTGATGTGCTTGTCCCGTACGATGAGGAACGAACGGAGACTTATGTCGAGATGATCCCGAGGGAGGTCGAGCGAACTGGGTACGCGATGGAATACCGGTTTGAAGCGGAGACTCGCCACCGATCGATTACCCGTGATGTCGGTCGCTGGGAAACGGTTCCGATTCAGATCAAGACTTGCAACTGCTGCTTCGACGAATGCTGCTGCCTGCAGTGCTGCCCGAGTTGCGAAACGGCGTTTCGGAAAGTCTGGAGACCGAAGATCGTTACCCAGCAGATTCCGTATTCGGTCTATCGACGCGTGCCTGAGCGAGTGCCGTATACGTATAAAACGACAGTCTATGATCCGGAGACGAAAACGCGAACCTATCCGGTCACGCGGTACCGCACGGAGCAACAACAGCGGACCGAAAGCTACTCGGTGCTGGTCTCGGAACCTCGAGTCGAAACCGTGACGCTTACCAAATTTCGTCAGGAAACCAAAACCAGGCAAGTGCCGGTGAAACGACTGCGTCAGGTTCAGCGAGTCCGCCGAGTACCGTTAACTGAATACAAGACAGAAACTCGCGAGAAACAGATTCCGTACACGGTGAATGTGAAAGTCGAACGAGTGCGTAAGGTCAAGCTGCCGTTTACCCAGATGATTCCCTATGTGGAGAAGGAAGAGTTTGAAGTGACGCTCCCCACGGATGTGGTCGAACAGGTCACCGAGACGTACTTCGTCAAAGAGCCGTACGTCGAGACGATCAAGTATTCCGTGCAAGTACCGGAGTATCGCCGTCGGACTGAAAAGAAAGAAGTGACCCGTTTCATTCCGGAAACTCGGCTCGTCGAGTACACGGTAATGGAACCGCAAATCCGCACCCGAACGCTGTATCGGACCGTCAAGCGTAAAGAACCACAGATTCGCGACAAAGAACAAATCGTGATGCGGGAGATTACCAAGTCACGCACTGAATTCGAAACTCGATACCGTCGAGTGCCCGAAATCAAGACACAGAAATACATGGTACGGGAACCAGAGATGCGGACCCGCATGGTTAAGGAGACTCGTTACAAACAGGTCCCGGTCGTGAAGACGAGGAAGTTCACGGTGGATGTAACCAAGACCCGGATGCGAACTGAATTTCGGACGATCTCGCGAAAAATCCCCTACAAGGAATCGGTGCCCTACATTGTGCAGGTTCCTTTCCAGGTGCCGATCCAAATCCCGGTCCGAACCTGCCGATTCGTTCCGAAGACGATTACGGTCCCTGTGTCCGGTTGCTGCCCGCAGTGCATCGGGACGTATGAAGGTCTGAACAACGCCTTCAACTCGTATGGGCAATACTTCCTGGAGTCAGTATTCCCGGGCAGCGTACAAGGTGCGGGGCCAGCTTTCAATGCTCCGTTTCAGGCACCCCAAGGCACAGCAATACCTGCTCCAGGTGAGGCACCGTTGCCCGGCCCGGCAGGTCAGCGCGTACCGCCGCCGGGTGTGAATTCAAGAAATGGTGGCGGCGTTGATCGGAACAATCCTCCGAACCTGGATGGATTTGGCGGTAACTTTCCGAGGCCTGATTCGAACACCCCGCCTCAGCCGTTTCCCGATCGGGAGTGAGCCCGAACGTTTAGAGCTCGGCATACAACGGCCTTTTTTAAGGTCCAGATTGTTGCCGGAACGCCAGCGATTTTACGCTGGAAGTGGTGCTTCTTGTGATTCCGAAGGTCCAATGTCGTCAATTGAGGCAATGGTATGCAGGCGATTACGCCCAAGTTCCTTCGAACGATACAACGCTCGGTCGGCACGTTCGTAGAGGTCTTTTTTGTTGTCGCCTTCGAATGCGACTGCCAAACCCATACTCAGCGTGACGACTGTGGTAGAGCCTTTTTCGTCTCCAACGTGGAAGTCGTACAGCTCGATCGTGGAACGAATACGAGTTCCGACGGCAGTTGCATTGTCGCTGGACAGGCCATGCAGCACGATGGCGAATTCATCTCCACCAATTCTTGCTACGAAGTCTTCTGGTCGAACGCATTCCTTGAGTGCCATGCCGATGCTGACAAGCACCTGATCGCCGGAATTGTGTCCGAATGTATCATTGATACGCTTGAAGTGATCGACGTCGATGATCATCAAGCCAAATTTCTCGTTGTTCTTGCTGAAGCGAGAGATTCGATAGTTCAAGTTCTCGTTGAATGCTTTTCGGTTCCCGACTTTACAAAGTGGATCCGTACGAGCTTCTTTACGAGTCCGATCAAGCTCCTGCGCCTGGATCTCCAGCTGATATTGTGACTGGGTTAGATCATTTTCAAGCTTGCGATTAGCTTTTACAACTCGCGTAACATGGTCCAGAATCTCCGTCTGGAATTCGCCAAGGTGTTCGGCACCTGCCTCTGGCTTGGCGTCTTCAATGCCTTTTCTAGCAGACTGAAGAGCTGAGTTGTGAGAATCGACTTCCGAGTTCAACTGTTCGGTACTTTCAAGCAGGCCTGACAATGCAGCCAGAGTCTTTTCGCGGTCTTTCTTTAGCCGGCGTGGCTCGTTGTTCAACGTAAACGTTCGGCCAATGAAAAAACCACAGGCCAACCCGACTCCAACGGAGGCAAGCGACCAACACACAATGAATAGCAGTGATCCTGTATCAAATCCAAACATCAAAAAATCCAACGTCCACAACGGAGATTGATTACACCTTAGCTGGGGAAATACCCAACACGAAGAAAGCTAGGTCGCGCAAATACGGAATGTTTGCCTGAATTGGCTACCGAATGCGTATTTCATCAAGCCGGTTCCTGTTTTGAGCATTATTTGGAATAAACGATTTGAAGCGGAGCAAGGAGGCGGGGAATTGCTCGCGTTTCTGAGCTAAACTAAGATTTTCTGATTCCGAGAACATTTTCCAGATCTGCATCGAATTGAGCACAAACAACAATTCTATACCGACTTCCTTTCCTGCTGTTGATCAAGTGGGCATTGTCGAGCGCGCGCAACGAATAACCAAACGTAGCGTCAAGGGCGAGATGAAGATCCAGGGCCTGAAAATGGTCTTGAATATGATCGACTTGACGACGCTCGAAGGAAAAGACACCGAAGGCAAAGTAAAACAGCTGTGTTATAAAGCGCAGCATCTTCACGACGCGATGGCGGATTTGCCAACGGTTGCTGCCGTTTGCGTGTATCCAAATTTCGTCGGCCTGGCGAAAAAATGCCTCGGCGATTCCAAAATCAAAGTTGCATCGGTTGCGACCGCCTTCCCCAGCGGTAACTCGACCCTCGAAGCGAAGCTACAGGATGTCAAATACGCCGTCGAAGCAGGAGCCGATGAAATTGATATGGTGATTTCCCGTGGCAGATTTCACCAGGGCGATCATCAGTACGTGTTCGATGAAATCGCCGCGGTCAAAGAAGCTTGTCGGACAGCACGGCTCAAGGTGATTTTGGAAACCGGTGAGTTGGGGACCTTTGACAAGGTCCGACAAGCCAGTGATATCGCGATCGCGGCTGGAGCTGACTTTATTAAGACATCGACAGGCAAAATCAAGCCAGCTGCGACATTGCCGGTGACTCTCGTCATGCTGCAGGCAATTCGCGACTATTTTCTGAAGACCGGGCAGCATGTTGGGATGAAGCCGGCGGGCGGGATATCCAACGCAAAGCTCGCCCTGCACTACTTGATCATGGTGAAAGAAGTATTAGGAGACGATTGGCTGACGAATCACCTGTTCCGATTTGGTGCAAGTTCGCTGGCCAATGATGTCCTGATGCAGTTGGCGAAGCAAGCAACTGGCGCGTACCAATCCAAAGATTATTTTTCGATTGACTGATGAATAAAGAAAACGGAAAACTCGATTGGGATTTCGCTCCGGCACCTGAGAGCACCGGCCACGCGCAGATCAACGACCAATACGGACTTTTTATCAATGGGAAGTTCGTCGAATCGTCCGGAGGCACGTTCGAGTCGATCAATCCGGCAACCGAAAAGCCACTGGCGCGGATTTCCGAAGCGACTGAGGCGGACGTCAATAAGGCGGTCAAAGCTGCCAGGACTGCTTACGATAAAGTCTGGTCCCGAATGCCTGCTCTGGAACGAGGGAAGTACATCTTCCGAATCGCCCGAATGATTCAGGAGCAGGCTCGCGAGCTGGCGGTGATCGAATCAATGGATGGTGGTAAACCGATCCGAGAATCCCGCGATGTCGACATTCCGCTCGTCGCCGCACACTTCTTTTACAATGCCGGCTGGGCTGACAAGCTGAATTTTGCGTTTCCCAATCGGAACCCGAAATCATTGGGAGTCGCCGGACAGATAATTCCATGGAATTTCCCGCTGCTGATGGCTGCTTGGAAGATTGCCCCAGCGTTGGCGACTGGAAATACGGTTGTCTTGAAGCCAGCGGAGACGACTTCGATCACGGCGATGAAGTTGGCTGAGATCATTCAGGAAGCTGACTTGCCGCCGGGTGTCGTCAATATTGTGACTGGGCACGGTGAGGTTGGGGCTTCGATCGTTAACCATCGTGATGTCGACAAAATTGCTTTCACCGGTTCCACGGAAGTCGGGAAACTGATCCAGCATTCGTTGGCGGAACGTGATACTCGCTGCACTTTGGAGCTGGGCGGAAAAGCCGCCAACATCGTTTTCGAAGACGCGACCATTGATCAGGCCGTGGAAGGGATCGTCAACGGGATCTACTTTAATCAGGGCCACGTTTGTTGTGCCGGCAGCCGGTTGTTCGTGCAGGAGTCTGTTCACGACGAAGTGGTTGCCAAGCTGAAACACCGCATGAACACATTGAAGCTCGGAGATCCTCTGGACAAGAATACCGACATTGGTGCGATCAATTCTGGCAATCAACTGGAAACGATCAAAGCATACATCGAGGCTGGAACGGCAGGCGGAGCCGAGCTATACCAACCAGGTTGTACGCTGCCGGCTCAGGGGTTCTGGTGTGCTCCGACCATGTTCACTGGTGTGGCCCAGTCGAGTCGTATTGCTCAGGAAGAAATATTCGGCCCGGTACTCGCGGTCCAGACATTCCGAACGGTCTCGGAAGTAATCGAGAAAGCGAACAACACTCCTTATGGTTTATCGGCCGGAATTTGGACCGACAAAGGCTCCAAGATCTTTAACCTCACCAGCCAAATGCGAGCCGGTGTGGTTTGGGCTAATACGTACAACCAGTTTGATCCGACTTCACCCTTTGGCGGATACAAAGAGAGTGGGTTTGGACGCGAAGGTGGCCTGCACGGACTGTCAGCTTACTTGGAGATCGTGTAGCGATGGCAAAAAATACCAAACGGTCAACGAGCACGAAACGCAGTCCCGCGTCGTCAAAGAACGGTTCTGCCTCGAATGACAAACGCGGCGTCGAAGTACTGAAGACTTACAAGATGTACATCGGCGGTGCTTACCCTCGGACGGAATCCGGCCGGTATTATTCTCCGACCATTAACGATGCCCGACTGGGGAACATTTGCCTCGCGTCCAGGAAAGACGTGCGGAACGCAGTCAAGGTCGCGCGTGATGCGCAAGCCGCCTGGGCCGGGCGGACTGCCTACAACCGAAGTCAGATCCTCTATCGGATCGCTGAAATGCTCGAAGGGCGACGTGATCAGTTCGTAGCCGAGATCGTCAAGCAAGGCAGTTCGCAGGCAGAAGCTGAATCAGAAGTCCAAGCCTCGATTGACCGGTTGGTCGTGTTTGCCGGGTGGTGTGACAAGTACCAACAAGTCTTCAGCAGTGTGAATCCTGTCGCGTCCAGCCATTTTAACTTTTCGGTTCTCGAACCGATGGGCGTTGTGTTCATTGTTGCCGAAGAGTCGTCTGCCCTGCTTGGTTTGGTCTCGCTGATAGCACCGGTCATTGCCGGCGGTAATTCCTGTGTGGTCCTGGCTTCGGAATCCAGGCCATTGAGCGCCGTGACGTTTGGAGAGGTCCTGGGGACTTCCGACCTGCCGGGCGGAGTCGTCAATATCATGACTGGTAAGTTGGACGAGCTGGCGGAGCATTTTGCGCGGCATATGAATGTCGATGCGATCGCGTTCGACAGACGCGATAAATCCATCCTCGGCAAAATCAAACAGAACGCCGCGGCCGACATTAAGCGAGTCAAAAGCTATATTGTGGATTGGCAACAGCCTGAATCGGCTTCACCTTATCTGATCGCGGATTTCTCAGAAGTGAAAACGACCTGGCACCCGATCGAGCGAATTACTGCCTCGGGGTCCGGTTACTAGGCGTAGCTCTGGTGACACAATCTGAAATCGCTGTGCTGATTCTTACAGCAATTTGCGAATTTTAGCGGGTGCGTTAGCCCGGTTTTTGGTTGAGTACGACTGTACCCGACGCACCGCTAAACATTTTACAAACGCGGCCCAGCCAAAAAGATTGCTTCGCTGGTTGATTTGATTACTATAGCGGCAACTTTGGAGCGCCTTTCTCTTTGGCGTTCATTTCATTCGAAATCACTATTCGAAAATATTCGTATTTACTGGAGAAAAAATGACCATCAGCCATTTCCACAAAATCGGAATTGCCATGGTTCTGGGATTCGCATTTACCGCGACGACCGAAGGACAATGTCCAGATTCACTGCTTTGGACCAACGGCAAGATTTGGGCTTATCGCGCAATTGAATGTGGCAAGGATGACTTGGGCAATTGTGGCAAAGCGACCGAGAAGGTTTTGTATTACGACAACCAGGTAGACACTACTGGTTGCGAGATGAAAGAAGACGCATGCAATTGCCGTCTGGAAAAGAACGAGCCGCTATTCAGTAATGGCGCTGCTCCGGAAGGCGGATACGAATCGGATTCGGATATGCCAATCCAGAATCGCGGCTGTCAGAGCATTGATGCGTTCGTCGTGAAAATCGGAGAAGCTCACTATCAATGCGTCGAGTTCCGATTCGTTCCCGACACACGTTCGATGGGCGAGTACGGCCAGGTCGCCCGCAACATGCGAGTTAGTTTCAGACTCAAGGTCATGCCCGAGCAAAGTATCAGCAATCTTCTTCAAGAAGACAGTGCGAAACTTGACGGTGGCGGAATTGTTCGGAAAGTCGGCGAACAGATGGTCATGTACCCGTTGCTGAAAAGCGGAGTTCAAACTTTGAATCCGTTGCCTGCTCCGAAGCCAGTCGAGACAACGGATCCAGCGACACCTCCGAATCCGTCTGAAGACACCTCGCGTTCTGGCCCTGGCCCTGATGATTCAGGCGGCTCAGGCGCTAAAGCAGACGGCTCAGACGCTAAAGCGGATGGCTCAGGCACCAAGTAACGGTTCTGTCGCACATCAAGTCTTTACACACGGCCGTGGGCAGTTCAATGTCCACGGTCTTTTTGCGCGCATCAAGATATGCGGTTTTGCTTGAAGCTTTCAGTGGAACCTTGCATTGGAAGCCATGTAATGGTGGATGAAGAGTCTGGATCTGAGCCAATCGAGAGAAACTAACCTGCGGTGACGGTAAACACCTCCCCTTCCAATTCAACTTCATCACCTTCGTGAAGCTTCTTGCGGCGGCGAGTCTCGACTTCTCCATTGACTTGTACGTTGCCGTTTTGGATCAACTGTTTCGCTTGTCCGCCAGTTTCGACTCCGCATGCTTGCAGAAAGTGATCCAAGCGGATTGACGGCTCTTCTGATTCTGGTTTTTTATTTGGTTCGGTATTCATCGTTAGAGTGCAAGTAATGCAGTGAGATTGTCAATTGGCTGAGATCGTTCGAGCGATCGCTAACGAGTGTATTCTACACGGCGTCTCGAAGACGCATCGCGGGCGGTTGGTAATCTGCCATCTCACGAAGCAGCTGTCGCCAGCTGGATGGGCTGCCAGGCGTTATTTTGCCCAACAGCTTTTGCGAACTCGTGCCCGTTATCCAAGGGACGTTGGCTGGCATTTGATCGATGCTCATCGTGCCGAGCACGCCAGCCAGGATCGAATTGAGGTTCCCTTCCGAGTCGGCACCGTATCCGGCGAAGTCGTTTCGAAATGTGGCTTTCGGCCAACTACGCTGCAACTGGTTCAAAAACGTGCCTGCCATGTCAGGGTGCGTGTCGACAACGATATCGTGAACTTGCTGTTCTCCGATCTGTTGACGAATCTGTGTCGTCAGGCCATCTACGATACATACCAGGGAGGTTCTTATTTGATCTGGAAGCGAACAGGGTAAATTCGTCAGCGAAGCAGCGACGTTCGCTCGTGAACCGCGTGCTTCAAAAATGCCGGATTCAGTAAACCGGTCTCGCAAAGGTTCATTAAAATTCCCATTCAGACTCAGTCGGGCCAAGGCTGACTCAATCCCCTGCTCCGGCGGGTTTTTCGTCGTGATGGTTTCAAGTAGTTCTTCCAGCAGCGATAAACAAGCCGTATGCGCAAATCGAATTTCGGGTAGTTCCAAGTCCGAGCCATCGGAAGCCGGCAGGAAAAACGCTTCTGCTTCCGCGCCGAATCGGATTGCCAGGCGATTACGACTGGCTTGCTTCGGGGCACGATCCGCGAACAGCAGCCAGCATGGCAGAGCGGTCAAACCGACCGTACGGCCTCCGGTTGCAAGCACGCGGGCTGGGAACGAGTCAACGACAGAAATTCCCGATGTTTCGGCAAGTACTTCGGCATTGCAAAGTGGCAGGTATTGCGAATCTGCTGCTTCGCTGTGCCGCAGCAACCCCTGGTCCATGACGGCCAGGAGTAAAAGTCGCTCGACGTACTTGCCGGCATGCCGTTTCAGCTCTTCAACCATGCCTGCCAGCAACAGGGCCACGTCATGTTGAATCGCTTCGACATCCAATAAGGAAACATCATGGCCCTTGGCGGACCTGGCCAACATCTGGGTCGTTTCTTTTGGAAGTGGTCGGGAGCACGTTACGGATCGAATCGGTCGCAGGTACTTCCCTTTTCCGGCGACAACGACCAGTGCTCCGGTTGCCAGGCGGTTGTTGGGTTCCAGAGAAAGCCCGATAACTAACCGGCGGCCTCGATCCCCAACCTCGCGCTCGATCCTTTGCGCAGGATCGAGCGGGTCTCGGTGCAACGTATTAGGTTGGAACGGAAACAACATAAAGAAGTTTGGTCTTTGACCAGAAAGCCAACAAAAAAAAGCGGCGTTGCTGTCACAATGCCGCTGTACTTAAATCGACTTATTCAAGCTCGCTTCGCGAGCAAATTCGCTCAGTTACGCTGCCACTCGCAACGGAGTGCTGGCAGTTTCACGGATAGCATCGATAAACTCTTCGAATACTCGTACGTCCAGTGCCGAAGCAGCTTCGTTTTCCGGGTGGAATTGGGTGCCGATTGCGATCCATTCCGGGATGTCGCATTCGATGGCTTCGATAACGCCGTCTGGGCAGGTCGCGGAAACCTTGAATCCGTCGGCCAATTCGTCGATAGCCATGTGATGCCGGCTGCTGACGCGGATTTCGCCGTCGCCGTAGACTCGCTCCATCAGAGTGCCAGGAACCACGTCCAAGCTATGGCGATGTGCAGGATCCTGAGGATCCTTATGCGGGATTGCCGTCGGTAGGTCTTCAGGAATATGGAAGAACAGGTTTCCGCCCATGGTCACATTCAGCAGTTGCATGCCAACTCCGATCCCAAACACAGGGAATTTGTGATCGGCAATATGTTGCATGAATTTACGGTCGAACTCTTCTCGTCGCGTATCCATCGTGCGGACGGTTGGGTGCAGCATATATCCGTCTCTGCGTGGGTCCAGGTCGGCTCCACCAATCATCACAACGCCATCTAGCCTCTCCAAAACAGACGCAATGTCGTCTTCCGACTCCAGCGGCGGAATGATGACAGGAATGCCTCCTGCGCGTGTGATGCAGTCAAAGTAGCCTGCGGTAATGACTGTGAAAGCTGGCTGAGAGCCCTTTTGACAACGAAAATCTGCGTTGATTCCGATCAGAGGTTTATTGAACATCCCTTTTTCCTTTAAAGATCCCATCGTTTTGGTGATCAAGCGGAGCGAGAAATGATTGGCGTGCCAAATTCTATCTTTTGAATTCGTGTTGAACCGGAAGCGATAATCCTTAAGCTTGGTTCATTTCCAACGTGTGCATCCCTCGCAGCGTTGTTGATCCTCCCGATTTTTAGATTCCTATCGCGTGCCTAATGCTCGCGATTAACGGGCGTCATTTTGATAACCAAGTAAACATTATTCAATCAAGGCACTTTAAATTGTTGTTCTGGCAGGGCTAACGGTCATATGTTGTGCAAGCATGGTGGCTTGCTAGCGTGAAATTGGGGTTGGTTTGACAAATACGTGGCAAAAATGATCTTTCAAAACGTCTGTATTGAGTCGCTCGGCTACACAGTTCCGGATGAAGTCTGGACTTCGGAATCAATCGAAAAGCGGCTTGAACCTTTGTATTCGCGTCTAAAGCTGCCGGCTGGCAGGCTGGAGCTGATGACCGGGATCCGTGAGCGGCGATTTTGGGAACCAAATGTTCGCCCGAGCGACAATAGTGTTCGCAGCTGTGAACAAGCGTTGCGAGTCGCCGAGATTCCAAAATCCAGTGTCGGTTGCCTGATCCACGGCTCGGTTTGCCGCGATTATTTGGAACCGGCAACAGCCTGCTCGGTTCATCACCGCTTGGGTTTGGATGGAAATTGCCTGATCTACGATATCTCCAATGCTTGTTTGGGGATTTTGAATGGAGTTTTACAGGCAGCGAACATGATCGAACTGGGGCAGGTCCAGTCTGCGTTAGTGGTCGGTTCGGAAGGCGGTCGTCAGCTTGTCGAGACAACGATCAATGCGCTGAACGAAGATACCAGCCTGACCAGAAAATCGGTGAAGCCCGCGTTTGCTTCGTTGACGATTGGTTCTGCAAGTTGTGCCGTCTTGTTGACGCACAAGTCCATCTCTTCGACTCAGAATCGATTGGTCGCGGCGGCAGCGACTTCGAACACGAAATTCAATGACTTGTGCCAAAGTCATCAGGATCAGGCCGGAAGTGAAATGGCGCCGCTGATGTTTACCGATTCAGAGACGCTGATGCGAGAAGGGGTAGCGACGGGCGTTGCGAACATGCAAAAGCTCCTCGCAAATGCTGGTTGGAGTTTGGAAGAGATAGACAAGTCAGTTTGCCATCAAGTCGGCAGCGCGCATCAAAAACTGATGCTGGAGTCGCTGAACGTTGATCCAGCCAATGACTACGGGACTTTCTCGTGGCTTGGGAATACTGGTTCGGCGGCACTACCGATTTCGTTGGCATGTGGGTGCCAGGAGGGATTCATCGAAACGGGCGATCGATTAGCGTTGTTTGGAATCGGGTCGGGGATCAACAGCATCATGATGGCAATTGATTGGCAGGAATCGAGAATCGGTTCGGATACCGATATCCGTCAGACGCTTTCGGCGATTTCCGCGAGCAGGGCGAATTCCGTTTAAGCGATTGGGCAGTCTTTCTTGTCGCTTGAGTTTAGCGGAAGTGCCAGCCGCCATCGCCAGGGAAGACTTTT
>CAZXLW010000059.1:0-16194 GCA_964641465.1 uncultured Pirellulaceae bacterium | reverse complement strand
TTCAGCTTTTCATTCTAAACAAATCGAATGAATACCCGGGACAATTTTGCATTGGGTTCAATGAAATGGGACCATCTGAGTCGCTCAGCGGGCTGCCAGCTTCACTGACCGTCACATTCCGGATTATCCGCGGTCTTGAAATATTCGTGATGGCGTATACCTGTAATTTTTAGTTCAATTTGAGGGTCACAGGTTAAAATGGACGTTGCCGCTCGCAAGATTCGGTGCTCAGAGAGTGGACTCTAATTTACCTAATTCGAATAGATCCCATGATTCCTTCGCTGCGTACATTTTGGCTTCGCATGAAAAAGGACAAGGTACCCAAATTCAAAGAACGGGTACCAACGAAACGGTTCCGGTTAATCCAGCGCGGAGTCATTTTGCTTTGTCTGGTCGGCGTAGCCTATTCTGTCTTTTGGATTCAGACGACTGATTGGTCTCTTTGGGAAGACAAAGATGACGTGGCTTCGCTGTTAGAAACTTTCGATGCCGATCTTGTGCTCGAACACAAAGAAGGCGAAGTGCTGGAAACTCGCGATCTTATTTACCTTGCCGGAAAAATGGAGCGGGATATCAACGCGCCTCTGCCAGTGCAGATGCATTGGGTTGAGCAACGCTCAGAAATTGCCAATAAACTGTTGGTGAAACCCGATGACGAGTTGGCGCAGAAAGAGGGTACGTTGTACCGGATGGAAGCGCTGCAGTTGTTGTCGAACCTGAATCGAAAGTATCGTTTGGGAAACAAAGCGATTGACATACAGCTACAAGAGCTATGTGCGGCTAACCTGAATCATCAGGATCCAGACGTGGCCAAGATTGCGGCGGTCTCAATCATGATGACTTCGATTCACCAATTTTCGACGGTACCGACACAAGCCAATCGCAAAGAGGCACTCGACTATTGTCGCCAGGTGGCGTCGCAGCTTGTTGATGACGACGAGATTGCGGCAGCGATTTACAAGTATGCCCGCTTGATGAAGAAATCCGATTCGATGGTGGATGATTCAGTTCACTTTTTTAATGTTGTTATTGACGAGTTCCTGGATAGCAAGAATGCCAAGGCACGAGGGATTGCGGAGCTGTCTTTCAATGAGATTTTGTTTGGTGATGAATCCGCTGATCCCAAGTTTGCCAAACTGCTGATCGTTGGTATCAAGGACCGTATGCGACAAAACCGTCTGACGGCAGATGGTGAATTGACCAATCGAATTCGGTTCGCATTGCGGCCCAAATTGCTGTACCCGGAAGCGATCGAGCAGATCTCGAGTTTGCTCGAAGTGTTTATCGCGATGAACAAGATTCCGGACGCACGCGAGTTGATCGCCGATACTCAGGCGTTCTTTTTGGGCTTGGATGAGAGCGATGCTCAACTGACGTCCGTTGCCAATCGTTTTTTGAATGACCTCAAAGTCCGAGTTGGTAAGTACAACAAACAATTCGATTTGTCCGGTCTGACGACAGTTGCCAGCCAGCAACATACGTTCAAAAATCGCATGACGCTGGTGACATATTGGTCCGCGTCTGACAGCAGGTCGACGAAGCTGTTGAACTCGTTGACCAATCTTTCGTACAGCCAGTTGCTGCAATGCATTATCGTTTTGACTGATCCTGGCGAAGAGGCGATTCTCGTGGCGGAAAAGCTCTCGAAGGAAATTCCAGGTTTCCATTTCGCAATCGCAGATTCAAATACGCGGTCCGGGAAACGGTTTGTTGATGAATTCCCGGTCCCTTCCCTGCCCTACATGGTGCTGCTGGATGATACGCTTCGTGTGGTAGCCATCAATCCGGATGTCAGGGACTTGGGGCAAAAAATCAATACTCTGATCAATTGATTTGCCAGTTGTAAATATTTTTCAGTCACTAACCGGACAAGAAGAATATCGCTACGTTCATGTAGATCACGATACCCAGGATATCAATAATTCCCGCGACAAACGGGTTGCTCATGAGGGCTGGGTCCCAACCGAGCGATTCGAAAACAAGCGGAAGTATCGAGCCCGTCAGCGTCCCGGCGATCACGACCAATAGTAACGTCAACGGTACCACCAGTGATGCATAAGAAAATGCTCCCACGGGTTCGAACATAATAGAGGTCACGTAACCAAGTCCTCCGAGCATTGCCCCGAGCATCAACCCCATCGTCAATTCTCGGCTGATGACTTGTTTCCAGTCCGCGAGCGTGATGTGCCCGCGAGACAGCGCGGTAATGATCAAAGTTGCTGATTGGCTGCCGGTGTTGCCGCCGCTGCTGATTACCAGAGGAATAAACGGTACCAGCCAAACCCATTTTTGCAGCTTCGTGTCGTGATGTTCCAAGGCGAAGGCTGTTAGTAGTGCGAAAAAGAACAGCACGATCAGCCAGATGCCTCGTTTCCAACTGAGCGTGATGAGTGATGTTTTCAGATAGCTCTCGTCGAGCGGGTCAACAGCTGCGATGCGATGGGCGTCTTCGACCGCTTCCTCGTGAACAACGTCGATCACGTCATCGTGCGTGATGATGCCGAGCATCCGGCGTTCTTCATCGACAACTGGAATCGCCAGCAGATTCAGTTTGGCAACTTTGTCCGCGACATCTTCCTGGTCGTCCATCGCCTCGCAGACAATCAGTTCCGTTTCCATGATCTCGGCAAGCTTCGTCTGCGGGTTTCGCATCTCTGCCAACAATTGCCGAGCGGAGACGATTCCCAGCAGATGGTCGTCGGCGTCGACAACATACAGATAGTAGATTGTTTCGTATTCTTCCGACTGGCGTCCAATCTCACCAATGGCGGTCTCAATCGTTAATTCTGCCGTGAGTTTGGCGACTTCCGACGTCATCACTGCTCCCGCAGTGCCTTCCGGGTACTGGCTGAGTCGCAGGTAGTCACGTCGTTCCGCCGTCGGTAGACGTTGCAGGATGTCGTCGAGGACTTCGTCGTCAAGATCCTGCAGGATGTCGGTGCGATCGTCCGGCGCGAGTTCGGCTACCATCTCGGCAACTTCTTCGCGATTTTGTGTCGTCAGGATTTCGTGTTGCCGATCGAGATCGAAATAGCTGAAAATCTCGCCCTGGTGAACGAGTTCCGTGTGCCGCAACACGGCCCAAGCTTCGTCGATCGAGAGTCCTTGCATGAACTCCGCGGTGCGGGCGGGATGTAACGCTTCACAAAATTCGCGCAGCTCAACCGTATTGCCGTTGGCCAGCAACTCGCGAATTTCGGGTAAGTAAAGCGTGTTGATCATTGTTTAAATGGACCGGGTTCACCGGGGGCAATTCAGGCAACGCCGCGTTCGTCTTCCGCACGTTCGACAGCGGCTTCTGAGATTTCGCCGTCTTCGCCAACATCTTCGAATCGAACACTGACCCGTTTAGAGACCCCCGATTCCTGCATGGTGACTCCATATAGAGTAGTTGCCGCGGTCATGGTTCGCTTGCTATGTGTCACAATCACAAATTTGGTCCAACCGAGGAAGCTTTTGAGGACGTCGATGAACCGCCCGATATTGGCTTCATCAAACGGAGCATCGACCTCGTCGAGGACGCAAAACGGGCTAGGGCGGAATTGGAAGATCGCCATCAGTAACGAGACCGCGGTCAGAGCCTTTTCGCCTCCACTCAGCAACGAGTTGTTGAATTGAGGTTTCCCCGGTGGCGTCGCGACAATTTCCACTCCGGCTTCCAGCGGGTCGACACCTTCTTCCAAAATGATGTCGGCCTGGCCACCACCGAACGTTTGGCGGAACAGCGATTGGAAATTCCCGCGAATCGCATCGAGAGTTTCGACGAACAGCCTGCGACTGTCGGTGTTGATTCGTTGGATGATGTTTTCCAGGGACTGTTTGGCGGAAACCAGGTCCTGGTACTGCTCGTCCATCTTGGTGTAGCGGGATTCGAGTTCTTCCAGTTCGGCAAGTGCGTCCATGTTGACTGAGCCGATCGAGCCAATCTTTTTCCGCAGATCCGAGATCTCGGTATCGACGGCATCTCGCTGAGCGATCTCTTCCTCGTCCGTCAGCACCATGTCAATTTCGGCAATATCAATGCCGTAGTCTTCCTGCAAACGTTCAACCAGCTTGGTGCGTTCCATCTGCAGGTGGCTGACTTTGAGTTCCGCTTTGTGCAGTTCGTCTTCCAGCGAACGGAGGTCGCCGCGTTTCTCGTTCAACGTCTGAGCAACCGCTCGACGTCGCTCATCCAGTTCTGTTTTCTTTTGCGTGGCGGTTTCCAGTTCTTCAGCCACCGACGCGAGGTCTGATTCGGCTTTTTCCAGCAACTCGCTGGCTTGTTTCAACTCCGCCTCGGCAGTCGTTCGAGCAGATGCGTCCAATTCAACTTGCTGTTGGATCTGTTTCAGCTCTTCGGATAACTGACCTGACTCAGTGACAATCTGTTCCTGTTGACGCGTGATCGTTTCCAGAGACTGTTCGAATTTCGCGAATTCGATCTTGGCATTTGTGAGTTCCTGCTCAGCCTGCTGTCGGTCCGATCGTAGCTGAGACGTCTGCGACTCGTTGGCGATCACGATCTGGTTTAACTCATCCAATCGAGATTCATGCTGCTGCAAGTTTTGCCGGTTGCCAGTGAGTGCGGAAACGATGCCTGCGAGCGTGCTGCCGACATCGGAAAACTCGCTCTTGGAGTTCTGTAGTCGTTCTTCGATTTCGTTGGCTTGTTTGGAAACTTCTTCCGAGCGGACGGCGATGTCCGAGAGCTTTTGCGACAGCTGTGAGTTTTCGTTGAGCAATGTTTGGACTTTGGCTTCCGCTGACTTTTCTGCCTCGATTTGCTCTTTGAGGCTATTGGCGGTTTGTTCGGATTGCTTGGTCAACTCTTCGATCTCGCGAGTCAACATCCGCAATTCACTGCGCCGCGAAACCAAACCGGTTGCCATGGCTTTGGGCCCAACGATGACGGAGCCATCGGCCTCGACGATCTCGCCGTCGAGAGTCACCAGTCGCACCCCCGGATTGCGTTCGTGGATTGAAACCGCATCGCCCAGTGTCCGGACAATCCAGGTTCCGCCCAGCAGCTTACGTACGAAGCTGGCGTATTCGGTTTGGACCTGGACCAGCCGATCGGCCCGGCCAATCACACCTGTTTCACCGTTAATGTTCACGTCAGGATCGGCCCCCAACGTTGGTGGCTCGGAAAACTGGATGATTCCGACACGTCCTTTAACTCGCAACTTTTCTGCTGCCAATACATCAATCAATTCATGGCCATCGACAACGATGTATTGCGCGGCGTTGCCGAGAGCGACATCAACGATTCCCGCATGTTGCACGTTGACGCTGATCATGTCAGCAACAACGCCGATAATTTCACGGAAAGGACCAGTGCTGGTTTTCTTGGCTTGTTCCAGCAGTTGTTTCGTACCCGCGTTGACGCCTTCGAGTCGTTTTTCGAGTTCAAGTAGAACTTTGCTGCGCTGGCTCTTCTCCGTCAGTTGGCTCTTCAAGCTACTCAGCGACTTGTCGGTGCCCGCGCGTTGATTTCTGGCTTGATCGAATGCTTCTCGCGCCGCGCTAATGGCCGAGTCTTTGGACGTTGCGTCCTGTTCCAGTTCAGTTCGAACCCGTTTGAATTCTCGCAGCGAGTTATTACGTTCGTCGAGATTCGATTGCAGCTCAGCAATCGTAGCTTGGTTTTGAGTCTTGCGAAGGTTCAGCGATTCGATTTGCGAATCGGCCGCACTGACCATCCTGCCGAGCTCAGTGATCAGCGAGATCAGTTGGCCAGAATCGGAACGAGCTCCTTCGTTTTCGGTTATCAGCCTGTTGAGATTTGAATCGATACCTTTGAGGCTGGTTTCGGATTCCGAGACCTTCTGCTGGGCTCCCTCGAACGCCTGATGTGCCTTGTTGACATCATCGTCGTGGGACGTTCGGCGAATTTCGACCTCGTCGAACCGCGATTGCAGCCGCTGGGAACGAGATTCCTGATCGGACTTGCGAATGTCGAGGTCGTTGATTCGAGTTTGATTGAGTTCGATTTTGGCCCGTTGCTCGGCAATCGTCTCGCGCGATGTCGAAGCTATTTGTTGTTGGCTGGAAACTTCTGACGAGAACGTCTCCAATTCCTGTTCGACCTCGTCAGCTTCTTTCTCAGCTTTGGCAATCGAGGATTTCAAGTCGTTGACGGTTGTCTCGGATTGCTCCTTGTCCGTGCTCAGGCTGTTCAGCTTTTCCGTGATTGCTCGCCAATCCTTTTGACCGACGAACGTGCGAAGCTCCTGCAAACGCTCCGAGTATTCTTTGTATTTGGCCGCTTTGGCTGCCTGCTTTTGGATGCTGCGGTACCGGCTACCGACTTCTTCAACGATGTCCGAAAGTCGAATCAAGTTGCCTTCAACCCGATCAAGTCGCCGTTGCGCTTCGACCTTCTTGGCTTTGAACCGGCTGATCCCGGCCGCTTCTTCAAAGATCGCACGGCGTTCCTTGGCTGACGCCTGCAGCATTCGATCGACTTTCCCCTGCTCAATCAAGCTATAGGCATCCGTGCCGATACCTGTCCCGCGGAACATCTCGCGGATGTCTTTCAGCCGGCAAGTTTCATTGTTGATCAGGTATTCCGCTTCGCCGCTGCGGTAAACGCGTCGCGAAACGAGGACTTCGTCGGCATCGTAAGAGAAACGCCGCTCCGTATTATCGAGAATGATTGTCGCGGTCGCACTGTTGGCTGGCTTGCGACCGCTGGCTCCTCCAGCTCCCTTGAAAATGACATCGGACATTTCCTTACCGCGCAGACTTTTCGCGCTCTGCTCACCAAGCACCCACTTGATGGCATCCACAACGTTTGATTTGCCGGAACCGTTTGGTCCAACCACGACCGTAATCCCAGCCGGGAATTCAAACCGCGTCTTGTCGGCAAAGCTCTTAAAGCCAGTCAATTCTAGGGCTTTAAGCATTTAACTTCCGATTAGCTGGATTGAGGAAACATAACTGTCACGAAGATTCGCAACGATATATTTTCGCTAAGCGAACCCCGGAAACCAGAGCAATTATGGAGATTTGCAGTCGACTTTTGGTCGATCACTGTTCGAGTTCGTCCTGTGGCGAAGCTTCCTGTTGAACGTCAGAGAACAGGTTCGGAACCGGATGCGAAATGTATCGTTCACTTCGTTCCGTCGAATCACGGGAGTTGCTGCCGACCGAATCGTCCATCGACTTGGAACCGATTCGAGGAGCAGCATTGATCACCAAACGTGAGTTCAACGTATCGTTGGCGTCTGCTTCCCGGCACAGTTCAAGCAGTGTCGTGTAGTCGACGCCAAAACGAGCCAGCGTTTTGATCAATTCGGATATGCTCGAAGAACACGTGAAGCGAGTTTCGCCATCGATCGGATCGAACCTGATGACGCGTGCGCGGCTGTCGTCGATTGCTTTCACGGTCAGGCCCGCTTCCACAAACAGAAAATCGTCTGCGACATGATCATTTCCAAAGACAACAATTTCCGGCTTTCGCGTTCGCGCGAAATGCACCATTCCGTCGGCATCAGTCGAAACATCGTGGAAGTAAAATTCATCGCCCAGTAACTTACCGGAAATGCGACTGTCGTCCGGGCAGCAGGCCTGCAACGCTCGAAACGCACCATAACGGGTTTCTGCACTGGGAAGGTCCAGTAGTGACTTCAATGCCTGGACGGCAACGTTGCTGTCGATCGATGCCAAAGCGGTCAGGGCGTGCCAGCGGAACGCCGGTTCAGATTCAGCAGCTTGTTTCAAGTGCGGGACGCCGTCTGCGAACCCCATGTATGCCATCGTTTCGGCGACATAAAAGCGAACTTCAAAGTCCGGGTGTTGGATGGCTTCGCGAAGGATTGGTTCTGAGTCTGCACCAATCGCCTCTAATTCGATCGCAGCACGCTTGGCAGTTGTCGCGTCGGAAAGACGTCGGTCAAGGTCCTTCAGGCGACTTGCCCGTTCTTCCTGAGTCTCGCTGTAAGCCATCGCCTGCAGAGACTGGATGAAGCGTCCCAGGTTGTGTTGGTATTCGTGTGGGACTGCCAATTGGATAATCCGATCGGTAACTGGTTTGGCAACGTCGTCTCGACCGTCTTTCGAAATTTTGTTGTAACGCTGGTTGATCGAGTGGGCGATGCTGCGAGTGACTTTGACTGACGTGTTTTCTGAATGAACCACGAGTGTCAGATCTCGATCGGCTTTGACCACTCCGCCGCCAAGAATCCGGCCTCGCAATAGGTGTGAATCATCCGTACTGCTTTCGAACAACCCGTCGACGAGCACTCTTCCTTTTGCTTTGCCCTGCACGTTGCCAAGTTTGACTGATCGAGTTACTGGAGACATCGGACGCATGTCTGTTTTTAACAATTCGCCGTACTTCAAACTTGTCGTGTCTGAGTTGGGAGGAGCGATAACTTCAAGGTCGATGATATCGCCTTTCCTGGCTCCCGGAGGAATGAGGCCTCGAATCATCACCATCGAAGTGTTTTTGCTCTTGAGTGCGGATTTGGCATTGTCTGTTGTGCTGTTGATTTTCAGTTCACGCAACAAATAATCTTTTTGCCCGCTTGGTTTCGGATTGCTACCCGTGCTATCCAGCCCGACGACCAGCCCGATGCCTTCGATCTGAGCGGGCCGTAATCCTCTCACGCCACATACCTTGCCAATAAAATTGGTGTCCGCATCATTGGAAAACTTCAGCAATGATTCGTCCGGACTTTGGCCGCGACGAACTACGTTGCGGCAACCAGAAAACAGAATCGCGATGGTCCCAGCGAACGCCGTTAATAATACGACGTTGCGAACGAATCCTTTTAACTGCGAAGCTACCGGCCGGGTACTCATTTTGCATTCCGTTGCAGAAGTTTCATGACGGCTGCCACTTATGATGGATCCTTCCAGAATCCAACGCGGCAAATTGAACGAATTTTCCGCGAAAGCTATAGAGATTGTCGAACCCTGTCAACAGAATACCGCCTGTGTACGTCAATCAACACCAAGTGCGGCAAACGCGTCCATGTAATGTTCCAGCTCGGGAGCTGCACCGTTTCGCGGCCAGGAAATCGCGATTACGTCGAAACGCGATTTACAATCCAGTAGATCATGGCGTTTTAGGTAAGATAGCGCCGTTTTGGAGATCCTGATTTGCTTGTCTTCGTCCACGGCCTCTGCTGGTGCCCCGGCTGAGTCTGAGGAGCGGGTTTTCACCTCGACGAAAACAACGGTCCTGCCGTCGATTGCTATCAAATCCAATTCGCCGATAGCGTCGGAATACGAACGCCCGACGACAATGTAGCCGGATTTAAGCAGGAATCGTTCCGCAACGCGTTCGCCGTGCACGCCTAACGATCTTGGCGGGACGATCCGGTCGTAAGCAGAAGAAAAAAGAGAGTTGTGAAGGAAAGAGTTCCATCCTCCACGAATGGTTTTGCGAAGCGTCGAATTCCGAACTGCTTGCAGCTTCATGATTTCGAGCTTCTGATTGATTACCTTGTTTAACTGCCTTCACCGCTTGGAGCATCACCCGCTGGTTCAACATCGGACGCACCGTCTCCACCTCCAACAGAAGCGAATTCGCCTCCACCAGTATTCGGCTGCGCGCCCAATTCTGGGAACGAAATGTCAGGCCGGCGAGGGAGTTTTAGACCGGGAGCAGTCTCGTCAATTTCGAATTCTCGAAACTTGTCAAAGACAGCCGCGAACTCAGGGCTGGTTGATCGAGCCAACCCGCGCTTGGCGTCTTTCAGGAACGGGTTGTCTTCCCCAGCATCGACCAGCTGCTGATAAAAGCCAGCGGCTTTGTCGAATTCACCATTGCTTTCGAAAGCGTACGCCAAGCCATAAACCGAGCGTCGTTGTAACTCGGTAGTCTTGGTTGCGCTGGAGTCGACGATTCTTTGATAAAAATCTTGAGCTTTGGTTATCTTGTCGAAGCCGGATTTTCGATCAGACGAAAAATCGGACAAGCCTGAACGCATTTCCGCGTCAGCAGCAAACAACAATCCCCACAGTCCAGCTGTGTCGTCGGGATACTGATCAGCGAAATCGACCAGCAACGAATTGTCGCCCGTGTTGCGATACTGAACTCGGGCTTCGTTTAAGGACTGCCATTTACCAGCTTCCGCTTGCTGGCTTAGCTGGAACAAGTAAACGATTCCCAGCAGTCCCAGCACGACAACGCACGCACCGAGGGCAATTTGTGACCAATAAGGCTTCAGGTGTCCGAGCTTTTCCTCCAGGTAGGAGACCAAGTCATTTTCGGACATTTCCTGTTCTTGTTGTTTCTTTTTATTCATAACAGTCTGTTAGCGAAAAATGTTCGACGCGCACCTCGACCCTCAAAGACCGGAGTGGATCGAAGTTCACAGTATATTGGGGGCCTATTTCATTGGTCAATAGCGACAATCAAGACATTCGCGACAATAGTTTACGAGGTTCGAAATAACCACTGGAAGCGTGACTGTCTTGCGTTACCATTGCGTCCCCGAAAACAGAACTCAGGTAACCTAATTTCCATGGCAGGTTTGAATCCAGCTCAACACGAGGCAGTCCACACGCTCTCAGGCCCGATGCTTGTGTTAGCCGGTGCCGGTAGCGGCAAGACGCGGGTCATCACGTTTCGGATGGCCAAATTGATCGAGTCTGGAGTTGCGGCAGATCGGATACTGGGCGTGACTTTCACCAATAAAGCCGCCAACGAGATGCAGGAAAGACTGAAGAAGCTGGTCGGCAAGAAACGCAAGAAACGTCCGATGATCTCCACTTTTCACTCGCTTTGCGTCCGGGTCCTCAGGCAACATATCGAGAAACTGGGGTATCCAAAGAAGTTCGCGATCTACAACCGCGGCGATCAGGAAGCCCTCGCCCGGGAAGTCCTGCGAGAAATCAACGTGGCCGACAAGCTGTTGGCGCCCGGGCAGCTGCTGTTTCATATTTCCGGTTGGAAGTCTCGCTCCATTGGGCCCAACGGAGCAGTTCTCGATTCGGACTCCGATCACGCGCACTTGGCCGCGATTGGCTATGACCGTTACCAGCAATTGTTAAAAAGTCGCGGTTGCGTTGACTTTGACGATTTGCTGTTACTGACCGAAAAGCTGTTCGAAAAATTTGACGAATGCCGCGCACAAGAAGCAGCTCGGTTTGACCACATCCTTGTCGACGAGTACCAGGACACCAACGGCAGCCAGTACCGGATCCTGCGGGCGCTGACTCAGCCGCACAACAATCTTTGCGTGGTCGGCGATGATGATCAGTCAATCTATGGTTGGCGAGGCGCTGAGGTGTCGCACATTTTGAATTTTAAGCGGGACTGGCCGGCAGCCAAAGAGATTCGCCTGGAGGAGAACTACCGAAGCACCGGTGCAATTCTCGATTTTGCTAATACGCTTATCCAGTTCAATTCGAATCGTCACGATAAAATTCTTCGCGCGGCCCGTGGTCCCGGGTTGGCTCCGCAGATTATGCAGTACACGAACGAGGCCAAGGAGGCGGCCGAGACAGTTTACGAGATCAAGAAACGACTTGGGCAACCAGGTGTTGAACCACGTGACTTTGCGATCCTGTTTCGCACTAACGAACAACCTCGACCATTTGAAACGGAGTTGCGGAAAGCGAAATTACCGTACGTGCTGGTGGGTGGCATGTCGTTCTTTGACCGTAAGGAAGTTAAGGATGTCCTGGCCTATTTGCGTTTGATGGACAATCAGGACGACGAGGTTTCAATCCTGCGGATCATCAATACGCCGGCTCGCGGGATCGGTCGAAAGTCGATCGAGCAGTTGATGCAGCATACGATCGAAAACAAACTGAAATTGTGGGACGTCGTTTCCGGGGCAGCGCCGCAACCTACGTTGACGTCGGCAACACGAAACGGATTGAAGCGCCTGACAACGCTGGTCGAAGATTTCTCAAGCGAAACCAGCGGTACGTTGACCGAACGAGCTCGCCAGATGATTGATGCAGTCGGTTACAAGAAAGAGCTTGACCGGATTTACAACGATCCAAATGAGCGGGAATCCAGATGGAATAGTGTTGGGCAAATCATCAACGCGCTGGCTGAGTACGAGGAAGGCAAGAAGAAAAGTAAGACACTGACCGAGTTTTTTGATCGCTTGTTGTTGGGCGATCAGGACGTGGAAGACGAGAAAGAGAAACAACTGCAACGGAATGCGATCGCCCTGATGACGATGCATAGTGCCAAAGGATTGGAGTTCCCGGAAGTGTTCCTGGTCGGGATGGAAGAAGGGATCCTGCCTCATTACCGCAGCCTGGAAGACGACGATGCTGGTGTCGAGGAAGAACGTCGCCTCTGTTACGTCGGCGTGACGCGAGCTCAGGAACGATTGACGCTTTCGATGTCGCTTTCGCGTTTGAAGTGGGGCAAGCCTCAGGACTCCAAGCCAAGTCGGTTTTTGTATGAATTGATCGGGCAGGCAGAACATCCAAACAATCGCAAACGCACGACCCGCGCTCCGAGCCCTTAACGACGAGCAGGGCGTAACAGGCGATACCGGCAATGCGTTGGTGTTTTCGCTCCCGTGTCGTGCGTGGCATTGCCCGCAATCCCTCGACAATGAATTTTAACAATGAATTCAAAATCACGACGACTTCGTAAAGTGATCTCGGGTGGTCAGACCGGAGTTGATCAGGCTGCGCTGTTGGCGGCGATCAAGTCAGGCGTCGCACATGGAGGTTGGTGCCCGGCAGGTAGAAGGTCTGAAGAAGGGAAGATCAATGCGAAGTTCAATTTGCAGGAAACGACCAGTCGAAATTACGCCGTGCGAACGGAGCGGAATGTTGTCGAGTCGGATGGCACTCTGATTTTGTATCTCGGGGAATTGGCCGGTGGTACTTTGCTAACCAGAAAGTTGGCGAAAAAACACGGGAAGCTGTTTTATTGTCAAACACTTGATTCGGCGCGGGGAAGCTTCCGGTCATTGGCGTTGGATGCGATCGGGGATTGGATCGAAGAGTCCAAGGTTGAAGTGTTGAATGTCGCGGGGCCGCGAGAAAGTTCGTTTCCAGGTATCGCGTCGATTGCCGAAGATTTCCTGACCGAGTTGTTTTCCCGGTTTGTGTAGTTGGGCAACACTGCTTTGCGAATGCGTCAGTTTGGCTTGTTGGTTATATGAGCTTGAGCTCAATCCAGTTTTAACTGCACCTTTTGCCCGGTGCGAATACTCTCATTCGAATTGAGCACGACTTGCATCGCTCGGTACGCGTCGACCAAATCTGATTGGTTGCGAACGAGACTGGTTATCGACCGGTAGAACTGCCGCAGCATTTGTTCGCCGATCGGTTTCTCCGCTCCCAGCGATTCAGTGTGTTGCCCGCCTTCGTCGAACCAAACGAGCGTACTTGGCAGATCCAGAAAAGCCAATCCGTTCTCGCAGCAAACCTGGATCGAAGACGGGCGCCGAAAAGTAAGTGCGTCTGACCAACAGGCGGGGATGTAGTGCCCCAAACTCAATTGCGCCAGCGGGCGCAAGCCGGAGGCATTAGCCGGGAACTCCAGACTTACCATTTGGTAAAACGATTCGTTGTTACCGGCAGTATCCAGCCCTGCCCCGACGACGGATTCCGGTTCACCTCCGACGATGTAACGGCACCAATCAATTTGTTCCATCAGGTGCCGCCAGACCAACGGGCAGTACTCACCACGTCGAAGCTTGTCCTGTTGGCTTTCGACCGCCATCCGATCGTGTGCAAACAGAAGCTTCGGAGCGCCAAGTCGCGTGGCAATCAGTTCTTTCAGCCGCAAGGTCGCCGGCGCATACCGCCGAGGAAACTCGGCCATGAACGCGACCCCGGACTTGTCGATTCGCCGCTTAATTTCGTCAGCTTGTTCTGGCGAGATATCCAATGCTGTCGAGCAGTACACGGCTTTGCCAGCTTCGCTGGCAGCGATCAATGGCAACGGCCCGACCCAGTCTGGTGCCAACGCGAGAACCGCATCGATATCAGGCCGTTCGATCATCGCTCGAAAGCCATCGACTGGTAACGCCCCGAACTCTTTGGCAACACCTTGAGACCGGGCTGCGACTTCGCAACAGACGGCTTTGACCTCAAAGCGATCCTGCAAAGCGATTAGCGCAGGTCGGTGCCTGGTGTCCCAGTGGTCCCCTAGACCGATCAAGCCAACTCGAATTTTCACAGAACTGTACTACTTTGAAGTTTCAACAATCGCAGGACTGTATGTGGACATCGACAGATTGTCAAAACCTCAACACCGAACTTGATACTCATTTGACCGTGATCCTGGAGAGCAAATAAGAAGAGCTTGTCAATGGTACGAGTTGGGACGCTCATGCACCACATGCAGGCTGCGAGTGCGCAAAAAACTTCGGGAATTTTGGATATCCTCCCCGCCGCAAACAGGGTGTTTAGGTCGGTTAGTTGGACTTTACGGGTGTTTTGGTGAGGCAGGCGACATTCGAGAAAGGCGAGCATCTTTTGTGCAGTTGCTGCGTGGCGATAATGTGCCGCTTGTTCAAGGAGGCGGGAATTCCAAGAGTTCCCTTAAAACTGTAATGCTTTAACGAGTTTGTTTGATGCCCGCGAATTTTGTTTTTTTAGCGTGTAGTTTCATACATTAATGCTGTCACTTTTTGTCGATATGTAAATTACCAGGATTCACCAGGCTGCCCGTTTTTAATTGTTTCGCATCCAAGTTGGCAACTTGTTCGGGAAGTAGGGTTTAGGAAACCAATGGCGTTTACGCCTATACAGGAGAGAAAGATGAAATTGATTGTTCTATTGCTCGCAGGAGCGTTTATCGGAGCGAATGAGGGCGAGCCAAGCGACTATAAGTCTGCTTATCAGAGGGCTCAGCGTGGCGACAAACCGCTATTGGTGTTTGTCAGCGCGGAATGGTGTGCACCTTGCCGCACCATGAAGGCAACGACGCTTCCACAACTGAAGCAGAAAGAAGCTTTCCGGGACTTCCATTTCGCGACTGTGGATCTGGGTAAGGAAGAGGAATTGGCTCGCAAGTTGATTGGCAAGCGAGGGATTCCACAATTGATCGTGTTTGAGAAGAAAAACAACAAATGGGAACGCCGGTTCCTTCGCGGAATGCAAACACCGGCCACGGTTGAGGCGTTTATGGCCCAGTCCGAATCTACTCGTATGGCAGCGGCGAAAGCTGAAACTGTCGAGAAGTAGTTAGATCGAGTTGCCAACTATTTTAGCCTTGAAATGAAAATGCCTCGTGAAGATTTCGGTAATCATTCCGACTTTGAACGAGGCATTTCTTGTTTCAAAGGCGATCGAAAATGCCTGGAAGTGTGGAGCTGACGAAGTTGTCCTGGTAGACGGGGGCAGTTCAGACGACACACTGGCGATCGCCGATTCTTTAGATTGCATAACGTGCCGCTCACCAGTCGGTCGCGGCAAACAGCTAAATGCAGGTGCCGGCGAAGCAACCGGTGATGTCTTTCTCTTTCTGCACGTGGATTCTTATTTGCCTGGCGGCGGTTGCGACCAGATTCGCTCGGCAATCAAGTCGAGAAACGTAGCGTGCGGAGCGTTCAAGCAATCGCTCGACAATCGTCAATGGATCTACCGACTCATCGAAATGGGCAATGCCCTGCGTGCTTCCTGGTTGGGAACCGCGTACGGTGATCAGGGGGTATTCATCCGTCGAGAGTTGTTCTTTGAGCTGGAGGGATTTGACGAAATCCCCTTAATGGAGGATTTTCGCTTCTCACAGAAGTTGCGAATACGCAACCTATCGGTTCGGAAGAGTCCGGGAAACGGGAAGATTCCGTACCGATTCCAATTGCTGCCGGGCCCGTTAAAGGTCAGTACACGACGATGGGAGGCTCGCGGCCCGATCAAGCAAACCATCGCGAACTGGCGGACGACATTCCAATACATGCGAGGAGCAGAGCCAGCTGAGTTGGCTCGGGAATACTACCGCGACTAACGAATATTTTAGGACCCTTAATTGCCGTTGATCAAGTCAACAAACGGTCCGACATCGAGCAACGTGATTTCGCCGTCGCCATTGATATCGCCTTCGATCTGGAATTCTCCGGAATTCAAAAGCTCGACGAATGGAGCAACGTCCAGCAAGTCAACGACTCCATCTTGATTGACGTCACCGATCAGCCGCAAACTTCCGTCGGGATCGTCGTTATCACGGAGGATGCAACGATTCCATGGACTAGTGCCCGACGTAACTTCTTTGTTCGGGACGGACTCTTGGTACGCAGACGATCCAACCAATGCAGACGATCCAACCAATGCAGA
>CAZXLW010000058.1:0-32770 GCA_964641465.1 uncultured Pirellulaceae bacterium | reverse complement strand
CGCACCTGGCGCACCCGGAGCATCGGCCTGTTTGATGAACGCCTGGATAGGAGGCAACGTTGACATGAACCTTGTGTTGCGCATCAACTCAACGGCAGTCGACTGAATTTGAACTTCGAATTCATTGCTATAGACGGTTAGTTCATCGAACAGCCGCTGCTGTTTAGCAAGATGGCTTTGGCGAATAGCGACACCCAATGTCGATGCCGCGACGCAAGCAATGATGAGGCTTGCGGCAATGACTTGAGACCAAACTTGATGATGTCGCACCCAACGCTGGACTCGATGTACCAGTTTTTCTTTTTGAGCCGAGACAGCCTCGCCAGCCATCCAGCGCTGTACGTCTTCAGCCAATTCCATTGCCGATTGGTATCGAGCGTATTGTTTTTGAGCCATGGCTTTGCTGCAGATCGCCGCCAATGCGTCATCTACTGAGCTGTCAATTTCCTGAGCGATCGGGGTTGGGCGGCTCGTGATCGCGGACAGAACTTCGCGAACTCCTGAAGCCTGCGCCTGCGAACTTTCGTGTGGAGCACTGCCGGTCAAGATCGCAAACAGGATCGAGCCCAGGCCGTAAATGTCTGTCAGCTCGTTAAGATCATCAACACGTCCGGCAGCTTGTTCGGGTGCCATGTACAAAGGCGTGCCTAACACTTGCCCATTCATGGTGCACTGAGAACCGATCTCGGCTGAATCCAATTCCTCGCTGGCTTCGCTAAAATTGACTTCGCCAATAACTTTCGCGATCCCCCAGTCGATCACAATCACTTGCCCAAAGCTGTCGATCGCAATATTCTCGGGTTTCAAGTCACGGTGAATTACATGGCGCGAGTGAGCGTGACCGATCGCCTGGCAAACGCTGACAAAATCGTCCAGCAATCGACGGATCAGCATGGGATCGTCGTCCCCCTCAGCACGGCGCTCGTGATACTCCATGATTGCGTCACGCAATGTGGTTTTCCCCAGAAATCGCATCACGTAGAAAGATTTTCCCGTGCTATCTGCGGTCCCCAGTTGATAGATCGGCACGATGCCCGGATGTTCAAGCCTTCCCGTGATAACGGCTTCGCGATCAAAACGCTCTCGAGCAACCTCTGAATTGTTTCCGGTAATTTCTTTGATCGCGACATAGCGTTTGAGGCTTTCATCAAACGCCAGCCAAACTCGCCCCAGTCCTCCCTGGCCAATCTTTCTGATCAAGCGGTAGCCATGCATCGCGCGCCGATGGTCTGACGAATCGGATCCGCCAATCCCTGTAGCGGCCTGGATCCCCAACAGGCGAGCGATGCGCCCAGTCGGATCAATCGCTTCCAGCGTCTCGGCGATCAAGCTCTCGCCCGCCAAGCAGGCTTGGCGATTTTCCAGTGATTCAGTCAGCAACGCGTCGGCCTCAGTAGCCAGCTCTTGCCGAGTTGCTTTGTCAATCAATTTGACTTCAACCAGGTGATCAAGAAGTGAGACGCTGCCATGGATCGTCCAGCTACGGATCGCTTCCGAGAGTTGCCGTTCGCTGATGCCGGCCTTTCGTAAAGCCACGACTGCTGCTGCAATGTCTTCCTGCGCCTTCGTAAACAGCAAGCCGCGACCATCACGAGTCTCGTGATAACGCGTGTCATTACTTGAGGGATCGGAAGCCATTCTGTTCGTTTTCGTTACGAATATTGAATTCGGAACTACGATCTATCGGATGTCGCCGAGTTCCGTTGCCGCGGTTGTCGAATGATGAACGGCAGTCATTGAAGTTTATATACCCCAGCATAATTCAAATTTTCCGACGATCTATTTTTAAGCGCACCAACAAAACACCTATTTTGAACTGAAAAGCTCCTCACCAAAGATTTCCCGCCGCTCATAGGGGGTCGTTGTTTGCAAAAGCTTGTCCAGTTCAGGCAAGCGGTAGTGTGGAACCATTGAGAACAAATGATGGGCCAAATGCATATCCATTCCATACGGGAAAACAGCCCATTTCATCAGCCAGGGCACTTCGGCGTCTCGTGTGTTATTGAAACGTCCAGGCAAGGTGTGGCTGTGTTGGATGTCTTCTCGCAAGATCATCAAAAATGAAAAAGTCGTTGCCAGCGGTAAAACCCACAACACGTAGTACGCCATGACAAATGGCAGGCCTGTGGTCAAACGAAATTGGACCAACAGAGAGAACAGTATCCCAATGAAAACCATTCGACCAATCAAAGCCATCTTCGGATCGACGTAGGGCTTGAAGGTCCCTTCAATCAGACGAGCTCGCGGCGCAAATGCTACACAGGCCGCAGCGACGGCCAACACACTACCGGTCATTGGCCATAACAACTGGAGCTGTTCGGCAAAATAAACGTAGCCAAGTCCTGTCAAATATATAACCAGGAAAGATGCCAAAATCACGCGACTAACCCAGCTGCCTTTGCGACGAAATTTTGCCAACACACCAGTCAAGAGTGCAAGTTTCAGACGGATGAATAAGAACCGAAGTTGATTTGGGATCGCTAAAGCTGGCCCCAGAATACATCGCCACAAAAATGCCTGACGCTTCATTGGCGGTTGATATTGGTGTCCGCAAACAGACATGTAGGCGTAGTCAGGATCCAGCTCGGGGTCGTTGGTGTGCTGGTGATGAGCCAGATGTTGAATGCGATAATTGTAGGTCGTTACCCAAATTGGATAAAAGCAAAACCAATCGCTTGCCATTTCATTCAACACTTTGTTTCCGAACAGCGAAAAGTGACTCGCTTCGTGTCCCAACATCACCAAACGGTGCTGACCAATGCCGATCAAAACGGAAACCATTGTGACCAACGGGATGAAGATCCATGTCGAAATAATCGCCTGAGACCAACCGGCGCATAGCAAAAAACCGAGTCCAATGACGACCGCGAGGTAACTGTATTCGGTGGCAATGTAGCGCCAACTTGTCCAATTGTCGACTCGCCGCAGCTCGTTGATTTGGCTAACGATTTCCTTCTTCTTAAGCTCACCGGAATCATCTTCGACACCGATGATACATCTGCTGTTAGCTCGTTGACTAGTTTTGGTATTCATTTCGATCTGCTTTCCAAGCAATCATCATTAAACTACTGGGGTAACTGAACCTGGCGACTTGGTAAGTGGTCTGACTTTGCTTTCTTGACGTGTAGCAATAGCAATGCAGGCAAAATTAAGATATCTGCAATCAGCGCCAAAACCAGCATGCATGTAATAGAAATGGAAAAATTACTGACGACCGTCATTTCGCTAAATGCGTAAACAAGCAGTCCTGCGCTCCCAATTGCAGTCGTTTGCATCATTGCTGGTCCACATTGGGAAATCGCTTTTTGAATCGGTGCAACGATGTTAGCTGTCGTGCCTCCGAATACTCGAAAGCGAATCAAAAAATGTGTTGTATCGTCAACGGCTATTCCGAGTGCCACACTGGCCGTCATTGCAATTGCTAAATCAATCGGCCAGTCCAGCCAACCGAGTAAGCCGAAGAGGACGACAATTGGAAACAGATTGGGCAACATCGCGAGCAGCCCCAGCCAAAAAGAACGCAACACAATCATCAGCACCGGCGTGATGATGCAAAAAGCCAGCAAAAAGTTCCGATAGAAATCATATAGCAGCGTAACTTGAGCGCTGTGAAATAAATGATTTTTCCCTGTGTATCTCAAGTGAATACGAGACGTAATCGCAGCAAATTCATCTCGCTCGGCTAATTCGCTTATCGCATACGACGCTTTGTCCAAGACGAGCTCTTGTAATTGCCCGACATCTGTTTCTTGAGTGAAAGGAAACCTGATACTGATTCGCCAGGATTCAGACGCTGGCGATATGTCTAGAAATCGCGACTCGGCAAGCTGTTCCCGCCGGGCGTCTATCTGCCCTTGAATGACGGCCCGTTGCAACCTCGATCTGATACTCTGCCTTGTTGGTTCTCGAGGTAAATAGTTTACCAGCGAATGGGTAGCACCAACCTCCTGCAACGAAGACAAGTACCTTTGGAGCTTATAGACCATTTGGGCTCGAACATGAAAATCCTCAGCATCAACGTCCTCGAACTCGACCACCAATTCGGATTGGTCGATCGGCCCAATATGTTCTTCCAGGTCTGTTAGTTTGGTTATAAATTCGGACTTTTCACTAAATAGCTTTTCAACTTCAACTCGCGCAGACAGCCCAGCCAAGCCAAATGCGGAAAACGCCATTAACGCCACGCCTGCCGATGCCAAAACAACCCTGCGGCGTTGAATCTGATGCGTGGCTTTGCTCCAGAACTTATTCTGGTCGTCAAGTTTGGCCAACTTGTACTGACCAGGCTTCCCCATCCTGTACAACAACCATGGGACGATACTCAGTTGGAACAAGAGTGCAAACCCAGCTCCTGTCGCGCAAAAAAAACCAAAACTCCGAATGCCTGGAAAACTGCTGCGTAACAGAGACAACATTCCGATCGCAGTCGTTAATGCTGAAATACAGCACGGCTTCCAACCAATCGAAATTAATTTTTTTGGATCCCCGATTGCTTCAAGGCTGTAGTGAATCAGGTGTATGCTTCCGGAAGTCGTAAGGATGTAAACAAGCGCGGGGATGATTGACATTAGCCCGCCAAACTTGAAGCCGAAAACCGGGACGATCGCAATACTGCATGCCGTGGCTCCAATGGAAGCGACGAAAACGATCGAAGACAGAAGCACGTGCTTTAGACTGTAGAACGAAACGATCGCCGCAAAGAAAAATGACGGCAGCAAGAAGTAGAGAAATGAGTGCCGTAATTGATTGTCAATATTGATGCCCAGATAGGGATAGCCTCCAAAAATCACGTCCTCCAGTTCGAGATCAGAAGTCTCTGAAATCGCCATTTCAATTTGCCGCAGAGATTCCCTTCGGTCAGCCGACCCCTTCTTGGACAACTCGATCAACGCAAGCGTTTGTTGCGGATCGTCTATCCCAAAGAAGATTCCCTTGAAACGATTAACAACATGTTTTGCTGGCAGGTTGATCTCAGACCGAAGCTTGGCGATCACATCCGAGCCATTGACAACCGACTGGATTAGATCGTCCGTGTCTTGGCGGGTAACGATCTCGCAGAACTGTATGAGGCGAGGATCATTAATCGTACAACCGTTCCAGGTTACCAACAGAAAATCGTCAGATCCAAATTTCGCGTGAAACCGGTCGTACACTTCCCGAGCCGGCGAGTTATCCGGTAGCCACTGAACAACATCTTCCGTGTTTGACTGAAACTTTGAAAACCCCAAGATACAGAGGGCGAAACACGCGAGGAGTATCGCGACTCCGAGCACATCAATCTTTGATAGTTTTTTGGGATTGTGCAAAAGGATGCTCGTTGTGGCAATTATGGTGAAATTCCCACGGTTAATAGGTACTCAAATCAGGCTGTTGAAGGATTAGAGGTGTTTGTCGGACTGAAATATTTGTAAAAAGGAGGACTTCAGCGTGCAGATATGATTCTCGATTTACCGCCAACTGCGGTCGTAAGCGAGAATCGAGACGAAGGCAGCCCTTAGCATGTACTGTGTTCGCCAAAAGCATAACAGTGGTTTAGCTTTTTTGTAGGTGATTTTCAGTGCTCACGGCAACTAAATCCCTCTTCAAGAAATGGACTGCGAATTTGCAGTAAACCTCAAAAACAAATGTAATATCTGACTCGATTTTGCGACTAAACTAACTGGTTGCCATGGAGGCGTTTCAACCTCCCCAGACGGATTGTTGACTGACTTCCATGAATAAGTGTTTTCCCCAAATGAATTTGACTAGTTGCTCTGCAAATCTAATCGAGACGAAAGACAACCCAAACGCGACAAAATTACGACAACTTGTCGCCATGCGTTTCGAAGAAAAAGGCAAACCGCTTTTCTGCATTCACCCTTCCGGCGGTGACATTGGTATTTATCGAAAATTCGCATCGAGAACTGGGCCTGATTTATCTGTTGTCGGGATCCAATCGCGGCTGCTGTGTGGTGCGACGACCGAGTTTTCAACTCTTGAAGAAATGGCAATCGATTACTGCTGCCTAATCAATCAACATCAACCGACAGGAACAATCAGGCTGCTTGGGTTTTCTCTCGGCGGATTCGTCGCTTCTTTGATGGCCCATAAGCTTCAACAGTCTGGGCGGTCGGTGGCATTCCTGGGTTTGATAGACAGCAATCCAACCTGGACTACGGCAACCGAAACCTCTCGCCGAGAACTGTGCTTAAGACTAGCGCAGGTTTTCACGAAATTCCAAAGCATCGGAGTCTTGAGGCAAAAACCGTTGGAGACTGTTCAGAAAGATGTTGCCATCCTTGTCGATTCATGCCTGGGTAAACGCTCGACTTCAGGAGCGGACGTTATGGCAAATATCAAGGTGATGGGTTACATTCCAAGCCGGGATAGGGATGCTCAACTTTTGATGAAATTCGCAAATAGCTTCCTTGCACACTGCCGGCTGTTAAAAGACTTCGAACCACCTGAAATCAACTGCCCTTTGTACCTTTGGTGGCCAAGCGAAGCGTCAAAGGAAAATGAATCCGGTGCAAAAATGTGGATTCAAAAATCAAATTTGACCGTATCTGAATCAGTGATCGAAGGCAGTCATTATTCAATCATGCGAGGAGCAGCAGTTAAGGTTTTGTCCGCTGAAGTTGAAGCAGCGATTGCCCATGAAGATGCATTGCAGAGCTCTGTCCAAGCAACTCCATAACAAAACCACCCGCATCTCTTTTAGAAACCAAGTCCTGATTCAACTGTCGACCGTTGAGCCCGCCACCGAGTCAAGGATCCGTCGCTTCCACATGCCAAGCATACCGGCCGCTGTCTCTTGAGCTATTAACGAAGGCAAATAGCTGGCGTCTAAAGTTAGACAGTTGCCGTAAAAGTTAACTGAAAAGTTAACGCTTATCGTCGCGTTGCAAGGTGGCAACACATGGACCGACTCAACCACTAACCCCTTGACCGCGAATTCGCCTTGGCCGTCAACTAATTCGCTTTCGTTAAAAACTCGCCCCAAATTAGTCATTACGGTGGTCGCAATTGGAGCCATCGTCACAGAGCGACTCTTTCTTCCAAATTTCAAAAGCCTGACGATGGGCCAAACTCTGGCGTAAGTGTTGATCGACTCGATCCAGGAAAACTGAAGGTTCCATCGACGTATATAGTCAACCTGCCTGACAAGCTCTGAAACCAAAGCAGGGGCGCCGGAGTTGTCGTCTTCCAAAGCCTTACTTGATGTTTCTAGATACACGATCGACACGCAATTTGCGACTGGCATGGATTGGTGCCTCTCATCTCGCAGCGAAAACGGCACCATAATTCGAAGATCGCGATTGTTACGGCTCGCTTTTGTTCCATGCGTCTGCGAATTGCCATCGTTGTTCAGATTGGAGCTGTTTTCAAAATGATCATTAAGTGTATGAAAAAGCTCGCGAGCCAAAATCGTGTTCGTCGATGCCGACAGCTTTTTCGCAAACCCACCCAGTTGCTTTGTTTCCTCTTCGCTCAATTCCGTGGTGCATTGTCGGGGTGGATCGGCAAAAGTCGCACCCTCACCATCGTTTCCAATTCGAGCCTGACTCGAAAACACCCGTGGCTTCGAAAGCAACATTTTGGCGACCCGTTTCGGGCGAACGATCAAAGCACGCCAGATCCGATCTTTAAGACTAAGCTTGTTTTCTGAAAGAAGATGACGACTTAACAATTGCTGCTCATCTACAGCCGGCACGTCGGTCGAACAACGCGTTTTATTGTCCATCAGACATTGGTACCGATGGAAGACGTTTTCTGCGAATTGAAAACCACCTTTGCCGTCACAGCATGCGTGGTGGTACACGAATTTCATGACGATACGATCCTGATCGTTGGGAATCGAACGCCAGCCGTAAAACCGAAATCCAATTTCGGATTCCAAATCAATTGGAGCAAATTCATCCGGAAACCCTCGGCCTTGGTCTGGATCTCCGTCACACCATTGGATCTGCGGCACACAGTTCGAAGCCGGGCGCCAGAAGCTATCACGATGTGTATGGCCGACCGTTGCATTAGCCTGGAAAAGTGGCTGGCGTTTTAGCTCTGCCGCGATAGCTTCCGAGAATTTCGCTACATCAATATTTCCACGACAGTCCAGCCGAACAATAAATTCCATTGGAGACTTTGAAACGCGGTCGGACATCGACCATTCAAACGGCGAAAAGACGAGTTTATTCAAAATATCCATTCAACAACCCTAACTCGCCGCAAGCAGCACACGCCTCTCCGCACCCTTTGTTGCCTCCGATTGCCGTTAGTCGGCCAACACGCCCTTGATTACGCGACGCTTGCATGTTTTTCTCGTGGAAGCAGAACTTTTTCAAAACCTCGGAAAACAAACTCCATTTTATGCCAGAAGGGTCGAAACATAGCCCCATCTCTATTCCTCTCTAGTCGACAACTTACTATTTTCAGCTGCGTACACTAGTGGTTTGTGACAGCTTAATTGGGGATTAGGCAAAATTCGGTTTGACTCCGAGAAAACCGAACTCTGGCGATTCCGGCTACTTGTTTCGATCCCAATCTCTAGCTTTGACAAGCACTAGGCTAAACGAGTTAAGTCATCGCTCCGAAGCTTCGACAGAATTTGAATTAAAGGATTCAGCATGAAATGGATTTCATCATTGGCCGTTTGTGTGTGCCTGATATGCTCTGTAGCACAGGCTCAGCAGCAGGCCGATTTACGCTTCAGCGCGGCAAGCATCCTACCAGCTTCGGTTTTGCAAACCGATTCTTACAGAATCGACGATTCAGTTTCGGTCAGTGAGCATCAATTCCAGTTTAACATTCAAACGCGCTACGGAACATTTCCTGTTACCGGCATTCCTCTGTTAGAGAAACGTCTTTCTGAATTGCGAGCCATCGAGCAGGCTGGCAAGATGAGCAATCAGGCTGTTGCTGTTGCTAGTGCCTGGGAGACTCTGAAGCAGACTCCGAGGGGAGCCGAGCATTTGCTGACCGACCCGATCGGAACGTTCAAGCGAACTCCAAAAGGAATCAAAAAGATGGCGGCGAATTTCGTCGATCCGGTCAGCAGACGGACGGGCTCCGATAGACGGAGAAAGCTGGCGGCCAACCTGGGCGTTGATTCTGAAACTAGAAATCCAGTAATGGACCACCTGCTGGTGCAATTGTCGGCTCGAGAAATGGTTGGCCAATCGGCCACCAAGTTCGCGTTGGGCGCCGCGATCCCTGGACTTGGAACACTTGCTTCGATGGAGAACTTGCGAGAAGTCGTGGCTGCGAAGAGCCCCCATGAACTTCTGGTTCAGATGGATGCCGAGCTAACGCAGGCGGGTACCTGGGGGCCCGTCAAAGACGCGTTTGTCAAATCTAAAAATTGGACGCTGCTGGAAAAGTTGACCTTTATGGAATCTTACAAACGGCTTGCAGGTGTCGAACATTCCGATCTGCTGCTTTTCATGGCCAATCGAGATGAATCGGAAGCAGATATTTTGCGCCGTCTGATCGTTGTTCGATTGTTGGCAGAGTTACACGCGAAAAATCCGATCCAAACCTTGTCGGATGCGGGATTACCGATCGCCTGGTTGAAAGATGGCCAAATTGTTGGGGTGTGCTCCATCGATTACTTGACCAACTCGGCTGAAGTCCAGCAGGTCGCGGTTGACTTTAGAAAGAACAATCCAAGCAAATCAATCAGCTTGCTTTCAGCTGGCTGGGTATCGCCTGCTGCTCAACAAACACTGGACGCGAACGGGATAGTTTTTGTTCGAGCGGACTTTGCAGCGAACGCCAAAATTGCCGATCAGTCAACGAATGCTGAAAGATCGCGTCGATGACACGGCAAGCTAAAAATTGCGTTCTGCTAATTGCTATAGCTTGTTTCGTTGCCGCGTTAACTGGCTGCCAACCCTTAAAACAACGCAGGCAAGTAAGCCTGGGCGAAATCTACAACGACGTGGCGCACTTGCCCGATACTGAACGTAATCCCGTAATTGTGATTCCAGGAATCCTTGGCTCGCGCTTGGTTGACCAACAAACCGGCGAGGTCGTATGGGGAGAAATGGGCCCGAGCGGTGTCAGTCCGCTCAAGACTCGAAGCTTAACTGAACTAGCTCTGCCGATGCAGCCTGGTGTTCCACTGCACCAACTGCACGATCAAGTTCAGCAGAACGGACCGCTGGATCAGATAACTTTTCGAGTCATAGGGATTCCTGTCAAAGTTAACGCTTACGCCCAGGTTTTGGCGACACTCGGTGTCGGTGGGTACCGCGATCAGCATTTTCGCGGAACGTCACGACTGAATGAAGTGAGTTATGGAGACGACCACTTTACCTGTTTTCAGTTCGCTTACGATTGGCGAAGGGACATCAGCGAATCGGCTGCGTTGCTGCACCGGTACATCGAGGAACGGGATGCCTACACGAAGCAGCAGTATCGCGAACGATATGGAATCGAAAATCCAAATATCAAGTTTGACATCGTGGCTCATTCGATGGGCGGAATGGTGGCGAGGTATTACTTGCGTTATGGCAACCAACCGCTTCCCGATGACGGCTCACTTCCTGTGTTGACTTGGGAGGGAGCCAGACGAGTCGGTCGAATTTTCGTGGTCGGAACCCCAAGTCTCGGTTCGACACAAGCGATCAATGAAATGAAAGAAGGGTTGCAGCTTGCTCCGCCGATCCCCAAGTTTCCGGCGGCCGTTGTTGGCACCATGCCAGCGGCTTATCAGCTTTTCCCTCGCAACGAAGATTTGCCGTTGGTTTACCCAGACGGAACCTCGCCCGATATTTTTTCGCCGCACACATGGCAAAATTTGGAGTGGGGATTGGCCGACGGCAGACAAGACCGCGTACTGGCACGACTACTCCCAAACTGCTCGAAGCAGCAACGTCGTCAAATCGCCTTGGATCACCAGGCGAAATGCTTAGCGCGAGCAAGGCAGCTACATCTAGCCTTGGACGTTCCGGCCGTATTGCCGAATGGACTGGAGATGCACCTTTACGCCGGTGACGCTAAGCAAACGCTTCATCAGCTTCTTGTAAACCCTTTCAATGGCAAAATCACGAAAGAGATAAAGACAGCGGGCGATGGTACGGTAACGCGCACCAGTGCGATCGCCGAACGACAAATCCAAAGTTCAAGCAAACCATTTCGAATAATTCCATGGACCGACGAGACGTTCCTTTCGACAGACCATCTTGGCTTGACTCGCGATCGGACTTTCGTTGACAACGTTTTGAATCAACTGCTGGCCAGCCCAATAAATCAATGAAGTATCTTTCGGTGCGAAAAAATGACAACAGCTTCGCGACCGAGGAACGACTATTGTTGATTTTTGGTTGCCAATTCAAGCAAACGTTGAATTTCGGTTTTCTTTTGGTCGCTCAGTTGCTGGTTCAGCGACGAATTAGTTTCCGCAATTGAATCCTGGCGGATCGTGCAATCTCTTATCCGCTTGAGAAGCTCATCAAACTCCCGTGAAGCTTCATGCTCAGCCAAAAACGACTCTAAGTGCATTCGCTCAACGTCCGACAATTCGCGATCGAAAGATTCAGAAAGGAGTCGCCAATTGTACTGTCGTTCGGTCATTCGTACTGCTTACTCTCAGCTCGCATTGCAGGAGGTCGTCGACGCACAAACTCCGATCGCAGTCCCAACAACTTGGCTCTGCGAACGATCAAGAACCGAAGCGGTCAATGTTTCCGAGTCTTGGTTGGCATAACCGTGACTCAACGCAAGGTTAGGCTCAACTTTGATGGACAAGAAACCAAACAACCTGCCATCTTCGAAAACGGGTATTTCGCCGCTAAGAACCACATCGCCAGGGCCGGCCCCTTGGGCCCCATCAAGGCCCGCCTTTTCAGGCATTTTTCCTAACCGTCCGTTCGGAACTTTCTTAACGAGCTTGGCGTCGTTGATACGTCGAGAAACCGCACAAACTTCCGATACACCGTTGTTTTCCCGAAAATGTTTTGAGGGCTCGGGCGATTGGGTTTTCCGTAACTCCTTGGCTTCTCCAGCCATCGCGGATTGAATCAACAGTTCGGTTTCCAGTTTACGCTCTTCAGTTAACCGAACTCGAGGAAACGGCTCAGCCGCGCAAGCATTATCATCAACAAACAATCGTTTTTCGTCGGCCAGCGGCCGGTCGCAGGACTCGGCCAGAAGCCGTGACGCTTGGTAGCGATTCATACTTCACCTGCCTTCGACTGACTGAACTTTGAGACAAGAGCTAGCCTTGTCATCGTCTGCGAGTTTCTCGGAAATGTGTTTGGCCAACCCGACTCTAGCTCGGTAAAGTCTGACCCACAGGTTCTTTCGAGAAATATCGAGCAACTCGCAAATCGCTTCCGGTTCAAGTTGCTCAAGCTCACGAAGCACAAACACGTCAGCTTGGTTCTTGGGTAATTCAGCCAAAGAATCATGCACCAGATTCATGAACTCCGCATCACTCATCGCCTTAGACGGCGACATCGAAAACGACGCCCCGATCACCTCAACAACCTGGTCTTCAGAAAAGTCATTAACTTCTGCCCCATCAGAAATCGGCTGCACTTTCCTTCGCCGCTCTCGCTTACGAATAACGTCAATCGTCTTTTTTCTGAGGATTGAGCTCAACCACGTTGACTCGAGAGAATCGCCTCGAAAGTTGACTGAAGACTTGATCGCGGCCAAAAAAGTCTCTTGAACAACGTCTTCAGCAGCTTGTGCATCATTCAGCCGACGGATTGCATACTGGTAAAAGACGTCACCAAATTTCTGAACCCAACTGTGTGGATCTAGCTTGTTGTTTTCATCCAGTTGGGTCATGGGCGGAGTATAGCAAACCAGCCCAAATATTGCATTAGTATCGGCGCTGGCGCCTAGGGGAACTGCTCATTCATTTTGCCAACCTGGCGAGAATTCTGCGAATAGAGATGTCGGCGTTGGTAAACCTCCGTTAAAAACGATTACGAATGGTTGGACGTCGAGCAGATTGACTGCGCCGTCTTCGTTCATTTCGGCTTCCAGTTAATAGGTACCGTTGGATAGCTTGCTGAGAGCGCCTACCGACGCCCTTAAATTCGAGATAATGATATTGGTTGTTTGAGGCCGAAGTCACAAGTATTGAACAACCACGAAAAACACCAAACACACGAAACATCCACTCTAATTCTTTCGTGTCATTCGCGTCTTTCGTGGTTCATGCTCGGATTTTCAACGCCCGCAGGCGACTTAGCCTCCGCTCAAAACAATTACGATCGGATCGACGTCGAGCAGATTGACGGTGCCGTCTTCGTTCATGTCGGCTTCCAGTTAATAGGTGCCGTTGGATAGCTTGCTGAGAGCGCCTACCGACGCCCTTAAATTCGAGATAATGATATTGGTTGTTTGAGGCCGAAGTCACAAGTATTGAACAACCACGAAAAACACCAAACACACGAAACATCCACTCTAATTCTTGTGCTGATTGCTTTCTCCATTTGATTGGGTAATCGCTATGCAGAACGAGTCATCTTTGCGAATTCAATTAGGGACAAGTCGCCAAGTTTGTTGGTGACGCACCGATCGACTCGGCAAATCACTCTGCGAGCACTTGCAAGAAAAACGGCCTGCGTTTTCTTGAAACGCAGGCCGTTTTGGTTATGTCGTAATGTTGGGGCAGTGCCCAATTGTTTGGATTGCTATTCCAGCAAGCCCTTGTAGTTCCGCATGACCAAGTGGCTGTCGATCTTCTGCACCAGGTCGAAAGCGACCGATACGGCGATCAACAGCCCCGTGCCTCCGTAGAAACTAGCGACCATGTAATCGACGCTCAGGAACTGGCTGATGATCGTTGGAATCACAGCGACCAAGGCAAGGAAGCCGGCACCGACGTACGTGATTCGCTCGATGACTTTTTCCAGATAATCCTCTGTCCGGCGTCCGGGACGATAGCCAGGAATAAACGTTCCGTTGTCCTTCAGGTTCTCGGCGATCTCTTTCGGATTGAACGTGATCGCAGTCCAGAAGTAACAGAAGAAGTAAATCATTCCGATGTATACCAGGTTGTAAACCATCGACAGCGGATTCTGCAGTGCTTCACCGACGTTGGCTACCGCGTTGGCAAACATGTTGTTTCCAAGCGATCCGGCCCAAGTCAAAAGGAACGGAGGCAACATCAAAAGACTACTGGCAAAAATGATCGGCATGACACCGGCCTGATTGATTCGCAGCGGCATGTACTGCCGGGTACCGCCGTAGACTCGACGCCCCCGAACATGCTTGGCACTTTGGGTTGGGATTCGCCGCTGGGCGAGCGTGATAAACACGACCCCGACCGTCACACCGACAAACATCAACGCCAGCACGATCATTTTCTCGAGGCCAACATCACCACCGGTCAGGTTGGTCAATTGCCATTTGGCGTTACGTAATAATCCCTGCAAGGCACCGGGCATCATCGCCACAATTCCCGCCATGATAAGCAGACTGATTCCGTTCCCAATCCCGTACTCGTCGATCTGCTCGCCGAGCCACATCAGGAACACACTACCGCACGTCATTATCATGATCGCGGTAAGCTGCCACCCTATCCCCAGCTTCCCGTTTTCGTTCAGGAAGTCAGCAGACACAAGGCCTTGGTTCATTATGAAAAGCCACAGGAAACCTGCACTTTGTATCAAGCACAATACGACCGTCAGGTAACGGGTGTACTCGTTAATTTTCTTTCGACCGGCTTCACCCTCTTTTTTCATGTCTTCCAAGGGTTTGTAAACCGTGCCAAGCAGCTGCAAAATAATCGCAGCTGAAATGTAGGGCATGATCCCCAATCCAAAGATCGTCGCCTGGTTCAATTGGCTGGCACTAAACGTCGAAACGCGAGCCATGAAATCACCCAGCGCGCTATTACGGGACGACTCCGTGAATTGGAACATCGCTTCCTGGTCGACCATCGGTAGCGGGATCTGCCAGCCGATTCGATAAATAGCCAGTAGGAACAGGGTTAGAAAGATCTTTTGCCGAAGTTCTGGAATCGAAAAAATGATTCTCAGCTTATCTAACATGATTTGGTTCCTGTCGTTTCTTTATGGCGGCTGCCGACGAAGTCAAACTATCTGAAGGTTGAAGATCCAGCCGAAACTTGCGTTCGGCAGATGCCTCAACCTCCGGTTTGACCATCAGCATCACATGTTCGAATTATTCGTATTCGCGGGTAAAACCGCAGTCTTGGCCAGATTACGGTATCCCAGCAGCAAAATTACGTCAATCGAACTATTTCTGCTTTGGTTTCATCTTGTTTTTCACAACTGGTTTCGCACGAACCAGCTCTACGATCTCTCCACCCGCCTTTTCAATCTTTTCGCGAGCAGACTTGGTGAATTTGTGTGCAGAGACCTTCAGCTTCTTCGACAAATCACCATTCCCGAGAATCTTCAGGATGTCGTAGCGATAGTTAGCCAGGTTCTTTTCCCGTAGCGATTCCGGAGTCACCTCTTCGCCGGCAGCGAATGCTTTTTCCAGATCCTCGATGTTGACTTCACCGACCTTCAACGCGAACTTGTTGTTAAAGCCACGCTTCGGGATCCGACGAAACATCGGCATCGCACCACCCTGGAAAGTCACGTGTTGCGAGTGACCGGCTCGGGAGTACTGCCCTTTGTGACCGCGACCAGAGGTCTTACCCAGACCGGATCCGGTACCACGTCCCAATCGTTTTCGTCGTTTGAATTTTGTAATTCCAACGTTTACGTCATGTATTTTCATAGTTCAACTCCTCGCAAACGTTGGACATCGTCCGCTGTTCTCAATTGGCTCAGGGCATTGATCGTGGCCTTAACCAATGTGACCGGATTATTGCTTCCGAAACTCTTAGTCAAAATGTTCGTCAGGCCAGCTGCTTCGCATACCGCGCGAACGGCTGAGCCGGCGATAATACCGGTACCGGGACCGGCTGGAACCAGGATAACCTTGGCTGCACCGAATCGGCCTTTGGCTTCATGCGGGATCGAACCTTCGGTGATTGGAACCTGAATCATGCTCCGAGTCGCATGCTTGTTGGCCTTCTCAACACTTGGCGGAACTTCGTTAGCCTTGCCGTAGCCACAGCCAACTTTGCCTTTGCCATCGCCCACGACCACCATCGCCGCAAAACTAAATCGTCGACCACCCTTTACCACGGCAGCACAACGCTTGATTTTGACCGTTCGTTCGATCAGACCAGACGTGTTTTCGTTTTTGTTGTTGGACTTATTGTTAGGTCTTGCCACTGTTTTGCCTTCGTTGTTGATTGGTTTGCTTAAAACTCGAGGCCAGCCTCGCGAGCGGCACTTGCGACTTCGGCAACCCGCCCGTGGTAGTTATAACGTCCGCGATCAAAGCGAACTTGTTTGATTCCAGCTGACTTGGCCTTCTCGGCGATCGCTGCACCAACTTGTTTGGCAGCTTCGACATTGCCACCGAACTTCACATTCCCGGCCAGGTCTTTGTCCCGCGTACTCGCCGAAGCGATTGTCTTGCCCGCTTCGTCGTCGATCAACTGGCAATAGATATGCTTGTTGCTGCGGAAGACATTCAGACGTGGGCGTTCTGCGGAACCGCGAAGCTTTTTGCGGACGCGATTCTTGCGACGCCATCGAGTCAGGTTGAGTGATTTTGAGTATTTCATTTTGAAAACTTCGTATGCAATGTTTGCGGCTGGCCGAAGCCAAGCCTGTTGTTTGTTTATTGCTTTTTGCTTATCAAGCCACTTGTTTATTAAGTCGCTGCTTTACCTGGCTTGATTTTCACTTGTTCGCCAACGTATCGAATACCTTTACCCTTATAAGGCTCCGGCTTTCTTACCGCTCGAACTTCGGCCGCGAACTGCCCGACCATCTGCTTGTCACAGCCATTAATATCAATGTGTGTATTGTCCGGGCAGGTTACTTCCAAGCCCATCGGAATTTTCTTTTTGATTTCGTTGGCGAATCCGACCCGCAACGAAAGCGTGTCACCTTGCAGAGTCGCCACGTAACCGACGCCATGCAGTTCCAGCTTCTTTTGATAACCATCTTTGACACCGATGATCATATTGTTAACCAGAGCGCGGGTCAGGCCATGGTAGGCACGTGAATCGCGGGTAGTCTTTGCCAATGAAACAGTGACCGACTTGCTGTCGTCATCCATCTCAAGCTTGACCTCTGGCCGATGATCGTAGCTCAATTTGCCTTTGGGTCCTTCAACAGCAACCGTATTGCCGTTGAGTGAAACCTTCACGCCATCGAGGATCGTAATTGGTGCTTTACCGACGCGGGACATGTTCTTTTCTCAGTTACTTCTGTGTTCGATTCAAATGAATTGTTTACCAAACTTCGCACAGGACTTCGCCGCCGAGCTTCTGCTGCCGCGCTTCCCGATCACTCATCACACCCTGGCTGGTGCTCAGAATGGAAATGCCCAATCCGTTCAGTATGGGACGCAAATCCTTGGCCCGTGAATAAACACGGCAGCCAGGCTTGCTGACTCGCTTCAATTTGCGAATTACTTTCTCGCCACTGGGGCCATACTTCAACTCAATCTTGAGCTGGTTTACTGGCTTGGTGTCTTCCGTTGTCCAGTCCCAAATGTAGCCTTCGCGCTTCAGAACTTCGGCAACACCCTTCTTGACTTTTGAAAGGGGCATATCGACTTGTGGACGTTCGACACTAACCGCGTTTCGAATACGCGTGAGCATGTCGGCGATCGGGTCAGTCATCATGGTATTAAGTTTCCCTAAATGTGTATTAGTCGGGATTCAACTATCTAAGTTCTTACCAGCTGGCTTTGCGAACACCCGGGATCATGCCCTGGTCCGCAAGATTACGAAAACAAATTCGACAGATACCAAATTTACGGTAGACCGCCTTGGGTCGACCACACATCTTGCACCGACGTTCACGTCGAACAGGATACTTCGGTTCTCGATTCGCTTTCGCAATTTTTGATTTTCTAGCCACGGAAATTTCTCGATAAAAATTGGGTCAATTATGCTTCGTCAGACTTCTTGTCTTTGAAAGGCATTCCAAACATTCGCAACAGTTCACGACCTTCTTCATCACTCTCAGTCGAAGTGACAAAAACGATATTCATACCCTGCGAACGAGTAAACTTGTCTGGGTTCAGCTCTGGGAACACGACATATTCGGTCAGCCCCAAGCTGTAGTTACCTCGGCCATCAAATGCTTTCTCGTTGACACCGCGAAAGTCACGTACCCTTGGCAGGGCCAGCGACAACAGGCGGTCAACGAATTCGTACATCCGTGCGCCACGCAAAGTCACCTTGCAACCGATCGGCATGCCTTCGCGAAGTCGGAAACCCGCAATGGACTTCCTCGCTTTGGTGACAACCGGTTGCTGACCAGCAATCAATGTCATCGCACTCTTCGCGTCTTCCAGATCTTTCTTGTCCTGGATCGCAGTGCCGACACCCATGTTGATTACGACTTTTTGCAGCTTGGGCAAAGAATGTACATTCTTGCGGCCAAACTTCTCGGCCATTTCTGGTCGAATTTTGTCGAGGTAAAGTTGATGCAATCGAGCCTTCATTCGCCCGAACTCCTGTTCAAATGTTTTTGGTTTAATTCAAAAACGTGTTTTTGTTTCCGTGAAAATCGTCCGCTGGAACTGATCGTTAAATCACTTCGATCGTTAAATCACTTCGTTAGCCAGACTGACGATCTTCATAAAGTTCTTGTCTCTTAATTCCCTTGCGACCGCACCAAAAATACGTGTGCCGCGTGGGTTCTTGTCGGCGTCAATGATGACCGCTGCGTTGGAATCGAACTTGATGTAGCTTCCATCCGTTCGACGTGTTGGTTGCTTAACCCGCACGATCACTGCTTTGACAATTGTTTTCTTCTTCAAGTCACTGCCGGGAATCACACTCTTGACACTGCAGACAATGACGTCTCCCAAGCCTGCGAATCGACGTCGGGAACCACCGAGCACCTTGATGCACATGATTTCCTTAGCGCCCGTGTTGTCAGCAACTTGAAGTCTTGTTTCTGATTGAATCATTTTATTTTCCAGGCAGTCTTAAATGGGCCTGCGTTCGTTTGAATTACTCGGCCGACGACTCAGGTGTTGCTTCCGCAGCGGGCTTCGCTTCGGGAGCAGGTTCCATGTCGGTACCATCTTCATTGGTTTGTTCTGTCAATTTTCGAGCGGCACGCATCGCAGCCACGTCAACTTCACGACTCTTCTCAACAACTTCCACCAACTGCCAACGCTTCTTTTTGGAAGTTGGAGCAGCTTCGATGATCTTTACCGTATCACCCAGCGATGACGCGTTCTCTTCGTCGTGGACGTAACAAACCGTTCGCTGACGAATAAACTTGCCGTACTTCGGATGACGGACCTTGCGCGGGATTTCCACCTTGCGGGTCTTTTGCATCTTGTCGCTGGTTACTTTGCCAACTGCAACTCTTTTAGGCATTTTGGATTCTCGATTTTCGTTTAGTTCTCAGCAGCTGCTGGCTCGCCAGGAGCCTCGGCCGCTTGCTTACTCGAACGTTCAGTTTGCAATGTCTTGATGCGAGCAATCATGCGTCGATTGCGCTTCAACTCCGATGGTACGTCCAGGCGATCTGTCTGTGCCTGAACTCGCAGTCGAAACAGCGTGTTACACGCTTCTTTCAACGTCGCAGCCAACTGCTCGTCACTCATATCTCGCAATTCAGCAATAGTCGACATGGTTTAGCTCTATAAACTTTCTTGTGTTTCCGTCGGCAACGACCAACCTACATTGGGCGTCGCTTAACCATCCGAACCTTGAACGGCATCTTGTGCGCCAGACGGGCGAAACAGATCTTAGCGGCCTGTTCGCTTACGCCCCCGATTTCGTACAAAATCGTTCCAGGTTTGATTGTGGCAACCCAGTATTCCGGCTCACCTTTACCTTTACCCATCCTCGTTTCCAGCGGCGTCGAAGTGATCGAGCGATGCGGGAACACACGGATGTACAATTTACCTTCGCCACGGATGTACTGCTGTGCAGCAATACGTCCAGCTTCAATAGTCTGTGCCTTCAACCAACCTGGATCGAGAGCCTGCAGACCGTACTCACCAAAGACGACTTTGTTGCCGCGACTGGCGTTACCTTTTATACGTCCTCTTTGGACCTTTCGATGTTTTACCCGCTTGGGCATCTGCGCCATCGGTCTCGTCTCCGTAATTACCTTGGTTAACCCAGACCTGAACTCCAATGTGTCCTTGAGGCGTCATCGCTTCGACAAAACCGTAGTCGATTTTCGCTCTCAAAGTACTCAGCGGAATGGATCCGGCGATCTGCTTTTCTCGTCGTGCCATCTCGGCACCACCCAAACGGCCAGCCAATTGGACTTTGATGCCCTTGGCACCAGCATCCATCGTTTCTTCCAAAGCACGTTTCATCGTGCGGCGGAAACTGGATCGTTTGGACAACTGTTCTGCGATTCGTTCCGCGACCAATTGAGCCTGTAGCTCCGGACGCGAAATCTCATTGATCTGAAGATTGACTCTACGACCAATCAAATTCTGTATTTCGTTTTGTAGCAACTCAATTTCCTGCCCCTTCTTCCCGATAATCAAACCAGGTCGAGCCACGTGCAGGATGACTTTGACTTCATCACGAGTTCGTTCGATCTCGATCCGGTCAATTCCAGCTCCCTTGTAATTCTTAGTTGGGTGCTTCTTGACGAACTCACGGATCTTCTTGTCTTCCACGAGCAACGTGGCAAACTGTTCCTTCGGTGCGTACCACCGACTTTTCCATCCGGTCATTACGCCAGTTCTAAAACCGACAGGATTAACTTTTTGACCCATAAATCAACTCGTTGTGATTGTTTGTATTCTGGTTACTGGGCTCTCGCCCGATCATCCTAAACTTCTTCTATTTCCACTCGAATGTGAGACATTCGCTTCTTGATAATGTGTGCCATCCCGCGAGCTCGAGGCCGCATGCGGCGGAACATTGGGCCACCATCAATGCAGGCTTCCTTGATATACAAGTCGTGCTCGTTAACAATTCGGCCCGGGTTCTGATCCGGATCCTGAGCGTTCGCCAATGCAGTGCGAATCACTCGCTCAAGCATGCGTGCTCCGCGTTGCGGCTGGTATCGCAAGATATCCAACGCTTCATCGACAAACTTACCACGCACCAAGTCAGCCAACGGGCGGACCTTGCGAGGGCTGATTCGAGCGTAGCGATGCAGTGATTTGAATGACATTTCGAGTTCCTATTTCTTCTTGGTTCCAGCGTGACCGCGGAAGTTTCGAGTCGGTGCAAACTCGCCAAACTTGTGGCCGACCATGTCCTCAGTAACCAGCACCTTAATATGCTGCCGACCGTTGTGGACCATGAAGGTATAACCAATGAACTCAGGAACCACGGTACACGCCCGCGCCCAAGTCTTGATTGGCTCTTTCGATCCGGCTTCCGATTGCTTCTGAACCTTGCGGAACAGTTTCTCGTCAACAAACGGGCCTTTCTTTTGTGATCTACTCATTTGGTCTGCTTTGTTAGTTGGTTATATCCTGGGTCCTACCGTCGCGTTCGCTTCAACGCTTGGCCGCGTTGCTTCAGCCTTAACGCTTGGCGACTTTCAATTGACCGTATCGCCTCGAACGTCGGCGACGAACAATGGCCGAATTCGATGGTTTTCTTTTCTTCCTCGTTGCACCGCCCTTGGCCGGTTGTCCGGAAGGACTCACTGGGTGACGACCACCCTTGGTACGACCTTCACCACCACCGTGCGGGTGATCGATCGGGTTCATCGCAGTACCACGAACGTGTGGTCGACGTCCGAGCCAACGTTTGCGTCCAGCTTTACCCAGCCGGATACTCATGTGCTCACCATTGCCAACCTTACCGATGGTTGCTCGGCAAGCCGCCGGAACCCTGCGGATCTCACCGCTTGGCAATGAAATTTGTGCCCAATCAGCTTCACGAGCCATCAGAGTTGCGTTCGTACCAGCACTGCGGCACAAACGGGCGCCCTGGCCAGCTCGCATTTCAATGTTGTGTATGACAGTTCCCAACGGAATCTTCTTCAGCGGCAAACAGTTACCAACCGATGGTGGAGCACTCTCGCCACTTTCGATCGTCATCCCGGCCTTCAACGAATCGGGAGCGATGATGTATCGCTTGTCGCCGTCGGTGTAGTGCAACAAAGCAATGCGGGCACTGCGATTCGGATCGTACTGGATCGAATTAACAAGTGCCTTCATACCGTCCTTGTCACGCTTGAAGTCAATAATGCGGTACATCCGCTTATGACCACCACCGCGATGCCGACAAGTGATCTTGCCCTGATTGTTACGTCCGCCCTTTTTCTTCAGCGGTCGCAGCAGAGACTTCTCGGGCTTCGCGCCTTTGGTCAGATCCTTGAAATCACTGACACTTGCGTTTCTGCGGCCTGCCGAAGTCGGCTTGTATTTTCGAATACCCATAACACTTTTCTTTCAATTATTAAAAACTTCTAAACGCAACCGTTGTTGCAAACGCTTGCCTAGAAGAAATCAATTCGATGATCACCCTTCAATTTGACGATCGCCTTCTTGACTGGCTTTGAGCGACCAAACTTGAATCGGTAACGGCGTGGCTTGCCCTTACGATTCTGCGTCGCCACCTTTTCAACTTCCACATCGAACAACAGCTCCACGGCCCGTTTCACATCCGACTTCGTTGCCGCCGGATTAACCTTAAAGGTGTACTGATTGTGCGCCTCTGACTGGAACATCCCCTTCTCCGTCAGCATGGGCTTCAGGATCACCTGATGCGGCTCCAGCTTGAGCCCTTTTGTTTCGTTCGATTCAACTTTTTGTTTTGCCATCGTTAACTTTCCAGTTCAGCAGCTTAATCAATTGGAACGCACTGGTTGCCAATTTCACTACGCCGAAGTTGCCCGCTCCTTGAATGCATCCAATGCGTCCTTAGTGATCAACACTCGGTGCGGACGCAAGATTTCCAATGCGTTCAAATCCGCTTGCTGAGCCACGTTAACTCGCTGGATGTTGCGAGCGCTCTTGCATACGTTTGGAGCGTGTTCCGCAGTTGCGATCAACGCACTCTTATTTTGCAAGTCGAGTGCATTGAGCAACGTTGCAATTTGTTTCGTTTGCGGCTGATCCATCGACAACTCGTCGATCACCAAAACCTGTTCGCTCTGAATCTTGCCAGCCATTGCCATGCGAGTCGCCAACCGAACGGCCTTGCGAGGCAAACGGTACGAATAATCGCGATTGTCGCGAGCAAAACAATGCCCACCACCTCGGCGAATGTTCGAGCGTCGCGAACCAGCACGGGCATTACCCGTACCTTTCTGGCGGTACATCTTCTTAGTCGTACCAGCGACCGCGGCACGGCTTTTGGTACGATGCGAACCTTGACGACGATTCGCCTGGTACATCACAACCACGTCGTGCAGCAATTGCTTATTGATTGATTTGGCCAAGTCGTCAGGATTGATCTCGTACTTCCCGACTTCTTTTCCGGACTTATCGTAAACGGGCAAACTAGCCATGTTTCAACCGACCTTATACCTTGTTTGTTTCTTTAACGATGACAAACCCGCCGTTCGGGCCAGGCACTGAGCCGCCGATAAGCAGCAGATTGTTGGCTTCGTCCACTTTGACGAGCTTCAGATTGCGAGTCGTTACTCGACCTGCACCGTATTGACCCGCCATTCGCTTCCCCTTGAACAGACGCGACGGATAGGCACTCATACCAGTACCACCAGCGTGGCGGTGACATTTCTTGACACCATGGGTAGCACGCTGACCAGAGAAGTTGTGCCGCTTCATGACACCTGAATAACCGCGACCTTTACCGGTCCCGACCACATCAACTCGCACGACTTCCGCCATACAGTCAACTTTAACTTCCTGCCCAATCTCGAACCCGTCGGTTGACCAGGACTTGGCTTTCTCGTCGTAAGTCCCACGCAACTCGCGGATGAACTTCTTTGGCTCGCAATCCGCTTTCGGAATCGCTTCGACGCCAGCAGCCGCACGCTTCACAGCTCGCTTGCTCTTAAGACTAGCCACTTGACCTCGCTCACTGCGGCGAGCCTGGCTATGACGAGAACGTTTATCCTTCTTAGGACGCTTCTTGTTCATATAACCCAACTGAACAGCTGAATAGCCGTCACGATCCTGCGTTCTTACCTGCAAGACCTGACAGGGACCCGCTTCGATAACAGTGACCGGAGTTGCCACCCCTGTCTCAGGATCAAATACCTGCGTCATCCCGACCTTGCGGCCGAGTATACCCTTAGCCATGACTATTGCCTTCGTTCAAATTGGATTGCCGTGAAAGATTGATACCAACTGGCCAGGTTACCCGCCCGTGACCGTGATTAACTTATCTATCCGACTTCCGTACCATATTCTTTTTAATGTTTAGTAATTGTAGGAGCGAACTCCCAAATCCGTGTTTTAGCTCTTTGCCGATGCTTTAATCTTGATTTCGACGCCAGCAGGCAGACTCAACTTATTCAATGCCTCGATCGTTTTCGCCGTGGCTTGAACAATGTCGATCAGTCGCTTGTGAGTTCGAATCTCGAACTGCTGCCGAGCCTTCTTGTTAACAAACGGACTGGACAAAACAGTATATCGTTCAATTCGAGTTGGCAGCGGAATCGGGCCGTGAACCTCAGAGTGGGTTCGTTTGGCCGTATCCACGATTTCCTGAGCACTCTGATCCAAGATCGAGTGATCATACGCTTCCATTCGGATTCGAATTACTTCGTGAATTGCCGCCACGCTGACAAACTCCAACTTTATTTATAAGTGTTTAACTTCGACCAAATCGCGTAGCTCCGCCGCCATTTCAACTGGGCTAAGCCGATTTCGCTCGAAAAAATCGCCTAAAGAGCACTTAGGTAGAGTGCCTGCTCGAGCAAACGCGAGTTTCAAATCCGCCTAAGAAACCTCGACGGAAGCACGTGAATTTATTGCCAGCAATCGGCACCGTCAACCGCAAACCCCAACATTCCCAGCAAAAATCCGGTTCGCAGGTCAATCTGGCCTGCGAGTTTAACGACCGTGCTAAGTTGGTAAACATGCGCGGTCAACGGGATCTGATTTCGGGCGATTTCGCAGTTCACTCAGGACGATTTCATCTCTGCCGCGATCAAAGGAATTCGAACACCGTTTTCGGGAGTTGGAAGGTGCCTGCACCTCCCGATACCTATACACTTAGTGAGTCTTCGTTGCCGAAGGAATGTCCCAAGAGTAAACTTACAACTTACGACCATCGAGATTACCGATTGGGTACCCAATAATGAGTATGTCGAATTTAAACCTGGCCTGTATCACCCTTGCCTGTGTGGCACTATCAGCGACAGAACTACATTCGCAAGTCGTTCAGCTGCCTACGTTTAGGTTCTTCAACGTCCGAACGGTGGTCAGCGTACCCGATGGCGGCACGATCTCGTTGGGCGGAGTCAATCGCTCCTCCTCGGGCAGCGTCAACCGTGGAGTCCCCGGCCTGAGCCGCGTCCCTGGCGCGGGTCGATTGTTCGGCAACCGGGCCATCGGAGGCAGCACCGGATCGACCAGAAGCTCAGTCTCGGCCAAAGTCATTGTCATGAGCGAGTACGAAGAAGCGGTTCTTGCGGAAGCAGAGCGTCGACGGCGTAGATCTGCCTTGCGAGACCCCAATGGATCGGCCGCCGTTCAGAAGAAGGCCGACTTCATCAGCCGAAATGTTGGTCGTTCACGTAAAAAGTGAACGACAGCTCTTCCCCCTCGCCGAACCGAATCATTCAAGGGCCATTGAAGTGGCTTTTGTGGGTGGCCACTTTGGTTGTCGTTGTCACGGTCCCATTCATCGAAGATCCCAGGCGGCAGGCGATCGTGATAGTACATGTGAGCTGCATCGTTTTCTTGTCCAGCATGTTTGGGTTCTGGTTTGGATTGGCTCCAGTTCGACCGCTGAAACGAATTGTCAACTCATTAGGTTTAACCACCCTGCTTGGAGTGGTTTTTGGAATTGGAGTTTTTTGGATTGACCCGGAAGCAATCCTGAATACAACGTTTTTTTGCTGGGTAATTACGCTGATCGTCGGAGCTACCACGTTTCTGCTGCGATTGCTTAGCGGACAGCTCCAGCTCGTCAGTGAGTCCGAGCATGTTCAGGAAGCATTGCAATTCAAAGTTCGCGATATACTGGTTTTCACAACAGCAGTCGCCGTTCTACTGGCAATCGGACGACAGCTCAAACCTACCTCTCCAGGTGAAGCAATCGTTGGTGTGGCTTCATTGGGAGGCATATACGCGTCCGTTTCGATTGTGCAGATCTGGGCGATGCTCGGCAAAAACGTCTCTTTGCCGCGTATCCTGGTGATGACGTTAGCTCTCTTCGCAGCTGCCTGGTTCATTCATCAATTAATGACCAACGGAAGGCCTTTCACAGAAATCTGGATTTCGATCACGTTTGGCAGCCAGCTGTTGGTGATCGGCAGTCTGATTTGCATTCGACGACAAGGCTATCGGTTCGTAAAGACTGTCGTATAAACCCAAACATTGGAGCTGGTATCTGCTTGTCTTTGCGACCGCGCGAAATCAAAATTCAATATTCCGTTCTCGAACCAAATGCAAACCGTCTATGACCAAGATACTGATCACTTCTGGCCCGACACGACAATACATCGACCCGGTCCGCTACATCAGCAATGCGTCCAGCGGCAAAATGGGCAGCTGCCTGGCCCGCGCGGCTTTAGAGTTGGGGTACGACGTCGTCGTTGTGTCCGGGCCTGTCGCAGTTGACTACCCGTCCGAGGCCGAAGTGATCAACATTGTTTCGACGGAAGACCTACTGGAGACGTGCATCAGAGTCTTCCCGGATTGCGATGGTTTGATCGGCGCAGCAGCTCCGTGCGACTATCGTCCGATCGAAGTGGCCGACCACAAGATTCGCAAGACCGGCGAGACGCTCGAAATTAAACTCGTCGAAACAGAAGACGTTGTCGCTCATTTGGGTAGCATCAAACAGCCCCATCAATGGACCGTTGGCTTCGCTCTGGAAACGGAGGATTCCCGATTTCGCGCGTTGTCAAAACTGATTCGCAAGAGTTGCAATCTGGTCGTCGTGAACGGCGTAGCCGCGTTGCATTCCGATGAGAACTCGGTCGAGATAATTTCCGATCAAGGGGAGATTATCCAGTCCGCCAGTGGCGACAAGCTACACGTAGCCCAAACAGTCCTGGCATGTGTCCAGAAATTTTTGATCGACGGCTCAGCCACCGATCAAAAGGCCTGAACCAGAATCGGCGATCCATCCGTGGCAATCATCAGCCACAGTGCGTTAAGTCGATGCGGATTGCCATTGGCTCCAGAAAACACACGTTTTGCGAGTCTTTTGCCGCATTTCAAGGGCATCACTACGAAGAGGCCGATGAGCAGATTCAGACGTAGTCCACGAGTTGGTGGCCGCTTCGTGGCACTAATTGCTTGGATTCCACAACCGATTTATTATTTTTTGTCAGGTTGTCGGCGGAGATCCTTATTAGTTTCGTAGCTCGGACTTCGGGATGTGCGTTCCGAAATCCGACTTTGCGTTTCAGCGAAAATAGCACCCCAAAATGGATGGAAATGATGAACAAGAGAACTGAATCAATGTTTTTGCAACTCTGTGCCGTAGTCCTGATTTTCGCTCCCATGGCCAAGGCGGAAATACTGGTTTTTACTGATCAGGCTGAATTCGAAATGGCGGCGATGATGGCGGGTGCTGACTTCGTCGGCGTCGAGGACTTTGAGAGCAGCAACGCACCGCCAGAAGCCTTCGTCGGTGATTTTGGCGATGATGTAGTTCTCGAAGCCGGCACACCTTTGCTCAATGCAGACGGATTTGGGTTCGAAAACGGACTTGCAACGCCATTAATCAACGTGTTTTTCACCGGCCAAGGTCGCAGGGACATGATACTGCTAGGCGAACAGGCAGCTTTTGGATTCGACATGAATCAACAGATCGCGTTGAGCGTGCCTTCGGACGCAGTGGGGCCACTCGATTTTATTGACGTTACGAATATTGAAGTCGCCAATGATACGGCCACTGCAATCGGATTCGATCTCTACAGCTCCGATTCGCTTGCGTCCTTCAATGGAGACTTCGATCTTGCCGTTTTCGACGAAGACGGAGTGAGTCTTTTGACGAACCTGTTTTTCAACCTTGGATTCGAAGCGTTTGTCGGAGTTGTTGCGACCGAAGGCGAGCGCCTCCAAACGCTCACGATTGACAATCTGCATTCGGCATTTTTTGGAGGTGAGATCATTGACAATGTCCAAGTTTGGAAGGAAGTGAGTTTCCTACTGGGTGACGTCAATGGTGATATGGTTGTCGATCTGCTGGATGTTGCACCATTTGTTAACCTGCTTTCAAACAACGGATTCCAACCTGAAGCTGACATTAACATGGACGGCGTCGTCGATCTTCTTGACGTCAACCCATTCGTTAAACTTCTTTCTGCCGGCTAATCAATCTCTCAGAACACGGCAAAGACGTTTTGATTTTGATTTGCGGTGGTGATGCCGTCGAATTTTCGGTTCGCCTGTCGGTCCCCACTTTGGCGACAACCGAATTCGACGGAACACCACTCCGCATATCGCTCGCTCTTGAAGATTGTGCAAGGGGCAGGCTGGGCAGGCTGTTTTCTTTTTCTTTGCCGGTTATTTCTTTGCCGGCCACCAGAGCCTGACGCTGCACGCGGCAGTTACAACCTGGGTATTCAGGTCGACGGCGGCTTGACCGGAATCAGAACGCTTCGACTCTTGCTGTACTTATGGTTGTGCCAACAATCTTTCAGCTTTTGGTAGCTGAGAATGCGTGCTTGATTCGAAGCAATCCAGGGATCACGAATGAATACTTGCTGCTGTTCATCATCAAAACCCATCACGACGAAACTATGACCGGCGTCTAAATGAACTTCAATCATGACCGGCAATTCGTTTCTCAAGCATTCTTTTATTTTGTCGAGTCCTTTTTCGAATCCGGCGTCAGTTTTCTCGAATCGTTCAACGTTCCAGTTGTGTCCTTTCTTTTTCAGCGCAAAGAGCATGTCCTTCCAGTAAGTAAACTCCTTGTTTCGCTGGTCAGCCGGTTTGTGGTTCTCAGCCAACTTTTTTAGCGAGCCAGGATTCGCTGACTCACCAAGGTACCGAAGAATCATCGCGCAAGAGGTCGGAACACAACAGCCAGGCTTCTGACGTATGTGCTTCACATTGAGGAATACCAGTTCGTCTTGAACATTCTTTTTGGGAAGTTCTTTGACCGAAACTACAGCTTCGTTTACTCCAAGGCCACCACCACGAGATTGAGCGACGGATTGTGAAGCAAATGCTGCAGTGACCAAAACTAAAATCAACGTGTTAATGATGTTTGAAATCATTGGCCAAAGGGAATCATTCAATGCGAATTAAATGAAAACATCATGGTGTTCGTTTGCGAAGTAGTCAAGCATTTTACCTCTGTTTTCGTTGCGTATCGTGTTTGGCGAATTCCCCCCGCGGAAGCGGGGGGCGGAACCGTTCACCTGATTCGTTCGTGTTTTCCCAATGCGGTTTAGTGGGGAAGGCTGCGGATAATTGTTGACAATCCCTGCATTAAACAAATCAACTGCAACAAGTATCAAAAAAAATTGGCCGTTTTATGGTATCGCAAATTCTTTTTGGTTATATTCGCGGTCGGCAGCATGCCTCTCCGGCGTCATGCACAGAAGCAACACTTGCTCTTGCACCCGATAGCTGAGAGACCTACTAATTTTTACTTGAGGAGACCCCGCATGAAAAAGTTTTACACTCTTACGTTTTTGCTGATGACAATCTTCGTCGCGTCAACGGCAACTGGACAGGAATTTTTTGAGGATCGAGATGCCTGGCTTGCAGCTCTCACGGGAACAGTCATCGAAGATGACTTTGGACGATTTGGGGAACCCATAGAAGACGCGTTAATCACTGATTTGGGAGACCCGATTGATTTGGCGTTTGGGCAGCTATCAACGACGGACCCTGACAACGGTGTGTTTTTCGTAAACGACATCGAAGGTGCACCCTTTTTCCCAAACTTTAATTTCTTTGGCATTGAAATTGGCTTTATTTTCACCGACTATGTTATTACACCCGATACGGAGACGAATGGCGAACTCGAAGGTTTTTGCTTGTGCACCGCTAACGATTCAACGATCAGTAACGAACCAGCAATGCCATTGGTCATCGAACTATTTAATGGTACTGATTTGGTGTCTACCTTGATGGTGCCACCTACGCTAAACGCTGATGCCGAGGTGAACTATTGTTGGATCAATGATACCGGTTCAACGATAACCAGTTTCACTGTTGGATTTGGAGGACAATTCGGCGGGATTTGTGATATTGATCTTGCATTCTGTCCGGTTGTCGATGATTCATGTCGCGGCCAGATCCAGAGTCTGATCGCTGATCTCGAGTCGCTGCTGCCGACCGGTTCGAATTCTGACGATTACTTCATCCAGGAAGCGTTGGTGGATCTGAATGCCATCGACGATGACGCACTTTTCGACGGCGATCTGTTGAACGAATACGGTTTGTACTTTTTCTTCCGGGCAAAATTTGGAGTTTTCTTTCTGCAGCACGTGTATGATTCTGATGTGTCTGCTCAGATTGATGCCTTCAATGCAATCGTCCAGTGCGTGACGCAGGCGGCTATTGACGAAGCGATCATCCGAGGTGGCGATCAGGACTTCATTGACTTTGCAATCGAACTAGAAGATTTTGCACAGTACTTGGAGGACGGTGGTTACTTCCTCGATGCGATTTTGTTTCGCAAGTTCGCCTGGGCATATGCGTTTTCCGCGTAGCCGAAACACCACCAATTAATTGAAAAATGAATTCTAATAATGCGAGGGTTATTCGGCCCTCGCATTTTTTTGTTTCCTCTTCAGATTCGCTCGGCCAGAATCTCCGACCGCCGCGCGGGCATGGCAGCCGCGCGGCAGTGTTGCCAACTTCTCGTGCCGACGGGCCGAATGCTCGCTTCATGCCTTTCAGGCAACGTTTCAGTGATTTTCCTTGGTGTTCGAGGCAAAAACATCGGGAAACGGGACCTGCAAATGACCAGCAATCTGAAATACAATTAGCTTCCAATTTGAAATGTGAAACGACGACCGCAAACTTGGGCCAAAACATTCGAGATTAATCCATGGCAAATCCAAACCAAACTACTCGACGTAATTTCTTGAAGTCGGCGGCTGCCGCGGCAGCATTCACTCCGGCTTGTTTCTCTACGCAAGATTTGTTTGCTGCGAATCGTGTGTGGTCGGCGAACGATCGGATGCCTATCGGATTGATCGGAGCTGGAGGAATGGGGATGGGGAACCTGCGATCCGCGTCGGAGTGGATTGATTTGGTGGCCATTGCCGATGTTGACCGCGGTCGCGCCGATCGGGCCAATAAAGAACTCGCCGCCGGTAAGGCGAAGGTTTCTGAAGACTACCGGGAAATGTTGGAGCGGGATGACATCAAACTCATTCACGTCGCGACTCCCGATCACTGGCACACGAAACCACTGATCGAAGCGATGCTGGCTGGCAAAGACGTGTATTGCGAAAAGCCGCTGACGCTAACGATCGACGAAGGCAAGATGATTCGCAAGGTGCAGAAAGAAACCGGGCGAGTTGTTCAAGTCGGTACACAACAAAGGAGCCAGTTCAAATTGTTCACCAAAGCGGTCGCGTTGGTAGCCGAAGGGCGACTTGGCAAGATCAATAAAATCCAGTGTGCGATTGGTGGTGCACCGACAAGTGTCGCCATCCCGGTTGCTGAAGTCCCCAGTGAATTGAATTGGGACCGCTGGTTAGGCCCCGCACCGGCTGTCGACTATCGCTATTTCGAGAAAATGGAAAACGAAAAGAAGAAACGGCGAACCAACGGTCATTACGAGTTCCGTTGGTGGTATGAGTACTCCGGCGGTAAGTTGACTGACTGGGGTGCACACCACGTTGACATTGCCTTGTGGGCATTGCGAGTCAACGGGCAAAATGAAAATCCAGTTTCAATCGACGGGACCGCGAAGCACCCGGTCACTTTCAAGGACGGAATGCCGGTCGAAACGGATCGCTACAACACGGCCAGCGAATTTAATTTCTCGGTCAAGTTCCTCAATGGAACTGAAATAGTGATCCGGCATGACACCGACAATGGTTGCCTGATCGAAGGCGACAAGGGACGTGTGTTTGTGAACCGTGGCAAGTTGGTTGGCAAGCCAGTCGAAGATTTGAAAGAGAACCCTTTGCCAGAAGACGCGATCTCAAAGGTCTACAAGAACCTGCCGATCAAGTTCGGGGAACGGAAAGGCCACTGGCACAACTTCCTGCATTGCCATCAGGAAAAGCTCGAGCCAATCTCCGATGTTCATTCTCACATGGACATGCTGAACATCTGCCATCTGGTCGGAATTTCGGCGAGAATGGGACGTGGTTTGAAGTGGGACGGAGCTAAGGAGCAAATCGTTGGCGACGACCAAGCCAACTCGTTCCTTTCGCGACCTTACCGAGACGGTTACGCGATCGAGATGGAAAGTCGTGCCCCCGCCGGCGCGAACGAATAGCTAAACGCAACTTGGGCATCCATGCTGTCAGAATGACTTAGGGGATCCTTGCGCTGACATCAACATGAATGGCGTCGTAGCCTTCTCGATATCAGTCCATTTGTGAATCTGCTGACTCAATCGACTGACTCAGTAAGCGGCAGCCAAAAGCTCACATGTCCAGCATCGGGCGCCACAAAGGTGTCGGCTACTTTTGCTTCAAATACAAATCGTCAAGCCGCTGGGTCTCTGCTTTCCATTTTTCGATTTTGCTGGTGTGGCTGCCAT
>CAZXLW010000057.1:12843-33188 GCA_964641465.1 uncultured Pirellulaceae bacterium | reverse complement strand
GATTCGAGAATCGGTGTTACCCGACGGACGGTACGCACTAACCCGACGGTACACGCCAGACCGATTTCGGCGATTGTAAAAGTAAACAAACAATAAACACAAAAATAAATAACCAGCTTCTCCATTGAGCACATTCTCAGAAGACCCGAGCGTTATCATCGACGTTGATCACGTTTGGAAAATCTATTGTCGACATTTGAAACGCGCGATGTGGTATGGCGTTAGGGATGTCGGTACGGAGTTACTCGGCGCGGGGAAAGATCGTTTGCCGGGGGAGCTGCGACCAGGTGAATTCTACGCGGTTCGCAATGCAGACTTCCAAGTCCGCCAGGGTGAATGCGTTGCTATGATCGGGCCCAACGGTGCTGGCAAGAGCACGATGCTGAAAATGATCAACGGATTGGTAAAACCCAACGCTGGCAAGATCTCCATTCGCGGTAAAATCGGAGCTCTTATCGAACTCGGGACTGGCTTCAACCCGATCCTCTCCGGGCGGGAAAACATTTACGTGAACGCATCGATACTTGGTTTGAAACGCACGGAAGTCGACAAAATATTCGACGACATTGTCGACTTCGCTGAATTGGGGCACGTGGTCGACGACCCTGTGAAAACGTACAGCTCAGGAATGAAAGTCCGTCTTGGATTCTCAGTCGCTGCCAATCTCAAGCCGGATCTGTTGATCATGGACGAGATTCTGGCCGTCGGCGATGTTGGGTTCCGGATGAAGTGTTTCGAACACCTGAAGAACTTGATCAACGACGGAGTCGCGATCCTGATCGTTTCGCATGCGGTCTCGATGTTACAACGTGTTGCCACTCGAGGAATCGTTTTTGGGAAAGGCAAGATCGTACATGACGGAGATGTGCAAACTGCTGGAACCGTTTACGAAGAACTGGTTCGAGTCGTTAAGGAGGAACATCAACCCCGATCCGGCAGTTCCGACGCTGGTCGTGGTGCAAAAATTAACAGTGTGACAACGCTCGATACGGACGGCAATAAGCGCGATGAGTTTGAAACCGGTGAAACGATCAAGCTGCAGGTCGAAATCGAAGCCGACAAGCACGTTGAGCAAGGTCGCGTGGTCGTGGCACTGGCGTCGCCAATCCATGGAGTCGTTGCGGCAACTTCCACGGCCTACCAGGAATTAGAACTCGACTTCCGGCCAGGCGTCCATCGCGTCACTCTGATTTGCGAGAAAGTTCCGTTCCTGGTTGGAGCTTACCATTTCAACGTATCGCTTTATGGTCCCGCGACCTCCGACTTTTTTCATCGCTTAACCGGCCAAGCTCCATTTCGCATCACCGGCCCACCAATCGACACCGACGGTCGCGGCATCTCAGGTATGGTCAAACTCGACCACAATTGGCAAGTCGACTGACCTCGGATCGCGTCCGTTGTCAGCCTTCCTGATTAACATCGTCGGTCGATTCGGCTGGAACCAGGATGTCGAACTGGTCGTTGTCATATTCTACTCTTACCACTGAGCCTGATGAGTAATTCGATTTCAACAGATTCTTGGCGAGTTGATTCGAGATCTGGTTTTGGATCACCCGTTTCAACGGCCGGGCACCGTAGACTGGATCGTAGCCTTGCTCTGCGATTGCGTCTCGCGCAGATTCCAAAACTTCTAGCGTCAAATCCTGTTCTTCCAGTCGCGACGCTAACTGATTCAATTGCAAATCAACAATTTTGCGAATTTCGTTACGATCCAAAGGCGTGAAAACAATCTTGTCGTCGATTCGGTTTAGCAACTCGGGTGCGAAACGAGCTTTCACCGTTTCGTCGACTGCCGTGCGGATTTCCGCCAGCTCACCACCTTCATCAGTAATCTTCTGAATCAGTTGGCTGCCTACGTTGCTAGTCATCACAATAATCGTGTTCGTGAAGTCAATCGTATTGCCGTGGTTGTCCGTCAACCGACCGTCATCCAGGACCTGCAACAAGATGTTGTAAACATCGTCATGCGCCTTTTCGATCTCATCCAACAGGATCACGCTATAGGGGCGGCGACGAATCGCTTCGGTCAGCTTCCCGCCCTGGTCGTAACCAACGTATCCCGGAGGCGCGCCGATCAGTCGACTGACGCTGTGTTTCTCCATAAACTCGCTCATGTCGATTCGGACCATCGCTTCCTGGTCGTCGAACATGATCTGTGCCAGTGCTTTGCAAAGTTCCGTTTTTCCTACGCCTGTCGGTCCCAGGAACAGGAACGAACCAATCGGTCGATTGGGATCCTGCAACCCGCTGCGACTACGACGAACTGCGTCACAGACAGCAACGACGGCTTCTTCCTGACCAACCACACGCTGATGCAACCGCTCTTCCATCACAAGCAGTTTCGCTTTCTCCGTTTCCATCATTCGAGACACGGGCACACCCGTCCACCCGCTAACCACGTCCGCGATCTCTTCTGCGGTTACGAACTCGCTCAACAAACGAGGTTTGTCGCTTTGCGCCGCGACTTGCTCCTCTTCGGCAATGTCCGCTAGTTCAATCTGTTTCTCCAGTTCCTTCCGCCGAGTATCGAGTTCGTACAACTTGCGATAGTCTTCCTCAGAAGCATTTCCTGATGCTTGACGTGTTTTGATCTCCGCATCCAATTGACCAAACGCGAGTTCGACTTCTTCCAATTCCTGTCGAACGTTTTGAACATCGGTGAACCCAAGCTTTTCGGCTTCCCACTGTTCACGCAGATCCGCCAGTTCTTTTCTTTTGGCTTGCATCTCATCGTTGACTTCGGCCAACCGAGCCTGAACCGATTCGTCATCTTCGTCCGCCAACTGCCGCGCTGCCAATTCCAGTTGCGTAAGCCGCCGTTGAACTTCGTCAATTTCCTGAGGAACGCTGTCCAACTCCATTGCGAGCTTGGACGCTGCTTCATCGACCAGGTCGATGGCCTTGTCCGGCAGGAACCGATCTGTGATGTAACGATTCGATAGCTTGGCGGCTGCCACCACCGCATCGTCTTTGATTTGAACGCCATGGTGCGTCTCGTAGCGTTTCTTCAATCCGCGCAGGATTGAAATCGTGTCTTCGACCGACGGCTGTTGGACGTAAACTGGCTGGAAGCGGCGTTCGAGCGCGGCGTCCTTTTCGATGTACTTGCGGTACTCGTCCAGCGTGGTCGCGCCGATGCAATGCAATTCGCCTCGCGCAAGAGCTGGCTTGAGTAAGTTTGCAGCGTCGCTACCACCTTCCGCGGCACCCGCCCCAATCACCGTATGTAATTCGTCAATGAACAAGACAATCTGGCCAGCCGCCTCGGTGACTTCTTTCAAGACAGCCTTGAGCCGATCTTCAAATTCACCGCGGAACTTCGCGCCAGCGATCAAGGCACCCATATCAAGAGAAACCACCCGTTTGTTACGCAGCGATTGCGGAACGTCGTTTTGAACGATCCGCAGAGCCAACCCTTCCGCGATCGCTGTCTTACCGACGCCCGGTTGGCCGATCAAAACCGGGTTGTTTTTTGTGCGACGTGAAAGCACCTGAATCACACGGCGGATCTCGGCATCGCGTCCGATGACCGGGTCAAGTTTTCCTTTCCGAGCTTGCTCCACCAGATCAATCGCGTACTTTTCCAGTGCCTGGTACTTTGATTCCGGGTCCTGATCAACAACTCTCTGCGAACCGCGGACTTCTGACAACGCTTTGGAAACGGCATTTTCATCGACAGCGTTCATCTCCAGGATTCGTTGCACCGGCGATTTAACACGAATCAGACCGATCAGCAGATGCTCTGTCGAAATGAATTCGTCCTGCATACCAGCGGCAGCTTCCCCCGCTGACTGGAAAGTAGACTGTAGCTCACGACTGATGCCGGGCTGGCTTCCGCCGCTACTCGATGGCAACCGTTTCAGTTCTGCTTCAACAATCGTTCTCAACTGGCCCACCGGCGCGGCGGTCTTTTCCAGCAACGGAACGATGATCCCGTTTGTTTCTTCCAACAATGAAGACAGCAAATGTAGTGTTCCAATTTCAGCGTGACCGAAACCAGCAGCCAATGACTGTGCATTGGAAACTGATTCCTGGCCTTTGGTCGTTAGTTTTTCAAATCGAAATGACATATTGGAATCCTGGTTCATGGATAAGTCTTTTTTAGTTGATTCGTGAACGCCTGTTTGATCTTGGGACTAGAAATTCTATTTTCAAACGCGCAGGCGTTGATTCTGTTAGCTGCAGCGCGGACTGCGCATGCAACTACCGGTATGGCTTGGTTGGAATTCACCTAAGCTAAATAAACTCGCGTGCTTCACTTACCCTCTCGGGTATGGAGGCAGGCTGGGTGCGAGTCTGCGGATGAAGACTTTGGTTCAAATGATTAGATGGGGCTGCCTGCTCGCTCTCCCCGAGCCGTTGGCTCGACCCTCCTTGAGGGGAGGGTGAGTTGTCAAACTACGGGGTGAACTGTTAAACGTCGCGAACGTCACACGCAAGGTGAACTTCCGGTGGAGCGGCTATATTGATTGCCGAACCACCTGTTGTTCATCGCAGTGCTAGTCGTTTTTGACTTCGAACTCGGCGTCAATCGCGTCATCGTCGGCTGGAACCGTTTCTGGTTCGGCCGCTTCAGGAGCAGCATCTCCAGACTCACCATCCGCCCCAGCACTTTCGTACATGACTTTGCTAAGTGCGTGGGAGGCTTGCTCAAGTTCTTTGACTGCAGCTTTAATTGCTTCCACGTCATCTTCCTTGGCAGCTTCACGAACCTTGACGATCGCTGCTTCCAACGGATCCTTGTCAGAATCCTGAAGCTTCTCGCTGTGCTCTTCGATGGTTTTTTCCATCTGGTAGCACATGTTTTCCGCTTCGTTTCGTGCACTCGCCAATTCGAATTTCTGACGATCTTCTTCCGCGTTGGCTTCGGCGTCCGACTGCATCTGCTTGATTTCGTCGTCTGACAACCCGGAAGATTCGTTGATCTCAACGTTCGCTTCTTTCCCAGTTCCCAGATCCTTGGCGGACACGTTCAAGATACCGTTTTGATCGATGTCGAATTTAACTTCGATCTGCGGAACACCGCGAGGTGCCGGTGGGATGCCAGTCAGGTCAAACTTGCCCAGCAATCGGTTGTCGATCGCCATCTTCCGTTCACCTTGGAACACTTGGATGGTTACCGCTGTCTGATTAGCAGCAGCGGTACTGAAGACTTGCTTCTTCTCAGTCGGAATGGTTGTGTTCCGTTCCACGAGAGCAGTCAAAATCCCGCCTTCAGTTTCGATACCGAGAGTCAGCGGTGTCACGTCCAACAGCAACACGTCCTTACGATCGCCAGCCAGTACCGCACCCTGGATGGCTGCTCCAACCGCAACCACTTCGTCAGCGTTGACACCTTGATGCGGATCTTTGCCGAAGACTTTCTTCACCATCTCCTGAACCATCGGCACACGAGTCGATCCACCGACAAGGACGATTTCGTCAATGTCACTGGCCGAAAGTTTGGCGTCTTTCAAGGCTTGTTCGACTGGAGTCCGGCACCGTTGTACCAGTGGGTCGATCAGTTTTTCAAAATCCGCTCGCGTGATGTTCAGCTGCAAGTGCTTCGCATTGCCGTCGGAGTCCTGGCAAATGAACGGCAAGTTGATATCGCTATTCGGGCGACTACTGAGCTCTTTTTTGGCTTTTTCGCAAGCTTCCTGCAGTCGCTGCAACGCCATCGTGTCTTTGCGAAGATCCACAGTGTTCGACTTCATGAACTCGTCGGCCACATGGTTGATCAGGACTTCATCAAAGTCATCACCACCCAGGTGCGTATCGCCGCTGGTGCTGATCACTTCGAAGACCTTCATGCCGTCGTCGTCGTTCAGCTCAAGAATCGAAACATCGAACGTTCCGCCACCGAGGTCAAAGACCACGATCTTCTGTTCGCTTTGCTTTTTATCCAAGCCGTATGCCATCGCAGCCGCAGTTGGCTCGTTGATGATACGGGCGACTTCGAGACCAGCGATTTGGCCGGCGTCTTTGGTAGCTTGCCGCTGTGCATCGTTAAAATACGCTGGCACAGTGATCACAGCTTTGTTGACTTTGTGCCCCAGATAAGACTCAGCCGCTTCCTTCAACTTGCGAAGCGTCTTGGCCGAAATCTCCTGCGGAGTGTACACGTCATCGCCAACGCCGATCTTGACGTATTCGCCAGCATCGCCGAGTACCTGGTACGGCACCATTTTCTCTTCTGATTGGACTTCGTTGTGACGACGGCCCATGAAACGCTTGACCGAGTAAACGGTTTTTTCTGGGTTGGTCACACGTTGGTTACGAGCCGGAGCTCCAACGAGAACTTCGCCTTTGTCATTGAACGCGATGACGCTAGGTGTTGTGCGATCACCTTCCTGGTTGGGAATTACAGTCGGTTCATTACCGTCCATGACGGCGACGACTGAGTTCGTAGTACCCAGGTCAATTCCGATTATCTTTTCGCCTTGAGCCATTTCAATTCTCCTGAAATTCTTCGTCTTATATATGCTTTATCCGTATTCCGGATTTGCTTTATTTAGTTATCAGAGCCGCGCATTAATAGTTGGCAGAATCCGAGTTCTGCAAAAAGAGAAAGCAAAGACCGTGCCAAAGACAAAAAGGCATTTTCAGCAGCAATTCAGGGCAAAACCGGACCGCATTCGCCTAAGATCCGTCAAAACCCGGCCTGGCGGAGCATCAGGTGACAATTTGGCATTACCTGATAGGTGAAAGCATTTGGCGTCAACGAGACAGGACGTCAGGCCCTTGAACAACCAAAATCCTAAGCCACGCGCCCCGTATTCAATCCTGTATAGATTCGCTTCGATCTGGCTCTTGGAGATGCTTCCGTTTTCTTGAGTTCGACCAAAACGTTACGGCAACGAATCCGACCATGGCAACGAGCCAGCCGCCAAACATCCTGCTACTTTGGCTCGATCCCGAGACCCGATAGGACTTCGGTTCGCTTACTGGTTCGACAAAGCGAGTCTTGAATTGAATCGGCTTACCAAATTCCAGTGTCGGATCGTCGAACCCTGATTCTTCAAACCGAGCAGCATCTTGGATGGAAGCTCTATTCTCACGTTTCAATTGATAAAAATAGGATTCGATAACCTTGTCCAACACGTTTGCACATTCCGTTGGATCTTCGGCGACGAACTTCAGTTTGTATTCGCTTGGATTAGCTCGATCCCAAACAACGTCCAAATTTTTCTGAACAAGCTCAACCGACTCCTCTTTCGCGAGATCTACGAACATGTCTAAAACAAACAAATTGTTTCTCTCCAGCGCCAATTCAACGGGGTTGTATTGCTTTATCAAGAATTCATGTGGCCTTTGCGCAGCTTTTGCAAGCCTGTTCTGCAGGCTTTCCGCGTCTTGTGTCGGATCCAACTGACAGTTGTCCGTTATTTCCACCGTTGCCTCATTTTCAAATACCGGCGTTTGGCCAATGAACCAAGCGACACCGTAACCGATTGTGAAACAACCAAAAATGATCGCGAAAAGAGCGATGATACCGAGCAAAGACAACTGTTTCGTTCTCGGATCAATCGGGTTACACGGGAACAGTATCAATGCTGCGAGTAACGAGCTGATGACAAGCCCGACTGAAAGCTTGCTGTTGTCAAATTCAGGAATTCTCCCGACCCGAGCGATTTGCACATTCCAAAAGCCAAACGGATTCCCCTGCACCACGAGGTCATCAAACTCCGACTGCACATTGTCGAAATGACACTTCACAAGATTATTGACAACCGTCGCCGCATCCGTTGGATTCTCCAAAGCCAGTTGTATTTCGTAGACGCAACCTCGCTCGGTCAGTTTGGTAACCAGTAGGTTCTGCTCAATCAAGTCGATGCACTCGTCCTGGAACAAACCAATAAAGCTGTTGAGCACAAAAAGATTGTTCTTTTTAAAGCAATCTTCGATAAACTTTCGATTCAACATGTACTCGTCGTGTGGCAATTGGCAGATCGCAGCGACACGACCTGCAAGTTCTTCTGAGACCTCATCACTTAGCAGCCAGTTCGGAGTGATCTGAAATCTACAGCGGCTTTCATATTTGGCTTGCAGCCTCGAATTGGCGTATCCCGTCAGTATCAAGCCCACGGCAACAACGAACACCAACAGCAGCAGGCCTCGGATTCCAATTTGAAGTCGTTTTGAAGAAGAACCCATTTTTGCCTAATGTGTGAACTTGAATCGTAAACGTGCTACATCTATCTATTCAGCCCTACGCGGAAACCACCCGTATCTTACACCTGCGTAAGAAAATGCGCATAAAAAAAGGCCGATTTGACTCGGCCCTTTTGGTTTCATTTTCACGTTAAGATTTCTTGCCGTCCAATCCTGCTCGATTGAGCAAAGACTGGCTGAAGAAGTCGTCCAACTGTTCGCTTTGTGGAGGTGATCCATAAGCTCCCAGCTCGTGAGGATTGTAATCCAATTCGAATTCGTGCTTGGCGATTCGAATGGTCGTGCCCGGATCAAGTCGCTTTCGCATACCTGTGGTGATCCGCTTCCCATCGACTTTGACACCGTTACGAGATTTCAGATCGCGAACAAACCAGTATCCCTCTTCCATCTCCAACAGGGCATGGTGCCCGGAGACATTCGAGAAATTCAGGACAATGTCGCATCCTTCTCTGCGTCCGATTCTAAGTCGATCTTTTAGCAGCGGGATTGGATCTCCGCCCCCTAGAGGCACAAGTTCTCCGTATTTGGGTTTCGTTTCATTAGACATGGCAGGTAAAACATTGCTATAAAAAGTAAAAATAAGGTGGTGCCAATCGGCACAGAATCGCCGCAAATGTACGGCATGTATAAGTTTAACTGTATTCGGACAACATTTTGGCGTCAACTAAATCAAACGTTTCACACTACGATTGGCGTGCTGAGGGGCTCAATTATTACGGTTACAGCTTCTATTTACGCTCGACATTTGGTCACCGGGTCCAAAGAGTCAGCGTAGACGCAGGCTTTACCTGTCCCAACGTAGATGGCACTGTCGCCACCGGTGGGTGTGTCTTTTGTGATAATCGAAGCTTCAGCCCCAGCCGTCGGCTCCCCCGCCAGAACATTCTCGACCAGATCGACGAAGGCATCTCGCGGCTGAAACGTCGCTACAAATGCAATCATTTCATGGCCTATTTTCAGCCCGCGACCAACACTTATGCTCCGGTCGAAAACTTACGGCCACTGTACGAGCAGGCGTGTTCGCATCCGGATGTGGTTGCCCTCGCGATCGGCACGCGGCCAGATTGCGTCCCGGACGACGTTCTGGATTTGCTGGAAGAAGTCGGCAAGACGATCCCGCTGACAGTCGAGTACGGCATGCAGACGATGCACAACAAGTCCTTGGACTGGATGAATCGGGGGCACCATCACGACGCGTACCTGGACGCAATGGAACGCAGCGTCGGCCGCGGATTCAAAATTTGTGCGCATATTATGTTGGGGCTGCCGGGTGAATCGTACGAAGACATGATGGCCACGGCACATGAAGTCGCCTCGTCTGAACTTGACGCGGTGAAGATGCACAATTTGTACGTCGTCGAAAACACGCCGCTTGCTGACGACGTTCGCGCAGGCAAAGTGGATCTGATGTCGCGTGAGGATTATGTCAAGACGCTGGTCGATTTCCTGGAAGTCCTGCCGCCGCACATGATCGTTGAACGAGTCAGCGGAGAAGCACCCGGTGACTTTTTCGTTGGCCCCAATTGGTGCCTCGACAAGCCGGGCGTGCTGAACGCGATTCAACAGGAATTCGAAAGTCGTCCGACTTGGCAAGGAAAGAAGTATGTTTCAAGTTGAACAACTTAACCAGCAAGCATTGGAAATCTGTCGCGACGTTCAAGCCAACGCCCAGCGTCTCGATGTAAATACCGTCACGACGGAGCAAGGGGCGACGATTCTCGATTTCGGCACCAATCGTCTGGGCACGCTCGCAGCTGGAATTGAACTTTCGCGAATCTGCTTGTCGGGCATGGCCGACGTGTCGATAATTCCCGGACTGCAACGCGACTTGCCGCTGCCAATGCTTCAGGTTACCACTGACTTCCCGATGGAAGCATGCATGGCTTCGCAATATGCTGGCTGGCCGTTTTCGACCGAGAAGTATTTTTCGATGTGTTCAGGACCGGCAAGATTAAAACGCGGCCGGGAAGAAGTCCTTAAACAATACGAGCTTACGACAACGCAACCGGCCGCAGTCGGGATCTTCGAGTCCAAGGAACTGCCAGACGAAAGTGACTTGCAGGAATTTGCCGACGAATGTTCCTGCAAGATCTCAGACGTTACCGTTTGCGTTGCTCGCACCAGTAGCCTGCCCGGGTCGATGCAAGTCGTTTCCCGGAGCATCGAAACGGCGATGCACAAACTGTTTGAACTTGATTTCGACCTGACGAAAGTCCAGCGAGCGATCGGGTTCGCTCCGATCCCGCCCACCGGAACTGATGATTATGTTTCGATGGGCTGGACTAACGATTCGATTCTGTTTGGAGCCGAAGTGGTTCTCTGGATCGACTACTTTGAGACTCTCGATTTGGTGATGGACAAATTACCAAGTAGATCCTCGAAAGCTTTCGGCCGTCCATTCATAGAAGTTTTCGAAGAATACGATCGTGATTTTTACAAAGTCGACAAGATGCTGTTTAGCCCGGCCAAAGTTACGGCAATCTGCACAGCGACCGGGCGGATTGCGACGGCAGGACGATTGCGCCCCGACCTGTTAAGCAAGTCGTTTGGTATTCTTTCGTTCGAAGATGAACCAGACGATCGGATGGAACGCGGCATCTGAGTCGGCCAAGGCATCGTTAAAACACTACTCCAGCTTCAACCGAGGGCGCACACTGCCCTGCTCGCTAACCTGGAACACCCGGCTTGAACATTCTTGTATTCGACAGATTCGACAGCTGGCATGTCAACGACTTGCGGCGAGCTTCCGGTAGCGAACATCAGGTTACCACTGCCAGCTATGCGGATCTGTCCGTCCGCATTGTTGACGAGAACGAGTCCCAGTTTTCAGTAGCCGACAACCCCGTCGAACAGTTCGACGTGATCTTCACTCGCGCAATGCCTGCTTCCAGCCTGGAGCAGATCGTGTTCCGCATGGATTGGCTTGACCAGGTCCAAAAGCAATTGGGTATCGTCATCATCAATCCGGCAAAAACGATTGAAGCCAGTGTCGACAAATATTTGAGCTTCGAGAAGTTACGTTCGACCGGAGTGCAGGTACCCATGACATCCGTTTGCCAAAATTCACAAGACGCGATGAGATTTTTCAGTCAACACAATAACGATGTCGTCTTGAAGCCAATCTTTGGGAGTCGCGGGCGCGGGATAGAACGTGTTCGTGACGAGCAGGCGGCTATCGAATTGTTTTCACAAATCCAGTCAGAAGATCGGGTGATTTATCTGCAGGAGTACATCGAACATGGTGATTGGGATCTCCGGTTGCTGGTCGTCGGAGAAGCCGTCCACGGCATGCGTCGCCAACGCCCGAATCACTGGATCACCAACGCTAGTCTCGGAGCGGAATGCTCATCGCACGAGGTCACGGATGACGAGCGGCAAATCGCGTTGACCGCAGCCCGTTCGCAGGGCGCGTATTTGGCTGGCGTCGATTTGCTTTACGATTCAGCCAACCAACCGATTGTCGTAGAAGTAAACGCAAATCCGTCCTGGCGGCGAATTTCTGAAACGCTATCGCAAGACATTGCTCGGGAAATCATCTCTGGTATCGAACCTTCGTGTTGATTCGGATTAGAACCACGAAAGACACGAAGAACACGAAAGATTTGAAGAAGTGCTTTGCGTGCTTCCTTCTCTTTGTGGTTGGAAGCAAAGCGAAATGCCGTCTTAACGGTGAAGCTAGGCGGCTTCCGCTCCGGCCCGCCACTTCGTTCCAGCTCGATACGAAGTACCAAAGTAGTGCAACAGGATCGGTATCAAAGAAAACAGTGCCGATCCTGAAACAGCAGCGATCAGTGACCATTCGCGGCGGCCCCACTTCTTTTTCACAGCATCGTCCTGCTGCTCAACAAACCTGCTAACCAGCTGCGACGTCAGATGTTTCTTGTTGCCATTGTGATACGCTCCCCTCAACCGGTTAGCCATCTGGCGAAGGGTGTTGATGTCCTGTCGGGACTGATGACCGTCGATAAAACTGCCAGTGCTTGAATCGCCGACACCAACGACCATGAACTCGATCACCGACGCCGGAAGCGTTGGCATGCCGGTCGCCGGCACCGTGTCGCCGTCGGTAAGCATCAAAACGTACGCGCTCTTCGGATTCCAGGGCTTGGCAACCTTGGCCGCGACCTCTACCCCGCTCATCAGCTTCGTCTTTCCGGGCTTGTAAGCATGCCACATCGGCATCTCTTCCATGATGTATCGAACAACCTCATGGTCCTTGGAATCTTCAAGCAACATTTTCGCGTCCGTATAGACCGCGATCATCGTGATCTTGAACTGCCGCATCGGGATGCGATTGAATAACGACTCCAGGATATCGGACGCGCGTTGCCGGCGAGACAAATCGCCTTCCGGTCCGGCGTCCTCCAAACGCATGCTGGGCGACACATCGACCACAAGCACCAAATGCTTGTACTCGTGTTCTTCCAGCTTGTTTTTGTTGTGAACTTCCGCTTCAACGACAAACCAGAGCGAAGCAAACCCCCACACTGCTGCCGACAACCCGACGACGCGTAACACCGGAGCTAACCACGCGAAACTGGAGAAACTGGATTTTGGACCAAACGCCAATCGACTGATGCGTCCAATCCGACGCAGATGCAAAATCTCAGCCAGCGTTGCAACCAACGCAACCGCAGCCGTCAGGATCTCGGGAAGAATCTCTACCAAGGAGTGTACCTCATCCCAATCAACGACAGCAGGCTCAGACCTGCCAACGACATACCAGCAATTGAGAACGGACCAAACCAGTCCAGGACCTCCGCATACGTACGTTTCATCTCGGCAACTTCCATCTGATCAATCCGTTTAAAAACGTTCTGCAAAGACAGCGTATCGCTAGGACTAAACGATTCACCTCCGGTGATATTCGTGATCGTCGAAACTTCCGGCGGCGACATGCCACTGCCGATATGGATTGAGTAAACGACGATGTTATCTTCTCGCAATGAACGACCAATATCCTCTTCCTGGCCGCTGCCAAGATCAGCACTGGCACCATCGGAAACGAGAATGACCATCCGATCGCCAGTTTCGCGGGTGATCAAAGTCTCCTGACATTTCCTCAAGCCCATTCCAATCATTGTCCCACCGCCATAACCAGGTGGTAACCGACGTGGGTTCAGAAACTCGGCCGAACATTTAAACGCGGAAGCGTCAGTCGTCAAAGGGATCCAGTGCTCGGCATTGCTGCCAAAAACAGTCAACCCAAATGCGTCTCCCTCACGCTGCGCGACGAAACCGTTCATGGCTGCCATCGCCGCATCATATCGCGAGCCAGCACCAAACTGGCCCATCATGCTTCCGCTCAGATCGAGACAAAACTCGATGTTCGTCAATTCGCGTTTCGCCTTGGGTACGCCCAGATGCCTTGGCTCAGCCAGTAAGATAATCGCCACTGCGAACATCAACGGCCCCGCACTCACGAAGCACTTGATGAAAAAGTCAGCAAATTTCCCACTGACGGCAACACCATGATCCTGGGGCAACGCAACTCTTCGGTCGCTTCCCAGCCCCAATGATGGCAAGCGATCACGCAACCATATCCAAACCAGCATGCTTGCTGGGACGAATAGCAGGAACAGGATGTACCAGTTACCAAAACTCATTGCACAAACCCCGATGCTTCGGCAGGAAGTTCCTGGTAAGGCTTGAGCAGTTGGGACAAGTCAACACTTTCTTCGCGAACGGGATTGTGCATCCATTGCTCCAGTTGCTTCATCAACGGACCGGCTTCATCATCCGCATGAATTTTGGCCAACGCCCGATCAGGTGGATCCGATTCCAGTTTCAATTTTTTCCGCCAGAACGCGAACAACATCCGTTCGAGTTCAGCGTATTGGGCAGCCTGCATGCGGTTTTCCATCGCTTCGGTCAATCGAGGACGCAACAGATCAGCCAGTGTCACGGCCACCGTCGCATCAACGATTTCAGGCGATTTTTTACGGCCGAGGAAAATGATGCCCAGCAGCACTGCAACCCAGCCAATCACCGCCAGAATAACGAGGACACTGTACCCGCCAAGCCGAGGCAACCAGCCTTGCTCCAACGCGTTCGGTTCAATTTGACCCGGCGGCAACAGCGACTTCACTTGCACGTCAATGCTGGGCAATCCCTCTGTGGAAGAACCATCCTTACGTTGCAGGTATTTGGAAAGATCGTATCGCCCTGGTTCCAATCCCTGAAACTGAATCTCATAGCGAAAATTATCGCCGTGCGCGAACGATTCGACAACGCGAACAACAATCGGGTCACCGTCTTCAATTGGCTTGCCAGCCAACTCGGTCCCAGGCAATATGATTTGCTCAATACGACCGTCCGCACCAACCGTTGGGTCAAGCTTGTCATCGAACGCAAATGCATTGCCCTTTGGCATCGCCAGTATCGCCAGCATTCCAAACGCCAGAAAAACCAACAGTTGCAGACCAATTTGTCGCCGATTGATCATCGAGCTCCTCGTCCCAGCAAACCACGTGATTTGAAGAAATGCCTTAACCGATAGGCAATCGGCTGATCCGTTCCAATGACCAGGTGATCGACCCGCCCCCGCTTAAGTTCCTGTTTCAGCAACTCCTGGTCAATCCCCAGATTTCGACCGCTTGTGGTAACGGTTCGTCCAGTTTCCGCTTCACGCCCGCGGATAAAACCCGCTCTCCGCAAACTGATCTCACCCGGATCCTGAAACTGCAACGCAACCACATCGTGCTGCTGACCGAGCCGTTTGAGCGGTTGGATTGCTTCTGGTTGATGCAGGTCCGACAACACAATGATCATCGAACGGTTGGTCAACTGCGGCCCCAACTCGCGCAACCGCTCCTGCAACATCGTCTGCTCGTTGACTCGGTACGTTCGCAGTTTGTGCAACCATTGCATGATCTTGTCACGAGACAGCGAAGGATTGTATCGCAACTCAGTTTCACCCACATTCAGAACCGACACCGGGCTGATTCGATCGAGACAGGCGAACGCTAACCCGCCAGCAACGTACACTGCCGTTGCGTACTTGCTGCGACCGACCGACGAAACCGTCATCGAAGCCGAACTGTCAATCAGTAAATAGACAGGCATCCGCTTCGGAGTTTCGAATTCTTTTACGTGAAATTTGTTAGTCCGGGCAGTAACTCGCCAATCGATACTGCGGACCGGATCACCCGGTTGGTACATTCGCGATTGCACATACTCCGTTCCGCTGCCCAGGAACGGCGAAGCATCAGTTCCGTAACTCAGACTATCAGCCAATCGCTTCACGGCCATGATGAATTGCCGTGAATCAAGCGTGTCGATGCTGTCGAGTTCGTATTTCATGAGATTGGTTAACTGACCTGACTAGTTGATCGTGGACGGAGTCAGCCCCATCTCGTTCATGATACTTTGCAACACAGATGCACCAGTCAGCCCATCCGCCAACGCTTCATAATTCAATCGAATACGATGCAGGATCACATCTTCGGCGAGCGAGTACATGTCTTCCGGCACAACATAACCACGCCCCTGAATCAATGCACGGGCGCGGGAGGATTTGAGTAAGGCGATACCCGCACGCGGCGAACAGCCAACTTCCAGTGCTGGGTGAATCCGCGTCCGATTCACCAACTCGACAACATGATCCATAAACACATCACTGATGTGTACATCCTGAACCGCCTGCATGGCTTCCATCAAGTCCTCGGGACTGCCAACCGGTTCCTTGTCCAACACATCGAACTCCGTCCGCGCAACCGCTCCTTTCTTGTCTTTTCGAATGCCCAACGCCGAGTTCCGACGTAGAACCTCTTTTTCTTCCTCCGGCGTCGGATAGTTCAAACGATGACAAAGCATGAATCGGTCAAGCTGAGCCTCCGGCAATTCGAACGTTCCACTTTGCTCGATCGGGTTCTGAGTCGCAATCACCAGAAACGGAGCAGGCAATCCAAACGTCTCATTGCCGATCGTCACTTTTCGTTCCTGCATCGCCTCCAACAACGCGCCTTGAACTTTCGGAGCCGCACGATTGATTTCGTCAGCCAACAACAGGTTCGTGAAGATCGGTCCTTTGAGGATTTTGAAATCGCTCGTTCGCTGGTCAAGAATCTCCGAGCCGAGAATATCAGACGGCAACAAGTCGATCGTGAACTGGATTCGGGCAAAATCGAGATCAACGGTCTTCGACAGCACCGAAACCAACAGCGTCTTGGCCAGCCCGGGCACGCCTTGCAACAACAAGTGACCACCCGTGAATAACGCGATCAAAGTACGCTCCACAACCACGTCCTGCCCAACCACGACCGTCGCGACTCGTTCACGAATCTTCTTGACAAACTCAACTGAAGAACCAGCAGCAACGTGATTGGCTGAAGGAGAAGAAGTCATATACCCGCCCAATTTGTTTTAATTCATCCGTACGTCTTGAATTCGACTTCCCCAGTATAATCCTCGTGAAGGTCGAATCCTAATTGTTTGCAGATTATCCAATCCAGACCCCAGAAACCTCGTTACAAATCCAAAACCGCAAGGTTTATGCCCTTCGTTTACATCATCGCTTATTCCATTGTATTTCTGCAGCGGGTAGCGATATCCCGCAGGGGCTTGCAGTCGCAACACAATGGCGGAAAATCAACGCAATCAATTCCATTTGGTTTCCGTTGGTACCCAGGAGACCTTCAGTTTGGCAATTCTGAGCAACTCCGGGCACCCATGGTTGGAAGTTATTAAACGCTTATGACCAATAAAGTTCTCGATTCACAAAACATTATTCAGACAATCTCGCGATTGCATTTGCGGATCACTGAGCGATTCCCCGATTCCGGCCTGAGCAAGACCTGCAAGACATTGGAGGAGATCGCTGTCAACGCAGCAGAAAAGGCTGTGTGGATTGGCCAGCCAATTCTGTGGTTGCGATTCATGGTTTATGGAGGCTGTGCTCTATTCATCGGGGTCGGATTGCTGGTCACGTACTACATGTTCGCGCCCGTGCTCGACAAAGGTTCCTTTTCGGAATTGCTCGCCAACGTCGAATCAGAAATCAACTTAATGATTCTGATTGGTGGTGCCACGCTATTCATGTGGTCATTGGAAAGTCGCTACAAACGCTGGCGAGCCTTGCAGGCAATCCATGAACTTCGTTCCGTGGCGCATGTGATTGACATGCACCAACTGACCAAAGATCCTGAGCGAGTAATCTCCAAGAGCTGCGATACGACATCTTCACCAAAATTCTCGATGACCAGCTACGAACTACGACGGTATCTGGATTATTGCTCCGAGATGCTTTCGCTGGTCGGCAAAGTAGCCGCCGTATACGTTCAGCAATTCGATGACCCGGTCGCGTTGTCTGCCGCCAGCGAAGTCGAATCAACGTCGACAGGGTTATCCCGCAAAATCTGGCAGAAGCTGTTGATCCTGCACACGATTGAAAACAACTCCAAGTAGGTACCGGTGCCACAACCAATTTCATACAAATCGTTGCAAACTTTATCAACGGCATCGCCCTTTATTTTCTAACGGTAAGTCAAACCCCGTTAATTCGCGCCACCGGCGAATTACTTTCAATCGAACTGCCAAAGAATGTTCGTAACGCGGTTGATTGGATCGAACAACTACTCACCATTAATTCTTCGCCGATTATTTGTCTTAGGTTTACAATGACGGCGCTTCCTCGCCGACGAAAAAAGCATGAAGACCAAAAACTATCAAGTCAACGACTATTGCTTCGACGAAACTTTTGACGCAGCCGGTCAGCCGCGCAAAACTTTCGCGACTTTCGTGGATCGTTTGCAAGGCCTTACCGACGCGGAACTTACCCGCCGTCAGGAATCAGCGGAATTCCTGCTGCGCGATTTGGGGATCACGTTCACGGTTTATGGGCATGCGGCCGGTACAGAAAAAATCTGGCCGTTCGATTTACTGCCCAGGATCATAGACACGAACGAATGGACGTCGATTCAAAAGGGCCTCAAGCAACGCATCCAGGCATTGAATCTGTTCGTCAGCGATATTTACAACCAACAGCAGATCATCAAAGACAAGGTTGTCCCGGCTGAGCTGATCAACACATCGGCGACTTTTCGCAAGCAAATGAAAGGCTTCCTCCCGCCCCAGGGAGCGTGGTGCCACATATCCGGTGTCGATCTGATTCGCGACGGTAGTGGTGATTTCTTTGTTCTGGAAGACAACTTGCGTTGCCCGTCCGGAGTTTCCTACGTGTTGGAAAACCGGGAAGTCCTCAAGCGGACGTTGGCCAACATGTTTGATGGCATGAACGTCGAGCCAGTGGAGGATTACCCTGAACGACTGCTCGACACATTGCTCAGCTGTGCTCCGCCGGACGTCGATGAGCCGAAAGCTGTTCTGCTCACGCCAGGAATTTTTAACTCCGCGTATTTCGAGCACACGTTCCTGGCACAAAAAATGGGAATTGAACTGGTGCAGGGCCCAGACCTGACCGTTCGAGACGGAAGAGTCTACATGTGCACGACGCGCGGGTTGCAACAAGTAGACGTCATCTACCGTCGCATCGACGACGATTTCCTTGACCCCGAACATTTCAATCCCGATTCTGTCCTGGGCGTGAAAGGGATCATGGATGTATACCGGGCCGGCAACGTGACCTTGGCCAACGCGCCCGGTACCGGAGTCGCCGATGACAAAGCGGTTTACTCTTACGTGCCGCAGATCATCAAGTACTACATGGACGCCGAACCGATCCTGTCCAACGTACCGACCTACTTGTGCGCGGATCCGGTTCACCGGCAACATGTGCTGGACGACCCGTCAAAATTCGTTATCAAACCAGTCAACGAGTCTGGCGGTTACGGAATCGTGATGGGACCACAGGCATCGAAGAGCGAATTGCAGACGATCTCTGATCAAATCAAAGATAATCCGCGGAACTATATCGCCCAACCAATGTTGCAACTTTCCACCGTTCCAACTCTCATCAACGGCGAACTACAACCACGGCACGTTGATCTGCGACCATTTGTACTATGTGGCAAGGAAACTTACGTGATGCCGGGCGGGTTGACCAGAGTTGCACTCCCCGAAGGCTCGATGATCGTCAATTCGTCGCAAGGCGGCGGCAGCAAAGATACCTGGGTCGTCGATTCCGCTTTGAACTCAGAAACGCACAAAGTCAAAACTCCAAAATTCGCCAAGCACCCACGAACTGAAGCAGCGAGGTCAGGTAATGCTTAGTCGAGTCGCCGAATCAGTTTATTGGATGAGCCGTTATGTCGAACGCGCGGAAAACGTCGCGCGGCTTGTCGATGTTAATTACAACTTAACGTTGGGAGAATCGTCCAACCTCACCGATCAATGGCTGCCGTTGATCTATACAACGGGCGATCAAGACGACTTCGAAAAGCGTTTCGGTCAGCCAACTCGGGAAAACACCCTCAAATTCTTGTTGTTTGATGCAGACAATCCCAACTCCATTTTGACCTGCATCTCACAGGCTCGAGAAAACGCGAGGACCGTTCGCGAGGTTTTGCCATCAGCAATCTGGGAGCAATTGAATCGGTTCCGAATGCTGGTGATCGCTGCTTCCGAATCAGGCAACGCCTACCAGCAGCCCTACGATTTCTGCGAATCCGTGCGGACTGCCAGCCATCTGGTGACAGGAATCGCTACCTCGTCCATGTTGCATGATGAAGCGTGGTCGTTCGGACAGCTGGGTCGATACATGGAACGTGCCGACAAGACGTCTCGGATCGTCGACGTTCTGTATTTCCTGTTGTTACCGAAAGTCGAAGACGTCGGTTCGTCGATTGATATCGTTCGCTGGTCCAGCCTGTTGAAATCCGCCGACGCTTTGGACACGTACCGCCGAACCCATGGGCGGATTGTGCCGGACAAGGTCGCCCAGTTCCTGATCCTCGATCCGATATTTCCTCGTTCGATTCGATTTTGCGTCGATCGGGTACAGGAATGCCTCGCGAATATGCGAGCGGTCGAGCCAGGCAGCCCAATCTTGCCATCAGAGAAACTTGCCAGTCAACTGGCCGAGCGGTTGAACCAGGTGACAATCGACGAAATTATCGAGCAAGGAATGCACGCGTTCATTGACCAATGTCAGGGAGCAATCAACGCGCTCGGGAACATCGTTTACGACGACTTCTTCAATACCGCGAGACAGACACTACGTTTCGCGAGACCACATCAGCGTATGGGTTCGATGGTGCAACAACAGTCATAAGACATGTTGGGACCGACAAAGG
>CAZXLW010000057.1:5442-12743 GCA_964641465.1 uncultured Pirellulaceae bacterium | reverse complement strand
CCGACAAAGGTTGCCCCAAATCAAAATGGAACCAAGCAGAATCACGCAGAAGCAAAAAGAGTAAGCATGAGTATTAGAGTCGCACTTCATCATCGTACCAGCTATACGTACGACCGCCTGGCCCAAGCAGGACCGCAAATCATCCGCCTCCGTCCGGCACCGCATTGTCGGACGCCGATCGAAAGCTATTCATTGCGAGTCAGCCCGGCTGAGCATTTCATCAACTGGCAACAGGATCCACACGGGAACTTTCTGGCCAGGATCGTCTTCGACGAAAAGATCCCGCACTTCACAGTCGACATCGATCTCGTCGCCAACATGTCTGTGATCAACCCGTTTGATTTTTTCATTGAGGACTACGCCGAAAAACATCCGTTCGTTTATCACCCAGACGTCAAAAATGAACTGAAGCCGTACCTGGTTACCGAACAAGCCGGTCCACAGTTACAACAGTTCCTGACCACGATAAACCATCACCACGAGCGGACCATCGACTTCCTCGTCGACGTCAATCAAAAACTGGAACAGCAAATTGGATACGTTGTTCGCATGGAGCCAGGCGTACAGACCTGCCAGGAAACGTTAAGCAAACGGACTGGATCCTGCCGCGACTCGGCCTGGCTGTTAGTGCAAGTTCTTCGGCAGCTTGGATTCGCCGCCAGGTTTACGTCCGGATACCTGATTCAATTGAAGCCGGACGTTGAATCACTGGATGGTCCTTCGGGAGCTGACACCGATTTCACAGACCTGCACGCGTGGGCGGAAGTGTACCTGCCAGGAGCCGGGTGGGTCGGGCTGGACCCTACCAGCGGCCTGTTCACTGGCGAAGGTCACATACCGCTCGCATCGACGCCTCAATTCACGGCCGCTGCTCCGATCACCGGAGCCATCGAAAAGTGCGAAACTGAATTCGGTTTTTCCATGTCGGTGACTCGAGTTCACGAAGACCCACGCGTCACCAAGCCTTACACGGAACAAGAATGGGCTCGCATTGACGCTCTTGGCCATCAAGTCGATCAGGATTTGCAGGCCAGCGACGTTCGCTTGACCATGGGTGGCGAACCAACGTTCGTCGGCATCGACAACCCGGACCTGCCCGAATGGCAAACGGAAGCGATCGGCGAAGAGAAAAACCGGCTGGCAAACGACCTGATGGCGAAGATGAAAGTCAGGTTCAGCGACAAGCCGATGATGCATTATGGTCAAGGCAAGTGGTATCCCGGCGAACCGATCCCTCGGTGGTCGAAGTCCTGTTACGCCAGGAAAGATGGCCAACCGTTGTGGCAAAACCAGGACCTGTTCGCCGCGCAAGGCATCGACCACGGTCATGACGTCGACGACGCTCGCGCATTCGCCTTGGGCATCGCTGAACGACTTGCCGTTGGTACGGAACATGTCGACGCAGCATTTGAGGACGCGCTCTATCACATTTGGGAAGAGCAACGGTTGCCCGCCGATGTAGATTTGTCAGACGCGACTGCAGGCGAATGCGTTGAACGAAAACGACTGGCCAAGGTACTCGAACAAGGCTTGAACACTCCGGCCGGTTTCATCCTGCCAATCATGTATGATCGTTTGGCTGCCAACCCTGGGTGGATCAGCGGCAAGTGGCAAACACGAACGGATCGCATCAACCTGATCCCCGGTGATTCCCCAATGGGCTACCGCCTACCGCTTAACTCACTGGTGCAAATGCCAAAAGAGCGGCAGGAGCTTTACGGACCGCGCAATCCATACGGAATTCGCGAACCGTTACCCGAACCCGCCGCGTTCCGCTTGCAGTACAAGCATCAACTGGCAACACAGGCCGGCGTTGCGGCCGAAGTGAGTGCATTCGCCCCGCCAGAATCTACAACGACTGGCCATAGCACGTCGGCTAAATTGCAAGCGGAGGCTGGCGGGACCGCGGTACTCGATCGCCGGCCAGGCGATGGAGGCGACGGCAACGACAAAACAGAAAACAAAAATCCTGATCGCAAACAATTCCTCCCCCCTGGTTTTGCCACCAACTCCTATTCCATTCCGTTCGCATTATGCACGGAAGTACGCGATGGGACGGTGCACGTCTTCATGCCACCAACCGACCGTCTCGAGCAGTACCTTGAAATCGTAGCGGCAGTTGAAGACACGGCTTCCGATCTCGGCAAGCCAGTCATTATCGAAGGCTACCGACCGCCGACCGATTATCGCTTGCACAATTTCAGTATCACGCCCGATCCGGGGGTTGTGGAAGTCAACGTGCAACCAGCGGCGACATGGGAAGAGTTAAAGTCAATCACGTCCGGCTTGTATAACGATGCGTTCCATTGTCGATTGGGTACCGAGAAATTCGAAACTGACGGAACACATACCGGAACCGGCGGCGGGAATCACGTTGTACTGGGCGGGCCGACTCCGATGGACAGTCCCCTGCTCCGCCGCCCGGACCTGCTTCGCTCGCTGGTTGGGTTTTGGCAGAACCACCCTTCGTTGTCGTATCTGTTCTCCGGTCGATTCATTGGACCAACCAGCCAGACACCTCGCGTAGACGAAGGCCGCACTGATTCGCTTTACGAATTGCAAATCGCCTTCGATGAATTGGACCGGCAATTAGCCAATGGGAACGGTTGTCATCCTTCGCTGGTCGACCGCCTGTTCCGAAACCTGCTGACAGACACCACCGGTAATACGCATCGGGCTGAATTTTGCATCGACAAATTGTATTCACCCGACAGTTCAACCGGCCGCCTGGGGTTGCTCGAGTTTCGCGGCTTCGAGATGCCACCTCATGAACGGATGAGCTTGACGCAACAATTACTGTTGAGAACGTTGGTCGCATGGTTCTGGAACGAACCATACAAGCAACCGCTGGTGGATTGGAAAACCCGCTTGTACGACCAATTCATGCTGCCCCATTTCATCTGGCGCGACTTGTGTGACGTGGCAACCAGTTGCCAGACCGCCGGTTACAATTTGCAGGCAGATTGGTTCAAACCGCATTTCGAGTTCCGATTCCCATACATCGGTGGATTCACGCACAACAGCGTGCACGTACAACTGCGGCAGGCAATCGAGCCTTGGCACGTCCTGGGCGAAGAAGCGACCGGCACGGGAACTTCCCGATACGTCGATTCGTCTGTAGAACGGATGGAAGTTGTCGCCTCCGGATTCGTCGACGAACGATACACCGTTACCTGTAACGGAAAAGCCCTCCCGTTACATCCGACGGAAATTCAGGGACAATACGTTGCCGGAATCCGCTACCGAGCGTGGCAGCCACCGAGTTGCCTGCACCCGACCATTCCGGTCGACGGTCCACTTACCTTCGATTTGTTCGATCAATGGTTGGGTCAATCAGTAGATGGTTGCCGATACCATGTAGGACACCCGGGTGGCCTGAACCCGACCACGGTACCGGTGAACAGTTTCGAAGCGGAGAGTCGACGAGCCGCCAGGTTCTCGCAAATCGGACACCACGGCAACCGCATCAAACCGATCAAAGCCAAAGTTGATCGCGATTTTCCAATGACCCTGGATTTGAGAAAAAACAAAGTTGACTGACGAGCGAACTAATCCAGAAAATGAATCTGAGCTGCCAGCGATACCTAAACAACCGCCTCAGCAACAACAGGATTCGTTAAGCAAACCAGCTGAAGAGGCAGACGCGACTGATGCGCCGAGTTCGCCGGGCGCGGAGAATCAGCAACAACAAAGTCAACAAAACCAGTCGCAGCAGAACCAATTCCAGCAACAGCAGCAACAGTTCCTGGCGCTTCCCGGCATGCCGGCCCAGTTCCAATCGCTCTTCGACCCGCCCCAGCCGGATTTCCTTGGCAAGTATCGACCTGCGGCTAACGTCTACGATGAAGTCTTCGACTCGTCGCACAACTTGCGACCGGCCTGGCAGAAACTCGCCAGCGAGTTGTCGAATATCGGCCCAGGGGAAATGGAACATCGCTGGAAACAAATCCGCCGCATGGTTCACCAGCACGGTATTGCCTACAGTGCCTATGGAGATCCTTCCGTTCGCAGCCAACATCTTCAGTTGGACCCACTCCCGCATTTGATGACCGGCGACGAATGGTCCCAAATCGAATCCGCGCTGCAACAACGAACGGAATTGCTCAACCTGATGCTGGCTGATTTGTACGGTCCGCGTAAACTGCTCACCGATGGCGTTTTGCCACCGGACATCCTGTTCAATCATCCGCACTATCACCTGCCGTTTCACGACCTGCCGACGCCCGGCGGAAAGCACCTGCATTTTTACGCAGCTGAAATAATCCGTTCACCCAACGGGAACTGGTGGGTGAAAGCCGACCGCAGTGGGTCGCCAGGCGGGAGCGGTTTCACGCTCGAGAGTCGAATCGCTATCTCACGCGCGTTCCCAAACGCCTATCGTAACTGCAACGTCCAGCGACTCGCGCCCTACTTCATCGCACTGCGCGAGAACCTCCGTAGCCTGGCAAAAACGAATCAAGACAACCCGCGGATCGCTATCCTGACATCCGGTCCAAGAAGCTCACGCTATTTTGAAGACTCATTTCTCGCCCGGTATCTGGGCTTCACACTTGTCGAAACCAAAGATCTAGTCGTCCGATCAGGCCGAGTCATGTTGAAGACGCTGGCCGGCCTGTTGCCAATCGATGTGATTTTCCGGCGAAGACAAAGCAACTCGCTCGACCCGCTGGAACTCGGAGGAGCAGCTCCGGGCATCCCGGGGTTCCTGCAAGTAATCCGTGAAGGAAAAGTCGTCGTCGTCAATGCGCCAGGCAGCGGCTTGGTGGAGTCACCTATTTTCATGGCGTTTATGCCGCGGATTTGCCAGGCTTTGATGCAAACCGAACTGAAAATTCCAGGAGTCGCAACCTGGTGGGGCGGTGACCCTCAGGCTTTGCAGCTGATGTTGGATCGAATTGACGAGATTCATCTCTTGCCCGCGTACCGTGAACGAACGCTCCCCGGGCAACTTCCCAACGCCGACAACTCAAACGCGCCCAAGTTCATGAAACCTGAGTCCATGACTCGCGAAGAACGTATCAGCTTACTCCGCAAGTCTCCGGAGGTTTGGGTGGGACAAGAACGGGTTGCCCGGTCATCGTCGGCGGTTTGGGAAAACGGGAATCTCGTATCCGGCCATATTTCAATGCGAATGTTCCTGACAAATTCAAAATCCGGCTCGCACGCGCTTCCGGGAGGCTTGGTTTGGGTTGGCTCGGCTCCGTACGAATCGAATCGCAATCCGTTCGGAGGCGGCGGTACTAAAGACGTTTGGGTGTTGTCCGACAAGCCCGTTGAACCTACCAGCTTGTTGAAATTGCCAGTCGACCAAGTGCAACTGGTCCGCAGTGTCGAGTTCCTGCCAAGCCGAATCGCCGACAATCTCTGCTGGCTGGGGCGGTATCTGGAACGAGCAGACGCGCTGAGCAGATTGCTGCGAGCGATCGCAACCAGGCTTACAGGCGAAACAGATCCCGCGGAAACCGTCGAGTTACCAACTCTTATCCGCGCGTTGGCGCTGTCAGGGCAGATTGACAGTGGGTACGCGATCGAAAAACTCGCCGACAATTTACCGTCGCTCGAAGCGTCGCTGGCCAGAAACGCCCTGAACCATTCAGAACCGAATTCGCTCAGCTCGCAGGTCCGTCGAATTGTCAAACTGGCCGGAAGCGTTCGAGATCGACTTTCTGATGATGCCTGGCGAATTGTTCAAGAGATGAGCAACAGCGTCAACAACACGGATCCTGAAAATTGTGACTTGGTCGATTTACTGGACACGATCGAAGGACTCGTCGTTGGCCTGGCCGCATTCAGCGGATTCGTCAGTGAATGCATGACGCGGACACACGCGTTCAGCTTCCTGAACATTGGCCGGCGGCTGGAACACAGCATGCAAATCGTGAATTTGATCAAAAACTGCCTCGCTCAACAGGCAGACATCTCGCCCGAGCTACTGGAGGCGACGCTGGAAGTTTCCGAGAGTGGACTGACGTACCGCTCACGGTACTACGAGAACCTGACGCTGCCAGCCGTTTTGGATTTGTTGCTCGCCGACGAATCCAACCCACGTTCTCTTGCCTATCAGCTTTACAAGTTATCAACCAACCTGAAGTCGCTTCCAACAGGCACCGAAGACGCTATTCCTGCGGACCGGCGTTTGGCAAGCGAAGCCATCGAGTCCGTTCAGACGTTTGACATCGTCAAATCGCGATCCGCCGGCAACTCCACCGCCCGTGCGGAACTGATCGGAGTATTGGCAAACGTTGAGAACCTGCTATCGGAAATCTCATCGGAAATCAGCAACCGGTTCTTTGTCCACAGCGGTCCGGCACATCGCCTGATCGTTGCTTCCGAAAACGAACACGACAACCTGAGTAGTTTCGACGGCTAAAGGAATAACGAGCGGTGCTTTACAACGTGACCCACAAAACGGTTTATGACTACGGTGCCACAGTCCCCGAGTGTTTTAACCTGGTACGGCTGAGCCCTCGACCTATTTTCGATCAAGTTTGCCTCGAACATCGTCTTGAAGTGCAACCCCACGCGGACGACTTGATTGAAAGAGAAGATTTCTTTGGCAATCGAATTGAACAGTTCTCAATTCATATTCCGCACGATAGCCTGACAGTAACGGCAGTAAATCGAGTCGAAGTCACTGAACGCCACTATCGCGACCCGGACGATACGGTCCCATGGGAAGAAGTCGCCAGACTCAATGTGGCAACGGATCTGTCGGCTGCCCATTTTTCCAAGGACTCGCCACGAATAAGTTCCAATAAGTCGATCGAACAGTACGCGAGAGAGGCATTCACACCGAATCGTCCAATCGCATCCGCCGCTCGAGAATTGACGAAAAAGATTTTCGAGGAATTTGAGTTCGATCCGAATGCGACAACGGTTACGACTCCCGTTGCAGAAGTGTTTCAAAAACGGGCCGGTGTCTGCCAGGACTTCGCCCATTTCCAGATCGCATGTTTCCGCTCGCTCAATCTGCCGGCGAGATACGTCAGTGGCTACCTGCGGACAATCCCACCACCGGGCAAACCACGTCTAATCGGAGCGGATGCCTCGCATGCCTGGGCCAGCGTTTACTGCGGCGAGCAAGATGGCTGGCTTGACATTGACCCCACCAACAATCTGGTCCCGCAAACCGATCACATCACGATCGGCTGGGGCCGAGACTACTCTGATATCTGCCCCATCCAAGGCGTGTTCACCGGCGGCGGAGAAACGCTGATGAAAGTTTCCGTCGACGTCGCGCCGGCAGAAGAAGCCTGACCAGAACCTCTGCACGCTCCACGCTCGTCCGTTCGTCCGCCCGC
>CAZXLW010000057.1:510-5342 GCA_964641465.1 uncultured Pirellulaceae bacterium | reverse complement strand
CCGACCATCCGCTTGCTTATTTCAAAGCTTTGAACGCGGCCAACGCTCGAACACGACTGGCTGGATAATCGACCACAAAGCTCGGATAGTCGATAGCGTGTTCCTGGATCGCCGCCTCCAACTTCTTTGGATCGTGCAATGATTTTGCCGGAACAGGTTCCAGCTCCGGGCACATCATTTTGATGAACTTCCCATCCACATCAAACCGCTTGCTTTGACTGAATGGATTGAAAATACGAAAGTACGGAACAGCGTCGGTACCAGTGGACGCAGACCACTGCCAACCACCGTTGTTGGCAGCCAGATCGCCATCAATCAAGTGCCGCATAAAATGACGTTCTCCCATTCGCCAGTCGATCAGCAGATTTTTGGTCAGGAACATCGCGGTCACCATCCGCAACCGGTTGTGCATCCAACCCGTTCGCTTCAGTTGTCGCATCCCGGCATCAACAATAGGGAAACCAGTTTGCCCTTCGCACCAGGCCTCGAACTCCGCCGAGTCATCACGCCAGCCGACGTTTTCCGTTCGCAGCTTGAACGGTTTGTGCATCGAAACGCGCGGGCAAGCGACCATGATATGCGAATAGAAATCCCGCCACGCCAGTTCACTGATCCAAGTGGTCGGACCTTCGTGCCCGACAACCTTCCCGTTGTTGGCAGCAATCCCCGCGACCAAACATTGCCTCGGCGAAATCACACCGGCCGCAAGATAGGCAGAAATCAAACTCGTCCCATTGACGGCAGCCAAGTCACGATGTTGATTGTAGTTGGCAATCCGGCTGGCAAATGACTTCAACCGTTTGGCCGCTTCTTTCTCGCCGGCTGACCACAAATCGTCACGGCAGGCAGCGAAATCGAATCCTTCGACCTTGGTCGGTACTTTCGAAGGCTTAACCGACAACTCAGGCTGCTTCTTGGGCTTGGGCCGACATTCGAGGTATTCCGTAACCGTTCGCTCCCAAACCCGACGGAACGGAGTAAACACCGAATAGAACTTGCCTTCTTTGGTCTTGATCGTATTCGGCGGCACCACAAGCCGATCATCAAAAGTCTCCACGACGATCCCGGCCTGTTCGCAAGCCAATTTGACCTCGCGATCACGACGCCGCTCATTGACTTCGTACTCGTGGTTAAAGAAAAGTTTGTCACATTTGTTTTTCTTCACGAACTTGGAAATCAACTCGGGAACTTCGCCGTACGTTTCGCAAGTTTCAAGCCGCAGCGGGATATTCTGCTTCGCCAAGTCCGCCGAGAGCAGCCGCAGATTATCCAGCCAGAACTTGACCTTGCACGGAGCATCGTCATGTTCCAGCCATTGTTCGGGTGTCACAACGAACAACGCGATCGTGCCACCCGTCGCCTGTTTCGACGCTTCGCAAAGGGCAGGATTGTCCAGGATCCGCAGGTCACGCCGCAACCAAACAAGAGATCTCATTTATTGTCTCCATGGAATGAACGAAGGGCAAAAATCGACCAAGCTGGCAATGGCATACGTCGCAAATCGCATATCTTCGCGAGTAATAATTTGGCACTATACTCGATCCGCTGAAAAGTACTTATTGCTAAGCACTTATCACTGTGCTTTTCAAGTAATTTCCTGAGCGAGTGGGCCGAGCGGTTGTGGGCTGGCTCGCTTTCCATCGAGCTGTTGTTTTGCCAAGCTTGGCCCGGTGCTGGGGCTTGGCCAACATATTGTTCGATTGTTGTGTATGATGTCTGAGTCAGAAAACTGCATAGTTCGACGAACTCCTATAACTAATCGGAATTAACATGTCGCGAATTGATAGGTCCAAGTGTTTAAAATTTGTTATTTTGGCACTTACCTGGGGAGTAGTTTTCCAAGCAGTCTTTGTGCAGGCACAAACGACGATTTCAGTACCGGCCGACTTTTCGACAGTCCAAGCGGCAATTGATGCCGCGGCCGACGGGGACACGATTCTTGTTGCAGCAGGAACATACCAGGAGAACATATCTTTCCTTGGTAAAGCAATTCGCGTGATCAGCGAAGATGGTCCAGCTACGACGATTTTGGACGGCAACCAAACGGGCAGTACGGTTAGCTTCGTCAACGGTGAAGGAGCCAATTCGATCATCGAAGGGTTTACCATCATGAACGGAACCGGGACCTTTGTGAGCGGTCCTGATATTTCTTCCGGCGGTGGGGTTTTTGTTACCAACGCAGGCAGCCCCAGTATCATTGGAAATGTCATTACGGATAACACCTCGTCCACCGGGAACGGTGGTGGGATTGGTTGTTTCGAGGCGACTGCAACCGTCGATGACAATTCGATATCGGGCAATAACGGGGGCGGCATCTACGCGACAGATAGTAGTCAAACGATGACGATCACCAATAACTCCATCAACACAAACTCTTCCAATGAAGGGATCAACGTTGACGGAGTGGCCGTCGTCGTGGTTGAGAAAAACACAGTCTTTGGAAATGGTGGCGATGGGATTAAGGTCTGCAATTGTGACATGGCTGACTTGATTGACAACACTGTTTTAGCGGGTCCGGGCGAAGGGATTGTTGCTCAGCTTTGCGGACAAGCGACTGCCATTGGCAACTACATTGAAGGGCGAACTGGCGGCGGGTCCAACGGGCTTAATATCAGGGACGCTGATTTCACTTTTTCGGAGCAAAACATCTGCGGCAACAACGCAGATCGAGGACATTTCTACCGTAATACGCCCATGGTCATCTGTCGGAACAACATTTCGGTTGAGAATGGTACTGAGGGAATAACGATTCGTGATTGCTCTGCATTTGTTGACGGGGTCACGGTTTTCGGGAACCCACAAGGAGGATTCACCAGCGTCTCAAACGATTTCTTGGACATTCGGAATTCAATTTTTCGCAACAACGGATCCGATGAAATCCAACAATTCCTGGGAGGTGCTAGTCCCAGTCCTGAATACTGCAACATCCAAGGCGGATTTTTCGGTGTTGGAAATATTGACGTCGATCCTCTGTTTGTTGACTTCAACGGTCCAGACAACAACCCGCAAACGATCTCCGATAACGACTACCGCTTACAAGCTGGCTCGCTGTGCATCGATGCGGGCGATTCATCGACGTGGATGTGCACGGATGTCGATTTCGCCGGGACACCTCGTTTGACTGACGGCTTGCTCAACGGACCAGACCTCGTTGACATCGGCGCTCATGAATTCAGCAATGTGTATCTAGATGTCGTTAGTGAAGCCGTACCTGGTGGCAACATTACTGTCGAAACAACAGGAACCGCTGGGCTTGATGTTGAAATTGTTGTTGGATTTCAGCCAGCCGCTGATTGCGGAGAAATGGGACCACTTTTTGCAGATCTCGCGACCGCCACTACCTTTGGGCCATTCACGAGCCCACTGAATGTAGAAGTTCAATTGCCGGTCCTTCCCACGGGATTCGACCAATACATCATCCAAGCGATCGCTGTATCAGACAGCGGAGCGATGATCGGCAACACCAGCAACGCCATCACCATTGACGCAAGTCCGCTGCTAGGCGACGTCAACCGTGACGGTGCGACGAATCTTTTGGACGTCCAGCCATTCGTTGATTTGATTTTGAGTGGCGAGTTTCAAGTCGAAGGCGATACCAATTTCGACGGCGCGGTCAATCTTGAGGACGTCGCACCGTTTGTAGCGTTGTTGAGTAACTAGCAGTTAGCTTGCTTACACGTTACCCAACACAGTTTAACGACGAGCCGGCAGGCGACCGTGTTTTCCATCCGCGATTCGCCGGCGCCTGCCGGCTAGTCGTTAAACTACCCGACGAACATTAGTGATAGGTCGTTTGGCCGCCTTTGCTCAACCCGGTAAACGGCTTCACAAACGCCCAGTTTTGCAGAGGCTTACCCTCTTTCCTTGGATTCGATTCAACGTAATGGATCGCTTCATCAATCGCCGATTCACTATCCAGGTATACCTTCCATTGTTGCGCGGCCCACATCGGCGGAAGCTTTTCCTTTGCAATTCTAAATTGCTTCAACGGATGGAGGTCATTTTCCTTCAGCTCGCGGGTAGCCGCTCCTTTGAGCAGGTTCGCTATCTTTTCGACTCGGTACGAATGTCGCGCGATGACCAGGTGAGTATGTTCGGGCAAAATGGAACACGCCCAAACCGTGTAATTACTAAGCGAAATTTTGGTGGCGAACCCTCGGCCAACACCAGCAGCCTGAGCTCCTGTTAGCGACACGGGCGGAAATTTAAGAGCCTGTATAGCAGCCTCGCGAAGCTGAATTTCTTTTTCCGTCAGCTCATCAAGTTTTTTACGCTCAACACTCTGCGTCGCCTTTCCAAATCTCGCAAGCTCCCAGCTTCGGACGTAATCGGACCAAGAGCCACGCGGATCATTAGGCAACCAGAAACCATACATCGGCAAAATCAAATGGTAGCCATGAACCATACGAGCAGATCCTCAGTTTAACGACTAGCCGGCAGGCGCCGGAGCAGTGCCCAGCCCACTACCAGCGACGCCTATCATAACAGTAATGGTTACAAATGACTAAAGTAGGAACACATTGCGGTCACAATCTCGAACTCCGTGTTCTAATTCCATATAGAACCCAATTCAGTTTAACGACGAGCCGGTAGGCGAAGGCTATCCAGGTCCCAAAACACGGTCGCCTGCCGGCTCGTCGTTAAACAGTAGGGGCCCAAAGTTTAACGACAAGCCGGCAGGCGCCGGAGCAGTGACCAGACCTCTACCAGCGACACCTATCATAACAGCAATGAACACAAATGACTTCATTCAGTTTAACGACGAGCCGGCAGGCGACGGAGCAGTGACCAGACCTCTACCAGCGACACCTATCATAACAGCAATGAACACA
>CAZXLW010000057.1:0-410 GCA_964641465.1 uncultured Pirellulaceae bacterium | reverse complement strand
AATGACTTCATTCAGTTTAACGACGAGCCGGCAGGCGACCGTGTTCTAACCGCGATTCGCCTACGCCTTCCGGCTCGTCGTTAAACGGGAGCTGGCAACAGGCAGTCCATTGAGCTATCTACGAGTCATCAAATCACTGATCGCGATCTGGTAAACGATGTCCTGGAGCCGAAAGTTCTTCTTTTCGGTGGAATCCAGAATCGCTTCCACTGTTGGGTAATCCGCAGCCACCAACTTTCTGCCCTTGGCGTATTCAGCAATCCGCACAATCAGATTTCGGGCAAACGGCCGAACATCCTTACCGAGGATCTGCTTCAAACCATCGAGGTTATCGAACTTCTGACCGTTGAATCGACCTTGAGTGCTTACCTTTTGCCGTTTGGAATACTTGGTGCGAAAACGACCGATCG
>CAZXLW010000056.1:7065-34332 GCA_964641465.1 uncultured Pirellulaceae bacterium | reverse complement strand
ACAGAGGCACAGAGGACACAGAGAAATCTGCTGTTGTCTCCTCTGTGACCTCTGTGCCTCTGTGTTTCAATTTAGTAGTTAGAGACCACTTCATAACTAGATTCGGAGGTAGAGATGAGTGAAGCGAACCAATTGACCGAAGCGATCATCGGAGCCGCCATAGAGGTTCACAAACGGCTTGGTCCGGGATTGCTCGAATCGGCCTACCGCATTTGTTTGGCGTACGAACTTCGCAACCGCGGTTTTGAGGTCGTCGAAGAAAAGCCAGTTCCAGTCATTTACGACGATGTCAAACTGGAATGTGGCTTTCGAGCAGACTTGGTTGTCAACGATCAAGTCGTTGTCGAACTCAAGGCAAAATCGACGATCCACCCGGTCGACAAAGCACAGGTCTTGTCTCATTTGCGGCTGCTGAATTTGCGTTTTGGATTATTGATAAACTTTCACGAAGAGCGAGTTGTTGATGGAGTCAGTCGGATTGTGAATGGCTACGGAAATGGTTAGTGCAATAGTTCAAAACCTTCCCTGCCGAACATGGCTTCGTGCTGGGAAGAAAAACACAGAGGCACAGAGGACACGGAGTAACCTGCTGTTGTCTCCTCCGTGATCTCTGTGCCTCTGTGTTTCAATTTAGTAGTTATAGTTAGGGACCACTTAATAGCTAGATTCGGAGGCAGAGATGAGTGAAGTGTTCACGTGCCGCGATTCTGATTCGGACTAATGTTGGTACTGCGAACCAATGAACCAATTGCTCGAACTGAGCAATTGGTTCTTAGTGGGTTCTTTGCGACCAAATCCATACAAACAGCTACTCGTTGGATTTTGTCTTTTCGAGTTTTTCCGTTAGCAATCCGACTCGTTCGTCGTACTTGTCGGCTTCTTCGACTTCGCCTACTTCACGACAGACGAAAGCAAGTTCGCGATATGCTTCGATCAAGATTTCAGGATCCCGGGCGGCATCCTCATTATCGGCGAAACGTTCGCGTAGTTCGTTGACGACTTGTTCAATCTCTTTGTGACCGCTGACCAGCGATGCGCATTTTTCAGTCGTTCAGCCAAACACCAAGCCACATAGATCCTCCCAATCACCAAGGACATCCAATCCCTTTGGTTGCAGAACGTATTGCATCCGGTTGAGTTCACCACTTTTTACATCGACACGACGCGAACGCTGGCCAAGATTGGCAGCCATTTGAAACTTGTCATTGCCGATCCAAAGGTTGGTTCTGCCGACGGGCAGTTCGATCTTGATGATGCCCTGGCTATTGGATTCCGCTTGAAATGGATTGGCGAATATCCCTTCTCCACCAGTCCAGTTAATTTTCGCTTTGTCTGGATCCAAAAGGATTTCGCTAGAACTCATCAACGGCCAGCCATATATTTGGGAGCCGCTGTTCCACCAGCCGACGTTGGGGTTGGCACCTGCGACGATCCCTTCCAATCTTTTGCCAAACGCGTTCTCAACTTCGATTTCGCATTGGGCCATCGGAGTCATCTCAATCGTGATCGGTGCCTTGTCTGGCTCCAGAAACGCTTGGGCGCGTCGGTAACCACCTCGAGCCCGTTCGGGAGTGACCATTGTTGGTTTCTCTCCGTTGGATCCGATGAATCCATCACACAGGGCAACAATCTGCACGGGAGCATCCTGAGGCCAATCGAACGCAAAGTTTCCTTTTTCATCTACCCGGGCCCAATCAAGCCAAGCGACTTCATTCCAGGATTCTCCGTCGCCAATAGTCTGCATCTTGATGCGACCGTTTTTGACTGGACGCGGTACATTGTCGCTGAGCTTGCCGTGGACTTTGACAGCTGGCAGCAGTTCAACGCTTTTGTCGATCTCGTCTTGAGACTCGTCGATTTCAACTTTCACGATCGGACTAAAATGTGTAACTGTTTTGCCATCCAAACGAACAAACATAAAGTCGCTATTGCCTTTGGACATCGGTGGGATCCGATAGGTCTTGTCGTCGCCGACTTGCAGACCAGACTCGCCGATCATCGAACGGTCTCCTGACCAGGTTGCTCGAATGTTATCGTTCGCCACTTTCTCGCCGTCGAGCATGATTTCGACGTTGATGGCGGAACCGGCCGGTAGCGAAATTGAGTGATTGGATTTACTGGGTACCGTCACGTTCTCGTGTGTCACGAAAGGGTGGTCCGGATGATGTATTGCCAAGGTAACTGCCATGGTTTTGACTTGTTCTTCAACATTGGCAAACTTGGGATACTCGATCGTCGCCTTGCCTTCGGAGTCAGTCGTTACAATTTTGGGTTCCAGTCCACCGGAGGACTTGACGTTCCACATACCATGCCCCTGCGAACTTTGTATCGCCCAGGGTTTTAGCTTGGCCTCAGCGACCGGTTCTCCGTTAGCGCCGTTCACGGTCACTTCGAACGAAAGCAACTCCTGTTCGATCTCGCCGGGAACCTCGTTAGACTTTCCCGGGTGTTCGGCTGAACAGGGTACCAAGCCCAAACAACTAATGACCGCCGCTCCGGTCAACATCACAAAGAGTTTCCACATGCCTCAGTTCTCGCTTGAGTAAAGAAAACAACTACGTCATTAACACGTTTTTTCAAGTTAGTGTCAAGCAAAATGGTGAGTGGAGCCTCCACCGCCCGCAACCCAATTTGACTTTTTAAGTGCAGCATACGACGTTTGTTTCGTGGTTGCATGCACTTGCGCGAAATGCCCTTTGACAAACAAGACGGTGCCAAGAGACAATCGGGGCATGGAAGAAGAACCTGGAATCTCGACGAACGGCCTGCTGCTGCGAAGTTTCCTGCTGGTTGCAGGCGCGTATGTGGTCAACCTGGTTGGTATATGTGTGGCTGCGACCGTGCTGGCTGCGACGGTGTTTCCCAAGACGATGCTGGTCTTTGACGAACCTGACAAGTTCAAGGCAGCGTTCGAGGCGGACCCGTCCGCGATCTTCCCGCCCGAGTTGATGTGGATTCTGCTGGCAGTCTCGGTCGTGCTCAGTTTCGTACTGGGCTATCTGGTTGCCCGACTCGCGCCGATCGGGAAGTTCCCGCATGCTCTGTTTTTTGCCATGATCATGTTCGTCCAATTTTTGCAGCTGGCGATCGGAAACACTACTTCGCTGCAAACCATTCTTATCCTGTTTATGGCGTTGTCGCCGATTGCGGCTTTGTTGGGAGCGAATATGTATTTAAAAAGTGAAGAACCGCAGCTGGAGTGAGTGGATCGGATGGAACTGACAATGCGAAACGGTATGGACTTGATAAAACGGAACGTTATGAAACTCAATAGATTTATCTGGTTGCAGTTGCTGCTGCTGGCGACGCTCGTTTCTGTGGCTTCTGCCCAGCAAACGGAGGAAGGACGGCTGGATATCGGTTCGCCGACAGATGCTGTATCCAAGATTGAAGTGGAAGGGCTGGTGTCCAAAGTCAACAAGTATTCGATCGAGGTGACTTCCGATCAGCAGACATGGCTTGTCGGTATCAACAACAATACCAACGTGGTTTTGAAGTGTAGTTCCCCGCGTATCGACTTCGAGAAATCTGAAACCTGGATAGCCATCGAGGGTTCCGAGAAGAAATTCAAGAGCTACAAATTCAAAACTCCGTTGCATCTTCAGGCTCGGTTCAATCACCAGAACCAGTTTAAGCGAATCATGAGCGGCGACGTGAAACGGTTCCCCAATTACTCCGTCGGCAACAAACCGTTCCCGACAGCTGGCAATCGCAAGCAGATTTTGCTGAATGGTTCGATCGAGAAAGGTGACACAGGTCGGCAATTAAAACTGACTACGGATGCCGGGGTTCCCTACCAGATTTTGCTTTCCAAGAATGGTGAATGGCACGGGTTTTCTGTAACGGACCTGGTGGCAGGAGCGACGAAGGTTCGCGTCGGCGGCCAGGTGAATCAGGACCAACAGATCAACGCGACGCGGATTCTGTTTTGGCCAACCAAGTCATCGGCCCAACCCGCGACCTCCAATCAGCCTGCCAGTGGATCCAATAATCGATAAACGGCATTGCCGAGAAACATGATCGTAGCTGGCTGGTTTGTGCTTGTAAGTGGTTGCCAACGCTTGGGATAGTTAGTCCGCTGGATGCTCGACTGGCAAAATGACAGCACTCGGTGGGACCATTGGACTTGCTGGCGGTTTTACAGGCTTCTATTCTCACCCGCCGCAATAGCTTTTCGCCTTTGCGCCACAGGTCCATCAAGCGATTCCAGTAACAGGCGGTTGCCCGCGATCATGACCCGATTAATTAGTGTGGCGGTCTTTTTGACCGCTCTGTTTTCCCTCAGCCCGAGCTATGCGCAAATAGAAACGGCGGAGGTATCCAATGAACCCGACGTTGGCAGGTCGGTCATTGTGGAAGGTCCCGGTAGCTACCAACAGAACTTCCATTTGCCGAGCTCTTTCCTGGCGAGTGAATTGCTATCGGTCTCCGAAATTCGCGCGTTGATGAAAACGAAGAATGATCCGCGGAAATTCGAAAGCGGCAAAGTTCGGTTCGCCAGCTTTCACCAACAGGACGGCAAAGCGGTGGAAAACGATGACAGTCCTGAGGAGGAGCTTGTTGAATACGGCCCACCGAATGTGAAGGGGCGAACTTTGTACTCTTCGATGGACCTGGATCAACTGGAAGAGAAACTAAAAGAAGCAAAAGCTGCGACCAGTTCAGACGAACAAATTAACAGTGGTGTGAAAGCAGCCCGGTTACAAATTGTTTCGTCAGCCAACGATTCGATTTTGAAAATTCGTGAAGCTATCGGTCAACGGAATGCCTTCCTGGCTCAGGTCGACAACGCGGAGAATCAAGAGAGCCTGAAGGAAAAGCTGGAACAAATGGATGAACCGGCCGAACTTCACGTCGACGATGCTACGACATCCGAAAGTTTGATTGATGAACTACAGACGATGCGGGAAGAACTCGGATCGGAAAAGCAAAAGTTGGTCGAGCTCGAAGCCAAAATCCAACAACAACTGGAACGTGTAACGCAGATCCCGAGCGATCGAGCCAACGCAAACGCGGAACTGGAACAATTGCAGGAACAGATCAGCCAACTGCGCGAAGAGCCAGATGACATGGACAGCCAGTTGACGTATCTGCTGTTGGAGGTGAAACGACGTGCTGCCGAACATGAACTCGAGAAACTGGATGCTGAACAAAAGAGCCAGCAACTAGGCGGCAAAATTGATCCTATCGAACGAGACATTCAATCGCGAGTCGTCAGTCGATTGGAAGAGGAAGTTCGGCGCTGGGAGATGGCGGTTAAGAACTTGCGAAAGAACGAAGTCCGCGAGGAACAACTGGAGGCCAGTCAGAAAGTCGAGACGGCGCATTGGAGTTTGAAGCCGCTGGCGGAACGCAATGAGTTGATTGTGAAGGAACGACGAGAACTGGTGGAGAAGTTTTCAGGTTTGCGAGCCGAGTTGACGAGAGTTCGCGATCTGAGCGAAACCATCGTTCAGCGGCGAAACGAAATCGAAAACAAGATCGAGGCGGCGGGACTAACGGCGACCAACGGAATGTTGCTCGTGGATTTGCGCCGCAACCTCGAATCGACTGGCGAAAGTCACATTCGGATCCGCCAGTTGCAGTCGGAGCTGCGTCGAGTGAACTTGAAGAAAGTCGGGCTCAACGAAGAGCGTGACGAGCTGGCTGATCCCCGAAACGTCGTGGAGGAACTTGTTGGCGATGGTGAATCTGATAACCCGTTGTTGCCGACTGCTCTGGAGTTCGTCGAAAAGAAACGGGATTATCTGGACCAACTGATCGTCGAGTATCAATCTTACGGGCGAGAAGTGAGTGAGGTTTCCCAGTCGCGGAAGAAATTGATTGACGAGATCAATCGCACGCTTGGATACATAGATGAAAACGCACTCTGGATTCGCAGTGCGGAACCTGTCGGGCTGTCGGACTTTGTCGCGGTCAAACATGGCATCGATCAGTTCTTTGCGGCCGATCAGTGGACGGAGTTGGCCTGCACAACACAACAACACGCGATTGGTCGACCGTACGAGTCGGCGATGGCAACGCTGTTTTTCCTCGGCATGCTGATCGTCAATCGCCGCGTGAAACGGAAACTGGACCCGGAAAACGAGCAACATGAATCGAGCACCTGAGACACTAACGCCGACGTTGCTGAATGAGAACAGCGAGTTTGCCAAGTACGGTCCGACGTTGTACGCGGTGTTGCTGGCGATGACTTCCGCGGCGGTTGCGCCGTTTGTGCTGTTCTGTTTTGCCTGGCTGCAAGATCCGCCGTTCGACAAACAGACATTGAATGGGGCGATGGCTTACAGCCTGCTGGCAGCGACCATCCCGCTGCTGTTTGCGGTGCTCGCGATTGTGAATTGCGTGAATCAGCACGCGGTGGCCGAACGGTTTCTCCGCTGGTCACCAAGTGTTTGCCAGGCGATTTTGAAAACGGCCAACTTGATGGTCTGGTTTTGCCTGCCGTTGTTGTGGTTTTACACAACGTTGGAATCGTTTTCTGGCGGTAAGTGGTACGACTCGGTAGGGCGGCTGGTTTTCATCGGTTCGATGATGATTCTGGCCTTCGGAGTGTGGCAGACTTATAAACAGATTCGCGATTTTTGTTCGAGCTGTTCGGATCGCGAGCGGGCGCTTGGGCTTGGGTTCTGGACGCGGACGATGTTGGCGGCCACGGTGTTTGTTCCGGTGGGACTCGCTTTGTTGTCAGCAGCCGGTTATCACTTCACGGCCGTTCAGCTCAGTTGGCGGTTCTATTGGACACTGGTTATCGTTGTTGGAATTGCTTTGCTGACAAGTATCACCAGTCGTATGTTGTTGATAATGCAATTCCGTGCCAAGCTGCAACAGTTGCGCGAGAATGTCGGGAGCAATCAGGAAAGCACGCTTGATGTCGGCGAGATAACGTCTCAAGTGAATCGACTGTTGCGAGTCGTGGCGATGGTTGCAGTGGTGATCGTTGGCTGGCAATTGTGGTCGGGAGTTTTGCCGGCGATCAGTTATCTGGATAACGTCCAACTGCCGTGGACAGGCTACGACGAAGAGGGAACTCCGACAGCGGTGACGTTGCGTGACCTGCTGCTTTCGGTCGGTATTCTGGCTATCACGATCGTGCTCAGTCGAAACCTGCCTGGTATTCTGGAAATCGTTTTACTCGATCGCCTGCCTTTGGATCGAGGAGGTCGCCATGCGATCTCGTTTGTGTGCCGGCATGTTGTTGGCATCACCGGGCTTCTGTTGATGTTCCGTTGGCTTGGTTTTTCCTGGACGACGGTGCAATGGTTGGCGGCTGGATTGTCAGTCGGACTCGGTTTTGGCTTGCAAGAGATTTTCGCCAATTTGATTTCCGGGTTGATCATCTTGATCGAGCGACCGGTTCGCGTCGGCGATTTCGTCACCGTGAATGGAATTTCCGGTCACGTTTGCCGAATGCAGTTGCGAGCAACGACCATCAAGGACCTGGACCATCGTGAGTTGATCGTGCCTAACAAGAAGTTCATTACTGAGGATGTGGTGAACTGGACGCTCAGTGATCGGTCGACGCGAGTCATTATTCGCGTCGGGATCGCTTATGGATCAGACACCAGTCTAGCGCAAAAGCTTCTGATGGAAGTAGCCAAAGCGAATCCGCTGGTAAAGAATATTCCCAGCCCGGAAGTTGTGTTCCTGTCGTTCGGCGAAAGTTCATTGGACTTTGAGCTTCGCGTTTTGATTTCGACGCGTGAAGTTTACTTTCGGGTCATTCACGAATTGAACATGGCTGTTGATTCCGCGTTTCGCGAAGCCGGCCTCGAGATCGCGTTCCCACAGCGCGACCTTCATGTTCGCGGTTTGTCATTGGAACATTTGGGTCAAAGTGCAAAATCGCATGCTGAGCACGAACCCAACGCGTCGTCCGCACCGGCTCCAAGCGCAAACAATGCAGCAAACGCAGGCCAGAAGGTGGCTTGATTTTCCCGATTGGTGCCAAGGTGCTGGACGGGGGTGATAGACGAGGATCATCAATTGTCTGCTCGTGACACTCGTTGAATCCGAATAATCGTTATCATCGGGTTTGAGTTGGCGTTCAGGTGTAGATCAGATACCTTGCATTCTGGATATCAACCCGCGACGATAACGATAACCTATATTTCTGGGTTATCAAATCTGTAGCTGCAAAAGAATGTCATGGGTTGGTTTTATCTGTTTATCGCAATCGTCTTCGAAGTGATTGGGACGACTCAGCTGAAACGAACGGAAGGAAACTTCTTTTCCAACTCCGGCATGCTGATGCTACTTTTCTATGCGGTCAGCTTCTATCTATTGACCTTGGCCTTGAAGAACGACATCGAAGTCGGTGTGGGGTACGCAATTTGGTCAGGTGTCGGAACAGCCCTGATCGCGATCATTGGCGTGGCGTATTTCAATGAGCAGGCCAGCGTCATGAAGTTTCTGTGCATCACGATGATCATCATGGGCGTCGTCGGCTTGAAGTTGCATTCCGGCAAGAAGAATCAAGTTCAACCCAACTCGCAAGAAGACGTGGTCGAACGGTCCGTTTCGGCAGATTCAAAGATGCCGGCTGTTGAATCGCTACCAGCTGTCTCAGAAGCCAAGGTTTTGACGGAAACTTCTGTTTAGCAGCGCTGTTAGCCTGTTAGTGTAACCGCAGAAATTCAATCAACCAGCGAATCGAAATCTGTCGAATTTTGTATTGTTGGTTCGGCTCGTGTATATTGATGGAGCCAATAGTCTACAAATTCTTGTTTTGAGAGGCTGTTCAATGACACGTTTCACGATGTTTGCTTTTCTCTGTTGTTTTGGCTTTCTTGTTCCCAATCTGGGTGCTCAGGATTTTCCCGACGAGATTCAGGATCGATTTGATTCTGTCGACTTCGTGCTTGCAGGCTCCGAACCGATCGGTGCAAATGTGCCTGGATTCGATGGTAGCATCGGAACCCTGTATCAAATCCTGGATTTGACTAACGGCGTTGATAGCCTGGTATTGCTCGAATACCAACTTGGTGGCAGCTCGGTTAGTGATTCTTTTGGAAACGTCAGCCCGCTGAGCGGCAGTATCTTTATCCTGGGTCGCCTGGATTATCTTGAGCGGCAAGCAAACCAGTTCACCCTGTACCTGGAGAAAGTTACGCCTTCGGTGATCGAGGGAAATTTCGAACACGAAACAGTCGATTTGGAATTTATCGACAACGAGACGTTGAACGCTGGCCAGGCGAAATATTGTTTTGAAGACCAGGTGTACCCGGAAGAATGTGGTCCACCGGTTTGCGACGGATCACCAAATACGCTGCTAAGCAAGAATCGACCATTGCAATGCATTGGACTTTGTTGCGGTGTTTCGGCACAGGTTCGTTTGCCCGGAGTGGAATACTGTGGCAATCCTTCGGTATTAATACCATTGGAAGAATTTGACTTTTCGGATCCCGATTTCAATCTCGTGTACGAGCATACTTCGTTCAGTACCAAGTACGAAAGTTTCTTATCGGTCCAGCGATTCGAAATTCCACTGTTTCAAAAAGGTGACGTAAACGAAGACGGGACCGTGAACTTGCTGGACGTTGACGAATTCGTTGACTGTTTGTCGAGCGGAAAATACGACTATCAGTGTGACATGGACTGCAACGAGTCGGTCAATCTGTTGGACGTGCCAGTATTTATAGCCGTGCTGGCAAAATAGAGACTACCCTGGCATTTTGCCGGCGGCGATGTCTTTTTCGTACTGGTTCATCATGGGCCAGTCGATTGCGCAGGTTCCGAAGTCTGCCATGTGTAAATATCGGTTGACGCGTTCGATGGCTGCGTCCAGTAACGCGTTGTCTTTTCTGAAGACTGGTCCGTGGCTGGGTAGCAGCCATTGGGCGTCGCAGTCACGAATGCGTTGCAGTGATTTGATGAAGGCTTGCAGGTCGCTGCCGTGATGTGCGTCAATCGCACCGATGCAGCCATCCTGATAGATGTTGTCACCGCTAAACAGGTACTCGCCCAGACGAAACGAAAGCTGGCTATCGGTATGCCCGGGAGTCGACCAGACTTCGATTTCCAGGTTGCCGATCTTGATGATGTCTCCGTCGTCGATCAAGTTTTCGACTTCTACTGGCGGCATGGCCATATCAATGCCTTGGGCCTCGATATGGGCAAAGGTTTTTATGCGGTCGCCGGTTCGCAATGGATCCGCGGCCAGTTTGTGCGACGAGACTTTGGTCCGCAGGATCTGCTTGGCTTTGGCCAGCCCCTGGATGTGGTCAACATCCGCGTGAGTCGCGATCAGCGTCTTGCATTGGGAAAACGGGAAATCAATCTCGCGGATGACGTCGATGATTTCGTCAACGTCCTCTTCGTAGCCAATGTCGATCAGCACCCATTCGTCCTGATCATAGATCAGGTACACATTGCAACCCAGCACGTGGCCCAGCTGATGGTTGATCTCGATGATATTGGGAAAAATTGGCTTTCGCTGCAGCATTCGGAAAGGCTCGAGGCGAGTAAACGGTACGAAGTGAACCAAGATTTTACGTCTACGTGCAGGCAACAGCAACAACCAAAAATTGGTCGGTTTGTGGCTTACGCAATTTGGACGGGCCAGTTTTCCTTAATGTTTGATCGTTTCGGCAATTGCCTGCCGTATCCCGGATTGGTAATCGGGAAACTGGAACTTGTAGCTTAATTTATCGAGTAGCCTTTGATTGGAAACGCGTTTGTCGGCGGCCGCTCGGTCGGAGACTTCATCCCGAATCGTCGAATCCCAGTTGATCGGTCCCTTGCCAACCAGCTCCGCAACAAGATCAAAGAACGTCTTTCTTTTTGGGGGAAAACCATCGGATACCAGCAGCGTTTCTGACTGAATCTTCCTGTCCGCAACGCGTGCGATGATCTGGGCAGCATCCTGAACGTGTATCAGGTTTATGTGGCCTTGTTGGCTGAGCGCTGGCCAATCCTGATTCAAGACAGACGCCAGTCGAGGGACTCTGCCCGGCCCATAGATCCCGGCGAGTCTGAGAATCGTCGAGCGATCAGCCAAAATGCTGCGAGCGATCAATTCCTCGGCTTCCAGGCAAGCTTTGCCGCCCGGCCGGACAGGACTGGGTGTGGTCATTTCATTCACCCATTGACCATCGCAATTTCCGTACACGCCCGTGGAGCTGATGTAGATCAAATGCCCCGTATCGCCATGTAGTCGTTTGAGGACATTCTTGAATCCGTCGACATAGACACTTCGAATATCATCGTATCTGGAGCGATCGAATCCGACCGAAAACAGGACAACATCAAACGGTTGATCAAACTGATTCAGTGTTTCGGGTTTGGTGACGTCGGCCACGCAAGTCGAAAAGCCCGCTTGCCGCATGGTGTTGACGCGATTTTCTGAGCGAGTAACCGCGGTGACTTGATGGCCGTTCGCTAACCATGATTCGGCAGCTCGCCAGCCCAAATAACCGCATCCAAAAACTAGTACTTTCATGATTCACGTTGTGGGTCCGAAATTGACTATTACGGCGGTTATTCGGTGCCGATGCCCGACTCGAACGAAAATGCCCCGAATTCTCCGCAAAAACGTAAGATATCGGCGGTAAATCCCGTCCTTCAGTGAGCCCGGTCGCTACTCCCCAAACACCGCAATGTTAGAATATTACGGTTGCGAAGCGTGCTTTGCAGCGCCACACCGTCGGTAGAAAGAAGTCAGGCAACATGATATTAACGAAATTTGGAAGCAGCGGTTGGGTCTTGTGGGCAATTTGGATTGGAATTGCTCTGATATCCACTTCGAACCTCAAAGCACAGGACGATGAGGAGATTGAATTCGATCTAATTACAGCGCCTGCCAACGCGGGACTGGAATTTCTCAATGATGGCAAAGGACCGTCCAGCGTCGAACAACTGAAAGCCATGCAAAAGGTTTTCGGTGACGTCATTGAGTCGGTGGCTCCAGCGACGGTCAACATTGCCGTCGGGGAAGCACAGGGCAGTGGAGTTGTCGTCAGCCGTGATGGCTACGTGCTGACCGCTGCTCATGTGATTACCCGGCCTAACCTGGATGCCGTCATCACGTTTCAGGATGGTTCCCGTGTCGATGCAGTAACACTAGGCGTGAATCCATTTGCTGATTCGGGCATGTTGAAGATAACCGAAAAAGGCAAATGGCCGTTTGTTGATATTGGCGAATCGCAGCCGTTGGAAAAAGGACAATGGGTGATTGCGATCGGGCATCCGGGTGGACTTACCGTCGGTCGCGGGCTGGTCTATCGAGCCGGTCGGATCATCAGTGCTGAGGAAAACGTGTTGGCTACGGATTGCACTCTGGTCGGCGGCGACTCCGGCGGACCGCTGGTTGACTTGAACGGTTATGTCATTGGAATCCACAGCCGAATTGGTGGTCGCTTGACCGAGAATTATCACGTACCAGTGGATAGCTTTTCCGAGGACTGGGACGCATTTGCCACCCGTAAGATTGTTGGAGTTAATCGTGCCTATCTGGGAGTCGAAATTGATCGAGAAAATCCCAACATAGTCAAAATTGCCCGGGTCGTTCCGCGCGAAGGAGCGGAGGCAGGGGGTATGAAAAATGGAGACGTCGTTATCAAGGTCAATGACGAAGAAGTGGAATCACAACCTAGATTCCGTCGAATCCTTCGCGGGCTCAAGCCGGATGATGTTGCAAAATTTGTTGTCATGCGAGACGACAAAGAAGTCGAATTGGAAATCACCCTTGGCTACAACCATAGAAGAAGATAACAGGTTTGTTGATGAAAAATTGTATTCAGAATTGGTTTGTTGTTCTGGTCGTGATGGTATCGTTGGCGACCGTAGGTTCTGTTCAAGTTTCCGCTCAGGAAACATTGGAAGCCCCTGTTCCTCAGCTGCAGGAAGAACAAGAGGAACAGTTGCTTGAGGACGACGCGTCTAACGATTTGCAAGAGCCGGAAGACGAAACGGATGAAGGCGACGCCGAAAATCCGGATGAGCCCAAAAAGTCGGAAAAACAAACAGACGATGATGACGAGTCGAAAAAGTCTGACGAGAAAGCCAAGGACGAAGATGCTGACAAGCCCGAAAGATCCGACGACTCGAATAGGCGCCGTCGCCGTCGGAGCCGACGTCAAGGCAACTTGACATTCACGAAGAAGAGCGAACTGTTTGTGTCGGCATTTACTCCAGTGGTTTCCGCAACGTCCGAGTCGGTCGTTCGGATACTCAACAATGAAAAGCAAATTGCGTTGGGGACCGTCGTCGATTCTGAGGGTTTGATCCTGACCAAAGCCAGCGAGCTGGAAGGTAAATTGAAGTGCGAACTTTCGGATGGTTCCAAGCATGTGCCATCCATTGTTGGCATTGATCCCACGACCGATTTAGTGCTGTTGAAAATTCAAAAATCAGGAATGATCGCCGTTAAATTTAATGATGAAAACGCACCTGTCGATGGATCCTGGTTAGCGACAGCAGGCGTCGACGAAAAGCCGATCGCGATTGGAATTGTCAGCCACAAACCACGTCGAATACGAAACAACGTGCCTAATCCCGCCGTGATTGGAATCCAGCTTCAGGATCGAACGGAAGGAGACGGAGTCCGCATCAATCAGGTGCTGACCAACAGACCAGGTGAGAAAGCAGGTCTACTGGTGAATGACATCGTTATCGGTATCGACGGAAAAGAGATTCTGAACCGCGAACAACTGAATCGAGAACTGTCCTTCTATCAGCCTAGCGAAGAGATCATTTTGAAGATCAAACGAGGCGAAGAAATCAAAGAAATTCCGGTGACTCTGGGCCGACGTCGCACGAACGGGATGGCCAATCGTGGAATCAGGCAGAATGAAATGGGCAGTACTCTCAGCGAGCGCCGCAGTGATTTTCCGCTGGCGTTGCAACACGACACTGCCCTCGACGCCAATCAATGTGGAGGACCGATCGTTGACATCGAAGGTAATGTAATCGGGATCAATATCGCTCGCGATGGTCGAGTTTCAACATTGGCGATTCCGAACGAAGCCCTGCTTCCGGTAATCGAAACGCTGAAAAAAGGTGACCAACTGCCCGAGGTTGTTTTCAAAGAGGATATACAACGAGTGGAGCGCAAGTTGGTTCAGCTGGCCGCGAAATTGAAACCGCTGCCGGACAAGAAAATGGAAAAGGAACTCGAGCATAGCGCGGGTGCGGCGTTGGAAGACGAGCTGATGAAGCAAATTGAAGATGCCGAAAAGCGCCTGGAAGCTCTACGTGACAGGTTCCGAGAAACACGGACTTCCAATAAGGCACTCAAGGATGCAATAAAGCTTCTTAAAAACAAGCAAAAGGATCTCGAAAGCCGACGGGATCCATTGCAAAAAAATCTGAAGAAACTCAAAACGGGTGTTAAGTAAGTTTTTAGTGCCAGCTTTACCGCTTTATTTAGATAGCCGGGCAAGGACTTCGCCTCAGCACTGAAGGCGGTACCACGAACGGTTATTCATTAATCGACCGATAGGTTTTTGCCATTTGATGGATCGGATGGATCGGAGCGGTCGGAATCGAGATACGTAGCCAGGATTGCCTGGGCCGCGATCTTGTCCAATCTGGATTTACGTTGCTTGGCCGACAGATTACTGGCGGCCAATTTTTCTTTGGCGAATGCAGTCGAATACCGTTCGTCGATCCAGTCAACAGGAAGCCCGGTTACCTGATTGATCCAATCGCCAAACTGGCGAGCCTCTTGCGATTTTTGACTTTCATCGCCACTCATATGCAGCGGTAGCCCGACGACAAATCCGACGGCATGGGTTTCGTCGACCAGTTTCACGAAATAGTCAGCATCCAATTTTTCGTTCCGTCGATTGTAAGTCTCGTGTGGGCTGGCGATAGATTGCGATTCATCGCAAATGGCAACGCCTACCCGCACGGTGCCGAAGTCGATACCGAGCAGCCTGCCTGTTGTCGGAATCGTGGTCTGTTCGGAGTCAGGCTCCGGCTTATCCTGTTCGGACATAAAGATGCAGCATTCTATGTGAGAGGTGTTCGCGATTCCGGAGACTCAAAATAACCGTTTTCGAGGAAACTCAAAGTGGCCTCCAGCGTTACCGTCTTGCGCATCATCGTCGGGTGAAGGAGAGGCTTGACCAGGAAATCGGTCGCTCCCGCCAATTTGGTTTCCTCAACGCTGACCGTGAAGTCGTCTTTTCCCGCAAGAATGAAATTGCTCAGACGTTGGCGGTCCGTTTGGCCGCCCGCAATAATGCCAAACTCGAAGTCTGGAGTTGCCAGCTTGGGTTCCAGCTCTTCCCAGCGATGCCCCAGTTCGGCACCAGACGACCCAGCGATCAGATGGAACACGAAAGTGCGTCGCAACACGTGTGCGATCCGGGAACCCTGATTCGGTGGCCCGATCATCACCATTCGCTTGAAGCGGGGTTCGGTACGGCCTTCGTTCTTTAAATCTGCCAGATAATGCCGAATCACTATGTTGCCCAGGCTGTGCGCGACGAAGTTGATCTCGGTGACTTGATCGCCTAACGAGTCGATCAACGTCGCAAGAGCTTTCGCATGGTCAGCAACCGGGCGACGTGTACTCGCGTATTCGAAATCAACCGCGTTCAATTCACTGTTTTCCGCCAGATACTTTCCCAGCTGTCGCATTGAATCGGTCGCGCGAATCAGTCCGTGCAATACGATGACGACTCGACCGGCAGTTGGTTGAACGTCACCCGATTCGATCAGTCTATTGAGCTCGCTGCGACAATCCTCGGAATTTCCGGAAGCCAAGCGGTAATTCTGAGGATCCAGTAGACGGAAATGACCGCTCACCGCATTTTCCTGAACACGCCAGCCGCCACAGTGATGAACGTCTGTCCAAAACTGTTTACCGCCGAGCGTTTTCCATTTGAATCCAAGTGAGTTGGCAGTCACGTTTCGCCGCAATCAAGAATTGGGAATTTGTTTCGTTCACATTGTATGCGTGAAGGCGGAGTTGGAAAACAAACGGACTGGTAATCGCTTGCGAGTTACGAGTTCGCAGGTGCTCGGACGCACCCGACGACGCAAGCCAGCTAACGCCGAGTCTACAGATATTCCTGCCAGTCGCGATTCTTGAGTTCATCGACAATTTTCTTGATAGCGGCCTCATCGTTACGATTCGCGATCAAGGTCGCGTCTTCGGTGCGAACAACGATGCAATCTTCCATGCCGACAGTTACGATCAGATGATCGTCTTCGGACCGCACGATACATTTTTTGGAATTGATGTTCAGGTGTTTTGCATCGACTGTGTTTCCGCTCTCATCCGTCCCACGGATTGCCGGCAGCGCTGACCAGTTACCCAGATCGTCCCATTGAAACGGAGCTTCGACGACGCAAACGTTGTCGTACTGTTCCATGACCGCGTAGTCGATTGACGTGCCTTCGATCGCGCAAAACTGCTCGTGCAGAACGGATTCGTAGCTGTCGGTACCAATCGCTTCGGCGATCACTTTCACATGACTGGCGATTGCCGGTGCGAATTCTTCGATCGCTGCGAGGATCGTTTTGGCCTTCCAGACAAAGATCCCGGCGTTCCAATAGAACGCGCCGGATTCAAAGAACTGCCGGGCGGTTGCTGCGTCAGGCTTCTCGCGAAAACGCTCGACGTTGTACGTCGGGAATTGCGAACCAACTATTTCGTTGGCCGAACGCTCGATATAGCCGAACACTTCGGCAGGGTAACTGGGCCGAATGCCAAACGTGACAATACGGCTGTTGTCTGCTTCAACAAGCTGGGCAGCATAAGCGAGCGAAGATTGGAATACTTCCGGCGGACTGATCACGTGATCCGATGGCATCACGACCATGATCGCCTCCGGGTCCTTGGCCAGAATCAAGGCCGCTGCCAGTGCGATGCAGGGGGCGGTATCACGTTTTGCCGGCTCACCAATGACGCTGCTGGCGGGGACTTCGGGGAGTTGTTGGCTGATTGCCGTGACCAGTTTCTCGTTGGTCAGGATCAACAAATGTTCCGGCGAACAGAATCCCGACAGTCGATCGACCGTCGATTGCAGCATGCTGCGTTCGCCCGAAAGCTTGAGCAATTGTTTGGGAGTCAGCTGACGACTTGCCGGCCAAAATCGTGTGCCGGCGCCGCCTGCCATGATGGTTGCGAAAACCGTGCTGGAAATGTCTGGAATTTCCGTTGTCATTACCGACCCCGTTGGCTGTGTCAGATCCATGTTGACTCCCTTTTTTCAAACAACTTCCTTGCTAGACTCTGACGAGATATCTAACACGATTTTAAATGAGATAAGTATCTTCGGTAATCTGTTTCAGATCGCCAGTTTTCGCCCGCAGTTGTTCCGCATCCACCGCGAACAACGGGTTGATTTCGACTTGAATATTATCTGCGACCGCGACTCCGCAGTCCTGCAACCATCCGCGATGCAAGTCGCAGATAGCCGCTTTGACGTGATCAGGTGTTTCCGATGGCGCGGGGGGCGCGTTCTTTACGGCGCAGAATCCTTTGGCGGCGTCCACCTCGCAGACGATTGCGTTCTTGGCCGATGGCAGCAAATCGAAAATGAATTTCTCGAACTTGGTCGCGTTCGGAGCGTCCGGTTCGACTCGATTTCCGTCGGCGTCAACAAACGGAACTTTCTTGTGCGCTTTGTGAAAGGGCAGGGAGCTGGCGTCTTTGGCGGATCGCTCCAGGAATGCCAAGTCAAACACGTGCACCGCGATACTGCCGGCCCACAATTTTAACGAACCATCGTCGTTGGTCTTACGGGCGTGTTCTTCAGGAAGATCACTGTACTCGATAATCTGAACTTTGCCGTCGATCGAAACCACATTGCCAACTTTTTGCAGCGGTTCGTTTTTTCGAACGACTTGCGATGTCATTTCTGATTGTCGCAAGATGTGATACCCGATCAACGCGGGTTCACAGATTTGAATCAGAGGATTGTCGACCTGCCCATAGAACACATACTTGATGCCTCTCTTTTGCATGTCAGCCAGACAACCATTGTGTTCCAGCGCCGCCAACGTGCCGCCGTGACCGTCCGGGCTGACAAAGATCTGATGCTTGTCAGCAAGCAGCAGCTTGCCGTCGCCGTCGATGGCTGGCATCACACCCTGACAGAACAACTGAATGTCATTCTCACCGTAACCAAAGTAATTGTTTTCTTTCAGGAACGTCTGCGATTCATCGTGAGTCGGCGGGCTGGTCATCACGTAAAACGGAATCGTCGAGTCGAACTGGCGGGCACGTGCCAGAGATTTTTCGAGGATTATCTGGTAGAGCGACCGGTCGCTGAGCGGACCAATCGGCAGCATCCCTTTGGGGTGCGGGAACCCAAGTCGACTTCCCTGACCGCCTGCGACCAGAATAGCAGCTACTTCCCCGTTCTTGATTGCGTTCGAACCAGCTTCGACTGCTTTTGCAAATTCGTCACCTTGGCCGAATTGCTCCGCAGTGATTGCCGGCGGTAGCTCGGCCCGGGCGGCGAGATCTTCCCAGCTTTGTTCGATACTTGCACCAGTTTGTAAACTGGCAAGCTGCTCGAAATTAACAGCTTGGATCTGCGCAGCCAGGTGTTGTTGTTGCTTTGAATCTAGCTCGTCCCAAAATTGCAAAACGTGGGACTGGTTATGTGCCGTCAGTTGATCAGCGATTTCTTGTTGATCAATTGTTGTTGCTGACATGGTCTGTTATTCGATAGGTGATGTGATCGAAATATGTAAAAAGACTGGTTGTGAGGGTTGCACTGTTTCATTGAGGATGACTTCGAGTCTCACGCCAAATTTTTCGGCATTGGTGACGCGAATTCTTGACGTCACAAACAGTGTTTCCGCTTCTACCGCCGGTACGCCAACAAATGGCGGATGAATCGGAATATTGATCGGATGCCGATGTTGATCGCTTTCAAAGTCCAATCGATACAAACCGTTCACGCAATCTAAACCGTCTCGTTTAGCACGCGTTACCTTTTGGGTAATGCCTGATTCGACCAGTTCTTTGATTTCATTGGCGCTCGGGTCGGCATCTCGATCGGATTCATGTTCTTGAATTGGCGACAAAATAGTTGAGCTCCAAGAAGCTGTGGCGTTAAACTGGCAATCCTTGACAAGATAGAGGATACAGAACCTGTGAAAAACGGCAATTTGCGTAGTAAATTATCCAGCACAAATTAACTGGTTGCCCGCAGCACCCGATTGGTCGAGGCAGGCCCGGTTTTGCAAGCAAAACTGGCTGGGTGCCGTTTCCAAAGCCGCGTGACGTCGCCTTGGCAAATTACCCCGGAATAAGAATTAAGGGCCGAGATCCGGCAATTCACCGAACGCTCGCAGGCTGGCATCGAACAGATTTTCGTCTGGTCCAAATTGAAATCGCAGCGACTTGAGGTCTTCGTAGTAGTCCCCGGACCCGATCTGGTTTTGCGACGTACGGTAGAAACTTTGAGTCTGGTTGAATCCGTCTTTCAGGGAATCAGTATTTGAAATAGTTCGGAATCCAACCGGATCAATGACCTCAATGGAGTCGATGTCAAAAACAATCTTGGTGATTCCGAAGTCACGTTTGTCATTCCATCGAGTCTGGCTACTAACTGCGAAGACGTGTGGCGACTGGATTGCGGTGGCCGGCAGGATCTTCATGGCGTCGCTCGTCTTTCGACTTTCCAAACTGCCGTTGGTTCCTAGATAGAACGTAGTCGCGGTGGCCAGTATGGCCAGCGATAGCGCAAAGCTTGATTTCATGGGGATCTCTCAAGTAGCGAAGCAAGGTGGGGTAACAATGCCGGGCGTATCGTACAGAATTCCGTTCACTCTGGCAAAAGGAGAATCCGGTTCTTGGCCAGATCTTTGATTCAGCCAGATCTTCGATTTAGCAAAGCTGTTCCAATCGCCACGCCAACGATCCCGATCGCAATGAGAACAAGGCAAGGCGTGGCCATTTCCGCCCAGGAGAAGTCACGCCAGATGGCACCCTCTACGGAAAGAATCCCCCACTTAACCGGGCTGATAACGCTGAGGTTTTGCATGAAACTGGGCATGAACATGACTGGGATCATGCCTCCTCCGATCATCGACATGACCATATTGATGGCCCAGCCGATTCCGTTGACCGATTGTTCTGTCTTGCCCAGAACCGCCATCGACATCATGATCCCGACGAAACAAATCGCTACGCAGATCGCAGCCACCGCCAATTTCGGAAAGCTCAACGGTCGCAAGCCAAGCATCAAACCCAGTATCAACAACAGGCAAATGACGCCGATGGTGGTCAATCCGCAGGCCAGAGCTTTGCCAGCCAAAATCTGAAACCGAGTCAGCGGTGAGGCCTGCAAGCGAAGCATCGTGCCCATCGTGTTTTCGCGGGCGATCGAGATTGCGAATCCAGCGACGCACGCCATCACGCCCCACATCATCGCTTGCGGAAAGCTGATGTCCCATTGAGAACGCAGCTTTTTGGTCTGGGCCCGGACGCTGCCCGGTTCGTACTCCCGGGTAATATCAAGCGCCTCAAATTCAGCGAACTGCATGTTGACTTGGCCGGTGCTGCCTTCGGCCGAATCTGCATCCGAGTCTGCGTCGGCATTGTTGTCAGCTTCCTGCAGATCTTCCAGGGAGTCGAGCATGCTGTCGAACGAGCCCATCATGGTTTTCAACGCCTGTCTTTGCAGGAACCCGAGGTCGTCCGCTTCTTCAATCTGCGACAAGGACTGTTTGACCATGGGACGCATCTGCTGAGGGTTGTTGAATCGTTCGCCGACCAGCGAACCCATCGCTTCCATGACGAAACCTTGCATCATCGACGCTTCTGCAGCTCGCGATGGATCAACCGCCAACTGAATTTTCGGCGGATCTCCCCACAGGACTCCCGCCGATTCACCGAATCCGTCTGGCAGAACAATGGCGGCTACTCGTTTGCCTTTACGAACGCTCTTGACTGCGTTTTCGACATTGTCGTCTTCGACATCGAGATTTTCGTTGTTCGCCAGCGAGCTTACGAACTTCTTCGAGATCTCCGATTGGTCCTGATCCACGATCGCAATTTTCATTTTGCTGCGACTGCCACCGGACGATGGACCACTCATCACGACACCAAACAGTACGCCCATCAGGATCGGAAAGCCAACAATAAAAAAGGCACCCATCCTGTCTCGCAACAGGAGCTTGATGTCTTTGATCGCCATTTTCAGAATTGGCCGCATATCAGTCTCTCAATGTTCGACCGGTTAGATTCAAAAACACACTTTCCAAATCAGGACTCGAGATTTTGACGGTCTTGAATTTGAGACCCTGATTGATCGTCAGATTGGTAATTGCTTCCAGCGGTTGTGCTGATGTAAACCGAATGTCGTGTTGATTGATTTGTAGGTCCTGCACCAAATCGCCCACGTCAATTTGCTGTACCTTAGAGTTTGGTAATTCGGCCGAGACACTACTGAGGCCACCAAATTGGTCGATCAACTTATCAACCGTATCCAACGCCAACAGTTTCCCCTGGTCAACAATTGCTACACGATCACAGAGCCGTTGAGCTTCTTCCATGTAGTGCGTGGTGTAAATCACCGTCATCCCTGATTCTTTGAGAGATTTGATCGAATCGAAAATGTGGTTGCGAGACTGCGGGTCGACGCCTACCGTCGGTTCGTCGAGCAAGAGAATTTGCGGCTCATGAATTAACGCGACGGCGATGTTCAACCGACGCTTCATTCCACCCGAATAGGCAGTGATACGGTCGTTTTGCCGATCGCCCAAGCCAGAGAATTCGAGTGACCAGTCGATACGCTGTTTTAACTTGCTGCCGGCCAGGCCATAGATCTGGCCGAAGAACTCAAGATTCTCCCGCGCCGTGAGTTCATCGTACAACGAAAGAGATTGCGGAGAGATCCCGATAATGCGACGTACTTGCGAATCCAGCGGATTGCCTTCGTTACCGTTGTTCTGAATCGAAACTTGCCCGCTGTCTGGTTTGAGCAACCCAATCAGCATATTGATCGTGGTCGATTTCCCCGCTCCGTTCGGGCCCAAAAGACCAAATGTCTCGCCGCCTGAGATGGCAAAGCTCAAGTCATCGACCGCCGTCAATTCGCCATAACGCTTCTCAAGATTTTTGACACGAATCATAAATTAACGCAACTCCCAAGTGCTTGCCTGCCACCCATGTTCGCGCTTGACAGTCCAATATTGCAAAAGGAATCAAAACTTTTTTGCCAAGACTGATAAACTGTGGATGACATTCATCAAACTTCAACATTAATCGTCAAGCATGGTAACTGGGTCAATAAAACGGCTGCGACTCCCTCGTCCCGAATTCATTGCCATGACCATTCTATTGGTCGTTCAGTTCATTGTTTGTCTGGCCCTGATGCAACAATGGTTCTGGCAGGATTACCTGGGTGTCTCGATTGGCTTTCTTGGGTTCACAATTGGCACGATCGGCCTCTTGGCTGTCTTCCTTGCCTGGGCACCCGACAACGTTTGGAAACGAATTGTTGTTGTCGCATTGTTCCTGTTAATTTCGTCTGGTGCCTGCGCCTTGGGTGCCTATTTCAGTTGGATCTATGACTCTCGCCGATTCGCAATGTTTTCAAACCAATTTAATGAGGCGGCACAGATAATCCTGGCGTTTCTTCCGGTGTGGTTGGCAACGGTGAGCCTGCCTTGCTGGATCATGCGAATCGCGCGTGGTTGGAAGTGGGATCGCGTCGAACTTGTTGCAGAGGAAGCGAACGCAAGTTCCAGATACTCATATACCGAGTTGGCAGGATGTCTGTTGGTTTTTACGATTGCCGTACCCATCACGCTGGCTCCGTTCACGAACGGGGGTGACGCCTTGATGGCCTTGGGAATTTATGTTCCGTCTGCATTCCTAATAGGAACGTTGTTCGTTTTTCCGATAGCTTGGTTGTTGCTGGGTTCGAAACGATACTGGCTGTGGGCAATTGCAATCTCGGCCTGTTGTGGTTTGATGGGGATCAGTTTAGCTGCATTGGTATTTTGGGCCTCGCGACGATCGAGTGGTGGAATGATGACGCCAGATGTCTTTTTTGTTTCGTATGAATTACAAACCTGCTTGACGATATTTCTATGTATTGGGCTGACAATGACCGTCATCCTGGTAGGCGCGAGGATGGCTGGTTTAGTTTTGATCAGGCCCAGGTACCAACCTCCTCAAAGGCAGCAGACTAGCAGATCGGCAGTGCATCCACTGGATGATTGACGCAGAAAAAGTCAGGCGGATTCTCGCCGCAGGCGTGGCATGGATTTTTGAATCCGTTCGGCTATTTCGAATTCTTCATCCAGGGAGCATCGTAGCTCCAGATGATTCCGGGTACGACGATGTCGTCATCCGGTTCGGCAAGTTCAAATGAATACCCGATCGAGCTGCGATCCAATTCTTTTTCGCGATCATTGAACTTGGTCATGCCCCATCGTTCACCGATTGCGATGAACTCGAATTGGGAAAAGCGTTTTGTATCGATGTCAAAGGTTGCCTTTCCCATCAATTTGGTTTCGACGCCTCGTTGAAACTGTCCGGTTTCATGAATTCCTTTGGTGCTTCCGGAAAGTTCCAAGCGAACTCGGTCATCGCGTTTAGAAACAACCACCGCAGTCACCGTTGATTCGGCCACTTCTTCGTTTGTGAACGCCTCGGTCTGGCCTTTGACCGAATCGACGACGTGAAGCTTGCTCAAACGCTGAACGAAGAAGGCAGGCATTGGGAATCGATCGCCAACGTTAGCATTATCCGGGATCAGCTTTTCCGCTTCCTCTTTCGAGAACCAGGCGGAATCACGATTCCAGGTAGGCAACCTCATCGTGTCGGGACGTGGTCTGGCGGTCAGATCTCTGGCGTAGACGGACAACACCAATCCATCGCTCGGGTAGAGTTGTTCAAATCGTCGAGACGTACTTTGGCTCTTCGACTTTTGATTTGGCTCACGATCGGCCGCCGGCAGTCCCCTCCATTTCACCAGGCCCTGTTTCATCGTGTCCAGAATCAAGTTCGCGGAAAGCGTATTGATCGATGCCAGGAACGTACCGTCGGCGGTAAAGAGATACGTACCTTGTCGGGACTTGTCTTTTGCCAGTTGTCCGTAATGGCCCTGGTCAGCCATTTTTTGAAAGAACAGACACTCCTCTTCTTTTTGCGTATCAAGCCGCCAGACTTCGTCAGCCGTAGCGACAAACTTCTTGGACAATTCGATGATTCGCGGGTCGGACCAGACGTACCGTCGGCCCTTTACTCCGTTGTTTCACGTGCAGCCAAACGGGTGCCCGTTCATCGTCCACAACAGTATCGGACGACCAGATTCCGCCGCTTGTTCGATACCACTCTGCAAATCAGGTTGCCAATCGATTTGCTGCCAGACTAATTCATCCGGGGACGGCTGAATGTGCTTCTTCCAGGCCTGATAGTTTTTTGAAGTCAGCTCGACTTCGTTGCCCATCGCCGGCGATGACGCCGAACCGATGCAGCCCAACAGGCTTACAACCAACATAAACGCGTTCACGCTGATGGTTGCGTTAAATACCTTGAAATTCACAGGTGCTACTTCTCCCTTAGCAGTTTTGCCACTTGGTCGACGATTGCCTCGGCCCAGATCTTGTATCCTTTTGCGTTGCGTTGGACCAGCCGCAGCCGCAGGAATTGCAATGCCTGATTGCAACCGCGCAATGCAGATCATGATTGGCATTGTAATTTTCACACTGGATCCGCGTTTGAAAATGGTTAATGGCCGAGGTGTTTCCTGTTAGCGCCGTACGTACCGCTAAAAGAATGAAGATCGCTTAGTGTAGTCGATTTTTATGTGTTGTCAGGCTTGTCGGCAATTTTAAGAAGATGTCAAACAGTTTCCTGGTACTGGTTGCACAGACAATCGAGAGCCTTTGGTCAACAAGACCATCCCTTCGAGCGATTTGACAGCCTTCAAATGATCCGGCGGGATCAGCTGCTTGGAAGAAGTTGTGTTGCTAGAGCGTTAGGATGTAGCGCAATAAACGGCATGCTGACTAGCAAACAAACAAAGCTGTCGGAACAAACAAAGGTCAAATACCAATATTCGCAGCCGGCCGGACCTACGGCGGAAGGATGTTGGGTTGTGGCGTTTATTCAACTATTGAATTTCCACATCGTCGCCGGGGCCGCCAACGAGAATGTCGTCACCGTTACCGCCAACGAGTCGGTCATCTCCAGATCCGCCAAGCAACTCGTCGTTTCCATTGTCGCCAAACAGGCGATCGTCTCCAGGATCGCCTTGTAAGCGGTCGTTGCCAGCTTCACCTCGCAATACATCATCGCCTGTTCGGCCAAACAACATGTCATCACCCAGACCACCAAACATCAAGTCTGTTCCCAAGCCTCCGTGCATTACGTCGTCGCCTGGTCCACCCCGCATTATATTGACCTCTAATGGCGACTCGGATAGCCCCATGTTTGGAGCACCGGAAGTGAGTGGCGCAAAACTACCAGCCATCATGTCATCGCCAGCTCCACCAAACATGTTCTCGCTGCCTACGCCTCCCGACATAAAGTCATTGCCAGCGTCACCGAATAACCGCTCATTGTTGTCAGCCCTACCACCTGAAATAAAGTCATCGCCCGCGCCGCCGCGAATCGTTATCGGTGCGATTTCGTTGAAACCGGTACGTACTATATCATTTCCCGGCCCCATCATGATCAGACTAACCCCAGACGCGATAATACCGTCCGATGAGAATCTTACCTCTTCGTCTTGATCTGAACCCATCACGACGATTGAATGAAAGCCTACTTCATCTTCGGGCACGGCGTGGAAAACAGTACCGCCTCGCAGCATATAAACGTCATTGCCACCGTCTCTATTGGAGCAAAAATCGGATTCGTGATTGGTAGAATAGAAATCATCCCCCGCCTCGCCGCGCATGCCAGTCGCACCCTCGCCATTATTGATCAACAAGTCATCACCATCCCCGCCGAACAATTCAGTTCTACCTTCGCCACCGTTGATCACACCGTTGATCAAAATGTCATTGCCAGTTCGGCCAAACAAGCTAACTGAATCTGTCGCTGTCGCGCTCAAATTCGCTAAATAATCATCTCCAGAACCGCCATCCAACTCAACAACAACCGAACTTGAATTCTCCAGACTATCGTTCGCTTCGTGGCCCTGCACAATCACGTTTCCGACTGATGCCAAATCAAATTCACGAACCAGAGTCGCGGAAGGTGTTACCATGCGGATTATCAGTTCTCCCCCAATTTCCGACAGCGTGATTTCATCCTCTTCTGGCCCCCCACTGACAAGAATGTCACCATCACTAAGTTGGAAAATAACTACGAATTCATCTATAACTCCATCGACAATATCTAAGTCCGGTCCACCATCGAGTTCGATATCTCCGCCACCACCTCCCCAGATGATGTCCATTCCAGCTTGCCCAAAAATTGAGTCAGCGCCAGGACCGCCATTTAGCGTGTCATCGCCAGAACCGCCAGTGATTAGATCATCGCCATCGTCGCCATCAATCAAATCATCTCCAGAACCGCCAGTGATTAGGTCATCGCCAAAGTGGCCATCGATCCGATCATCGCCACCGCCGCCATGCAACTCAGAGTCACTAGACGAAGTAGGATGGTCGATAATGATGTCATCCCCTGGGCCTCCGAACATGATATTGTCCCCAGCCTGAGTCGCTCGCAAAAGATCGTTGCCGTTTCCACCGGACAAGAAATCGTCGCCATGATGGCCGTCCAGGTTGTCATTGCCATCTCGACCAAATAGAGAGTCTTGACCTGCCAGCCCGACAAGCAAATCATCACCTGATCCGCCAATGATCGTGTCGTTACCACCGCCGCCATTGGCAGACATTGGAATCGCCGTATCATTCTGAATTCTGTCGTTGCCAGCTTCTGTCGAGACAGTGATCAACTCCACTTCCGAAGCCAAAAACTGAGTCTCAACACCGGTATCGTTGACAACTAAATTTGCTCCGGACATCGTGATTAGAATATCGTCGGGAGTGGCTGGATTATTGGAGCCAGTGATGACCAACGTCGTACCATTTAAAGTTTGACCACATGCAAATTGGCTTGACGCAAAAGAAAAGACAATCAATATCGCAATAGCACAACAGAATTGGTGAACTTTTAACATAGCTGACCTTCGATTTGGGAAAAAGCAAAGCTGGTTAGGTAGGGTCTCAGCGGAATCAATAACACAATCAGCGTAGTTGTGGCAGCTGATTGCCATCGCTCAAAATGGGATTGAGCACTCCATTAATATACACGATTGCCAACGGTGAATCGTCGTTTTCAGAGCTGATTCGAAGATCTCAAGTTCAAAAACACGAAGGTTTACCAAAACC
>CAZXLW010000056.1:4036-6965 GCA_964641465.1 uncultured Pirellulaceae bacterium | reverse complement strand
CTAATATCTTCGATCACAGCTGTGAGCACTTAACAATGCCACACGCGAAATTTCGAGGTATCCGCGGTATCTATAGCCACGCTCCCCGTAAGCGAACCAACTTACAAACCAGACACAATTCACCAACCGCTTAGCCAGAACCTGATTTTTAGGATTTTCCCCCGAAGCAGGACATGAGTATCTCAACCGAATCTTGCTAGCGAATGGCGAGATGGTGATGGCGAGACCTGCGATACGAAGTCTCTATGCAGACGACACCAACCACCCTTGAGATACAAGTTCTTGGTTTCGTCTTTTTTCGTTATCTCCCGGCCGCGTTTTTTTCGAAACCTGGTGCAGCAATGGGTGTTTCATCTTACACGAATCACGTTGTCCAGAGTCACGTAGCTTCCTACGGAGATTGAGATGTTGTGCCGCCTTGTAATGGGAATTTGTATCTTAGCAATGTTTGCCGCAGAGCCAATTGAATGCCGTGCGCAATCAGGTACCGTGCAGCGAGCGAATGTTTCGCCTTTGCAATTTGTGCAACGTAACGATGTGGGGCGGGAAATCCAGATCCAACCGGCGCAACGTGAGTTGGCCCAGCGGCTGCAAGCGATTTGCGATGCTCAATGCCAGGCGCAAATTATGGAGATGTTCACATCGGTCAGTTCCAGTCTACAGGCGCAGTTTCTGGCATTGGATCCGGAACAGCGTGACCGCACCGTACAAACGTTGGATCGTAGCGTCCGTGAATCGATCGAAATGAGGATGTTGGATGAAGCGGTCTTGAACAGCGGTCAGATGAATCGGCTGGAACAGTTACGGATGCAGTTCATGGGCCTCGATTCGCTGCTGACCGATCGAGCTCGTTCGTTGATGGGAATTACGAACGAACAGGCGGAGCAATTGGGTGCTGTTCAAAATATCGGATCTCAGCTGTCGAGCGTATGTAATGCGGTGTCGTCCGACCCGGCGCAGGGAATTACTATCTCGCAGATGCAGCAGGGCCTTGCAAACATTCAGAATGTTGTGATTGACCAGAGCATCAATATTCTGGAAGGGGCCCAGATCGACATCTTTATTAACTTGTGCGGCGAGCCATACGAGTTTGATCCACCGGTTGCTGATGATCCTTCAGTCGTAGCGGATGGAGATGGCGTTGGAGATACTGATCAACAGCCGCCAGCCCAGCAATCAGCAATAATGCCCACTGGGCAATCAGGATCAAACGGATCAACTGGAATTGGAATGGTGAGCGAACAGAACGCGAGCTCCAATCAACGCAGCCCGACCAGGGCCAACAACTCCGTGCCAAATCAAGCGAACCCAGCAAATCAAGATGAAGAAGGTTCAGGCCGCCGGTAGTCATGCAACAGCCAAGCCAATAGTCGAGCATCTAGATTTCTGGCGGGGTAGTGCCTAGAAATTCATACTCGTGGAACAGTCCAACAGCGTAACCACTCGATTCAAAGTCCAAGACTCCAATGGCCTGTTGGTCCTGTGTCTCCTCGGCCTGAATCACGATGACCCTCGTCTTTTCACCTGAATCAGAGTCATGATGAATCGCATACTGAGGAATCTCAATCTCCATGGGAGATCCTATCCGTTCGCCTTCTGATTGCAGCAGAAAAACAGCCGAGCCTGCGTTGATGTCTTCTTCAGTCGCAAGCCTTCCACTGACGTGACCAATTCCTGACAGGTTCGGCCATTCCATTGAATCTACCCAATTAGAATTCTAACTTAACCGGCACTGCCGTTAGATGAATCGAGGTTACCGGCGCGGAAGGCTTCGGCCATGGCCATTGGTACGTCGGCTTCAGCTAGTACGAGTTGGGCTCGATTGTTGGCGACTTCGGCTTTCATTTCCTGTTCCACGGCGACGGCTTCAGCGCGACGCTTTTCTGCGGTTGCGCGAGCGACGCGGGTGTCGGCTTCGGCCTGATCGGCTTGAAGCCGGGCGCCAATGTTTTCGCCGACGTCGATGTCTGCGATGTCGATCGAGACAATTTCGAACGCAGTGTGAGCGTCGAGGCCTCGTTCCAATACGTTACGTGAGATCCGATCGGGGTTCTCCAATACGTCTTGATGAGTTCCCGAGGAACCGATCGAAGAAATAATCGATTCGCCGACGCGGGCGATAACTGTGTCTTCGGTGGCTCCACCGATCAGTTGTTCCAGGTTAGTCCGCACGGTGACTCGCGCCCGAACTTTCAATTCGATACCGTCCTTGGAAATCGCGCTGAGGAAATTCTTGCCGCTCTTCTGTGCGTCCGGACAATCAATCACGATTGGGTCAACGCTGGTGGTTACCGCCTTGAGGATATCACGTCCGGCCAGGTCGATGGCGACGGCTCGATCATAGTCCAAGTCGATACCCGCTCGCTGGGCCGCAATGATCGCCTTGATGACTCGTTGCACTCCGCCGCTTCGTCCGCCGGCAAGATAGTGTGCTTCGAGTTTCTTGTTGGTGATTCCTTCCTTGCCTTTGATGTTCATGCCCGCCTGAGTTGCCATGATCTTGGCTTGCACGATCTGCTCAGGTTTGACTTTCCGCAAATGCATCCCGATCAGATCAAAGATGCCGATGTTGGCTCCTGAGCTGAATGCCTGCAACCATAGATTGCCGTATTTCAAAATTGCGAAGAACAGGATCAAGCCCAAGATCACGAGGAAAAAAGATCCCGCCATGATGAGAATCCAGGTCACGTTGCCATCTTGGGCCAGTAGCAATTGTTCAGTCATGATCAGTTCCATAATCTTCGTCGGGTGTTACCACATCGAATTTTTATGATACCCGACTAGGCGTGTCAACGAAATCAGACGTCAGAATAAGGTTTCTGGGAGATGGAGGCTTTTGCTGACGCAGTTAGCACGCCTCGTTGGCTGCCATTGTTCCTCGCTCACGCGTCGGGTTACCAATGAAATCACTGCCTCTCGGAGTCGTTAG
>CAZXLW010000056.1:0-3936 GCA_964641465.1 uncultured Pirellulaceae bacterium | reverse complement strand
TTCCTCGCTCACGCGTCGGGTTACCAATGAAATCACTGCCTCTCGGAGTCGTTAGTCAAATACGACTCGGAGAGTCTGGCTACTATCCTGATACAGAAATACTAAACGTCAGTGGACTGAATGGCGGCCGCTTCGGATTCGGAGAACGTACTGTCGATCCAGCCTCCGCCGAGGACTCGATCTTCGGTGTAGCAAACGACGGCTTGGCCGGGAGCTACTCCGTGTTGTGGTTGATCAAACGTGACCTTGATTCGGTCCTGGGCATCGCCAGTGCATTCGATGTGAGCGGGAACGGACGTGCTGTTGTAGCGAAACTGGGCCATGCCAGAGAATTGATTATCGACACCAACGAGCCAATTCACTCCAGAAGCCTTCAACGACTTGGTCGCCAGGTCATCTTTCTTCCCGATGAAGACTTCGTTGGTGGTCGGGTCGATTTTGACAACGAAGTACGGTTCGCCCATGGCGACCCCCAGACCTTTGCGTTGTCCGATGGTAAACCGCTCGATGCCTGGGTGATCGCCGACCGTCTGACCGTCGAGAGTCTTGATCTGACCGGCGGTTGACTGTTGATCGTTCCTGCGCGACCGGACGAACTCGTCATGTTTTCCGGAAGTCACAAAGCAAATCTCCTGGCTATCCTTTTTGGTGGCCACGTTGAGACCCAATTCAGCAGCGATCGAGCGAATCGCTGGTTTCTCGTAAGACCCGACAGGCAGCAACATCCGTTCGAGGAACTGTCTCTTGATTCCGAACAGAACATACGATTGGTCTTTGCTGTCGTCGACGCCGCGGAGCAAATGAAGATCGTTGCCTTGCCTTTCCAACCGTGCGTAGTGTCCAGTGGCGAGAAAATCCGCGTTGACGCTATCGGCATAGTCAAACAACTTGCCGAACTTGATCTTGTTGTTGCACATCACACAGGGATTCGGTGTCCGGCCGATCGTGTACTCGTGGACGAAGTAGTCAATGATGCCTTTGAATTCCGCTTCCAGATTCAATGCGTAGTACGGAATATCGAGTCGTTCGGCCACTCGGCGACCATCTTCGGCATCCGATGCACTGCAGCAGCCTTGCTTGTGATCGGCCCGCTGGTTCAAAATCGGCAGCAACGGCGAGGCATGAGGCGAGGATTCGGGCGATCCGTCGATCGCGCAGGCCTCGACAGCCTGTTCACCATGCCGCATAAAGACACCGATGACTTCGTGGCCCTGTTCTTTCAGCAAATGTGCAGCCACACTCGAATCCACTCCGCCGGACATGGCCAGGACAACTCGCGCCATCAGACAATCTCCCTGTATCTGTTGACCATGCTGATCATAAAGTGTGTCGTGTCGTTAAGTTCGAACCAATTCATCATTTCGTTTTACAGTTTCCCAGTTTCGCCTTTCTTGCCTTCTGCCTCGCAGCTATGATTCCGCTTTTCCACCATCATACGCAATTTGCCCGACCATGTATTTGGTTATATCCACCAGTTTGAATCCTGATAGCCGTAGCCGCATTCTGGCCAGCGCCGCGATGTCTCAATTGCAGCAGACACAGAACGAGGTCCAGATGCTCGATTTGCGCGAGGTGAATTTGCCTTTGTGCGACGGAGCATCCTGCTATGGACACGAGGGTTCGGTCAAAGCCATCGAGGCAGTGACGAAAGCTCGGGGTATTCTGATTGCAGCACCGGTTTATAACTACGATTTGTCCTCGTCTGCGAAAAACCTGATCGAAATCACCGGTAAGGCGTGGACTGACAAAGTGGTCGGATTTCTGTGTGCTTCAGGAGGGCAGGGGAGCTTTATGGCTCCGATGGGGATCGCGAACAGCCTGATGCTGGACTTTCGCTCCCTGATACTTCCTCGGTTTGTCTATGCGACTGGCCAGGCCTTTTCTGGCGATCAGATTGCCGATTCGGACTGCGAACAGCGAGTTGAAGAACTGGTCCAGCAGCTTATCCGCGTAACCAACGCCCTCCACTCGTAGCCCAAATAAAAGCTCATTAGCGCAAGGCGCAAACTAAAAGGCATTAGGCATGAATCAACGATCTGACATTCGCAACATTGTGATTATCGCACATGTTGACCACGGCAAGACAACTTTGGTCGACTGCCTGTTGCGGCAAAGTGGACAGTTTCGAGACTCGCAGCTGCAAGGCGAACGGATTCTCGATTCCGGTGACTTGGAGAAGGAACGCGGAATCACGATTCTGGCCAAGAACATCGCGCTCCCGTACAAGGACGTGAAGATCAACATTATCGATACGCCGGGTCACGCTGATTTCGGCGGTGAAGTGGAACGGGTTTTGAAAATGGCAGACGGTGCATTGCTGCTGGTTGATGCGGCGGAGGGCCCGATGCCGCAAACGCGATTCGTGCTTGGCAAAGCACTGGAAGTTGGTCTCAAGCCGATCGTGGTCGTTAACAAAATCGACCGCCCGGACGCCCGGACCGAAGAAGTTGTCGATGAAGCGATGGAACTGATCGTTGAAATGGGCGGCGAAGAGTACCTCGATCAGTTTCACCATATCTATGCAAGTGCCAAAGAGGGCTTTGCGATGATGGACTTGAACGAGCCTTCTGATTCGATGACGCCGCTGCTGGACTTGATCCTGGAAAAAGTTCCGCCACCGACTATTGAAGACGGCGAGTTTCGAATGCTTGTGACCACGATGGACTGGTCCGAGTATGTAGGTCGGATTGCGGTTGGCCGAATTCAAAGTGGAAGTATTTCCAAAGGGAAGAGCGTTAAAGTTCTTGAGGGGGACGGCAGTGTAACGACCTGCAAAATCGCGTCGGTGCATTTGTTCGACAAACTTGGCCGGACTGAAGTCGATAACGCGACAGCTGGTGATGTGGTGGCGTTAGTCGGAATCGACAAGATTGAGATTGGTGACACGATCTGTCATCCGGATAACCAGGTCGCGTTCCCTCGAATTTCTGTGGACGAGCCGACGTTGGAGATGATATTCACAATCAATTCCTCGCCGTTGGCCGGGCGAGAAGGCAAATACGTGACTGGTCGGCAGTTGCGAGAGCGGCTGATGCAGGAATTGGATCGCAACGTTGCACTGCGAGTCCGGACGGTCGAAGGTGCCGATGCGTTTGCGGTTTCGGGGCGAGGTGTTTTGCACCTGGCGATTTTAATCGAAACGATGCGGCGGGAGGGCTTTGAGCTTTCCGTTGGCAAGCCCACGGTGGTGATTAAAAAGATTGATGGTGTGGTGTCCGAACCGTTTGAAGAACTGGTCGTGGAAGTCCCATCCGAAAAATTTGGCCCGGTGATGGAAATGGTGGGAAATCGACGCGGCGAAATGCAGGAAATGTCGGCTCGTGGTGAATTCACGATCGCCAATTTCCTGATCCCGGCCCGAGGACTGATCGGACTGCGAACTAAGATGCTCAATGCGACGCAAGGTACCGCGGTAATCAATCATCGGTTCGCGGAGTTTCGACCGATGGAAGGTGATATTCCGCGTCGGCCGAACGGCGTGATGGTTTCGATGGCGTCCGGGAAAGCAGTTGGTTTCGCGTTGTTTGGTTTGCAGCAACGTGCGGAAATGTTCGTTGCTCCGGGAGATCAAGTTTACGAAGGCATGGTCGTTGGCGAAAATGCTCGTTCCAATGACTTGCCCGTGAATCCTTGTCGCGAAAAGAAGCTGACGAACATGCGAGCTTCGGGAAGCGACGAAAATATCCTGCTCAAACCGGCCGTTCAGTTTTCGTTGGAAGAGGCGCTTGAGTATATCGAGGATGATGAGTTGGTCGAAATCACTCCGACCAAGATCCGGATTCGCAAAGGCCTGCTCCGTGAAGCTGATCGACGTCGTATGGCTCGCGTTGCAATCGGCTCTGGGCAGTCCTCATAATTCTCGGGGTTCTTGCGCGGTAGAGCCTAGAAGCGGTTTCAAAACCGATTTTACGAAAGTAGCACGACTCTCCGAGTCGT
>CAZXLW010000055.1:26219-34918 GCA_964641465.1 uncultured Pirellulaceae bacterium | reverse complement strand
GCCGGGTCCAAACTCCAGCCAGCAAGTGACGAGTCAGGCCGCGTTTTCGTTGCATTCTGATTCAGCAGTTATGCTACGTGTCAGGCTACGTGTCAGGCTGCGTGTCGGGCTGCGTGTCGGGTAATGAGTGGTTGTTAATTATGAAAAAAGAGTGTGTTTTGCCACACCCTTTTTTGGGGGAAGCCACAAAATCATAGCGAACGCGAAAGAACAAATTGCAGATAGTAAAGCAATGAAGTTGGTGACATTGCTTGAAAATGATAGCCTGTGAGTCGTACTTGCTATAATTGTGCAAGAGGGTGTTTGCTATCGCCGGTGGCAAGCCCATTCCGAGGCTATGGAGCGAAGAGTATGGTTGTTAGATTTTTCTTGGTTGGCATCGCGGTGTTTGCGATGACGTCGGTCGCCTATGGCGATATCAATCTGGCAGATAATGCCAAAATGGAAGCATTCAAAAAATCGCATCCTGAAGCCCGATTCCAAGGTGCTCAATACTTTGAAGGCGAAGGATTTTTTGAGCAGAACCAACCGGTCAATTACATTTTCGGAACGGCACTTTCGACAGGCGTAACGGCTCAGCAAAGCGCAAGAGACTTTTGTCAGGACATTGAAGGGATATATGCAACAGAAGTCGGGGAATTAACGGCTCGTAAATGGCCAAGCGGAAATGTGCTGCAAGGTGTTATGTGGAATCCGGAAACGGAAACTCATGGCTTTTACACTTTTCGTTTTGAACAGCATGTCGATGGCGTTCCGGTCTTTCGATCTGGAATCGGATTTCTTGTCCGCAATGAAGATGGGTTTCCATTGGTCATGTCTGGTAACAATCTCAAAGAAATGCGCGATTTTGACACGGTGAATCTAAGGGGCTTGCCTGTCGTGGTTACGGATTTGATGAAACAGAATGCCGCCGCCGAGATGGCGAATTCGAATTTGCAGTTTGACGGCAGCCAATCAGTGATTGCCAATCTCCGCCAACGCGGCCTGCCTGTTGAGATAAGTGAAAAACAGTTGGTGATCTGGGCTGGGAATACAAACGTAATTGAAAAGAATCCAGAAGCGGCCATTCAATTCATTGCGACTCAAGGATCTCCCAGTGATTTTGCAAGCTATCGAAAGCATTTGATCGTGGCTGCCGTTGATGACGGTGAGATACTCTATTCTGAAACGATGATTCACGCCGACGTAAACGGAACTGTCTCTGGTCGGGGAACTGATGGCGTTGCGGCTGCTGAGTGTGAAGATGTTGCGATTTTTGCATTGCCATACGCCGAAGTTTCAATCACCGGCGGTGAGACTGTTTTTGCTGATGAGAATGGGAACTTTAATATCCCCAGTTCAGCCAACGGTAACGTTACTGTAAATTCCCGCCTGGAGGGACTCTATTTCGACTTGTTCGACCTGTCGGTTGGCGGCAGCAATTCGACTCCGGTGATTTCGATTAACGTGGCCGATCCTGGTTCAGTCGATTTCCTGCATAACGAAACCAACACGGCTTTTTCCGTTGCCAATGTCAATGATTATCTTCATTCAAACATTGTTCGCGACTTTGTGCTCAATATTGAACCCACATTTCCAACGATCGCAAATCAAACCGGTTTCAACATTAACACGAACATCAACGATGATTGCAATGCATTTTATGATGGCTCATCGATTAATTTCTTTCGAAACGCCGGTGGTTGCAACAGCACATCTTTTGCAGATGTTGTGTATCACGAATATGGGCACCATCTGGTAAACGTTACCGGCAATGCTCAAGGCCAGTTTGGTGAAGGTTGTTCGGATACGATGGCTATCTTGCTCGAGGACAACCCTGACCTCGCCCTTGGTTTTTTTGCGGGCAGTTGCGGAGCTCCTTTGCGGTCGGCTGAAAATTTCCGTACCTATCCTTGTAGCGGCGGGATTCACGATTGCGGTCAATTGATTTCCGGATGCGTGTGGGACACGATCAATGAAATCCGAGCCATCGATCCCGACAATGCCGTTGATATTGTATCACGACTTTTTGTGAGCATGCTGCCGGTTCGTGGTGCGATGGGGGGCAGCTCAATGATTGGCCCTGAGATTACCCTTATCTTTCTGGAACTGGACGATGATGATGGGATTGTCGGCAACGGTACTCCGCACTATCAGCAGATCGCGGACGCATTCAATGCGCACAATATGATGGCCCCAGAACTTGATTTGATCAGTCTTTCGTTCCCCAATGGAATACCTACAACGATTGATCCGACTGGTGATTCGTTCATTGTTGACGTCGAGCCAGTCACTGGAACTCAAATTCCTGACTCTGGAATCCTGAATTACGATATCGGAAACGGTTTCGTACAGGTGCCCATGACCGTCGTTGACGCTGATAGTTATGAAGCGGTATTCCCGGCGATTGATTGCGGAATTCGGGTTCGATTCTTCGTTTCGGTGGAGGCTAACAATGGCGATACGGTAACGTTACCAGCGGAAACGCCTGCGACATCATTCGCAGCAATGACGGCCACAAGTTTGGACACGGTCGTATCTGAGTCGTTTGATACGGACCCAAACTGGACGGTTTCCGGAAATGCGACAGACGGTCAATGGGAACGAGGTATTCCGAACAATGGTGATCGTGGTGATCCCGCCGAGGATGCGGAAGTGACCGGCGGCAGTTTCTGCTTCGTTACTGACAACGGCAACAGTGAAACCACCAATAACACCGACGTTGACGGAGGAAGTACGATCCTGACCACGGCTGTATTTGACGGGGTGCCCGATGCTGACCGAGTCCCGTTGATTTCTTACTACCGGTGGTATTCCAACGACGTTGCTGGCACAGTGAACGCTGACACGTTTGACATTGAAATCTCAAACAATGGTGGTTCGACATGGATTGAACTTGAGACCGTTGGACCGACTGGCCCAGATGTTTCTGGTGGCTGGGTTTTCCGTCAATTCATTATTGACGATGTCATTACTCCAACAGACAACATGAGAGTTCGCTTTATTGCCTCTGACGTGGGTGGCGTTTCAATAATTGAAGCGGGCATCGATGCCTTTTCCGTTACCATGCTGGAGTGCGATACAGGTTGTCTACCAGGAGACGGCAATCTGGACGGCACTATCGATCTGTTGGATGTGCAGCCGTTCGTGACGGCCTTAGCAGACGGAATATTCTCCTGTGAAGCAGATGTTAATCAGGACGGCGTCGTCGATTTGCTGGATGTTCAACCATTCATTGCGTTGCTTGGCGGCTAATGATTGTTGTTAATTTATGAAACCAAAGGGTGTAGCTTGCTACACCCTTTTTTTACGTTAACAAGTCGGAGTGGGGCTATGAAGCAGTTGTCATGGCTTGCTAACGACAAAAAATCGCGGACTACGTCAATGCGGAAGCAGAAGTCCAAGCCCGGGTAGGATGGCGTCGGACAGGGTTTACGATTAACCACCCATGGAACGTAAATATTGACCAAGTACTTTGGAAAGGGCTGTAGACGATAAATGCTTGGCTTCCGGCTCTTGTGAAACACAGAGGCACGGAGGACACAGAGTTTGGGTATGGTGACTTTGCTCTGTGAACCCTGTGCATCTGTGTTTAAACGTCGTCGCTTCAATGGTCGCTGTCACACGCTCGTCACTTCCCCTTCTTTTTGCGGCGCGTGTTTTTCTTTTTTGTGTCTTTCTTCGTTTTTGCTCGACGTGTTCGTTTCTTCTTTTTCCGTCGTCGTTCGTCCGCGTCAGATTCGTCACGCCCATCCGGCCACACGAGCGTATTGCAGGCTGGACAACACGCATCACCAGCAACGGACGGGCTGATACGGAACACGTGGCCACAATTCGTGCATGTGTGTTTCTTTCCTTCAGGCGTTCGAGAGGAAATGTTCATGGGAACTCGATCGGTGTGCCATTACTGGGAAGATCCGCCTCGCCGTACAGCCGATTAGGCTGCCAGTCTTCGCTGCCGAAGCCATTAAGCGTTCGAGCAGCTGTGCTTCATTGTCGTGCCCAACTTCAAACGCGAGGCAGCGAATCTTGTACACGTATTGCCTGTTTTTAATCTTACGATCCGGGAAATACGTGAACTAAGATTGTTATTCGTTCAAGAATCGAGAATATTGCAACGCAAGATTGAGTTTACACGAATTGCAGCCACGCGTTTACGCGTTTGGCAATCAATTGCTAACGAACGGTTTCCGGCTGGCGCAGCAGGTAGGGGCGTACTTCGTCCGACCTTTCCAGAGCGAGGAGGGAATTGGGTACGGTCTTGCTCTCGTGGAACAGATTTAGCCGGGCCAGGCGACCAGCCACTCGCCGCGGACTTTGCGGCCTTCGGATGTTACTAATGCGCGGTCGTTGTCGGAAAGAGTTTCGAGGTCTTCGATCCCGTTCCAGCTGGCTGGTTTCCCTTCGATGACTTCGTGCAGGTAGCCGGACGGTAACCGATTGATTAGTTCTGTGCGACGCTCGGCGGTTCCGTCCAACAAACGATCGTGTAGCTCGACCACCAACGTTGCGCCGTCAAGCTGCCGCATGAAGCTCTCGGAAAGCAGTTTGAATTCCGCGCCTTCGATGTCGCAGATCACCAGAGAGTTGGCCGGTTCGTAATTGTGCTTGGCGACCAACTCGCCGATCCGCTCGGTGGCTTCACCCATCACCACGACTTGATCCGACAGACCGTTGCTCTGAGCGTAACGCCGGATTGCCTGCTGGCGTTTCTCAAATGTTTCGAAACAAATGGACCTGCGGACGAGGCCTGCTTTCAGAAGCCCGAGCGAAAAGTAACCGTCACAAGCACCGATGTTGATCAGGTCGTCAAACGGGCCTCGATGTTCGATTGCTTCGACCACCACGGTTTCATATAACCCAAAGATCTTCAGCCCGAGCAGTCCCTTGGAGCAGGAATTGCGACGATCGAGTTTCAGGCCAGCGAACAGGCCGTGCTGGACTTCGCCTGAATATCGGTCGAACAGGAACTGAGATACTCTCCGCCGACGGAGTTTCACAACCGCTTTCTCAAAGGATTCGATCAGGTTGGACATGATGGCTCCGGTGTCTAAACAACTTACAATAATGATTCGTATATCAGATTTCCGGGATCTCGTTAATGTTGGTTGTCCAGTTCGAAAATGCTATCGCTTTGGAATCCCGCGATTTTGGCCGATTCCGAAGATGAATTTGAAAAGTTGGCGACGAAATCGCTTATGGACGCTGTTCCAGGGACTGCGGCGTGCGAGAATGATTTGTGACTTTGTGGGGAGTTAACATGCGAATTCTTGAAAACCAGAGACGCTCGCTGCCAGTTCGGGTTGGCTGGTGCCGTCACGGTTTGCGCTGGCTGGGTTGCCCAAGGGGTCAGGTGGCTTGGGTGGCTGGTTTGTGTCTGTTCGGTTTCCAGTTACTGGCAATCCAATCGGTGGCTTGGTCGCAACAGAACGATGGCTTACCGTTGCCGGCGCATGCGGAATGGCGGTTTGGCCGAATTGGCGATGACGGTGCGAACGGGTTTTATCGGTTGGCGTACAGCCCCGACGGGAAATATCTGGCAAGCCGTAACCGCGCCAATGTGATTGAGGTTCGCGATTGCAAGTCGCGTCAGTTGATCTGTGAACTGACCAAGCACAAGTCGCGGGTGAAGTGGATGGAGTTCGCAAACGACTCGGAGCATTTGATGACTGCTTCGACTCCGGACGAGCCAGTCATGATCTGGAACATTCACTCGGGGCAGGTGGTGAATGTGATCGAGTGTGATGCCTTGTTCGCGACGTTTTCACAGACTGGAAACAAAGTCTTTGTGCTTGAGGCGGATCGAGTTCTCGAGTACTCATTTCCTGATTGTCGTTTTTTGAAACACCGGGACATTTTGGGCAAGCCGGAAATTCGTCCGGTCGTATCGCGCAACGGTCAGTACGTGATAGCGACACAAAAGGTAAACAATAAACGTTTGCACTTAACCAAGTTGATTGATCTGGAGAATGATTCGTCTGTGGTTTTGCCGGGGCCGCCGAAGCCTCCTAAAGCGGTCGCCATTTCCCGAGATGAAGTTTGGGCAGCGGCGACTTATGCATTCGAAAAGCGTGTGCGGCTTTGGAGTTTAAGCAACCCGTCTAAGTCCAGTTTTACTTTGGAAGGCCACGCTCAAACTGTTGCGTCGATAGAGTTCTCTGACGACGGGCGGTTTCTGGTCACGACTGGGAACGACAAGCGAGTTGTCGTTTGGGACCTGGCGACACGAGAGCCGGTCGGGAAACTGGAAGGGCATGCGGAAAAGGTGAATACGGCGACGTTCGCTCCTGATCGGTTTGAGTTGGCATCCGGAGCGTCAGGACTGAACGATTGCACTGTGATCGTCTGGTCGTTGGAAAAATTGCTGTTCCCGGATGCACCGCAGCAGGTGTTGCCCGGTCAGTTCGCGACAGCTTGGCGTGGCTTGGGGAGTTCGAATCCGAAAATTGCTTTGCGACATGTGAACAACTTGCAGTTTTCCGCCAACGAGGTTTTCGCACACCTCCAAGCGGAAGTCGGCGAACCGATGGCGACTAGCCAGGAACAGATTCGAAAATGGATTGTCCAGCTGGATGCATCGACGTTCCAAGAACGTGAATCAGCGTTGGAAAGTCTGATGAGTGTTCGAGGGCAGGCAGAGCGGTTCTTGCAGGAGGCGTTTGATGAAGCACCGAGTACCGAAGTTCAGTACCGAATTAGTCGAATCTTGAAGCATTCGGCTAAGCGTCCTCGCATAAATGTGGCAGAACTGCGTCGGATGTTTCGGGCGGTCTTGTTGCTGGAACTGATCAGTCGCCAGGCGGTACACGAGGAGGCTTGCGTCCAGTTACTGACGGCTCTTTCTCAGAATCATCCCCATGTCGATGTGAACCGAGACGCAGCGTCAGCGCTGGCAAGAATTCAGAAACGAATTGCGATCAACTGACGTTTTTGGCTTGAACTGGGGCGTTTGCACAAGTTCGAATCGCAATTGTTGCGTCGGCTGTGGTGTGCAAGATTGCATACATTTTTGAGATTGTTATCATGATCGCTCACGATAATTCGGAGACGAGATTATGTTTGGTAAAACTCTACTGTTGTATCTAAGTCTGCTGGTTTGTTGCGGTGTTGCAAATTCGCAGTCAATTCTGGTCGTTGCCGAAACGGGTGATGCGGTCCCGGACAATGACGGAGTGTTTGACAATCTGAGTGCTCCGTTGCTTGGCGATAGTGGCCGCGCTTCTTTCTTTTCGTTTGTCCAGGGCGCGACAGGGTATGACGGCTTGTTTGTCGTCGACGGGGATGCGATCCGAACCGTGGCAAGGGAAGGTGAGGCCGCACCGGGTAGCTCGGCGTTCTATTTGACGTTTCCGTTTTCGGCGCGAGGTGTTAACGATTCGGGGAACTTGGTTTTTCGTTCCGATCTGGTCGATGGCGATTCTGGAGAAGGGATTTTCGTTGGCAATGGTTTGGGGACGATCGGAGTTGCGTTGGAAGGAGCTTCCATGCCGGGCGGAGGGAGTTTTCTGAATTTTGGGACGCCGAGTATCAATGAGAAAAATCAGGTCGCGTTTGACGGCTGTTTTACGCTGGGCATGTACTTCTTTGATCCAAGCGGTGAGTTGATTGAGATTGCGGAAGCTGGTGATCAAACTCCGGACGGTAACTTTTTTAGTTCGTTTCGTCGTCCGTTGTTGAACGAGCAGCAACAGATGGTCTTTTATGCCGAGGCCTCGACTGCGGCTGGGGACGGAATTTATCTTGCCGACTTGAACGACATTTCAACAGTTGTCATTTTGCAGGATGATGCGCCGGGTGGTGACGGACAGTTCGATTCTCTTTCGGAGTTTCCGTCGATCAATGAGGTTGGTGAAGTCGTGTTTCATGCTTCTCTTGTCGGAACCCAGTCTGGCGATGTGGATGGTTTGTACTTGTTTGACGGTAGCACGCTGAGCGAGATCGCGAGGACGGACCAAATGGTTCCAAGCAATAGTGGCACGTTCGCTTCGTTTGGGAATTCGAATTTGCCAATCATCAACGATTTAGGACAGGTTGCGTTCACTTCGCTGATCAACGGGGCCGGCTCCATGAATGGAAGTGCTGCGATCTTTTTGTACAGCAATGGTTCGGTCAGTGAGTTGGTTAGTTTGGATACGGATATTGAAGGCGGCGCGATTGTTGGCTTTGATGACATTGCGTTGAATAACAATGGACAGATCGCGTTTTCGGCCAGCATCGATGTTGGTGGGCCGGAACCGGTCGAAGGTATTTTCTTTTGGTGTCCTGAGTTAGGTTTGGTCGAAGCGATTCGTCAAACGGATTCTTTCCTGGGGTCAACGATCGCTTCGCTTTCGTTTCCGACAGGAATGCAACACAACGGCGATGAAAAAAGCGGCTTCAATAACCTTGGCCAGATAGCGTTCAACGTGGAACTTGAGGATCAGCGGGAAGCGATCGCGATTTGGTCCCCTCCTTTTGTTCTTGGAGACCTCAACGGCGATTGTCAGGTCAGTTTGCTTGACGTCGCACCGTTTGTCACGTTGTTGCAGGCCGGAGAGTTTGCAGCGGAAGCAGATATTAATGGTGACGGAGTCCTGGATTTGCTAGATGTTGGCCCGTTCGTCAATTTGCTGTCCGGGCAATAACTAGCGCTGAATAGCACTGACTAGTCGTACCGCTCAACATTTAACAAACTCGGCCCAGTGGTTCGTTAGACGTGAATTGCTGGGTGCCATGTTTAC
>CAZXLW010000055.1:25863-26119 GCA_964641465.1 uncultured Pirellulaceae bacterium | reverse complement strand
GCGAGCGGAGTTGGTTATGTGTGCCGTACCGCCAAAGCATGCCCACGCCACGTTGCCCATTGCCTCATCTCTAGCGTAAGCATGCCGATGCGGAGAGTTGGCTTGTTGTTGGAAGGCGAGGGCATGGCACCCAAAAACCAGGGACAAGACTGTGGTTCGTTAGACGTGAATTGCTGGGTGCCATGTTTACGCGAGCGGAGTTGGTTATGTGTGCCGTACCGCCAAAGCATGCCCACGCCACGTTGACCACTGCCTC
>CAZXLW010000055.1:0-25763 GCA_964641465.1 uncultured Pirellulaceae bacterium | reverse complement strand
AAGCATGCCGGTGCGGGGAGTTGGCTTGTTGTTGGAAAGGCGAGGGCATGGCACCCAAAAACCAGGGACAAAACTCGTGGTTCGTTGGAGCTGAAGTGACGGGTGCCATGTTTACGCGAGCGTTGGTGGTTATGTGTGCCGTACCGCCAAAGCATGCCCACGCCACGTTGACCACTGCCTCATCTTTAGCGTAAGCATGCCGGTGCGGGGAGTTGGCTTGTTGTTGGAAAGGCGAGGGCATGGCACCGAAAAACCAGGGACAGAAACTATTCAATTCAGCTTGGAAGAACCACTAGCGATATCTGTCTGGCGAATTAAACTCTTACGCTTTACAAATATTGGTGTTCCGTGATTATCTCGCGGATTCTTGGGCGAGTTACCGCGTGATTGTAGATCCGAAAAACATTGAGATGCCTGATAGCAGTTTCTTGGTGGCGATACGTCGGCATTTGCATCGCAACCCAGAGCTATCCGGTCGCGAGTTTAATACTACTCGCTTTCTGGCTGCGGAGCTTGAGAGTTTGGGGATTCCGTATTCGCTCGGTCCTGAGAATCGCGGGCTGGTTGTCGACTTGGGGAATCCGAACGCCGAGCGCAGGTTGGCGATTCGTGCAGACATCGATGCGATTGCTGTCTCTGACGTCAAGCAGGTTGAGTACCGAAGCTTGGTCGATTCGGTGATGCACGCCTGCGGCCATGACGCGCATTCGTCGATCTTGTTGGGGACGGTAAAAGCGTTGCACAAATATATCGATGTTCAGCCGACTGAACATGCGATTCGGGCGATTTTTCAACCGGAAGAAGAAACGGCAACCGGTGCACAGCGAATGATCCAGTTCGGTGTACTGGAGGGGGTGACTTCCATTATCGCTGCGCATGTTGATCCGTCGCGTCCTGTTGGAAAGATTGCGTTGCGACCGGGGGTTGTTACTGCTCACTGCAACGAGATTTCGATCGACATCATTGGCAAGGGCGGGCATGCGGCGAGGCCACATGAAACGGTGGACCCAATCGAATTGGCCGTCGAGTTCATTTCGGCTTGTTACGAAGCTGTGCCGCGATACGAACAATCGGAGCATCCGGTGGTTCTTTCGTTTACGGCGATCCAAGGCGGTGAGCAGTCGAATGTGATTCCGGAAAAAGTTCGTTTGTTGGGAACGATGAGAAGTCTGGAACAGACGACACGTGAGCGGGCGATCGCCAAAGTGCACGAGTTCGCAAAAGAACTGGGCGAGGAAAAGGGCGCGGAGATTCAGGTGAATTTCGGGTTGGTGGTTCCGTCTGTTTTAGCGGATGAATCGTTGACCGGGTTCGTGCGCGAGGTGGGGAGCGATGTCCTGGGCGCGGAAAACGTGCTGGAGATTCCTGAACCGAGTATGGGCGGCGAAGATTTTGCCTTTTACTCTCAACAATTACCAGCTTCGCTTGTCAGGCTTGGTTGTCGTGGCGAAAAAACGGGTGGCTTGCCACTTCATAACTCAGGGTTCGACATCGACGAGGGCGTGTTGCCGGTTGGTATGCAAGTGATGACCAGCGTCGCGACTCGATTCTTGAATCAGAAAGATTCGTCGATCGATTCAAACTTGAATCGGTAATGCTTCTGCAATCCGAATCAATTGCCAAGTCGCAGCAGATATTTGCATTTTGCGAATCGTTGGTTTAAGTTTGTTTCTGAAAATCGAGCTTTGGGCTCGACCCTACCACGATTCGACAACGGCATTGAATTGATGGAAAAGATTAACTTCACGTCCAACGACTCGCCAACGGTTGGCATCGAGATTGAACTCGGCCTCGTCGACCGGGAAACCAAAGCGTTATCGAGCAGCATCGAACCATTGCTGGCTCAATTTACCGACTTGGGCGACTCGGCTCCTTATAAACCTGAGTTGATGCAATGTTACATTGAGGTCAACACGGGAGTCTGTAATACGATTGACGAGGCGCGGGAGGACTTGGAGCCAAAGATCAAAACGCTGCAAGATGCGGCTGATCGAATCAACGTGGATTTGTGGTGGGGGGCGACTCACCCGTTTTCTTCCTGGCGTGACCAGAAAGTGACTGCCAACGAACGCTACCAGAGTTTGATTTCGCTGCTGCAGGAAATGGCTCGGCGGCTGGTGACGTTTGGTTTGCACGTGCACGTCGGCGTTGATTCGGGTGACAAAGCAGTGATGATCTGTGACCGGATCATGCAGCACTTACCAACGTTGTTGGCGCTGTCGTGCAGCAGTCCGTTTTGGGATAACCGCGAAACGGGATTGAAATCGCATCGTTCGAAAATCATGGAAGGGTTGCCGACCGCTGGCTTGCCGCCGCTGATGAGAAATTGGAGTGAGTACGTGTGGCTGGTGCGTCACATGGAACAGACCAAGTTCATTAATACGATTCGCGAGATCTGGTGGGACGTGCGTCCGCATCATAGCTTTGGGACGGTCGAAGTCCGCGTTTGCGATATGCCTGGGAATCTGGATGACTGCCTGGCGCTCGGTGGGTTGATCCAATGTCTGGTGAAGGCGTTGTCAGACATCATTGACGAAGGTGCGTATCAGCACGATTGTCACCCAATGCTCGTGCAGCAAAACAAATGGCGGGCGTGTCGGTATGGAACGAAGGCAAAGCTAGTCAATGTAAAGACGTTTGAAACGCAGTCGGTACATTCGATCGTGAATTCGCTGATCGACTACTTGCAACCGGTTGCCAAGGAGCTGAATTGCCAGCCGTATTTGGAAAGAATCCGCGAAATGGCCAGTCGCCCAAGTTGGGCGGATCGGCAATTGGAGATCTTTCGGGAGACGGATGATCCGCGGCAGGTTGTTGAACAAATGGTTCGACGGTCCAGAATCCTGTAGTTCCTGTAGTCCACGCTACAAACAAGGCAGTTGCTTATCTGAATCCAGCGTACGGATGCCTGCAAGACGGGCGTTTTTCGACTAGACTGGAACGTTCTGGAGATTCGGCGGAGGAGCATTGCTCGCCTCCTTACGCACCACTTGCAACTTGATGAAAGGCCCTTGACCTATGCGTCGCGTCAGTCTGTACCTGTTTTTGTGTTGTTTGACTTTTAACTTTTCGCTCAACCATTCGCTCGTGCACGGGCAGGATTCGGACAAACCTTCGGACCCGACCCCTGGGCTGAATTCTGGTCTGGTGTCATCACTCAAGTTTCGCTGTATCGGGCCGGCCTTAATGTCGGGCCGAATTCTTGACATCGCCGTTGACCCAGTTCGCAAGAGTACGTGGTATCTCGCGACGGTTGGCGGAGTCTGGAAGACGACGAATGCAGGCGTCACATGGAAGCCAATTTTCGACGGCTATGGATCGTACTCGATCGGTTGTGTCGCAGTTGATCCGAACGACCGGTTCACTGTCTGGGTTGGAACTGGCGAAAACAATTCGCAACGAAGTGTTGGTTATGGCGATGGGCTCTACAAGTCAACCAACGGCGGCAAATCGTTTAAAAAAGTTGGTTTGGAGAACAGCGAGCATATCGGGAAGATTCTGATCCACCCTGAAGACAGTAACGTTGTTTACGTTGCCGCTCAGGGGCCGTTGTGGAGCGCCGGCGGCGATCGTGGACTTTATAAAACAACAGACGGTGGAAAGACGTGGGATAACATTCTCGAAATCAGCGAGAACACGGGCATCAATGAAGTGCATATGGATCCTGAGAATCCTGACGTGCTGTACGCGTCTTCGTATCAACGGCGGAGGCACACCTGGGTGCTGATTGATGGAGGCCCGGAATCAGGTTTGCATAAGTCGACGGACGGTGGAGCAAGCTGGAAGAAAATAAATAGCGGTTTGCCTGGTGGCGACAAAGGGCGGATCGGACTCGCGGTTTCGCCGATTAATTCTGAAGTGGTTTACGCGGTCGTCGAAGCCGCCGATGGGCAAAGTGGGTTCTACCGCAGTTCCAATCGCGGTGAGTCATGGCAACGAATGAGTGATTACGTATCTGGAAGCCCGCAATACTATCAGGAGATTGTGGCGTGCCCGCACAAGTTTGATCGGGTTTACTCGCTGGATACTTACCTGCATGTAACGGAAGACGGCGGAAAGAATTTCGAACGTCTCGGCGAAGCTGATAAGCATGTCGATAACCATGCGATGGTCGTTGATCCGGACGATGCTGACCATTTGTTGGTGGGCTGTGATGGCGGATTCTACGAGAGTTGGGATCGAGGCAAGACGTATGACTTCAAAGCCAACTTGCCAATCACGCAGTTCTATAAAGTTGCCGTTAGCAATGATAAGCCGTTTTACTACGTTTACGGCGGTACGCAGGACAATGCGACCCAAGGCGGACCTTCTCGCACAACCAACGTCCATGGAATCCGGAATAGCGATTGGTTCATCACGGTTTTTGGCGATGGATTTGATCCAGCGGTCGACCCGAACGACCCGGACACGATTTATTCGCAATGGCAATACGGTGGCTTGGTTCGATTCAATCGCAAGACTGGCGAACGAGTCGACATTCGTCCTCAGCCGGAGGCTGGTAGCGATGCCAATCGTTGGAACTGGGACTCGGCGCTATTGATTTCGCCGCACGCCAGCGAACGGATTTATTATGGCTCGCAGTTTCTGTGGCAAAGTGATGATCGTGGCGATAACTGGACGAGGCTCGGTGGCGATCTGTCGAGAGACGTTGACCGCAACAAGCTCAAAGTTATGGGCCGCGTTTGGGGTGTTGACGCTGTGGCCAAAAATATGTCCACGTCGATGTACGGGACAATCGTGTCCGTTAGCGAATCGCCGATTCAAGAAGGCTTGATCTACGCTGGCTCGGATGACGGCGTCGTGAGTGTTACCGAAGACGGCGGTGAGAACTGGAATAAGATCGAAAGGTTCGGTTCACTGGAAGTGCCCGAGTTTGGCTACATCAATGACATCGAAGCGGACATCCACGATGCCGATACCGTGTATGTCGCGGTTAATAATCACAAGCGAGGAGATTTTAAGCCGTACATTGTGAAATCAACTGATCGCGGTAAGTCATGGGTTAACATCACGGGTGATCTTCCGGAACGTGGAAGCGCTTATACGCTGAAGCAGGATCACAAGAATCCTGACTTGCTGTTCTGCGGCACTGAGTTCGGGTGTTTCTTCACGTTGGATGGCGGCGGGAAATGGATTCAATTGAAGTCAGGAATTCCAACGGTTGCGATTCGCGATATCGAGATTCAACAGGAAGCGAATGACCTTGTGCTTGCATCGTTCGGACGCGGTTTTTACATTCTTGATGACTATTCGCCGCTGCGTGAGATCAGCGACGAAGCGGTTAAAGAGAATCACATTTTCCCGATCAAGAAAGGTCTGATGTATCGGCCGTCAGCACCGCTGGCTGGTTCAGGTCGAGCTTTCCAAGGTGCCAATTTTTATACTGCTCCTAATCCGGAATTCGGAGTCACGATCACTTATCACGTAAAGGAATCATTGAAGACAAAGAAAGCAAAGCGTAAGGCGAAGGACAGGAAGGCGGCGGCAGCCGGTCGCGACGTGTTCTACCCAAGTTGGGAAGAGCTCAAGTCTGAAGACCGCGAAACCGCGCCGACTACCTGGCTCACCATCAGGGACTCCGAAGGCAACACGGTCCGGCGAATTAGGGCCAGCAGCTCTAAGGGAATGCATCGAACGAATTGGGACTTCCGACACGGCGGTGCAGGTCGCGGTGGCCCAACTGCAGTTCCAGGAACGTATACGGTTGATCTTTCGCAGATGGTCGAATCGAGCGAGTCGAAAGATTCGGAAGAGGATGGCGCCGACGGTGAATCATCCGGCATGGGTAGCAAGACGACCTTGGTCGTTACTCAACTGGTCGAACCGGTTGAATTCGAAATTGAGCCGCTGAATTTTGGCTCGACCTCTGAACCGGATCGAATTGCGATTAAGGAATTCGCCCAACAAGCACTTGAACTGTCCAAAGTCATCAATGCCGCCAGCTCGGTCGCCCGCGAGGCACGAGAACAGTTGGATGCGATTGAATCTGCGGTAAAAGAGTCTGTGGACTTGCCACCGGCGACTTTAAATGAAGTTCGTGAACTGGAGCTTCAGTTGACGGATATCCTGGAAAAATTCAACGGCGATCCTACCAAGAGCCGTCGCAATGAGTCGGCGTACCCAGGGTTCACTTCCCGGCTCCGGACCATGATGTCCGGTGCCATGGGCTCGACGGAAGGACCGACTGGTACCCACATGCAACAATACGATGTTGTTGTCGATGAGTATCAACAGGTTTCGGATCAGTTGAAGGAATTGGTCGACGAGAAAATCCCTGCTCTCAACGAGAAACTGGATGAAGCCGGAATCCCTTGGACTCCAGGGCGTGGCATTCCGGATATCAAGTAAGCGGGCCCAAGGGCTTTGATTGCCGTACTTCTAACCGCAGGAATTTTGTGTGGTGAAAATTACGGCAATCGTTTTCCGTCGCGGGAAGCTCCGACCGTTACGTCCGTTGTTGTCAGCTGGATCGGGATTTGAGTCGGCTGAGATAGCTGCGCAGTCCAATCGCGACAATTGCCAGTTCATACTTGGCGGCACCTACCTTGCCGTAGTCGAGGTAGGTTCTTGCCTTTTTAAACAACCGCTCCATCCTGGCGATGTCTGAGGTCGACAACGGTTGATTCAACACTTCCGTCCGGCAGGTTTCGAACCTCGAGAAATTTACGTGCGAAGAGGACAGCAACGAAACCAACCGGTTAACAGATTGTAGTGCTGATCCCACCTGCATTGATTTTGATAGACCAATTTCGATGCCGTTCATTTTTTTACCCAATTTGACTAGTTTTTGTTGTTGGGGTTGCTCGACAGAAAAGAATTCTCGAGCAGTTAACAAGCCTCATTATGGTTCTCGCAATTTGTCCCGGTGCCACGTCACAAATTTTGCAAATACAGGTTTTTGGTGATAGAATTCGCGTTTTGGTAGCATAATTCCCAGCACAATTGACGCAGATAGTGATCTTAAATGACGTCTACAGGTTCTATAACTGTTTGGATAGAAGAGCTTCGGCACGGAGATGAGACAAACAGTCCGCAAATCTGGAACTGCTATGTCAAACGACTGATCAAGCTTGCACGAAAAAAAATGTCGGGGATGCAGACTCGCGTTTCCGACGAGGAAGACCTGGTTTCTGCGGCGTTTAATTCCTTCTTTATGGGAATGCGAGACGGTCGTTTTTCGAAGCTTCAGACCCGAGATGATTTATGGCAAGTGCTTGTGATGCTGGCTGAGAGACGGATTGTCGACCAACAGCGGCAAAATTTGGCGAAAAAGCGAGGAAGCGGGAACGTTCGCGGTGAAAGTGTTTTCAAAAAAGCAGACAACGGCAGTAGGTGCGTTGCAAGCTTGGACGGTGTGGCAGGTAGCCAACCGACACCTGAATTTGCTTTAAATTTTCTCGACGAACTTGGAGCTGTGTTAGGGAAGTTGCGTGGAGACAAGGTTTTAGAGCAAATCGTGCTACTCAAGTTTCAAGGATTTAATAATTTGGAAATTGCAGAAAGAACTGGCTGCAGTTTGAGTTCTGTTGAACGGAAACTGAGACTGATTCGCGATCTCTGGCATCGTTGAATTTGATTTCTTTCAAACTGCAAAAAACTTCAGCAGTTGCAAAAGTTTTCAACGCAAGATAACGGATCAACGCAACAAAAATGAACTGCGTTTTCTGAACCGCGCTGCCTCTTGGCAAGCAAGATTTATCTTTTCTTAAATTGTATTCGTTCTTCTTTGTCAAGAATCTGCAATTGTTTTTGGCGGCTAACGGATTCTCGCTGCGAGTGTCTTGGTAGCGGTCGTTTAACCGACCCGCTTCTCACCACATTTTCATAGGAGTTTGTTATGTCTAAATGTATCTTTTCGCTTTTTACCTTCTTTGCTGTTTCAAGTTTCGTTTTTGCTGATATCGGTTTCGACAGGATTGTCGTCAATGGAGCCGGACGCTGTTGGAAGGTAATCAGTAGAGATTTTAGTGACGCAACCCATTGGCATTCCGGGGTCAAGTTCAAGGTGATGGGTGTCGGCGGCACCGGACAAACAGATGACATCATCACGTATGAACTGACGATCAAAGAGGATTACTACAAGGGTACGGGCTGGGATGAGTCCAAGACAAAAGTCTTTACTGGTGGAGGTCTTGTTAAGTCGACTGCCAATGGTCGAGTCACATTTGAGATTTATGTAGATCTCGGTGACGGCAACCCACCAATAACGGTACCTGGATCCTATCACCCGGGAATGACGGTGTCGGATCACGATGACAATACGTCGCTTAATTTGCCGAACGAGATACTGAATTCAATAGATCCCTGCGAAGCGGCAATTTTGAGCGAAGGTACCGATATTCCGTTCTAGACTAAACCGCAATTCGGTAAAACACCTTGGTGCTCGCCCACCTACTACTTGGGTTCGTTGACGAACAACTCAGCAAGTTTGAGTTGAATGATTTGGCCATACTTGTTGGTCACGATTTCCTGAAACAGTTGAGTATCGCCCAACTCAGCCAACAAAATGGCGATGTTGATCAGTTTGCGATGCGAGCCTATTTGGTCGTTTGTCGCGGAGCGTTCGCTCCAGATTGACAAGCAATAATTTGAGCCAGCGTGTTTCATGTAAACGCATGAAACACGTCTTGGTTCAAGGCCTTGGGCCAAAGCAGCTGACGCATGCTGGCGGAACTCATTGTCGTTCTTGCTCACGTGCAGAACGGTTGGCTTCGTTGCATTGCTGCGAACGGCGGTAGTGCGATAGCCGTAGCCTTTGTTTCGCAGGAAGTCTTGAAACTGAGTTGACTGGCGAGCAGCATTGAATTCCTGAATGACCAGGAAGTGTTGATAACCATTGCTTTTCACATGCTCAAGCCAACTCAGTGCCTCCTCGACCAGACGCGATTGTTTCGCTGAGTCATTTGAGTAGAGTTGGCTTAGTAATAGGTTGGCAATTATTTTGTTTCTGTAAATCGCGGCGATGTATATCGGTTCTGTATAGCTTTCAAGCATCGTCTCAGCGGACGCGTGAATCTCCTCAAACGTCGATTGCGCTAATTCATGATTTTTGTTGCGGACGGCGCAAAGGAGGCTGATGTTCGGTATGCGAAGAAGTAGCTGTCCCTCCGAAGGTCCGTTTAAGCATTTCTTACACCGGCTTATTTCTTTATCCAGTTCCTCACGCCGCCCTTGTGTCGCAAGAGCTTTCGCAAATTCAAATTCGCTGTCCAGCCAGCGGGGTAAGTGCTTGGGCAAAAGTGAGCTCAAATCTTTCGCAAATTCAATATTGCCCAGCCGCCGGGCAACCATGGAACTGTTTCTGACGCGGCGACCGGCAGCTTCTGAATTCAAAAGAGAAGGATTGGATTGGTACTCTTTTCCCACCACAAGTTCATTTGCCTGGATTGCATAATGCTCAAACAAATATCGCCGGCTAAGGTCAATTTCACAAATTTGACAATCGGCGAAAGTTGGGTCCGAGTCTGCATTACAGCCCCGTTCAAATTTGGTGATCGGTTTGTAATATTCTCCACGTTGAATTGGAGAGCCCTTTGGCGACTTTTGCCACACCAGCGAGTACCTTGGTTCGCCATTTTCGGTGCTGTCAGAGAAAGCACATGCTACATGAAATCCGTCTTTCGAATGATGTTGAAGCACGTCGTTGAGCTGGTTGACCGTTACATTCAACTCCAGCCGAGTGTCGATCTTGCTAACATTGCGATGCCATAACGCAGAAAAACGCGGTTGCATTTCCCCGTTATGTTCCTGCTTGATAAAGGACAGGTCCGTTAATCGCCAGCCAGACTCCTTGTTGGATTTATAGAGTTTCTGAATCTCGTTCGAATTCATTCCTGTTTTGAATCGAATGCACTCATTAAATTCGGTGCTGACAAATTCGCAATTTCGAATCCAGCTAACGGCAACTCGAATGTCATTTTCTGATTTGAACGGCCGATAGCTGGTGGGCACGAAATTCTCATCAAAAGCCATCTGCATGATTGCGTCTATCTTATCAATGGGTACTGAGAACACGACCGCGCCCGTGCGGTCGATGACACCACCGTTCGTGTCGATCGCTTTTTTGAGCTTTTCGGAAGGGAACGAGAGCACTTCTGTCTTGGCTTGCGACTGCAGTTTCTTCAGTGCCGCGATTGACTTTTCGGGCTGGTGGCTCGCAACTATGGCTCCCAGTTTCTTCGCTTCGGCTGGCTTCAGACGTGTTGCGAACTTGGCCAGTTCTTGTGGCTCGCCGAGATAACAAAGCATTAACGCTTTGCGTCTTGCCGTATCGGAGATGTCAGTGGAATTCGCAAGCAACTGCTTTTTGTAGTTAGCGCGGATTGTTTCTTTTTCTTTGGGGGCCAGAATCCTGGCGATTTGTTCGAGTTCTGTTTCTGGAGCAGTAAATGCGCTCCGCTCAACTTCTTCCCAATTCGAGTCCTGCAACATAGCCAGCGCGACGGCGACATTCAATTTCTGCGATGCAGCTTCCGCAGAGAGCTCCACCCCGTTCTGGCTTGAAGTCAACACACCGATTTCGCGGTATAGCTTGGATGCCAAGCGTTGTTTGCGAGGGCGATTTTGATCAACAATCTTCTCGACTTTGTCAAAGTTCGCGGCCTTGATTGCGCTCACGACACGTTCGTCTTGAATATTGCGAACTGACCAGAAAACACCGTACGCGGCTAACAAAGCCAATGCGGTACCAACCAGCGTTTTTGCAAAATGATGTTTGCGGCTGGCCGCCATCATTTTCTGTTGAACCGGCGTCCATGATTTCGAGTCGGTAAACAGACGGAACTGGGCATTCTGAATCCAGCTCGGTAGATAACGCTTAGTTGGAACTTCACCCCAGATCGACGATACCTGCCCCATCCGTTCGCGTACACGTCCAGTAAAGAAGCGTTGTTTTTCGCTCGCAATCCAGTTCCGCAGGATTGGGACCAGGTAGTCGTGTGACAACTGGAAACAGTTTTGATTTTTCTCGACATCATCGTTGGCTAACGCGGCTGACGAAGTCGGCGCGGTGGGCGTAATCAGTTTTAAATCATTGTCGAGAATCTTGATCAGTTGGTCGAATTTCTCAGGTGCGTTGGAGTAGCCTGCCGTTTCTCGTAATTTATATTCCGGCTGCATGTTGCCTTTCAGGTCGGAACCTTCCGGCGGCAGCATTTCAAACAAGCACGCCTGCGCAGCGTTGAAGTGCGACTTGTATTCCCGTGTCGCGTCATCAGACAGGAATTTGTCGTTCAGGTATTTCGCAACACCTGCATCCAAACCACCGAGTTCAGCGAGCGCATGTGAATTCCAATTTTTGTCTTGAAATGTTTCGACGAAGAGCGCGAGTTGGATCGGCAGTACTTTTCCATTGGATTCAAGCTCTTCAACGACTGAATCGAGAAACCTGTTTTCCATCGTGCCCAACGTGTCGCCAAACTTCCCATGTGCGCAACCGAATTTTTTCAGAATATCGCGAGCGTGCCGCTTGTCCGGCAACGTCTGCCGTTTGTTGTTTATGTTTGGTACCAACGAGATTTCCAGCTCGTCCATAAATGCACTGGCATCAGGCCAGAAATCATCTCGAATCAACAGCAGGCATTTCAATCGCCCATCGCAATGGCGCAATGAACTTCCCAGTTGTTGCCGTTCTTCACTTCGGTTACTGGCAAGCCACTGTTCAAACTGGTCAATCACAATCAGGAATTGTTCGTCTTCCGCGAGCCAGTTCCCGTCACGCAGTTCGGCAAACGTTCTGGGAAGTGAGTCCTCTTCCAATTCTGGAAACAAGTCCCGCAGAGAATCCAGGATCCGGAGCTCGGTTGCATCAGGAGTCGCTTCAACAAACAGAACTTTTGTTCTAGCGCTCAGCAACGGCAACACGGCGGCTTGGATAAACGAAGATTTCCCACAGCCACTCGCACCATGAATCATCCCCACGGGATGTTCTGATTCCTGGGCAGGCGATTCAATCCAGTTCTTCCAGAAACTGACACTTTCAGGAATCCCCTGCCGATCTCTGGGCCCTGGTACCAGTGGAAGGAAAAATTCATTGTCGCTGTGCGAGAAGGGGCTCAACCCACGTGGGATTAACGCCGATTCGTCGAACGAAGCGACCGATCTATCGATCCGGGGTGAATCCAGGAACCGCTGCAAGTCATCGGCAAGTTGTCCGCCGTTCTCAAAGCGATTTGATTGCCGCTTATCCAGGCACTTTAAAATAATGCGATTGAGTTCAAATGGAATCTCGAGGGCAAGCTGATTCGGCGGAACTGGTTCTTCGTATTCGATGGCTTGAAACAACTCATCATCGTTGTCTGCTTCTGCAGTTGTATCGAAAGGCCGCTGCCCAGTAACCATCTGGTAAAGAATGACTCCCAATGCCCAGACGTCTGTCGTGGCGTTCGTCCGATTTGTTTCACCGCGAACCTGCTCAGGAGACATATAGCGTGGCGTCCCCAGCAGTCCTTGCTTGTTTGTCGAAGCATCGGCGCGGTGGGCAAGACCAAAATCAACCACCGTCGGTTTCTCATCGCTGCCAATGATGATGTTCCTGGGTTTCAGGTCGCGGTGGAAAACTCCCGCTTCATGTGCTCGCGCAATGGCTTCCGCGACCCGGCAAATCAGCTGAACGGATTGTTTGATTGTCAGCGAGCCAAGAGCGATAACCTGGGACAGGTTTTTGCCCGGAACATATTCCTGAACGATTACGTCTCGTCCGTCTTTGCGAAAGTAGTCGTAAACAGTTGCAATTCCATCCGCCTTCAATTGAGCTGACATGCGAGCTTCGTCGACAGAGTGCGGCCCATCCGCCTGTCCGGATTCGAACTTGGATATCTTCAGAGCGACATCGCGTTCGAGTTCTGTATCAACGGCATGGTAGACGACGCCGAACGATCCCGAACCGATCCAGTTGACGATGCGATACTTACCGATCATTTGACTAACTGCAAATTCAAAATCAGGACTGCCACCCTGCCCTGCTTTCATTGTGCGGTGTTCGCCAGTCACATTCGTTAAATCATGGGCTTCGAAAAGTCTTCGAATGATCAGTTCGTTTTCTGGGAACCGATCTAAATACTGCTGAAAACGGCTGCGGGTCAGAACGTTTCCGTTGCAGTTGATCTCGGCTGCAATCAGATTGCCCAGCAGATGCTCTCGTGCAGCCGGGTCCCGCTCCTGCTCGATAAGCGACTCTATGTTGGCGTCCAGTTGGCTCAAGAGCCTCGATTCAAAGGCATCGCAAACGCGTTCGATGCGAATCAGGTCATTTGGTGTTAGCTTTTTGTCGGCGTTAAACGGGTAAGACATTTTGCAAGCTTTTCCAGGTTGAAGGAGAGATGACTTCCATGAGCTGCAACGTATCGCCATATTCTAAGTTAGAAAAATCGCTTGAACAGAAGTTTCGTTAACCTTGTCGCAAATCGCTACCTATTGATAATGGTGAATATCAAATTTTATAGGAGAAGAGTGAATGGCTAAGGCGATTTGGAAAGATGTGGTGATTGCGGAGAGTGAAAACACGGAGCTTGTGGAGGGTAATGTTTACTTTCCGCATGAGGCGATAGATTCACAATACTTCCGGAAATCGGAGGCTACGACAGTTTGCCCCTGGAAAGGCGAGGCAAACTACTACGATGTTGTCGTGGGTGATGATGTGAATCAGCAGGCTGCATGGTATTATGCAGATCCTAAACCGGAGGCGAATAACATCAAGGGTTACGTCGCGTTCTGGAAAGGTGTCGAAGTCAAGTAAGGTTTAAGAATGACAGAAATTGCAGAACAGGCGAACGCGAACGCGGGAACTCTGATGGATGATTACCGATCCGTCAGGCAGTTCACACAACAAATTATCAATCCGCTCTCGCCTGAAGACTGCATGGTGCAGTCGATGGATGATGTCAGCCCGACTCGTTGGCACATCGCGCACACGACCTGGTTTTTTGAAACGTTTGTGTTGAAGGAATCACCTGGGTACGAAGTCTTCGATCCCAAGTTCAACTATCTGTTCAACTCATACTATAACGCGATCGGTAAGCAGTTCCCGCGACCACAACGCGGGTTTATCTCCCGCCCGGGACTGGAGCAGATCAAGCAGTATCGCGCGTATGTCGACGAGCAGATGGAGCAACGGTTCTCCAAAGGCGATATCGACGAGTCAGTGCAACGAGTCATCGAAGTCGGTTTGCACCATGAGCAACAACATCAGGAGTTGATGCTCACGGATATTAAACATGTGTTGTCCTGTAATCCGACTTCGCCAAGCTACCAGGAAGGCACATTTGATTCTGGCACTGGTGCGACGGCTGGTTGGACTGCGATCGAAGAAGGCTTGTATGAGATTGGGCATCAGTCGGACGGTTTTTCGTTTGATAACGAGTCGCCTCGGCATCGTGTCTTTTTGCATCAAGCGGAAATCGCTAACCAGTTGGTTACCTGCGGCGAGTACCTGGAGTTCATGAAGGCAGGTGGTTACGAGCGGCCGGAGTATTGGTTAGCGATGGGCTGGGGAACGGTGAACGCAAACGGTTGGGACGCGCCGATGTATTGGGTGGATCTCGACGGCGTCTGGCACCAGTTTACTCTCAATGGTTTGCAGCCAATCAATATGGACTGGCCTGTTTGCCATATCAGCTATTTCGAAGCTGACGCGTATGCACGCTGGTCGGGCGCTCGGCTTCCGACCGAGTTCGAATGGGAGACCGCTTGCAATCTGGTTGGGAAAAATGACTTGGCGAATGAACCATTTGCAGATCGCCTGATGAGTCAAGGAAGTACGATTCATCCGACCAGGTCTCCCGGCGGAATGATGGGTGGTGTGTGGCAGTGGACCAGCAGCAGCTATGCGGCCTTTCCTGGGTATCGTCCGCCCGCCGGTGCCATCGGCGAATACAATGGAAAATTTATGTGCAACCAGTACGTGTTGCGCGGAGGTAGCGTTGCGACCTCAAGCAATCATATCCGCTCCACTTATCGAAATTTCTTCCCGCCGGATGCTCGCTGGCAGTTCTTCGGGATACGCTTGGCACGTTAGACTCGGGGTGCTCGAAAGAATTTTCGCGTGCAGTGTGATCCCATTTTGGCTCGCATTGTTTTCGTGTGACCGAGTCTTTCGGCCAGTAAAGTGAAGCTCGCTTAGTCCCTCTGTGAACTATCTCGCAAATCCTCTGCGTAGTACCGCGACGACTTTGCTATCGCTAAATTTTTGGTTGTCGTCATCTCGCGAAGCGTTTTTTATCTCACATTTGCAAGCATATTTATCGCTTGAAAGTCACTATCTGAACCGATTGTTTGCAATTGTAATCGTGCAAACACTTACGGAATTTTCTTGGTAAGAATTTTTTAAAGTTAGTAATGGGTTATAACCCACGCGCTCTATGTATCTATCTCGCATTACGCGAGTAATCCGAATCGGATGGTAATTCATCCATCGCAACACACATGGAGAAGAATGAAATGAGTAGTAGGAAGTTTTTATCTGCGTTTTTGGTAATGGCAGTGCTTGTCACCACGTCATTCGCGCAATCAACCAGTATCCGCATTGACTTTACCCCCAATAGCCCAACGGGCTTTTCACCGGTCTCCGCGGTTTTTCATGATGGTTCTTATAATGCATTCAATGCAGGGGACAATTTGTCTGGAACCGGTTTAGAGCTGTTGGCTGAGACCGGCGACAACTCAGCATTCCTGTCGGAAGTACCTGGATCTGCAAATGTTGGTACCAATGGAGAAAACCTGGCACCTGGTGAATCTGTCAGTTTTACTGTCGATGTAGCCGATACGAACACCCAGTTCAATTTTGCTTCAATGGTATTGTTCAGTAACGACTGGTTTGTTGGTAACTCTCAGGCAAACACAATTGATATCTCGTCACTGATTGACGGAACTAACACAGAAGTAGTGTTTGATATTGCAGATGTCTATGACGCTGGAACAGAAACCGAAGATTATACCGGTGTTGGTGGTTCAGGGTTCTTTCCTTTTTCTACATCCGGTTCGTTGGGTGTAGATATTGATAACGGCTCTGTTTCAATTCTGGATCGCTCAACCAATCCTTACCTGGATTTTACCAACACTGAGAACCTTGATCTCAACGGTTTTGATCCAACCAGCTTGGATGGAATCACTGCGGCATCATTGGGTTCAATCAGTTTGACAGTTGTTCCTGAGCCATCGACTTTTGCGGTCCTGGCGATTGGTGCTGCTGGCTTGTTCAGCCGCCGCCGTCGATAGACAAAAGATTGAATCTTCTTGCACGAACGTAGAATAGAAGAAAAATCGTAGCTATCGCATGTAGCCTCCTGTTTGGCAAGCCAGCCAAACACGGAGGCTTCTTTTTTGACGTTTGTGAACTTCTCTATCGCATTGTCGTGTCGGCATTCTTGACGTATTTGTCGAACCACTCGATCATCTCTGCCTGCGTGTGCAAGACGGATTCGCGGGCCCGATAGCCATGTGATTCCTTGGGCAGCATGACGAGTCGGACCGTGCCACCGTTGCCTTTGATCGCCTGGTACATTCGCTTGGACTGGATCGGGAACGTGCCGCTGTTGTTGTCGTCTTCACCATGGATCAGCAAAATTGGTTCATTGATCTTGTTGGCGTGCATGAATGGAGAAATCCCGAAATAGACACTCTTGGCGTTCCACAACGATCGGCGTTCCGACTGGAATCCAAACGGAGTCAACGTTCGGTTGTACGCGCCGCTTCGAGAGATCCCAGCTTTGAATAGATCGCAATGAGCCAACAGGTTCGAAGTCATAAACGCTCCGTAGCTATGCCCACCGACTCCAACACGGTTGCGGTCAGCAACGCCCATCTCGACAGCTTTGTCGATTGCCGCTTTGGCCGCATCGACGATCTGATCAATGAAGGTATCGTTCATGGATTCCGGATCACCGATAACGGGCATCGTTGCCGCGTCCATGATCGCGTATCCCTGCGTTAAAAATGTCAGATGCGAGATGCCTCGGATTTGAGTAAACGTGTCGTCGCTTCCCGAGACTTGGCCCGCCGTTTTCGCGTCGTTGAATTCGCGTGGATAGGCCCAGACCAGCAGTGGCAGTCGGGTGCCTTCTTCGTAGTCCGCGGGTAGATACAAGTTGGCTGACAACGGAACTCCGTCCGATCGTTCGTACTTCACGAGCTGTTTCTTAATACCGCGAATTTGAGGCGTCGGGTCCTTGAATTCGGTCAATGCTTTCTCGGTGTTCTGTTCCAAGTCACGCAAAAAGTAATTCGGCGGTGCCGTATCTGACTCTCGCCGTGTAATGATTGTAGGTTTGCGGTCTTCAGAACTGCTCGCGATCCCAACAACGTATTCCAGGCTGCCTTCTTCGCAACGCCACAACCGTTCGGTTTCCATCGAATCAAGGCTCTGACGGTCGATGAACGGCAAGTCGCCTTTCGGAGACGCTCCCGTACCAATGCGGTAGAAATACTGCCCGTCCATCCTTGCCACAGAATGCCCGGATTCGTCGGTGCGATTAACGATTCTGCCCGGATCCCCATAACGGTCACGGATGCTGCGATCCATCGCAACTTTCGGCGTTTGTTCTGGAGCTGACAGGTCGTGGATCAGCGACGTGATCCAGCGTCGGTCGCGATCGTACTGCATACTGATGACTTCGTTGGGATTCGGCAGGTAGGACATCTGATACGCCCGGTGGTTGGTCCGCGCGATTTCGGTTGGCTTGTCGGTAAATGGCGACGAGAGCGACAAATAGACGTCGCGGAATTCCGCTTCCTGATTTGGATCTCCACCGTCGAGAGCTTCGTTCCAAACCAGAGACGCGTCGCGTCCAGACATCCAGGTGATATTCCTTGGCCCGGTACGGACACCTTCGATTGGAATGTTTTCTGCCATTGGGATTTCAGCCACAAGCGATTGGACTTCCCCGTTGATGTTCCAGACTTCGACTTTCCGCGGGAATGAACCGGCAGTCATCAAATACGAGAACGGTTTTTGAATCGTTGTGACCAGTAGGTGCTTACCATCGGGTGAGATCTCGGAACCCGCCACGATTTGAGGCTTCCCGACCTTGGTTTGTTGCACTGAATCTCCGGCGAAATCAATGAGCGTTAATTGATTGGTCGCGTAGAATTCGAACAAATCTTCGTCGTATGGATTCTGCAGCAAGTCCTGATAGGTTCGAGTCGGCGACGTATTTCCAGACGATTCCTGGACGCGCGGCCCGACAGGCACCAATGATTCTTTCGGCTCATCGCCACGATTTTCCGGAACCGTTTGCACAAGAACTCGTTTTCCGTCTGGAAACCAATCAGTACCTCCGAGCACTGTCGACAGCCGATCAGTCAATTGTTTTGGTTGCTGTGGGTTTTCGGTGTCGACTAGCCAAAGTTCCGAACCGTTCTCTGTGATCGCAACGAAAACAAATGCGTTCGACAGATGAGACCAGCTCATCGACCCAATTCTCACATTCTCGGGGACCGGAATCGAAATTTCCTCGGTCCCATTCAATTCGCGGAGCGAGATACTTTTGTTGAATATGGTTTGAAAAGGAGCGTTGGCTGCCGGGTCGATCCGCATGCCTGCCAGTTTCAACATACGGCGAGAAACGTCCGCGATGGAGGGCATGGCGTCCCGATGGGTGAATGCGATCCATTTTCGATCGGGGCTGATCGAGACTCCGGGAGCCGGGGAGGCATCAATCACATCGACTACTTCTTTGGGAGGCAAATGATATTGTACGTCCTGTCCAACTGCATTTCCTTCCATAGCGACAACCAAAACTAAACAGAGCAATAGTGACTTCATAATTTAATTCCACCCAGACCGAAGACAGATAACCGCCGTAGTCTAACACATTTGCGACTGTCATCGAACGCGGAATGATTCTTGATCACGTCCAAAACTGGAACTTACGCGGTGGTAACTCGCTGCGTCCGCCACCCGCTGCGAAGCGTGCCAAAATTGGATTCCCACGAAACCTGGACCTTTCTCAACCCGCGGATTTGAATCGACAAACGTGCAAAATCGGACAAAGGCATACTTGATCAGCACCGTTCGGGCAAAACACTGAAAAAGCATGCCTTGTTTTTTTCCGGCTAAGGTTCATCTAAAATGGACCAAAGGTGTCAAAGTGGTGGAGTAACCTGCAGGTAGAGCTTCAAATGTTCAGGGAATGGACTGCATGAGAAAGAAAAAATCAACTAAAGACCTGCGAGTTTTTCTCGGATTCAGCCAACCACCGCTCGTTAGTGCGGCAGAATGGCTGGTGCGTCAGTACCGTGTTGGCAGCGAAATTGACCTCGGCAACCATCTGCTCGTATTGCCGTCCAAGCGTGCGGTGCTGCGGTTGCTGCAACTGCTGGTGCAGCAGGCAGAAGAAAACTCAGCCGCGCTTGTACCTCCCAAACTGGTCACGATCGGGGACTTTCCGGAGCATCTGTATCCAGTCGAAAAGAAACTGGCCACAGATTTGTGCCAGCAAATCGCCTGGTCTAAAGCTCTCCAGGAATCACCGGAAGAAGAAATCCAAAATCTGTTTCCGGGCTCTCCCAAAACCGAGCTGGAACAATGGCAGCCTTACGCCAAGCTGATCCTGGAATTGCATCGCCGCTTGGGTAACGACGTCTGGAGCTTTTCCTCGGTGGTTCGAGAAGTGCAATCGGTTAAGGAGTTCCGCGAGCACGATCGTTGGGAAGCACTCAAGGCAATCCAGAAACGGTACTACGGCTTGCTAACGGAAGTCGATTTGTGGGACAAGCAGGCTGCTCGGAACGTCGCCGTGCGTCAAGAACTGTGTACAACTGACAAGCAAATCATCATGATCGGTGCGGCGGACTTGAACCGAGCCACCAAGAAGATGCTTGGGCAGGTGCGGGACAAAGTTCGCGTGTTGGTGGCGGCTCCTCGGAATCTGGAGGATCGTTTTGATGATTTCGGCGGGTTGATCACTGAAACCTGGCTCAATTCGGACATCAAATTCTCTTGCGATCGCTTGCAGATTGTTGATCGAGCGGACGATCAGGCCTTTGCGGTTGCGCACTACCTCAGCGAACTGGGCGATAAATTCTCCGCGGATCAAATTACGATCGGAGTTCCCGACGGTGAAGTCCAACCGCAGATCGAACGGAGTTTGAAAGCGATCGGAGTACAGCATCGAGATCTCAAAGGGCAGCCGATCAAAGAGACTTCCCCCGTCAAGCTGCTGCTGGCGATGAAGGAGTTCGTTGACGAGAAGAGTTTTGCTTCGTTCGCGGCGTTGGTGCGTCACCCCGATATCTTTCACTGGATTGCGGAACAAGTGGAAACTCGCAGTTGGTTGGCTTATCTGGACGGGATTCAATCCACGAGCTTGTTTGACCGAATGGACATCGGGGCTGAAAAACCGTTTGGTGAGCCTGCCGCAATCGCCAAAAAGTTTGCCTCGCGACCAAGCGTTGCCGAACGCGAAAGCAAAAAGGTTCGGATCCTGAATCAGGTGTTTGGTCTGGTTTCTGAATTGTTCGAGGAAGTGACCGGTGAACCGCGTTCCATTGCGAAGTGGACGGCTCCCTGGTGCGAGATTCTAGACACGATTTATGGTCAGCGTGTGTTGAGCAAGACGGATTTCACGGACTTGCGGACGTTGGAAGCTTGTCGCGAAATGTACAGGGCGTTGCACGATATGCAGCAGGTTCCTGCCGATTGGCAAACGGCAACTACGTCGGCGAGGGCGTTGCAGATGGCCATCGATGCGGCTTCGGATTGGAACGTCGTTTCGCCGCCGCAAGTTGAGTCAGTCGAGATGTCGGGGTGGTTGGACTTACCATTGGACGACGCGGCCGTGTTGGTGGTGACTGGTATGAACGATGAGCACGTGCCTGCTTCCGAAAACGGGCACCTGTTTCTGCCGAATAAGCTCTGCACGACTTTGGGCATTGTTGATAACGATCGACGGTATGCCCGTGACGCGTACGCATTGACCGTGATCAACAGCGTCCGGGACCACGTGTTGCTGATCGCCGGGCGACGAGACCTGCAAGGCGAACCGAAAAAGCCAAGCCGTCTGTTGTTTGCAGACGAGAATACGATTGTGGCCAAACGTGCGAATGCATTTTTCGCCTACGATGGCAAGTCAGCATCGCGGTATTGGTTGGCGGATCCCGCTCAAGCAGCGATTCGACAGCAGTTCGTGATCCCTCGTCCCGCCGATGTCCCGACGTTGGAAGAACTTCCCGTGACTGGATTTCGGAACTTCATCAAATGTCCATATCGGTTCTATCTGGGAACTGTTTTGAAGTTGGAGCAGGCGGTCGACAATTTACAGGAGATGGACGGCAGGTCGTTCGGTAATCTGGCGCATGAAGTTCTTGAGGAGTTCGGCCTCAGCGAGTATCGCGATTCGACAAGCGAGACCGAGATCACCAAATACCTGGACGAGTGCTTGAACGCTCACGTCCGCCGGATGTATCGCGGCGCTCGGTTGCCGGCGGTGCGCGTTCAAGTCGAACAACTCCGCTTGCGATTGCGAGCGTTTGCGACGTTGCAGGCGGAAAAGGCACGGGAGGGCTGGACGATTGTCAGTGTGGAAGAAAACAACAAGCACCCGTTGATTGTCGATGGACAGGAGTTTCGACTCAGCGGAACGATTGACCGAGTCGACATACACGAAGCGACTGGTCGAGTCGCGATTTGGGATTACAAATCTTCCGACGTTGGCGAACCGGCTAATAAGGTTCACCTGGACCGCAACGGTTGGAAGGACCTGCAGCTGCCGCTGTATCGGCATCTGGTGAAAGAAATAAAAGCGGTCAAGGATTATGACCTTTCGGATGTGCAGCTGGGGTACGTTCTGCTGCCCAAGAGCATCGACAAGGTTGGGTTCGATGTGCTGGACTGCTCGCCACAGGAACTTTCCCGAGCGGACGACCTGGTGAAAGACATCATTCGGAAAATTCGACGTGGCAAGTATTGGCCGCCCGAAAAGAAACCGCCGAGGTTCTCCGAGGCGTTTGCCGGGATTTGCCAGGATCGAGTCTTCGAACGATACAACATTGATGCCGAAGCATCACAGGAAGAGGTGACCGCATGAGCGATATCTTCCGTGACGTTTTTCGTAATGAAGTGATCCGGGCGTCAGCCGGCACCGGCAAGACGTTTGCCTTGTCGAACCGTTTCTTGCGTTTGTTGGCGTCTGGTGCCGAATGCGAAACGATTTTGGCCACCACGTTTACTCGAAAAGCCGCCGGTGAAATTCTCGACCGGATTGTCCAACGACTGGCCAAGGCCGCGTTGAACGAAGACGAAGCGACGATTCTGGCCCAGCAGCTCGATTGGAAGATGGACAAGTTGCGAGCACAGGATTTGCTGCGGGAGCTGATCGAGAACTTGCACCGCCTGCAGATCAGTACACTTGATGCGTTTTTCTATCGCATTGCCCAATCGTTCCGCTTGGAGTTGGGGTTGCCGACGCAGTGGCAGATCGTCACCGAGCAGCAGATGCAAGCGTTGCAACACGATACCGTCCGTGAGATCCTTCGCGAAAAAACCGTGATCGACTTGCTGCACCTGATGAACAAGGGCGAAGCTCAACGTGGAGTCGCCGCGTTGATTTCGAATACCGTCAACCGGTTGTATGACATTCGCCGGCAGTCGGAACGCGAGGCCTGGACGCTGCTTGAACCAGACCCGACGTTTAAGCATGAGCGTGATTTCAGCGAACATGTCGAACAGCTGTTGTCGTTTGAGTATCCGGACAAACGTTTTTTGACGGCGATTAAAAAGGAAATCGTGTTGATTGAACAACGTGACTGGCTGAAGCTGGCCAGCGCGAGCATATTCACGAAAGTTTTGAATCAGGATTTGCTGTATTACAAAAAAGCGATCCCGCCAGAATGCTGCCGCGTTTACGGCGAACTGATTGATCATTGTCGCGGTTTTGTGATCGACATGTTGATTCGCAAGAATTCATCTACGTTTGACTTGCTTGACGAATTTGGCAAGGAGATGGAAGCCGAGAAAACCGCTGCGGGAAGGCTGCGGTTCGAAGACATTACCCGCAGGTTGGAAGACTTTATCCGCGACCGGAATACTGATGATTTCGATTTTCGGTTGGATCACACCGTCAATCACCTGTTGTTGGACGAGTTTCAGGACACGTCGATTGCGCAATGGAACGTGGTGCAACCGTTTGCCGCGCGGACAACGGAGCCGGACGACAACCGATCGTTCTTTTGTGTTGGCGATTTGAAACAGGCGATCTTCGGTTGGAGAGGTGGTGTTGCCGAAATTTTTGACTCGGTGGAATGCAGCCTGTCCAACATGTCGGAAGCCCCGCCACTGACAAAGAGCTATCGTTCATCGCAGGTCATTATTGATGTCGTCAACGAAGTCTTTGGAAACCTGGACAAATTCCAGGTCGATGACAATGCGGTTGCGAACGAAGCAGTCTTGCAATGGGCCGCCGGGTTTGGGACGCACAAAACGGACAAGGCTGACTTGCCCGGGTTCTTTGAGTTGGAATTCGCGGCGGAGAACAAGGAAAAGTATCCGGATCGTAACCGGAAACGGAATGAAGATACTTTGGTCACGGCCGTGCATCGGATCAGCCAGCTGCATGAAGCGATGCCGGATCGTAGCATCGGGGTTCTGGTGCGAAAGAATCAAACGATTGGCGAACTGATTTTCATGCTCCGCGGCGCTGGGATTTCGGCGAGTGAAGAAGGTGGTAATCCGTTGACTGATTCCGCTGCGGTTGAGATCTTGTTGTCGTTGATGACGCTGGCTGATCACCCGGGTGATGGCGTGGCTCGTTACCATCTTTCGCATAGCCCACTGGCCGAGACGCTCGGATTGGAGCCGGAGACCAAACAAAACCAATGGGAAAATGTTTCTGCGGCAGGTGAAGCGGCGGAAGAGTTGCGGGCGGAGCTGTTGTCGCACGGGCTCGGCTTTACGACTGAACGCTATGCTCGCCAGCTTGCGGAAACTTGTACCAAGCGGGAGCTTTCGCGGTTGCAACAACTGGTGCAGGAAGCATTCAATTTCGAACGGGCGCAGGATCAGCCGAGGATGCGGTTGCGGGTTGAGAACTTCGTTAAGCACATTCGCCATGAATTCCGGGCTAGCGACGAGTCGTCGGCGCAGGTTCGCGTGATGACAATTCACCAATCCAAAGGCTTGGAGTTTGATGTCGTTGTCTTGCCCATGTTGTTTGAAGAACGAGGGTGGTTCGGGTCGAATTCGGAGGTCATCGTCGGCCGCGACCACCCGACGAGTCCGATCAACCTGGTCAGCCGATTGGTTAACTCCGACGTCCGTAATCTGCTTCCCGAGAATTTCCGTTTGGCGTTTGATGAAAATCGCCGACGGGTTGCGCGAGACAATTTGTGTGTGCTGTATGTTGCGATGACGCGTGCGATCCATGCCACGCATGTGGTTATGTCGTACGGATGTAAGACCGACAAGCCGGATAACAGCTCAGTACTGTTGTCGACTTTGCATCCAGGTGATCGCTCCGAAGGCCCGGTTTACACGCATGGCGATCGTGACTGGTACCAGAAACTGGCAAAACCAAAGGCGGCTGAGGAGTTGCAGGATTCCGCGTTGCAACCGTACTACCTGGCATTCGATGCGACTTTGTCGGCAGCGACGCTTGCTGAGTCCTCGCCGACAGGACGCGGGATGGAGAGGACCAGTCCGTCCCGGTTGGAAGGTGGAGACAAGGTGCTGATGAGTTCGATCTTTTCGATGATGGCAAAGGATTCGGAGTTGCAATACGGTAACTTGATTCACGCCTGTTTCGAGCTGGTCACCTGGCTGGACGAGCAATCGCCAACGCGTCGACAATTGAAATCGCATCTGCGCGCTTTGGATATGACGATTGATGAAGCGGAGATTGATCGGACGATCGACCGGTTCCTGAAACTGATCAAGCAACCGGAAATCGTCAAGCTGCTTTCCCGCCAAACGTTCCTGCGGGACCATGCTGGCAAGCAGTTGGAATCAACCAACATGATTTTTGATGCGTTGCGAGTCGAAGTAAAAAACGAGCGAGGGTTCGCGGTCAGTATCAATGGGCAGCTGCTGCAAGGATTTATCGACCGGTTGGTGCTGACGTATGAGGGCGACAAATTGCTGGCAGCCGAGGTGATCGACTACAAAACCGACGCGGTCGAAGGCGAATCGCTCCAGTCACGGATCAATCACTACCGACCGCAATTGAATGCCTACCGGCAGGCCACGGCTAGATTCTGTAAACTGCCGCTGGAAAGAGTTTCGGCACAACTGGTGTTTGTTGCGCAGGATTTGATCGTTGATCTGGACGAAACGTCCGAAGCAGCATCACCTCCGCTTCCCGAGAAGCCCGATCCTGAACCGAGTAAACCGAAGACTAAGACGCCAAAGATTAAGAAGCCGAAATTGAATAGCCGCCAACAGATGAAGTTCTGGGAATAAATTCTTGTCTTGGTATCCGTCTGTCTGACACAAATTGTCAGAATACTGAACCTGCACAATTCTTGTGGTCATGCCCAAACGTAACAGGTATTCGTAGCGGTTTTCATTTAAACTGGTTGCTCCGTGAACACAGAACAACTTTTTACCTATTCCGATTATTGAAATGCTGTTGTTGCCCAAACGTATTATGAAAAGATTTCAGGATCTTGTTCAATGGATGATCGTGGAGACCATCGTTTGTAGTACCGGCTTTAGCCGGAATGGTGGAAGTTTTAGGCAGTTCATTCCGTCTAAAGACGGTATTACGAACAAAGACGGTTCGACGAGCCGAAAATCGCAGGCGGTACTGCCGACTCAGCGCTCAAAAGCCAGTCTAGTG
>CAZXLW010000054.1:0-35129 GCA_964641465.1 uncultured Pirellulaceae bacterium | reverse complement strand
GGGATGAAGGCCGAAGGCGTCGGAGTGCCAATCAGTGGATCGAGTGTTCGTGACGCCTCTTGCCGCTGCGCGGCACCGATTCAAGAATCGCTGGTACCCGTTCTATGTTTTAGAAATGCTGTTTCCGTGACGAGCTCCTTTTTGGCAACGAGCCGCAGCACTTAGCAGCAAAATACGGGAGAATTAAACAAATTTTTGCCAACGAGCACACAACTCATTAGACTAGTACACTAGTGCCTTCCCGGTCGGAGGGTGGGTGGCAAACGGTGGGGCAAGTTTCGTTCCGGTGAAACAGCAATTACCGTTCGTCGCACTAGCGTCATCATCAGGATTCAATTTCGCAGCCAGTAGTTTATGTCTAAACTAGACCAATGGGCTTTTCTCACCCGCCTCTCGGAAATCGAAGGTTCCAACCGGTCGACTGCGGAAACCAGGATACACGAAGAGCTGGTGGGGAAATTGGTCGTTCTTGCCAGCCGCCGAATCAACGATCGGTTTCAATCAAAAATTGCCCCTAAAGAAGTTGTGCAATCTGTGTTTGCAAGTTTCTTTGATCATAACCGAAGGGGAGATTTCGAATTTTCAGACTGGAATAGTCTGTGGTCTTTGTTGGTAAAAATGACGGTCAATAAATGCTCCAACAGGATCAAGGAATTCCAAACGTTGAAGCGGAATGTTGAACTCGAGTTGTCTGCTGGCGCAGTCGACGCCGCGGAAAGTCAATTCTACGGGCCCACGGGTCAACCGAGTGTCCATGAAGTCGCCGTGTTCAACGAAACACTCGACCAGTTGTTTGACGATATCCCGGAAGACCTCCAGCGTCTGGTCAGTTTGAAACTACAAGGTTATTCGAACTTCGAAATCAGCGAAGAAGTAGGATGTAGCGAACGGACCGTTTATCGCAACATGAAACGAATTCAGAAAACGTTCGAAGATCTGGAAGGTTGAGTGAGCGGTACCAGGGGCGCGTCTGCCGAATGGGTGCCGTGTTTACGCGAGCGGTGGTGGTTACGTTTTCCGTACCGATCAAGCATGCTCACGCCGCGATGACCATTGGCTCATCTCTAGCGTAAGCATGCCGTTGCGGGGAGTTGGCTTATTGTTGGAATGGCGTGAACATGGCACCCTAAAACCAGGGACACTATTCAATTCAGTGTCGGAGCCTGGGCGTCGGTTGGCGGCCTCTAGGTTGTGTAGAAATCGTTGTTTGTGTTGCAGGCGTTCGTTTTTGAGTCTGTTGTGACTCCGTCGCCTGCCGGCTCGTCGTTAAACTGAACAAATGCGACCTCCGCACTGCAAATGCGACCTCCCCGCTGGGGTAACGCAACCGCAAAGTGGCTGCAAACGGGGCGACTCTGCTCGGACCACTGGCCGGGCAAGGAAAATAAATTTCAGAAAAACAGGCCAGCGTTGTCAGGATTTCGATCCAATTGTTGATTAACTTATGGCTATTTAGTCTCACAACGGGACCCGCCGTATTACCTCGCCGTTACCCCACCGGAAACAACATATGCAGACTTTGGAAATGGTGATGGCCAAATTCGAACGAGCCATGGCTTCGGGAGAATTGCCGGACATCGCAAGTTTCCTGGCTCAGCACAAACACCAGATCAACGAGTCCGAATCTTCTCATGACCTGTTTGAAGAGCTGGTGCATACTGATCTTGAGTTGCGAATCCGCAACGGGATGGATGCTCGAGTCGAAGATTATCTGGATCGTTATCCGAAAATTCAAACCAACCAACAGCTAGTACTGGACTTGGTATGCACGGAATTTCGAGTACGGCAACAGCTTCAACCAGGTCTCCATCTGGGCGAGTTTACTGAGCGTTTTCCCGAGTTCGTTGATACGCTGGCAACCAAACAACTTGGCGGTGATTCGACGATCGGCAGCAGTGTCACTATCGAAAACCTCGAGCCGCAGCCCAATGTTTTCAGTAATTCGGATTTCGCATCGCGGTTTCGCAAACAGCGCATCCATGCCAAGGGCGGCTTGGCCAACATCTGGCAAGCGACAGACCTTGAATTGAAACGCCCGGTCGCTATCAAGGAAATTAAAGCAAAGTTCGCTCACAGCAAAGTTCACCGCTCCCGGTTCGCCAAAGAAACGGTGGTCACCAGCCAACTGGAACATCCTGGCATCGTACCGGTGTACGGTCTGGGCCATCGCATGGACGGGACACCCTATTTTGCGATGCAACTGGTCAACGGGATAACTTTGAAGCAGGCCATTTTTGAATCCCGTAGTCTGGACGAGCCTTTTGCAGACACCACAGAAGATCATGGACAAATTGAATTCCGTCGACTGCTCCAGCGGCTGCTCGCTGTTTGCGACACGGTCCAGTACGCGCATCGACAGGGAGTTATCCATCGTGATCTGAAGCCTGACAATATTATGCTCGGTCAGTTTGGAGAAACCTATGTTCTCGATTGGGGCCTGGCAAAAACGCTCGATTCAGATTTTGAAATCAGCGTAGGCCAAAACGGTTATTGGGATGATTCGCTGGCAAAGTTCGTCGAGGAAAGCCAGGGGCACGATACGATCATGGGTTCGCGAATCGGTTCTCCAGGCTACATGAGTCCCGAACAGGAACGGGGGGAACTGGATCAAGTCGGCGTGGCTTCAGATGTCTACAGTTTAGGAGCAACCGTATGGACGCTGGTCTCCGGTGAGGCACCTCCGAACAACAACGCTCTCGAACCTCAGGAACATCAGCTGCAGTGGCTTACGAATCGGAAACCAGGCAAACAGCTCGAACCGCTGAAGTCGATTTGTGCGAAAGCGATGTCACCCAACCCCAACGACCGCTACGCTTCGGTCTCAGAATTCGCACTCGACATCGAAAACTATCTCGTGGATCGCAAGGTTTCGGTCCATGCTGAGTCGTGGGGTGATGGTTTTGCGAGATTCACACGTAAGAACCGAACGTTTCTGTATACAACCATGGCGGCGTTGGTTGTGATCGCCGCGCTGTCGATCGCTGCTGCCGCATGGATCAATGTTGAGCGTCAGAAAACGGTCGAAGCAAAACTGGCTGAAGTAGCGCAACGGCAGGTAGCCGAAGAAGCACTGGCTCTTGAGAAAGCGGCGAAGACAAAAGCGGGCGCCGCCCAACACAAAGCAGAACAACGAACCGAACAGTTGACTCGAACGCTGGACCTTTTTGCCAGGGCGTTCAGCGGTATCGACAAGCGAGGAGTTGCCATTGACTTGAACGATGTGACGCTGAAAGACTTGTTGGATCATTTGCCCGCCGAGTTGGGATCCAACGAAGACACAATGGTCCAGGCATTTTTGCATAACGTGAAAGCGCGTAGGTTCGGTTATGATGGCAAACTCCTGGAAGCAAGAGAACATTACGAGTCGTCGTTGCGATTGCTGGACGAAGAAGCTATCGAACCATCCGATCTCACGTACATCGGCACGCTGATTGGGTTGGGCTACGTACAATTTCGATCTGGAGATCTTGATGCGGCAACAGAAACAGCGGATCGTATTGTCACGATCGGTCGACAATCGAATTGCCCGCCTGACAAACTATCTAGAGCACTTGCATTACAAGCCAGGATCGAGTCCAAAAAACGCAACCCTGCCAAAGCATGGGAAATTATTGAAGAGGCGTATGAACTGGCCAAAGAAGCCTATGCGGAACAACCGGGGTCACCGGAACTGATGAGTATCTTCTACTATCGCGGTGCTCTTGCATTTGCGACCAAGCATACACGCGAAACGTTTGAATCTAATCGGAAAATTATCGACTTCTACGAATCCAATGGCCGTATCCATCAACTACTCATCCAGGCCCGTCTCTCTCAAGCGACTCAGTTGCTGTTCTTCAGTAAGAAACGTGATGAAGCCATGCAACACATCGAGAAAGCCTATGGCGACGCGGTAGAACTCCGAGGTGAGAATCATCCCGAAACCTTGTCGGTCAAGACCCAACTGGCATCAACAGGCGCAATCGTGTTCGCAAAGAGTCCTGACAAGCGCGAGCGCTACCTGACCATGTTGGAAGAACTAAGATCGTTTTACATGAAGCAAGGCAGTAAGCAAGAATCCGTGACTGCAACCCTTGTGTTGACCGGCACACTCCGGCGGATTCAAGAAAGCGACGACCGCGCGGTTCGGATCATTGAATTGATTACCGAAGTGTTGGAAAAAAAAGATTATACGTCGGCAAAGGTTTTTCCAAGTGACATGTTTCAAATTCACAGATCGCTTACCATCGCTCTGAAAAAATTGGGGCACAGTAAAAGCGCCGCGGAATCCATGCGAGCAACTCTACCATTTGCAATCAAAGTCTACGGTGAAGACTCGCCAGTAACCGAAGGCCTGCAGACACAGATCCGGCTCTTTGAAGAGGGAAAAACCATCCCCAAATTGTCTGAGGCTGAAATACGAAAGGCACTCGGTCTGGATTAGGTCGACCTTTAAGGTTCGTAGGTTCGCCAATCGAGTATCGAGCTGGACGGTGCCTTGATCGCAGGGCAGGGCGGTTCGCGTGACTTGCAACTCCATCCCGATGGCAATCTACCTATTTGACTGACTTGGTAAAGACTGCTGCCGTCTGTTCAGTTTCTTCTCTCGTTTCGAATCGCAACAATTCATAGCTGCGCGGCTGGATGTCAAAACTTGCCACCAGCCCGGTCAGAGAGCCAGCTTTTTGATTGCCGTCCTGGGCCCAGACATCGGTGTCGTGGTTGCCCAACCTTCGCAAGACGATCGCTGCCGTTGAACCGCCGATGTCTTTCAATGCGATTTCCTTTAGCGGAATCGCACACTCCAAAGTCCAGGTTTCAGAATCACCACCGGCGGCAATGTACCATTCAGGGTTCCAACCCTTCGCACCGCAACAGCTTTCCGATGCCCAGCCTCGATAGTCAATTTCGAAAACAAAAGCTGATCGCAAATCGCGGTCGATGTCCAACACGAACTGGATTCGATCTTTGCCTGTTAATTCTGAATCGCGAGTACGGACCTGGTTTGTGGCAGCATAGTCCGCGTCCGCCAGCCGTTGGCAGCGCACGGCCAGATACAAAAATTCGTCGTCGTAGGCGAGCATGCAATGATCCTGACGATCGTCTACTGATCGAATAATTGAGCTGCTTGCGTTTTGGATGGTCTGCCAAACCTCGTCGTCCAGACCTCCATCCAACCGAGGGCGAACGGTGGTCGGAACGCAGGACAGCCTTTCGAATTCCGGCTTGCGTGTCTTCAATTCTCGACCGGCTGCGAACACGTAGTCAGACTCCAGTTCGTTCGTGCGGCGAATGCGGTTGAGCAAGTTGTCTTGTGAGGTGTTACCCGGGATCTTGGCCGACAACATCGCATTCAGAAATTGCATCTCGGGGCTCTGAGCCTGATCCAAATCCGACTGTAACAGTGAATGCAAAAATCCAGCCGACTTCTGGCGTCGCCAAGCAAGCATTTGATCTTTCACACGTTTGCGATCCGAATCACCGCCAATGGATTCCTCCAGTCGCTCAGGATCGTCCGGCTGACTCTCATGCCAGGTAAGCTCCGTAGCGCCATCGCGCCGTTGTAATTTTGGAACCGGTCCACGATTCTGATTGTCGGGATCCAGATCCAGCTGCTGTTGTTCGTAACTGGCCAGAATGACGGCCGCCGCTTCATCGCTGTGATAATATTGTGTCAGCCACTTCATGGCACCGACGGCGAACGCATGGTGGCTGTTGCGAATCAGCAGTTGTTCCAGCGAATAGGCTGCCATCTCCAACTGCCCCGACTCCACAAAAGCATCAGCCAGATGCACTAACCAGATTCCCGACTCACGGGCTTCACTGCCGGTCGCGAAATCTCGGATTGCATTTTGCAACAGGGCGATCTGCTCCGGAGTTTCCGACGGCAGGGCCATCATTCGGCGCAGTTCCTGCTGCTTGAGTGGTGCGGTCGCGATCGAGTTCAGGTTACCCATTCGCTGGGTCTTATTGCGACCGGGAATATCGCGGCCTAGCTGCGCCAACCCAAAAAACACATCGTTGCCTTGTGCCGAAACGGTTCCCACGTAACTTTCGATCGCAAACGATTCGGCAGTTTGCATTCTTGGCGGCAACCCGAGCAAACCACGCGAAATCGCAACTTGATCTTCCAGCAGTTTCCCGCTCCGGGGCAGGTACCGTACTCCTTCGAATCGGACTTGGGCGTTCGCTTCCTGACGAATCAACAGCCGATCGACCTGCCACGGATTCAAACCGGTTTTCTCCAATTGATCGGGAAACGTTTCGCTGCTACTCGCCATTTCAATCGCCGTCCGGCAGGCGAGCTGCAGTTGGCTGGACGTTGCATTTCCCATTACATTTCCATAGGCACCTTTTGACGTTGCATCGCAAACCAGCACATTCGGCCGCAACGTCCTGATCGTGCGGACCAGGTTCTCAACACACTTGGCAGAATCGAAGCCTGGTTTTTCCTGTTTGAGATCATCACAAGACATCACAATCGGAGCCGCCGCGCCCAGTCGCTTGACAGCTGCACCAGCGAGTTCGATTTGTTCGCGATCATGTTGGCCAACGATCGCCGTCGCCACCAACTTGCCCTGTTCGTTGGCCAGATTTGACAGACAAGCCAATGGCCACCGCGAGCAATCGTCGGTGATTGTCAGCAACGCAACACGCTCATCGGCCCGACGTTGCACCTCCCAGTTTTTTCCGTAATCGTCGGTACGCAGAATCAAACCGTTCGTACCGACAGCCCAACCTCGCCGCTCGTTGGCAAAATGGATTTTGGTAATTGGATTCAAGTTCGACGTCGCCTGAATTTTGATCTCTTCGCCATTCCGCGCATCGAACGAAACGACAAACGTTCCCGGATTCCCGGCGATCCAAACTCGTTTGCCGGCAATACTGACGCTGGAAAAATCAAAATCTGCGAATTGACGTTCTTTCAAGGCCGGCGGTTGTCTCCAGGTTTTGCCGCCGTCTTTTGTCCACACAATCGTGCCACCAGTTCCTGCAGCCCAACCAGTATTGGCACTCAACATCCGAATCGAACGCAGCTCACCCGGGCGGTCGCCGAACACCACAGCTGGTTCAAACTCACCACTATCGATCCGGCCCAGGATGCCTTGATCGTCAATCACCACGAAACCACCGGGTGCCAGTTCTCCGTCGATCCAGTTCCGCGGCGGGTCGACATCGGCGATCGACCAGTTGCTGCCGGCACTGGACGTTGTGAACACGCCCGATTTAAACAGATAGCCAGCGCTCCCTAGTGCCCAACCGCCCAGGACGTCTTGAAAATAGATGCGATTGATTCGCGGCAGCACGCTGTTCTTCAGTTGTGTCCAGGACTTGCCACCGTCATTGGTGGTCAGTATCACGCTTCGTGCAGACGTTTGATACGGAGTGTTAAAATTACCGGCGATCCAACCACGTCGTTCATTCAGAAAGAAAACTGATGTCAGCGAACAGGTCAGCGGATAAAGCTCATGTGCCTGCGAAAGTGGCCGCAATCGAGCCAGCTTGTCTTCGAAACTGCGATTGCCATCGAGGTCCCGTCCGATACCTTCGCCAGCAACCCAATCCTCTCCGCCATTAGTCGTCCGCAGAATGACGCCTTGATCGCCCACCGCCCAGCCATGCGTACGGTTGACGAAGAATACATCGTTGATGGTGGCGTCTTGCTGCCAGGACTTCGGTCGGAGTTCACGACCCTGGTCGGCTGACAGATCGCCGCTCGACAAGCAGGCAATCGCGAGAATCAATGCCATTCTTGTCGCACAGTGTTGTGCGAATCTGATTCGAATTCCTGGTGTCGTTCTCAGTGCATTTTGGCCGCTTGAACGCTGCACGATTTCACCTACCTGAAGGTTATGTTTGAACTTTGCTTGCAAGTTCAAACACGTTATCAGGATGCCAGCGTCGGACCTATACAATTTGAAACGCTAGCTTGCTAATGGAGTAGCAAAACCGGCGACGAATTTGTCTTTTCCGCCACAGGTCTATGCAGCTCACCCTCCCTCCCTCCGAGGTCATAGGCGAAGGCTGCCCAACGCTCGCCTCATACTTTTGCTCGGGGCATTGAACGCACCGCGCGCACCTGAACAGAATTTGGGCAACTAGCAGTCCGTTCCCACTGGAAGAACAGCTATTGCATGTTTAAAAGCTCAGCAAATGGCCCGATGTCCAGCAGGTCAACCACACCATCTTCGTTGATATCTGCGCTAGTGTCGAACTTACCGGAATTGATAAGTTCAACAAACGGAGCCACATCCAACAGATCTACGAAACAATCAAAGTTGATATCGCCCAAAATGCGTTCCGATGCAGTTCCAAGGAACACAATTACGCCGTCGCCGTAAGTTGAAGTCGTGGCAAAATCCTCGAATCCGTCTCCATCGAAGTCGCCGGCAATGATCGAATAGTGAAAAAGTTCGCTCAAGTCTGGGATTTCTTGACTTACGAATTCACCATTTCCAATGCCAAGAAACAATGACGCTTCTTCTTCAAAAAGATTGGTAACCACAATGTCGTTGAACGAGTCACCATTGAAATCACCAATTTCGACTGCATATGCGTCGTCACCTGCCGTCAAGGTGTTTGCCATTTGAAAAGTGCCATCGCCAGCTCCAAGTAAAACCGTTACTTCATTTGTAGCACGCGGTATTGCCAAATCGGCTATGCCATCTCCATCTAAATCTCCAGCCGCGAGTTTGCGAGGCACGCCATCACCGATTGGCATCTCACCTATGTCTGTATGTGTCCCATCTCCATTTCCTAAAAGTACTTTGACAGCACCTTGACCATTAACGAAACTGCCAATTGACGCGGCAATGTCATCCACACTTCCGTCATTGTCGAAATCAGCAACCTCAATCCAGGTAACTCTTTCCGTCGTCGGATATTGAACGCGTTCCGCAAACTCACCATTGCCTGCATTCAGCAATACCGTCACGTTATCGCCGGATCTGGTACCGACGGCCAGGTCACAAAACCCATCTCCGTCAAAATCAGCCGCTACGAGCGAGTACCCACTCTCTACGTCAACCCTTGCCGCCTCTACAAACGTTCCATTGCCGTCGCCATACAATAACACCAGTTCGTCGTATAGCGGGTCTGGTGTTACCAAGTCCGCAAAACCATCTCCGTTAAAATCGGCCGAAACGATCGAATAGCTCTCGTAGCCGCCAGTGAAAAATTGCCCGCTCGGAGAGAAAGAACCGTCACCCATACCAAAAAGAATCGTTACATCACCTAGTCTTCCGTTTACAGCAAGGTCCTCGATTCCATCACCATCAAAGTCTCCGGTTGTAACAGCTGATGGCCAGACCAAGTTGAGATCATAGTCGATGCGAAAAAAATCCAAATCGGCTCTGGCATTTGACTCTAATAGCAGTGCTGCAGCAGCAGCAAGCAAACAAAAATTCGGAAACCCGTTTCGATAGTTTGCATTTCGCCTTACGAATCCAATGCGAGTTCGAATCGAATCTATCAGTGGTAAAAAGCAGTTGAAAACACGCATGACATGCACTCCGAGTTTTGAATAGCAAGTTCTCTGTTTGGCGAGTCTTTGGACCGGCGCCTACAAATAAATATATCGCAATCACCCGGAACACCTAACGATTGTGACATCAACGGGGCTTTGCTATCACATTGTGGCGTAAACCCTCAGACGCTTTAGAGTTCCTCATCAGCATTTCTTCCAGTCGAGGTTTCGCTATTGCCGATTTAGCGAAATCGGGCGATGGTCGCTGGTGCGCTTGTCATCCGGGAAATCGCCGGGGCGGACGATGACTTCGCATTTCCAACCTTGGGTTTTGGCAGATCCGGCAACGAACGCGAAGTCGAGCATGCTGCCGGGGTAGTCGTCTTTACCGTCTCCTTCGCGATCGTACCAATTGGTGTCGACCAGTTTTTTGGGTTCAACCCATTTCCAAACGCTGTCACGCAAGAACTCATCGAAGGCTTCGTTCCCTTTACGAGTGCTGAACTCAAAATCAAAATTGAAATCGCCAATCGAAATCGTGGTTGCCGTTTGTTGCCTCGCCCATTCCCGCAATCCAATAGCCTGTTGAGTGCGGAACTTGGCGTTGCCACGGGCCAGGTGATTGGCAATCAACTGGAATACTTCACCGCTCTGTATGAATTTAAAACGAGCAAACAGTGGGCAGCGGAGGGCGCGGTTTTCGCGATTGAATTTGATCTCGCCTTGCTCCTCCATTTCCGCCCAACTGAGAACCTCCAGGCGATCGGCATCATAAATGATCTGTAGATGATCGTTTTCTTTGTGAGTGCCTTCGATTGATTTGAACTGGGTTCCAACTGCGTTCTTGAACCGTTCGAACTCTTTCTTGTCGACTTCGCTCAAGACGTAAATTTGATAGCCAGACATCTCCTTGAGTTGCTCGGCGATGACCGCAGGATCTGATCCGCCTGATTCAACGTTCCAGGCAATGATCTTCAGGTCTTCGGCGGCATTCCCCAGACTGGAAAACAAACAGAACGCGGTTGCAATAAAACAGCAGCGAACGAACTTACGCATGGCGTATTCGGTAGTGGGTGACACCTGAAAACTCGCGATCCTAAGATGAAAAAACGGATTATTACGAATGACCGGATACTAATCCAATAATTTACCCTGCGGGTGTTTTGTGAGCTACGTTTTAGAAGCAACCCACAGTTTATTCGCAGCGAACGATCATGATTAGCCAAGACAGAAGCCCAACTAACGACCCAAACGACCCACAGCCTTCTTTTCGCTTAACGTCTATCGAGTGCCTGGACCAATATGGAGACCAGTTCCGACAAGTCGCGAGCGACCACGGCTTTGACTTGGAGCTCCAAAATCAGGAGAAGGTCAACGCTCCTTTCTGCGGCATCGATTATTACTGCCAGGAAATGAAGCTGCAACCTGCATCGCACGCCAACAACGATTCCGATCTACGCGAGTGCATCCAGGCCATCGAACACCTGGCCGAAACTTCTTTCGCTGATGGATACGTCGAGGTACTCAGGTAGACCGACAGTCGGTAGGTAGGCCAGCCAGCCAGCCAAAAAAACCTGCTGACCAACTCACCATCCGTTGTTCGGCGGCAGCATACCGAATCTCCGCATGGACCGCTCGCTGCAATGAGCTACCTGCTTGCTTGTTGGGTGGACAATTCGTCGTCTTGTGGATCTCCCGGTCTCGGGTAATTTCGCTGGGGGCAGGTTAAACCGTGCCAAATTCGTCGGTTACAGTTTCAGATGTGGACTTGGAGACAGTCAACATTTAGACTCTTTCCTTCTGAAATTGGCAGGAACCTGACATGATCCATTCTGTAGACCCGAAACTAAAATCCATTCGAGACAAAGTCGACTCCGGCGAACGCCTGAGTTTTGATGATGGGTTATTACTGTACGATCCCGAGATTTCCGTCAACGACATCGGGCAACTGGCCAATGTGGTCCGCGAACGAATCAATGGCAACGCTGCCTACTACAATATCAACACACATTTAAACGCAACCAACATTTGCGTTTATCGATGCATCTTCTGCGCCTTCCGGTCTGACTTGCGCAGCGACAAGGGCTACATCATGTCTGATGAGCAGATCCTTGAACGTGGCAAGGAAGCGGTCGACAACGGCTGCACTGAATTGCATGTCGTCGGTGGTTTACATCACCAGAAGAAATTCGATTGGTATCTCAACCTGGTTCAGATCCTGCACGACGCGTATCCCAACCTGCATCTGAAGGCTTGGACCGCTGTCGAAATCAATTGGTTTGAATTTCTGACCAAACAATCAACGCAGGAAATATTGCAACAACTGAAAGACGCTGGCCTGGGCTCCATGCCGGGCGGCGGTGCGGAAATTTTTCATCCGGAAGTTCGCGATCAGATCTGCGAACATAAAGCAGACGGTAGCAACTGGATCGACATCCACCGAGTCGCCCACAAGCTTGGCGTCAAAACCAATTGCACCATGCTGTATGGGCACGTCGAAAAACCGTTCCATCGCATTGACCATCTGATTCGCCTGCGAGAGTTGCAAGATGAGACTGGCGGGTTCCAAACGTTCATCCCGCTGGCGTTTCATCCTGAGAATACCGGCCTGTCACACATCAAGAAACCTTCTGCGATGATGGATTTGCGGACGATGGCCGTCAGCCGCTTGATGCTGGACAACATCCCGCACATGAAGGCCTATTGGATCATGCTCGGTATTGGGACTGCTCAAACTGCGTTGGCATATGGAGCCGATGATCTCGACGGAACGGTGCGGCATGAGTTGATCTATCACGATGCGGGAGCGACCACGCCTGAATTCATGAGCGTTGAGCAATTGGAAAACCTGATCCGTGAAACGGGTCGCGATCCTGTCGAACGCGATACGGTATACCGCCAGGTCAACCGGAACCCTGACAAGTTCACCGAATGGTCAATCGGTGAACCGATTGCGGCGACCGTTTAGCAAATGTCTATCGCAACGCTTGAAGAACTGACGATTGGCTTCCGCGGCCCACCGTTGCTGGACGGAGTTTCATGCAGGATCAATCCGAATGATCGGATTGGTTTGCTGGGCCGCAACGGAGCTGGCAAGACGACGTTGATGCGGATTCTTTCTGGCCAAGTGGAACCGGATGGCGGGAAACTGCACCTGGACCCATCCGCGCGAATTTGTCTGCTGCAACAACATGTCCCGCGCGATCTATCGGGTGCCATCGAACAGATCATCGCTACCGGATTGAGCGATACCGCGAACAACGAAGAAGACTGGAAGTCCGATGTCGCCGTCAACGAGATCATGTCCCGGATGCACCTGACACCCGGCGCGAGATTCGAAACGTTATCGTCAGGGATGAAGCGTCGGATCTTGCTGGCGCGGGCGATTGTCTCCAAGCCCGATCTCTTGTTGCTGGACGAACCGACCAACCACTTGGATATCGATGCCATCAATTGGCTGGAGAATTTCCTGCTCAAGTGGCCGGCGGCTTTGATGTTCGTCACGCACGACCGGATGTTCTTGAGGCGGATGGCGACCAGGATCCTGGAGATTGATCGAGGGAAATTGTTCGACTGGACCTGCAACTACGAAACATTCCTGCAACGCAAAGAAGATGCTCTGGCCGCCGAAGAAAAACAGAACGCGCTGTTTGACAAACGACTGGCCGAAGAAGAAGCCTGGATTCGACAAGGCATCAAGGCACGTCGCACCAGGAACGAAGGGCGCGTTCGCGATCTGAAGAAGATGCGCGACGAGCGGTCGCAAAGACGCGAGAAAACAAAAACTGCCAATCTGCAAATCAAGGAAGGCCAGAAGAGCGGTATGCTGGTCATTGAAACCAAGGACGTTGCGTTCAAGTATGACAACGCCAACATTTTCAATGAACTGTCGATTTCGGTCATGCGAGGCGACAAGGTCGGGATCGTTGGCCCTAACGGGATCGGTAAATCAACGCTGCTGAAGGTACTCCTGGGTAAGCTCGAACCAACCGCAGGAAACGTGCGACTCGGTTCCAATCTCGAAATTGCTTACTTCGACCAACTGCGGGAACAACTCGACGAAGAAAAGACGGTGCAGGATAACGTCGGAGACGGATACGACCACGTCGGGACTGGAGAATCCAAGAAACACATCCTGGGCTATTTGCAGGAGTTCCTGTTCTCGCCTGAGCGAGCGCGGACGCAAGTCAAGTTCCTGTCGGGTGGCGAGCGAAATCGAATCTTGCTGGCCAAGCTGTTCACCAAGAAGGCGAATGTGATTGTTCTCGACGAGCCGACGAACGATTTGGACACGGAAACCTTAGAGATGCTGGAGGAGCGGTTGGTTGGATTCGGTGGAACTGTGCTGGTAGTCAGCCACGATCGAGAATTCTTGAACAACGTCGTCACCAGTTGCCTGGTGTTCGAGAACGATAATGTGAAAGAGTATTTCGGTGGCTACGACGATTGGCTGCACCAACGACCGGAGCCGCCCAAGTCACCACCGAAGCCTGCGGAAGAATCGAAGGCAAAGAAACAATCGAAGCCCCAGCCCGCCAAGCCCGCCGCTGACAAACCACGCAAGCTGAGTTTCAAAGAGAAACAGGAACTGGAAAAGCTGCCCGGTCAAATCGAATCGCACGAAAGTGAAATCGCTGCGATTCACGACCAGATGGCGGACCCTGGTTTTTATCAACAACCCGGCGACAAGATCGCCGCCGTTCAAAAACAACTCAACGAATTAGACGAGCAATTGGCCCAATTCTATTCGCGCTGGGAAGAGCTTGAAGCATTGAATGGATGACGATCAGAATTCGCCGATCAGGCAGGCTCAAAGATATTGCTGATACGCTTCGACCGCCAATTCATCGCAACGATCGTTCTGAGGATGTCCGCTGTGGCCGGCAACCCGCGTGTATTTGACTTCGTGGGTGTTGATCAAACTGTCGAGTTGTTTCCACAATTCGCAGTTTTTGACTTCGACAAGCTTGGCTCCGTCCTTGCGTTTCCAACCATTCTTTTTCCATTTCGGCATCCACTCTGTCATTCCTTTCCCAACGTAAACACTGTCGGTGAATAACTCGACCTTGCAAGCACGCTTGAGGACTCGCAACCCTTCGATGACCGCCTGTAGCTCCATTCGGTTATTGGTGGTCTGATCAACGCCACCCGATTCTTCGGAGACTTTGCCGCTGGGAATATGCTCGATGACGAACGCCCAGCCACCGGGGCCTGGATTACCGCTACACGCACCGTCGGTGTACAGGTTGATTTCAAATGGTTTAGACGATTTAGACAAATGCAGACTCGTGTCTTTAACTATTCCCAATACGGCAATACGGAAAACCGATCCGATAGCGGAATACCGCGTTTACCGACAAGCAGCGAACACATAGCGCATGCCAGTGGACCTACAGAATAGCAATCAACGAAATCCACTCAAATGATGACTACGCGTCAGCGTTATCATTGCGGGGACGGTTCGGCTGGTAAAGAGGCGAGTGGCCAAGTCCGCGGCGAACAACGGAAAGTTGTCCACTGTGCATGCCTTCATGGTAGGCCACAAAAAAGAACACATGCCCGATATTAGGAGCGCCGGCCAGCGGGCTTTGTGAATCTTCCGGAGGAGCCGGGGCCAATAGTTCGTCGATATCCAGTTGCTCCAGCACCTGCAACAGTACCTGCCGCCTGGTGTCGAAATAGTCCAGTATCTCGTCAATCGGCGGATACTTTTTGGGGTTCGTCACAGGCTGGCTTCCGAACCAAAACAGTTCTTGCCACCCTTCACGGTGGTCACCCAGTTTGGGTCGAAACTTGGAAATGAACGCGTTGTCCGCCAGTCCCAGGTGTCCCACGATCCACAGCGCATGATTCGCATTCTCGTGTGGCTGGTAGAACCAGTCATACAGCGTATTGAAATCTGCCAGTAGCGAAGTGGTCAATCGCCTCGACAGTTTCAGACTCGATAAGGCATGTGCTTTAAGGTCCATAGAAGTCGTTTTCAAAATCATCTTTGCGATCCGCCATCTCTGCCAATCGGTTGGTCGCGTGGATAACAACATCGTAGAACAGCTAGCGACCGTAACTATTTCAATTTGGTCAGTAAACGATGAAATTTCAATCAAAAAATATCGTGATCTCGAAGATAAATTTGCTGCTAATTGATACCAAACGACTTGTCTGCCGAACAAGTCGCGCTACGATTCGTATGAATTCCGACAGTTTAAAGACTGAACTCTTGTAATAGCCCGGGACGGCTGCCTCCAAAGACAACAGCAAGTCCCGGAGTATCATTACCGCGCACGCGTGCCTCAGAAACCACAACCGGGATAACCGCTACAAGCGTCAAGCTTTCTCGAGTTTGAAGCGCTACACCGGATTAAATTTTGCCGCCAGAAAGATTCACAACCGAGCAAAATTGCCCGACCGTTACAATCTGATGACCAGACGTGATTTCTGCTCGCCCATCAACACAATCAACTATCCAACAACTAAAACTGGTCTAACGTTTCATTAAGTCGTAATAGCTGCGCGATGAATCATCGTGCGAATATGGATTTAACGACAAAACCGAATTTCGGAGTAATAATATATGTTCCGCTTAAAAATTGCTTTACTGACACTGGTAGTGACTGGCGTACAGTGGGTGGCTTACACACCAGATGCTGAAGCTGGCCTGCTACGTGACTGGCTGCGACGATGCCGCCGTCCGTTCGTTGCCCAGCAACCGATTCAGGTTGCTTCGGCCAGCGTTGCAGGTTTACAACCAGGTCAATGTGCGACCACTTGCCAGCAGACTTGCTCGCGAGTTGTCGTGAATTATGTTCCGTGTACTTCGTACCGCACCAGTTATGAGCGTGTTCCGGTAACTCAGTACCGCCCTCAAACGAGCAGCGATCCTTGCACTGGTTGCACGGTAACTTGTATGCGACCGTGTACGACTTACACCTACCGCATGAAGCGTGTGCCTTATACGACCTATCGTCCGGTATACCGAACTGAGTCGTATCGTGTGCCCGTGACAACGATCACTAACAATTGCGACACATGCTCAGCTCAACCAACGTGTGCGACTTGTGCAACAGGTGCTGCGGCTCCGACAGTGATTACGAACGCACAGCCAATACAGGGCTTTCAAGGGCAGGGCTTTCAAGGGTCGATCACGACGGACGGTTCATACGGCCTGCAGCCAGGAACTACGACGCTGCAAGACGGCACGACGATCAGAGGTCCTTTGCCAACACCGGCAGACAGCACGCCTTCGATCAATCCTCAGAACTCGAATCGTTCAGTCATCGACGCGTTGGGTGGTTCCTCAACTCGCATACAGCAGCCCCAGCCACAGGCATCGAGCTGGACGCTGACTTCGACTGATAGCGTTGGATCTGCAAGATCTGCAAAGAACAACGATATTGGCAACACCACCAATACTGACTGGTACACGGCTTCAAGTCGTGTGGCCTCGGCATCACCAGTTACTCGCAAGTGGAGTTACACACCGGCTAAGCAACAGTCAACTTACGTGAACCTGGAGCCAGCTTCGAAGCCAGAAGTTAAAACTGTTCGTGGTTCATTTGGACCGCTGGAAGACAAGCCGGTTGATGTTCAGCCCACAAAAAGAGTGGATCAAAACGTCAACGCAGGTTGGGAAACCGTAGACTGGTAGTTAGCAGTCTTCATTTCCAGATCAAACATTCGGATGCAAGTGACTGACGCTTGCATCCGTTTTTTTATGCGCGATGATGAATGGCATGCATGTTGCCCCACAATGAACACTAAGAGTAGCGAGTCGGGCTGGAACGCCCAAAGTACATACAAATGCCTGCTAATCTCACGCAACCGTATCGCAAAGCCGAACAGGCTTACCGACAGGCGACGACCCCGCACGAGGAACTCGAGTGCCTGCAAGTCATGCTAGTTGCGCTGCCGAAGCATAAAGGCACCGACAAGATGCAGGCCGATCTGAAACAAAAGATCAGCCGTGTCAAAAAGGAGATTGCGGAACAAGTCAAAAAAGGACCGCAAAAGGGTCCGATCACTCGAATGCCCCGACAGGGTGCCGGCAGGGCAGTGATCATCGGCGGACCCAACGCAGGCAAGAGCCAGTTGCTTGCCAGTCTCACCAAGGCGAAGCCGAACATTGCCGACTACCCGTTTTCGACGACGCAGCCATTGCCCGGCATGATGCCTTGGGAAGACGTTTACGTGCAACTGATTGACACGCCTCCGATTACCAAGGACGTTTTCGATCCGATGACTTTGGCGCTCATCCGGGGAGCGGACCTGGTCCTGTTGATGCTGGATCTCGGGTCTGACGAAGGGGGAGAACAGCTTCAAGAGCTAATCGACCAATTCAATTGCTCCAAGTCACGACTGGGGACCAAAACGGAAATTTCTCAGGAGGACATCGGAGTTACCTGGACGCAAACTCTGCTGCTTTCCAACAAGGTAGACTTACCAGAAGCCGATGACAGGTCTCAGTTCTTTGACGAATTCCTGGAACTGCCATTTGAACGATTCTCGATCTCAGCCTTGGCAGGAACGGGACTTCCGGAGCTTCGCGATCGAGTTTACGATTCGATGGATGTGGTTCGTGTATACACGAAATTGCCGCACAAGAAAGAACCAGATATGGACAGCCCGTTTACGTTGAAGAATGGGCAAACGGTGGCAGATTTGGCAGAACTCGTTCATCGTGATATTGCAAGCAACCTGAAAGGTGCACGGATCTGGGGATCGCAGGTCCACGATGGTACTCAGGTGAAGGTAGACTATGTCTTACACGACAAAGATATCGTCGAACTGCATGCGTAAGTACTTCGTCGCGCTTTGACGTTCGAGGTCGTTAGCGTTAACGTTTCGACGTCGTTAGTATTCTCAGGGCAGAACAAATCCAATGGCAAGCATTCTTGACAAAATCATCGAGCACAAGCAGGGCGAGATAGCCGCTGCAAAACGCGCGGTACCAATCGAAGAACTGGAGTCTCGAATCGCTGACGCTGTTCCGCCCCTAGATTTTCTGGCTCCGATTCGCGCGTCCGACCAGGTAAGCTTGATTGCGGAAGTCAAAAAGGCCAGTCCATCGAAAGGTGTTATCCGGGAAGATTTCGAACCGGTTGCAATCGCCAAGGCCTACCAGGAAGCTGGTGCGACCTGCATCAGTGTGCTTACCGACGAAAATTTCTTCCAAGGCCAGCTCGACTACCTGACGAAGATTCGCGAGCAAGTTTCGCTGCCGTTGTTGCGTAAAGACTTCATCATCGACCCTTACCAGGTCCTTGAAGCCCGGGTTGCCGGTGCAGACGCGGTGCTACTGATTGCCGAGTGCCTGAATGATGAGCTGCTGCGAACCCTTCACGATCAGATCGTCGCTTTGGGGATGACGCCGCTCGTCGAGCTATACCAACCGGAGAATCTGGAACCCGTCTTGCGCTGCGGGGCAGAGTTGATCGGGATCAATAACCGTAACCTGGAAACTTTTGAAACCGATTTGAACCATTGTATTCGGTTGAGAGAATCTATCCCGACAGATAAAACGGTCGTCGGCGAGAGCGGTATTTTCACCGCCGAGGATGTGACGCGATTACGAGCCGCAAACATTGACGCCATGTTGGTCGGGGAATCACTAATGCGTCAGCCCGATATCGCAACCGCCGTTCGACAGCTTGTCGTTTGATTGACGGCGAATGCTTCTTGAATGAACACCAGCCAATCCCAGCACTGCGAATCTTGTCTCTTCCAATCTGTCGATTCTTAGCATGGGCTACACAAACAGACATGGCCCTTTGTCCCGGGAACGAGCAATCCAGCTTCTAAATTCGTCAGTATTTCAGTCAATATTTTGACTATTTGAGCGAATATATTGTGCTTGCCAGCAAATAGGCTCCCCAAACCTAGCCAAAATTTTTAAATCTGTAATCGGTTTTGGCCTCGTCTTCCGATTCGACTATAAAGTTGAATCTCCCGCCTCGAATTCGGCTGGCTGATCCATCCCCTATCTTATTGTTGATTAACGATGACAAAGTTCATGGAAAACGTGAAAACGGCCAACAGCGTGGTTCGCACTGGAATTTTTCTTACCGCCACCGGGCTCCTCGCTTATGGCGGCTGGCTCGGCTACGACAAATACATTAAGCCTGGTATCGATGCCAAGGAAACTCTGGCGGCCTACGAGAAGCTGCAGTCGGAATATGAGAACAAGCAAGCCGAGTTGGAAGAATCAATCGAAGAACGCGACCGTCTCAACACGTCGCTGCAGCTTTTGAAAGTCGACCAACGTCTGGCTACGGTCGAAGTGCTGGAGAAAACGGAAAATGAGGAAGGGGAACCGACGATGCAGGTACGGTTCACTGAGTTCGATGAGTTCGGAGATCCGATCGGTCCGTCCAAAGACTTTACACTTCGCGGTGATCGTATGTATGTCGATTGCTGGATCGTGACTTTCGATGACAAATATGTTGAGCAAGCAGATGCGCTGCGTTCCGCTTCCATGTGTGTCTTCAAAGGCATCTACGGAGACCTCGATGGCCCTAATGGATCACAGCCTTTGGACGATGATTCTTCCGAGGGATACCCAGTCGCCTATTCGGCAGGTGACCGTTCCGAATTCGCAGATCAGATTTGGGGCGACTTCTGGCGATTGGCCAACGACGAAGTATCGCAAAAGGAACTCGGAATCCGTGCCGCTTACGGGCAAGCAAACTACATGCGAGTCGAGCCTGGCAAGACCTATCGCGTCAACGTCCGCTCTTCTGGCGGCGGAAGCCTTGAACCTGTTGAAGAATAGGCGAGTTAAGTTGTATTCTGTTAAGATCAACGCAAGGATCAGGCGTGTCCAAAAAATTACTACTCTGTTTCGTAGCGGGTTTGTTGATTGGATTGGCGATCGTCTTTCCCCGTTGGTATCCGGGCAGTTCCCGTGACTCGAGCAGAAAACCCAAATCACTCTTTAATCAAGTATTGCTCAACGCTGGAATTCCACTGGCACCCGCGCATTAGGGCGAATAGCGAATACTCAGTCTAAACAGAAAATCAGCCACGACGCGTTAGCGTCCGGTTTGCCGTACCCGAGTTCGATAACACCGCACACATCGGCTGATGAAAAACACCGTTGGTTAGGGTAGCTACTTACGTCATTTGGCTTTTCTGCCGCCATCGAGACGGTCTTGAAGTTTTTGCAACTTGTCCCATTCTCCATCGGCCGCCAGCTTGGCTTGCTCAGGCCAAGTCTCTGGGGATTTGCTTGCGAAACGCGGGCCTGCGTCTTTCAGAATGGTGGCCAATTTCTTCTGCGAAGAATTCGCCAATTTTCGGAAAGTCTTGATGCCGGCCGCATGCAGCAGCTGCTCGATTTTAGGCCCAATGCCTTCGATCTTCTTCAAGCTATCCGGCTTGGATTTCGAGCTTCCCTTTTTAGCTTGAACTGACTTCGTCGACCCGCTCGACGTTTTCGTTGTCCTGGCAGTCTTCGGTTTGGCAACTGTCTTCTTCGCTACCTTTTTTGTACTGGCGCTATTGGACTTCTTCTTGTTGACCAAAGAACGCTTATCGTGAAAAGCGAACTCCGTTTGCGCGGAAGAAAGTTCCTCCCTCGCCGCCTTGGCCTTCTTCATCGCCCGAGATGCTTTCAACTCCAGATTCGTTCGTTCCTGTTCAAGTTGTTCGGTTTTGCTGCGAAGGCGACTTATCTCGGATTCCTGGTCCTGATTGGCTTTCGAAATCCTGTCGGCTTCTGCTGCTTTCGCTTCAAAACGTGCTTCCAACCTCTTGCGATCCTCCTCGCTCGATTGCGATTGCGTCTCGAGCTCCGAGATTTTGGCCTGCAGGCTTTGTACTTGCTGTTTCTGTCTTTCAGATCCCTCTGTTAAGGAAGCGACCTGAACCTTCAGTTGACTGGCCTGCGTAGCGATCGCAGCATTGGCGTCTCGTTGAGTGATCAGCCGTGCTCGCTCCGACTCGGCATCCGTCAACCTTGCTTCCACAGCGGTCATCTTCGTTTCTAACTCGGATTTCGCAGCAGACGTTTCCGCAACCTGTTCGTTCAGTTTATTCAGTTCGGCAACCACACGAGTTCGCTGCTGTTGTTGGTCTTCGAGTTCCAATTTCAGCTTCTCGACTTCCTGATGCGATCCCTGCAAGTCGGCGGCGGCTTTATCCAACTGCAGGTTTTTCTCTTGCAGTTTACTCTTGATACTTTGCAACTCGCCGTCCGCTTCGGTAGTCCTGGACTTAATACTCTGAAGCTCGGATTTGGCAGATTCTAATTCCGATTGTTTGGACTGAATCTCCGATCGCAAGCTGTCCGTTTCTGCCGCGTGTTTGTCTGCCAACAATTGATTGTGTGCCTGCAGCTCAGCGAGCTTGGATTCACCCGCCGAGGCCTTGGAAGCGAGCGACTCCGCGTCGACCAGTTTAGTTTGAAGCTCGCCCTTGAGTTCCGCCAGCGACGCGTTTTCGGATTTGAGGCTGGCCACCGTCGCTTCCAGTTGCGAACAAGCTTCCACTCGCTCAGCATACTCTTTCCGTACTTTCTCCAGATCTGCCTTCGCTTCGTCTCGCTGACTGGACTGTTCTTCGGCGCTCTTCTGGAGTGTTTCACTTTCCGATTTCGAAGCTTCCACTTGTTCTTCGAGTTGTTTGGCGAGCTGCTCGAGTTCCTTGGCTTGTTCCTGAGCCTCGGACAATTCGCTGCGAAGTTGATCTGTCGCAACGACATCCGACTCCGCCTTCACGAGCCTCGTCTCAACCGCACTCTGAAGCTCGGACCTGACAGATTCCAGTTCCGATTGTTTGGACTGAATCTCCGATCGCAAGCTGTCCGTTTCTGCCGCGTGTTTGTCTGCCAACAATTGATTGTGTGCCTGCAGCTCAGCGAGCTTGGATTCACCCGCCGAGGCCTTGGAAGCGAGCGACTCCGCGTCGACCAGTTTAGTTTGAAGCTCGCCCTTGAGTTCCGCCAGCGACGCGTTTTCGGATTTGAGGCTGGCCACCGTCGCTTCCAGTTGCGAACAAGCTTCCACTCGCTCAGCATACTCTTTCCGTACTTTCTCCAGATCTGCCTTCGCTTCGTCTCGCTGACTGGACTGTTCTTCGGCGCTCTTCTGGAGTGTTTCACTTTCCGATTTCGAAGCTTCCACTTGTTCTTCGAGTTGTTTGGCGAGCTGCTCGAGTTCCTTGGCTTGTTCCTGAGCCTCGGACAATTCGCTGCGAAGTTGATCTGTCGCAACGACATCCGACTCCGCCTTCACGAGCCTCGTCTCAACCGCCGCAAACGAATTCGTCAGTGCCGAAAACGCATTTGACTTTTCGCTCAATTCAACACGCAGCTTTTCCGCCTCATCCGCGTGGTTTCGCAACTGCTCAAGCTCAGCTTCCAGCACGGCGCTCTTCGATTCCGATTCTTCCAACCGCTTGTTCAGTGCCTGTTCAAGCTCCTGGTATTCTTTCCGCTCGGCTTGTCCATCCGGGATTTCTTTTTGAAGTGCATCCAAGTCTTGCTTGTGCGATTCTTCCTGAGCGTCCAGCATTGCCTGCAGTTCACGGTTGTGCTCGATGGCGGACTCCAGATGCCGCAACTTATGTTTGAGTTTCTTCTCCAGCGCCTGGTAGTCGTCGACGTTGGCGCCTTCCGCCTCTGGCTGTTCAGACTGAACGGAATCCGCTTGGGCAATCTTGGCCGTAGCTTCCGCAACCTCTGTTTTCGCGGTATCCAGTTCCTGCTGCAGCGTCGCCACCTGCGTCCGAAGATCACCTGCATCTTTTTCGGTGTCGGCAAGCTTCACTTTGAAACTCTCGACTTCCTGAACGGAAGATTCTGCTTCCTGCTTGTTGGTCTGAACTTCTTCCTTCAGCGATTCAACTTGTCGGTCGAGTTCGGCCGCATACTTCCGTTGCTCTTCCAGTTGCTGCCGAAAGTTCTCGTTTTCCTCCTCCTGGGAAGCCAGTTTAAGCGTCTCCAGCTCTCCCTGCAGCGAACTTATTTCGGCATCCGAGTCGGTCTTCTGCTGTTGGTAAAAGTCCTCCATCTTTGAATTCGCAGTTCGCATCGCGCCGAGCTGCGATTCAAGCGACATCACCTTTGTCTGAAGTTCTTTTTCTTTTGCCGTTGCCGCTTGATCTATCGACGAATCCGCCAATGCGTTGCCAAGCTGCGCGACCCGAGACTGTTCCTTCGGCGAATCCAGGCCGTCTTCAGGAACCGCGATGTCAACAATTTCTTCGACATCCAAGTCATCATCGTTCGGCGTAAACGCTTTGATCGCCGACGCGCCGCCAATGGCAGCCAAACCAGCGCCCAAGAGACCTCCCCAGCCCGAGGATTCTTCTGCGGCAGGCTCCTCAGCTTCGACCGTTTCAACAACCGCTGCTGCCAGATCCGATGCTGCCTCATCCTGTGGCTCGTCGTCCAGCAGATCAACAACAAATTCATCTTCGTCAGCTGGAGAACCGTTTGCCGAATTGACCGGTGCGGCCTCCCCATCCAATCCATCTAATTCATCAACCAAGTCATCGTCCATGGCAAAGATCTCTTCGCCATCATCTGCAGCATCGGTCTCAGCCGCTAATTCGACGGGTTCATCGTCATCCATCAATGAAACAATGTCGTCATCGTCTTCAAGGTTCAATTCCCCGGAGCCTTCCTCGTCGGCATTTCCAACAGCTGACTCAATGCCGGTTGCACCAGCCACTTGGTTCTCAGATTCTTCGTCCTCGCCAAACAGCGAAATCAGGTCCTCATCGTCGTCGTCTTCAAGTGTTTCCAAAGATGCGTCCGCGTCCAAAAAATCTACCGCGGATTCGATTTCGTCTGGCGATGCTTCCGTAAGACTCGAGAGCACCTCCGGTTGCTCCAGTTCCACGTCGTCGGTAAGCGGCTCTACCTCTCCATCGTCCTCGCCAAACAGCGAAATCAGGTCCTCATCGTCGTCGTCTTCAAGTGTTTCCAAAGATGCGTCCGCGTCCAAAAAATCTACCGCGGATTCGATTTCGTCTGGCGATGCTTCCGTAAGACTCGAGAGCACCTCCGGTTGCTCCAGTTCCACGTCGTCGGTAAGTGACTCAGTCTCACCATCGTCGTCATCGAAAAACGAAATGATATCGTCGTCACTTTCCTCATCTGCAATTCCAACATTCGCCAGTTGGGGATCTGCGATCTCTTCGGCTTCTACTACGATGTCCAGATCCGGCTCGTCAATCAGTGAACTGACTTCGTCGTCGTCAATGCTGACAACGTCTGCGTCAATAGCCGACGAAATCAATCCACCACCTGCTACTGCGATTGGTTCTGAATCGTCAGATAAATTGACAACGACATCATCTGCCGCGGCTGCAGGTTCGTTCAATTCACGATAGGTCTTTCTCGGAACTTGATCAGGAGCAACCTGCTCCAGACGTTCTTCAGTGCGCTCTTCAGTGCGTTCTCTGTGTCTCTGACTTTCATAATCATGATGTTGACCACGATTCGAAAACCGACGCCACAGGATGTAGCCAAAAACCAACAGCAAAGGAATTATCAGAAATGGCCAATAGGGCATCCAATCGTCCAGAGCCGAAGTCTGACTCACTTTTGGACTCGCCGCAGTGCCGCTGGTTGTCGATTCGTTTGGAATCTGGTTCTCAGTCGGAACCGACGAGCCAACTTGTCCTAATGAACTCGAATCCGTCGACGGATCGACAGCCGATTCTGAAGCGAACGGATTGGTCGCTGGTTGTTCGACCGGAACGTCTGCGTTGTTATCCTGGACGTCAGAAGAAGAGCTATCCTGAATGTTGGAGAATTGATCGTCCTGCAATTTCATGCTGATACCTGGGGAAGGGAAGCGTGGCCGTTGCGCGGCGAATCCCTTACCCATTTAGACAGCAACGACCTCAATCGTCGATTCCCTTCACGAGCTATTTTCGCATTAATTCGCCACAACGCAAATCCCCGCTCCGATTTCTTGGTAGAGGATTCTGGCACAAATTCCAGCATGCAACAAACTTAGACGGATACTGGCTGCCAAAAATGGAGTGCCAGCATTCAATATGAAGATCGTGTTCAATTGATGATCAATCAAATTTTACTGAGCCAACGAATTCCACTACGATTCATGATGCAGTCAATTCCCTTACTATTTCTTTTTCGAAGTTCTTTCTTGAAACAGTGACGATGGACAACCCCTATCGCGATGAAGAACTTGGAGTCTACGGAAAGTTGGCTCGGAAGATCCGGGGTGGTGAGTCAGCCAACACTCAGCACATCAAGCAAAAAAATCCCGAGCTTGCGATCACTCGACGCCGGAACCGATCTGGTCTTGGACCGACTATTCTGGTCGGAAAATTGATTGCCAAACTAATGACTTCCGGCCGCCTAACCATCTCCGTCGACGGCAAGAACATTGGAGCGCTGAAAGTAGGTGAATCCCGGAAACTTGAATTGGAACCGGGGACTCACCTCGTCAAATTCCAACACAGAGGAAAAACCGCGAGTTTCCAGTTTCTGGCTGAGACAGGGTCCTGCACCAAGCTGTGGTGCCAGGTGGAACCGATGAAGATAGTTCTGTTTGATAAGTTTCAGTAGCAGGGCAATATTGATAATGCCCTAGCCATCGGATTCATTTGAGAATATCGTCTTTGATTCGAATTTACCAAGACCCACGTATTTTGAATCAGGTGAAGCGGCCATGGAAGCCGGAATTGTTGGATTGCCAAACGTTGGCAAGAGCACTCTGTTTAATGCTCTGACATTGTCAAAAGCAGCTGCGAGCGAGAACTATCCGTTTTGTACGATCGAACCGAACGAAGGAATCGTAAGTGTTCCAGATTCTCGCTTGGAAAGAATCACCAAATACATCACGCCGCAAAAAGTTATTCCCGCGTCACTCAAGCTTGTAGATATCGCAGGGATTGTTAAAGGGGCCAGCGAAGGCGAAGGACTCGGCAACAAATTCCTCAGCCACATTCGCCAGGTCGACGCGATCCTGCAGGTCGTTCGATGTTTCGAAGACGAAGATGTGATTCACGTCAGCGGTGCGGTTGATCCACTGGCTGACATCGCAACGATTGAAATAGAGTTGATGTTGGCCGACATTGAGACTTTGGAAAACGCCAAAAAGAAAGCTGAACGGACAGCCAGATCTGGCGACAAAGAAGCCAAGTTGACCGTTGCCGTTATTGAAAAATGCTTGGCGCATATGGCGGACGAATCTCCGCTTCGCAGTTTGACACTTAACGAGCCGGAAGAGAAAGCGATCAAAAGCTACGGATTGCTGACTCAAAAGCCAGTCATGTACGTCGCCAATGTGGCGGAAGATGATCTTGAGGGTAAATCGCCGTTGGTGGCGAAGGTCAAAGCCTACGCAGACAAAGTGAACGCAGGTTTCGTTATCGTTTGCGCGAAGATCGAAGCGGAAATTGTGGAGCTTGCCCCGGAAGAGCGAGCGGAAATGTTGGAAGCGGTTGGGCTGCAAGAACCCGCGTTGAATTTACTGGCGCGTTCGGCTTATGCGACGCTTGGCCTGGAAAGCTACTTCACTGCCGGCGAAAAAGAAGTTCGGGCTTGGGCCATCAAGAAAGGCTTCACCGGGCCCCAAGCCGCAGGCGTGATTCATACAGATTTCGAAAAGGGATTCATTCGAGCCGAAGTCTACACGTTGAAAGACCTTGAGGAATTCGAAACCGAGGCTGCGATTCGTCAGAACGGTAAACTTCGAGTCGAAGGGAAAAACTACGTTGTGCAGGACGGCGACATCTGCCACTTCCTGTTCAACTAATGCAACTAATTCGCGCTGAATCAGCGGAGCGGAAAAGATGCCCCGGTTCAACTCCTCGCTTGTGAGGTGTTGAACCAGTTCGCGAAAGCAGCCATCGACAACTACCGACCAGGGTTGGTGCGAATGGGGGCGTTGATAAAGGGGTTTTCATTCAAAGCCGTGAACGTATCCTTTGGCGATAGTCCCAACCATGGGTCGGTTGAAGGCGTCAGGAATAAGTCGGCGTACACACGTTCGTTGAGTTTATCGACGTCAGCGGATACTTCGCCGCGGAGGTACCAGTCATGAACCTGGCGGTGCAACATGTATTCGTTTCGCACGGTATCGAGCGCGATGGAGTCCTCGAACTTTCGAATCATCCGCATCACTGGATTTTCAACCTGCCGTTTGGTGACGGCCAAATTACCGGCTAAGCTCGCACTCACGTTCAATTTCTTAACCAAATCAACACTGCGCCGGTCGAGTTTCACTTCGGGTCGGTGCAAGTAAGCCAATTTCTGCCAGAGTTGATCAGAGACCATGCGATCGGTTTCCTGCGGCCCAACCTCGATGGCTCGGAGAATTGGAACTTCCGCTACACTTTTAGCCATCGCCCGGTTCGCCGCCCGCATCGCATCGACGTAGACTAAACCTTTCGAATCATCCCCAGCTCCTGCCGATTCAGCGTCCAAGCCCATCAATTCAGGTGCGACTTGCTTGATATCGCTGGCCCACGCTTTGTTGATTCGGATTCGGCATTGGTTGTGATAGTCACGTAGTATTTTTTGCTCAGCAGTTTGCCTTCGAATTTTGCCTTTGCCCGATTCTTTTGCGTCACCAAAAAAACTCGCCAGCTCTGAAACGTCTTTCAACCACGAAGAAAACCGCTGCGGGCTGTAAAGCCCGGGCAAAACGTCCAGAGGTTTCCCATTGGCATCAAGCACATAATGCGCGCTGTTGCCAGTCACTGTTCGATGCAATGTGCGGCCATCACCAAAATCAATCGTCACTTTGGGTACCGGCCTCACCGATTGCCAATGCAGAACAAAATCCTCTCGCATCCGGTCGCTGATCTCTTCGTTCGCGTACAGCGCCGTGCGGAAGAATCGGCTGTTGGCACAACTAAACTCGTCGGTCAGATTCCCCAGCATTCGCAGGCTCAGGATTGGCTTGCCGTGTTCACTGGCAACCTGTTTCGCCTGCTCTAGATCCGTGTACCAATACAATCGCGATTCAATCGCATGTCGTTGACTGGCAATTTCATCAATTTGGTTTTCCATCGCGACCAGATCATGACTTGGATCGTTCGACGCTTTGAGTCTGTCGAACAACGCCAGCGCCTTTGCGAGCCCCGGCGGTCCTTCGCTGCGCAAAGCCTGCACATCAATCGCTGCGACGGGGTTCGAATGCTCGGTGGATGGCCGGTCTGTGTTGGTGGTTGGATAGTAGCCGCAGGCTGCCAATACGAGCATCAATACGCTAGAAGCTGTTGTCATTTTCGGTTCCTTGCACACGAATGGAAAAGGGTCACGTTCTCATTAGAGAGTACTGAACTTTTGCTCGTTGGTGCGCAACGAGTGTGTAACAAGGACCGCGCTACTGATAGCACTTGAATCTACATCTACATAAAGCGAATGCTATTCAGGCCGTTTCAGATAATCCACTTCGAACGTATCCCAGTTGATCGGCTGTTTGACGTCCAGATGCGGCAGGTCGAGGTTGTGACTACCGCCGCTGAAGTACTTTTGACCCGCGGCCGTGTTGAAGATAACCACGCGATCGTCGGGTGAAATCTGATTGGACTCAGCCAGTTGCTCCAAGCCATCGATGCAGGTCGCCGTTTCCGGACATATCATCACGCCTTCCAGCGAAGCAACCAGCTTTTGGTAGCCTGGGATATCTTGCTCGTTACCAGCCAGCACCATACCTTCACTCTCGCGAACGGTATCGAGCACCATAAAATCGCCCAGCGCGACGGGAACGCGCATCCCGGTCGCAATCGTGGCCGCGTTCTCGTGTCGCTTGGCAAATCGTTCGCCGTTTTGGAAAGCGGTATACAGCGGCATACAACCTGTGGACTGACAGGCAATCATTCGCGGCATCGTCTCGCTGGTCAGGAATCCCATTTCGCGAAGTTCCTTGAAGCCTTTCCACATCGCAATCAACGCCGTACCACCTCCGGTCGGATAGAGAACAACGTCGGGCAGCTCCCAATTGAACTGTTCCGCCAGCTCAAGGCCCATCGTCTTCTTGCCTTCCAGGCGATAAGGCTCTTTCATCGTCGAAATGTCGAACCACAATTTATGGTTGTGACCTTCCCGAATCGCCTTGCCGTTCTCGTCAATCAGTCCATTGGTCACAAACAAATGCGCGCCGCTGTAATAGCACTCGCTCAAATGAACGGGCATCGAATCGTCGGGCATGAACACGACGCTTTCCATCCCGGCCCGGGCTGCGTACATCGCCATCGCTCCGCCGGCATTCCCGTTGGAAGACATCGCGATCCGCTTGATTCCGAAATGCCGAGCCATCGTCGTCGCCAACGACAGTCCGCGACTTTTGAAACTGCAAGTTGGCAGTTGCGATTCGTCTTTAATCCAGACGTTTTTCAGATTGAACTTGGAGGCAAGTTTGGGGCATTCGATGATCGGACTCATCGACTTGTTCATAGTAACAGGTTCGATCTCGGTCCCAATCGGTAACAATTCCCGATAACGCCACATGTCGCGCGGACGTTTGGCCAGTTCTTCTTTGGTCATCACTCGCTTGACCGCATCCAGATCATATCGCGACCAAAGAGGCCGATCGGCGTGCATCATTTGGATCTGATCGGCAGGCAGGGTAACCCCCGGTTCAATCGCGCTTTCAAAATGGGTGATATAGCGGCGACCTTCGGAGTTGGAAGACTTGCCTGAAATTGCTGGTTCGACGTCTGTATTTTCCATGCGTTCCGTGCTTTCGACCAGAACGTTTACCGTTTGATCGACTTAAGTTCTTATTGAATAGTAGCTGGCGGCCTGCGCCAGTTGTCTGCAGATTATCCGGAAGTACAATCAAAATGAAAAGCGGAGTTGCAACCACACATGACGCAGCCTGAACATCCCGACAGCGATCCGGACATTGGCGATCACGATGTCCCTCAACAGGAATCCATCGATTCTCAAGGTTCCGACGTTTTGGAACCATTGGCAGACTCTCCCGCAATGGCCGAGCTGGCAACCGAAAAAGTGGATCAAGGGAACTTTAACCCGTATCGTGATGAAATCCCTGGGCAGATTACTGCCTATCCTACGACCCTCAATGATGATTTTAAGAACTTGGCGGCGACAGGAGGTGCGGTCGGCGGTTTGATCCTGGGAATTTGGTCCATTATTTGCGCAATGATTACCGTTTTCGCATTTATTAACGCTGGATTGGCCATTGCACTGGGGTGCTATGGTTTGGGTTCAAGCCGCAAAAAGATGGCTGCGTTCGGAATCGTGCTGGGAATCGCCGGGTTGTTGATGAGTTTTATGGAGATCAGTGAGTGGATTGGCAATTCCATTCAGGACGCAGAATCTATCGACGATATCTGAAAGATTTCCTTTCTTCTTACGTTAAACATTTGGCGTCGGCACTGATGCACAAGTATCAGCTTGATGCCTGCAAGGACTACGCATGGCGAAACTATACTTTTATTACTCCGCAATGAACGCTGGGAAGAGCACTACTTTGCTTCAGTCAGCCTACAACTATGAAGAGCGTGGGATGAAGGTCTTGTTGTTTACTCCCAACGTTGATGACCGTTCCGGCGTGGGAGTTATCAGCTCACGAATTGGACTCAGCCGCGACGCAATCGCGTTCGCAAAATCTGACGATTTGTTCCTGCAAGTTCACGAGCGCAACGAAACCAACAAGTTGGAATCGGATTCCAAAATCGGATGCGTTTTGGTCGATGAGGCGCAGTTTCTCTCGCCCGAACAGGTCTTGCAGTTGACGCTGGTCGCCGATCGCATCGGCATCCCCGTCCTTTGTTACGGACTGCGGACGGATTTCCAGGGTGAGCCATTCGAAGGCAGCAAGTACTTGCTCGCTTGGTCGGATGAGTTGATCGAAATCAAGACGATTTGCCATACGGGCAAAAAGGCAACCATGAACGCCCGAATGGACGTGGAAGGAAATCGGGTTTGGGAAGGGGAGCAAATTGAGATCGGGACCAACTACGTGTCTCTCTCACGAAAAGAATTTCAGCTGGAACGAGTTTCACCCGTAAATTACCTAATACCCGAGTCAACATTGGCGGAAGACTGAAATTACGCCATTCAATTTTTGCACACTCAGCTCATAAGCCGAAAATCGAGTGAACTTTTGATTGAATTCCGCTTATAATCGTGAACTGGGCCACAAAAAGAGTGCACAATGAATCCGGAACAGAACAATCAGAATGAGTCGGCGGAACCTGTCTCAAGACCAATAGATTCGCCAATGCGATCCGTTGGTAGCGACTCGATCGCCAACGAGCGAAACACAACGGTCAGCCGACCATCTGTGCGACGAGTGAAGCCGAATCACCATCACCAAGCAGATGGGCTGTTCACTCGGTTGATCTGGTTCCTTGCATCGCTTGGACTGGTACTCTGCGTCTGGCGAATTGGTCCGGAAATTCTAGAGAACTATTATTACGCAGCCGCCAAAGGACAGGCTCGTGCGGAATATGAAAACGCACTGGAGCTGCTGGAAGAAGACCCGCTCGGAGGTGTCTCGCAGGCATACGAATTGGTCGCTCAAAAAATCCGACCCAGCGTCGTCAGCGTTCAGGCCACCAAACCTAAAGAACGAATTTCCAATTCCGGTCGCCGGGCACGATTCATTGAGAGCGGCCAAGGCTCTGGCGTCATCATGTCCGACGAAGGCTACATCCTGACGAACGAACACGTGATTCGAAACGCGACCGAGATTCGTGTCACGCTGTATGACCGGAGAGTTTACTCAGCCACTGTTGTCGGCGAAGCGGACCGATACAACGACCTGGCCGTCTTAAAAATCAACGGTGACGAATTGGTGCCGGCCGAATGGGGTGATAGCGACGAACTGGAAGTCGGTTCGATTGTCTGGGCGATCGGCAGCCCGTACGGATTGGACCAAACGGTTACTTCCGGCATCATCAGCGCCAAGAATCGTTATGACCGCGATGAACCACAACAGGAACTGCTGCAAACCGACGCGGCGGTAAATCCAGGCAACAGCGGAGGACCACTGGTCGATTCTCAAGGACGTGTCGTCGGCATCAATGCTTCGATCTATGGCGATCAGTTCCAGGGGATCAGTTTCGCAGTTCCCAGTGTTCAGGCAAAATTCGTCTATGAACAAACGATGAAACGACAATACGTGCCACGCGGTTTTCTCGGCGCACGCCCGAAGGCTGTTTATCAGAGCGACGCCAGCCAACTGGGACTTCCCGATATCGACGGCGCGTTGCTCAGTGAAATCGAATACGACTCGCCGGCCTCGCGGAGCGGACTTCGGTTGTACGATGTCGTGCGAACCTGGAATGGCCAGACCGTTGACGACTTTCACAAACTCTATCGCTTTGTCTCGATGACCGAACCGAAATCGGTGGCGGAAGTAGAAATCATCCGCGACGGGAAACCGCAATTTATCGACGTTCGAGTCGGCGCCCGCAAAGAATGGCAACAGATCCTCAACGGTCGCTAGATCCCGTTGCGAATGGTTTTCTCGACCACTAGCCGGTCAGAAGAGGAAAGCAAAACCGCGCTCTTTCATTTTGAATCTGCTCGACTGCTATCAGATCGGCAGTTTGAAACTACCTATCTTCTGAGTTCGTGTGCGACGGATAACACAAACTCTAATACCGCGCAACTTACCGAGATTTAGCCAATTTCGCGCACCGGTATTTTCGATACTAGAGATACGCACGAGTCGAACTGCGCGCATGATGCGCTTAGTGCTCGTTCGCTTTGAAACATTCAAAACAAATGAAAAAGTCGGCAAACAAAACTGAGCAGCCTGAGCCTGTAAAGGACAGCAGTCGACTTACGCGCCGAGGCCTCCTCAAATCCGCAGTCGTGACCACGATGTCTGTCAGCCTGACAGCCGCGGCAACCGCACAGGACACACAAACCGGAGGCAAACGAAAATCGCGGACGGTTAAGAGTTCCGGAGGCAAGAAACCGGCCAAGGACAGTCTTCTGACGTCTGACACTCCGTTGAAACAACGGGCTCGCAAAGATTACAAACGCAGCCTGGCTTGTCATGGCGGCCGGTTGTCGAATCCCATTCGTCAGTTGTTTGTGACTGCCCAGGAAAAATGCCGCGTACAATTCGGGGTTGTGGTTATCGGTTCCGGCTATGGAGCTTCCATCTGCGCGGCGCGGTTGTCGAGCAAGCTGCGCGACGAACATCGGATCTGTATTCTCGAACGAGGTAAAGAGTGGGCACCAGGCACGTTCCCCGATTCCGCCCCAAAAGTCCTTGGCGACACCCGCAACGTACTTGCCGGTCCGCAAAAAGGTCAGTTGAACAATCCGCTCGGCTTGTACAACGTCATGATGAACGACGAAGTCAACATCCTCGCCGGTAACGGACTGGGCGGCGGCTCGTTGATCAACGCCAGTATCGCCCTACGACCGAATCACGAAGTGTTCGAGCAAAAGGAATGGCCCAAAGCGTTGCGTGATGTGTCAGTACTGTCGCCATACTACAAAATGGTGGCTCGTCAGATGAGCTTGTCCATGTCACCGTTTGACCAGACTCCCAAGATCCGGGCCCGACGACTGGCGGCCAGTCGAGTCAGCCAGGAAAAAGGGTTCTTTGATCGTTCCAACGTGTCGGTGATGTATGACCACCGGTATCTGGACGAACAAATGCGGAACCCGCAAGGCATGATCCAGCGGCCCTGTACGCTGTGCGGCGATTGCATCACCGGCTGCAATATCGGTGCCAAGAACACGCTGATGATGAACTACCTTCCGGTGGCAAAACACAACGGAACGGAAATTTACACGCAGTGCGAAGTCGAATCGATTGAGAAAAAGTCCGGGTACTACCAAGTCAATCTGGTTTACATCAAACAGGCAAAGTCTGGCGAAATCTCTCGGCATCCGGTCAGCATCACGTCGCGAATGGTCGTCGTGGGCGCTGGCAGTCCCGCCAGTGCCGGTATCTTGCTCGATTCGCAACGGGACGAATTCGAGTTCTCTCCTGCACTTGGTTATAACTGGTCAGCCAACGGAGATACGATTGGATTCGTGATCGACATGCCAGGCAAAACAAACATCAGTGGCTATGGCGCGTACGATACGCCGCTGAATCGACCAGGAGTCGGTCCAACGGTTCAGACTTCCTTGAACTACTACTCCAACAGCGAATTGTTCCGTCGACTGTTGGTGCAGGACGCCGCCATTCCCAGGGCGATGGGAGTTCTGTTTACGGCTCTGATGGGAGACCGCGATTTAAATAACTCGATGGTGATGCTGGGCATGGGACACGACGGAGCCCACGGACGGGTTGTTCATCGCAATGGGCGTTACCAAATTGTCTGGCCGGGACTTGAGCAAAGCGCCTATCGAAAAATGGTGTTCGGTGAGTTCGAGAAATTGGCAAAAGCCCACGGTGGTCGTTACAAACGACTGAAAGCGTTTGGAAACAATCTGGTCACCGTTCATCCACTGGGCGGCTGTGGGATGTCGGATGATCCGGCATTCGGAACGACCAACCATCTCGGGCAAGTGTTCGACGGACGTTGTTACACCGATCAGCATGGCGGAGCGGCCGTACATCATGGCCTGTACGTGGCCGATGGCTCCGTGATGCCAACGGCACTGGGCGTTAATCCTTACATGTCCATCGGTGCTGTTTCTGAACGCATATCGCGGCACATCGTACGCAATCCGCAACACGCGGAACTGTTCGATATTGAGGCTAGTTAGTGGTCCTTCCAAGCAGAATTGAATAGTTTGCATCGCTAGTTTTTGGGT
>CAZXLW010000053.1:22864-36372 GCA_964641465.1 uncultured Pirellulaceae bacterium | reverse complement strand
CCCAATGTCCCCTTTATTTACCCTGAAGATTGGACCGGCAGAGTTGTTGATAAATGCTCCACCGATCAGCTTGGAAGTCCAGTTCAAGGTGCAGATCAACGACGGCAGCAGTGCCGATTCGCTGGAGAGCATTTCGCCGGTCGTCAACGCATTGGCCAAGCAGCAGTTCGATGACTTTGTAAAGCGAGTTCGCGTCTTCGTTCACCCGAGGCTCAAGTCACAACTACCTGACGGCGCTGTCGACGAATGCTTGCGTGAAATTGTTTCTGCCAACGAATAGGTCCGGTAGATCATTCCTCAGGCGCAAGAACCTGTTGGACTTAAGGTTGCAAACACATGATGTTGCTGCGTTTTCGCAGAACTTTGTGCGAAGACTCGTTAAACGACAATATTCATCGGACCGGAATTTGATCAGGTTTGGGGATCGGCTACAATTAGAGCGGGGTTAAAAGTCGTTCTCTTAAAAGGTGCCTGGCCATGCGGAACTCAGTTCGCTTGTTGTCGTCTGTTAGATGGATTTTGTTGTCAACTTTTTGGATTGGTGTGTCAGCTGTAAACGCTGAAGAAGAGACATTGAAATTTTCCGCCAACGATCGGCTCACACGAAGCACTTCCGTTGAGGTTAAGACAGGGCTACCAGTCAAAATACCGCAGGATGAGTTGTTGGCAGGATTGAAGAAGCCGGACGATACCGAGTTCTGGTTGGGATCGTTTGTGTTAGGTGACACTGCGACTCGCTCGTTGGCTGTGGCTATCCTCCACGAAAATGACAAACAAACGCTTTGGGTCGATACGAATCGAGATCAACGTCTGGCCGACGAGACGCCTCTTGAATCTGATTCAAACAAATGGAGCATTGATATCGCGCCGGAATATAAAACCGAAGATGATGATTCAACCATTGCGAAACCGTTCAAGATTAAATTTGCCTGGGACACGAAAAAGAAAAAGCTGTTCAAATCAACCGCTGGCGTGTTGGAAGGCTCCGTAGAATTTGATGGCGAAAAACGAAAATGCAATCTGATCGACTTCAACCACAACGGGCGTTGGCTGGATCCTGAAGATCGAATCATCCTGGACATCAATGGTAACGGCAAATTAAGTCGAATCACTGAGCAACTTTTATGTAACGGTATGATTCAAATTCGTGGTGACCTGTATTCCATTCTAGGTGATTCCAGTGGCAAGGGATTGGCTGTCAAACCTGTTACAGCAAAAGGGCAAATTGCCGGTAGCTTGAAACTTGCTGACAAAGAGGGTTCGATTGTCAAGTTGACTGCGCATTTGCGATCGGAATCGGGGATTCAAATAACTATTGATGATGTTGACAAATCGGTAGTCTGCCCAATTGGAAATTATCAGGTTGCTGAGCTGAAACTGGTGGTTGCCGATGACTTTCAACAATACTCCTTCGTGTTTTTGAGAAGTGGTCGCGGTGAATTTCCGTGCGTCGTTAAGGACAACGATTTGACCACGATCGCATTGCTGGACCAACTGAAGCTCGACGCGTCGTTAAGCCTGGTAAACAAGAAAGGCCCTGGTTTTTTGTCGGTGGTTCCAACGCTGACAACCGACAGCGGACTTTACCTTGCCAACTCGCTTTGTGGAAAAACATCACCGACAGGTGAAAATCGTTTGCAGTTGGAAACCCGGATTGGATCAAGTATCACTCGCACAGGTTCGTCTGGATTTTCCTGAGGTTGTTTCTGCCCGATCTCGGTTCGAGTTCCTGCTGAAAAATCTTCTGACGATTTAATAACGACTCTCTTTTTTGATACTGGCCCTTTGGCAGGTAATTTGATTGGGGAGTTCGAATGATGCGGCGTAGAGCACTGACCTTAGCCATCGTTCTCTTTTCCGTGATTCAAAATGACCCTGCCAGTTTATGTGCTGGCCCGACTCCGGTTCACGGACGTGAACATCAACAAGAAGATACCGTCCGTTGTTATGGACAGGTTTTGGGAAGCGATTCCAAACCGCTGGCGGGGGCTTCGGTGATTCTGATCGCTCCTACCGGGCGGGAATACGCTGCCATGAGTGCAGTCATCTTTGATCGCCTGAAAACGGAAACCGACAAACAGGGTCGATTTGAGTTTTCATTCAAAAAATCGGACACTCGTTTTTTGAAAGTCGGCGATTTCAAGATGCTGGCGTTCGCTGAAGGGTTCGCCGCACAGCTGAATAAGTTAACGATGGATAGACTCCAGGTTAAATTGCCTGTCGAGTTTAAGCTACAAAAGGCAGAGCCATTCCAGCTGACACTGGTTGACGATCAACAAAAACCAATCAAGGAGGCGACCGTTTATCCGGCGCGGATCAATGGGACGCGAATCCCGTTTGGTGCGGTGGCTGAGTTGGTGATGAAAACTGACGACCAGGGAAATGCGTCCGTCAAAAATCTGGATCCTCAGAGCGTTGAACAGATCTATTTCCAAACCGAAACTCATGGTTATCAGCAATTAGTCTTAGGGAAAAAAGATGGGGGTTGGAACGCTCAATCGCTACCGATGGGCAAGGTTCATTTCAAGTCGATTTTTCCCGATCAATGGGACACGAGCTCCATCGCCAACAAGAAGTTTTTCGTCGCCAGTTTTCCTTCTGCGGAATTCGACGTAAACGGTCATAGTACTTTTAACTGGCGTATTCTGAGTTTCGATCCGTCCGGAAAACTACCTGTCACTTCGCTGACGCACGGCCAGCTTCAGTTCGGGTTGTTAGACAGGAATATTGACGTCGCGCCTTCAGCAAAAAATTTCACGATGCCGCCAAGACTGGAGAAGCGAGAGTCGGTCACAGAGGTCGAGCAAAAATATGAAATGGCGGACAAATTTATTGTCCAAATTGTTGATGAGTCAGGCAAACCGATTCCCAACCTGAACATAGACAATCTTGGCATTTCTGAAGTCTTCACTGACGCTGAGGGCAAGTTCGTACATCGGCATGCCAGGAATGAGAAACCAGCCAGTCAATTCTTTCCATCCGATCCTTTTGGGAGACACATTTTGCCAGCGTTCGGTTTTTCCTTCAATCGGCTCAGCAAAAAAAACGCAGATGGAAGTTTTAAAGTCAACATGTCATCCGGAAAAGTTTTACGTGGTACCGTAATGGATGAAAACGGTGCACGTGTTGCCGGTGCCAAAATAGATTTTGAATTTGGGCAGGAAAGATTTACAACCAATAAGACCGCCATGTCCGACGAATCAGGTGGATTTGAATTGCGCGGAATTCCTGCAAATTCGGCGGTCAAACTGAAAGCGACCAAAGAGAATTTGGCGACCAGCCGCGATGCCAATTTGGAATTCACCGCAGGGCAGGTCGAACCGGTCGAACTTGTCCTTTATTCCCAACCTGTGGCAAAAATCACAGGAACAATTGTCGGTGCGGATAAACAACCGATTGAGAATGTCGCGGTTCAGGTTTTCAAAGCACAGGTATACCAGAAAGAGGGTTTTTCCGCCGAATCAGCAGCTGCAGTGCCACTTTTCGATGAACCGTTAAAAGTGTTGACCAATGCGGCTGGCCAATTTGAGTTTCCAGAAACGTTGCAGATTGATGAACGCTTTCAAATAAGAGCAACTTCAGAGAATTTTTATGATCTGCGGTCCCGTTATATTTCCGGAAACGGACGCCGTAACGATGGCCAAATTAACCTCGGATCGTTCGAGATGTTGTCCAGGGTTGAGAGTCGTCCGTTGAAACTGACGATCGTGGATGCCGATTCAAATGCAGGCATGGAAAATGTGACCGCTACATTTTTCAGTTACCGATCAGGGCGACAGCAGGTTACGACAGTTGCCGATGGATCTGCCAGAATTACATTGCCTGATCATGGTCAACTGTTGGCACTGCAAAGCGAGGACGGGCGGATTCAATTCGAATGGCTCGATTTGATTCCTGAAGAAAAAACTATCACGATGTCGCCAAAAAAAGCAGCGACAGAAACATCCATATTTGCCCAGCGAAAGGCCGACACTTATCGAAACCTGGCCGTAGAGTTAATGAAACGGCTCGAAGTACCACCAGCAAACGGTTCGACTTATTATCAGCAATATCAGTTTTTTGCAGCCCAGTCACGTGCTGATTTTGAGGGCTTCAAAAACATCATGTCGAACCCATCCTGCCCTTATCAATATCGAGGAAATTTTTTCCAAACGATGGCGAAAGTGATTTTCGAGCAGGACGCGGAGTGGGCCGAGAGCGTGATGTTTTCTGCCGAGCAACCTGCCGATATGAAATCGTTGCTTTTTTCGGGTGCAGCAGCCTGGTTATCCGACAGTGAAAAGCAGGAGGAGTATTTCGCCGAAGCAGTTACGCATTCGCAAAAGTTACCTGGTGAAAGAAAATTTTCGACGATCGGTCAAATCGCGGGGGCATTGATCCTTTGCAATCGAGTGGATGATGCCGTTGACTTGCTGGAATCTGTTTGGGGCAGCGAGTTAACTTTCGAGAAAATGGAAAAAGAAAACAATCCTCGCACCAGATTGATTTACTGCCGGACCTTGCTTCCGGTAATTGCGGTTGTTGATCCCGATGCTTCAATTTCGCTGTTGAAAAAATTTGGCACAGAACGAGAGACCACCGAATCGATCAACACAGCTTTGGCATGGTTGGCGATGGCTGATTTTGAAAAGTATCAGTCGTATGAAAAGGAAAGTCTGGATGCTGATGTGGCCGGTGGTGTCACTGCAATTTTGCGAATTTACACCGAAGATCTGATCGACCGGCCTGTGCTTGTTAAGCTCGTCGAAAACCTGGGAGACGAATTTACCGACAGCTCCATCAAGACTCGACTGCTGTTAGGCTCCGCTCGTCAAATGGACGATCAAGATCATTCACGTAAGTTGATTCAGTCGGCAATAGATTCCAGTCGCGAAACCACGACTGCTTATTTCAATTATTTTAGAGACCCTGCCAGAGAAGTTGTTCATGAACTGATGCAGTTTGAAAACATCGATTCGGAATCGGTTGACGGTTTGATCTATGCTGCCATGCTCAGTGGTCCTGCTGAATTCAAATCTTCCAATGAGATTGCAGTCTTTGGGAACCTGACTCGGTTGGTCGCCTTCAAAGATCCAGTGATAGCTCGAAAGTTACTGGAGCCGGTGTTGGCTGATTTAAGTTGGCTTCATGAGTTCCGTACCGGAAATGAACTCCAGGGGTTTTACGTATTGCGTTCGACATTGTGGATTGACCCCGAATGGACCAGGTCACTGGCTCATGAGTTCGCCGCTCGATACGCAGTTGATACTCCCATCGCAGAACTCCAGATCTTTTCTGGAATCATCGAAGACGCCTTCTATATTTCGCAGTGTCTGCAAAAGCTGGCCAGCTCGACTGGCAACGAATAATGAATTTCACTGAATGACTACCAGCTTGTGAGACGAGTCGCACGATGAGAGTGCGCTGAATGGTCTTCAGGCAATAGGTGAAAGAGGCGTTGTTGTCAGAGTTCTTTCCTGGTGACACGACAACTCTGATTTCTAACACTTGTTACTATTGACTCGTCAGACCTGAATTGACGGGTGTCATGTTGAGTAGACGGGTGCCATGTTTACGCGAGCGGTGGTTGTTGTGTGCGCCGTAGCGCCCAAGCATGCTCACGCCGCGTCGACCAATGGCTCATCCCTGGCATAAGTATGCCGTTGCGGGGAGTTGGATTACTATTGGGAAGGCGAGAGCATGGCACCAAAAACCCCAAAAACCAGGATGCAAACTATTTGAAATTGGCAAGACTTTCTTTAAACGGCAAAGGCTGGTTTACTTGTCTTTGAGTTTGCCATAAAGGAACTCTTCGACGTAATTGGCAACTGAATAGACCAGTACACAAGCGATTAGGACGATGATCGCTGCCAGTTTAAATTCTTTCGCATCCGAAACTTCGTATTTGGAGACCACGTAAAAGATTGCGGCTGCGAACCCACATAACATTCCGAACGAACGAATCAACGAGCCGATGATTGAGGAAGAGTAGTATTTCTTGATCGATTCCTCATCGTTGTTTTCAGGGCCTGCATTGATCAATCGGCGGAAGTAGTCCAGGCCGAACCAAAACATGCCACAGGAAATCGCAACGATGCTTCCGATCAAGCGAGATTCCTGCCGATCCAGAATGCCGATCGCTCCCAGGATAAAGACCAGGACAGCTGCCAGCCCGACTGCGGTTGCGAAGCCCTTGTAGATAAAAACGAGCAAGTTTCGGAACGTGATTTCGTGTTCGCGAGGCATGCGGTACTGTTCGAACTTGCTTGGGTCGGCGGGCTGTGGTGCCGCGGCGGAGTGAACTTCGCAACCTCCCATCGCACCATACGATCGGATTCGAATGTTCTGACGTGGCGTTCTGGTTGGTTCTGCGATTCGTACTTCATGTGCACCCATCAGCATAAAGCCATCGACTTCGACGTTGGCGTCTCGGGGAACAACGATTTCCGTGCCGCCCATCAACGTCAAGGCATTGATCGTGATCTCAGGTTCAACAACATGGGTCAGATCCAATTTGGTACCAGCCATGCAGGTGAAAAGTAATTGAGGCTTGCCAGGTTTCCAACGGCCGTTCTTTTCGCGGCCACCGAGCAGTGACAACATGAATTTGGGGCGGAGGTCGCTACTGAAGTAACTCTTGACCGGTTTCACTGGCTGCCGGTACGGCGTGAACGTGGAGGCGGCAGTCGCATCGCCAGCCGATGCAAAACCGGTTTTAAACTCGCTGGCTTGTTGGTATCGCAAGTTAGGTTCTTTTTCGAGTGCCCGCATGACGACTTCATCCAGCCGCCGGTCGACTTCCGATTTTTCCGACGGAGGCAGGAAGCGGCCGAGCGGTAGTTCGCCAGTTAGCATTTCGTAAATCACGACGCCGAGCGAATAGATGTCTGCGCGGTGATCGACTTCCGTAGGTCGTTCTCGCTGTTCGGGAGCCATATAATTGAGCGTGCCCATGACTTGCTGCGTATGTGTCAGCGTTCCCGAGGTCTCACTGCCAGTGATTTTGGCCAACCCAAAGTCCGCGATCTTGATGCGACCGTTGGTATCGAGCAGCAAGTTCTCAGGCTTGATGTCGCGATGAATGACGCCTTGATCGTGTGCGTACTGAAGCGCGTCGCAAAGCTGAGGCACCATCTGCAACGCCATTTCCGGAGAGAGTTTTTCTTCGGTGGTGACTTGTCGCAGATTCAACCCGTCGACAAACTCCATGATCAAAAAGTGCGTGTCCTCCCGAGTGCCAAAATCATGAACGGTGACAATGTTGGGGTGATTTAGTTTCGCCAACGCCCGCGCTTCACGCTGGAAACGGGCCGCGAATTCGGGGTCATCTGGCTTGTAAAGAAACACTTTCAGTGCAACGATGCGATCGAGATTCTTCTGACGGACTCGATAGACTGCCCCCATGCCACCTTGGCCGACCAACTCGATGATCTCGAGCTCAGGGAAAAGAGCTCGCATTTGGGTCAGTTCCGGAGCCTCCATACTGGCCGGATCCATCGCCCTTGTTTCCTGCAGCCGCTTTGCCGACCGGCGGGCGGCTTGCATCAGGCAACCCGGGCACAAACCACCCGGCAATTCGTCCGTGACCGTTGTTCCGCATTCAGGGCATGTCGATTCGCTCATTTTCCACCAATTGTTCGCTTTTTTGCTCTCTCTACCCTTGGAATACGGAAACTCGCCAGTTGGTTACAGGCAAATCTGAAAAAATATGCTCGCGATAAAACCTACCCCCGCAGTGCCGACAATAATTCGTCCAGTTCGTCATCCACCGCTTCAGAATCCACCATAGTCTGCTGCACGATCTCCTGCATCGTTTGGCGATATTTCTCGCGCAAGCGGAGGGCAGCGACTTTGACCGCTCCGGGCGTCATTTTGAGCCGTTCGGCAATTTCTTCGTAACGTTGCTGAGAAATCCTAACGCCGCCCAATGTTGGTTGCAGTTCAGCGAACAGCTGTGATTTGCCGCGATCAGCGAACGAGAGTTTCAATTCAGCTAGCGCCTGCTGTAGCACGGCCAGTGCCCAGCGGCGGTCGAACAGTTTCTCGGCGGTCCAGCCATCCACAGGTTCGAGTTGATAACGTTTCTCGGCATCGCCCCGATCTATCGAAAAGATCTCTTGCCCACCGCCGCGTTTCAGAGCTTGTTGTTTTTCCAGTTGCTTACTGACAAATCGTTTCACGGCCGACATCAGGAACCAGCGAAATCGTCCTTTGTCAGGCGAGACAGTATCGAGGAATTCCTTGTCGATCAGTTCGGCAAAGAAAGCCTGGACGTAATCCGCAGCGTCATCAGGCAAGTGCCCTTTACGCCGCAAGTAAGCAAATAGCGGATACCAATACGATTCGTAGAGTTCGCCTAACGATTTACGACGAATTGAGCTGTCTGCTCCGCGCGAAGATACAACCAGACTCCATTGAGTCGTGTGGAATTCCTGGTCGCCTCGCATATCACTCATGGACTAATTGTATCTTATTCCGGCTGGTTCGGTCACGATTCGTTTTTTGAACGATTGCGAAACCAACCAAATGACTTTTTTACCCCAATTGGAAACAGACCCAGGATGGCAAACGCAATGAACAAATTGGTGCTGAGAATCCCGCCAATGCCCTGCTCTTCCAAGTGTTGCAAGCTGGGGACGGAAGAGCCAGCGTAGACAAAGACCGCCGTCCCAGGCAACATCCCAATCTGACTGATCCACCAAAACGTCCATGTCTTCAACGGTGTCAGGCCCATGATAAGATTGACAATAAAAAACGGGATGGCGGGGACCAATCGCAGGGTGAATAGATAAAACGCACCTTCGCTTTCCAGATTTTCGTTGATCGATTTCAGTCGTTCCCCGAAACGACTTTGGATGGAATCTCGCAGCAAGAACCGACTGAGCAGAAATGCCAATGTCGCGCCAAGTGTGGAAGCGAAGCTGATCAGGATCAAGGCCGGCCAGAACCCGAAGAACCACGCGTACGTTACGCTGACTACCGTCGCGCCGGGCATCGAGAGCCCTGTTACCGCCACGTAAAATAGAAACGCAGCCCCGTACGTGAGCCACGGGTTTGATGATTGAAAGTTCCGCAACTCGCCTTCGCGGGCCGCTAAATCTTCTAGCGAAAACGAGTCGCGGAACAAGTATCCGCCGACAACAACGGTCAAAGCGAGGGCTGCGAAACCGATCAGCTTATTACGATTCGAGTTGTCGTGGTTTTTCTTTATCATGCATGCGTTCCGCTTGAGCTGGCCGTATCAAAGCACAATCGTAACGCACGCATTCCTTATGCGGTATTGCAGTTAATTAGCGGGCAACAAACAGGCTTGGATCGTCGATCACGAACTGGCTGGACCATGATCGTCCGTTGTCGCCATTGCAAACGTTGAAGAAAAAGTTTCGAAACAAAGTAGCCCGGTTTCCAAACGGAAATGAAGATCCAAGGTGATCTTCCGCCGTCAAGTCTTCCACTCCTGGCTTGGCGAAGTAATGAATCTTCCCGTCTGGCGAAATGCTCATGCCGAGAGTCCACCAACCAGTCTGAGTCGACCGCGGACCTCGCATCGCTCGGCCGTCTTGAGTGGCTTTCATCCACATGTCGATGATGAACGGAACGCCGTCTTCGTGAGCTTTCGGGTTGCGAGAAAGGTTCACAAACATCCCGGGCCAAAAATGGTCGTCTTCGTGGTTTGATCCCTGCCCGTTCATCGAGCCGTAAGAGTGTTTCTCAAGTGACAGCCGGAAGGCAAAATGGCACTGGCCGATGCGGTTCTCCCATTCTTCGAACGGTGGGAACCAGACACGCGTAACCACACTTGGCCCCCGTGAAACTGGAATCTTGCCAACTCGCTGGTGCACGTTGGCGATCAGGTCTTCCTGCTGCAACATATTGGATGGGTATGTGCTGCCTGTTCGCAATGAGCACATCAGCAGTGCTCCTTTGCTGTTGGCAAGCCCACCTTCTGGCGGCTGCACGCGGCGGACAACATCCGGCTGGCCCCGTTTCATGCCTTCGTACCAACGATGGTTGGCTGACATGCCTCCCGGAGAATTGCGGGACAGAACATCATCCTTATGGTTGTGTACTTTGGGCAAATTGAACTGGTAGGTCCAGTTCGGGTCCTCAAAGTCATCCCCGACATCGTTAACTTTGTTGCCGGTGCCTGGCACAATCATTTGCTGTGCCGTGGCTTGCTGCTGACAACAGAACAGGCCTGTGATCAACGTCAGAATAATCCATTGGTATCGCATGTTTGCCTTCCTTGGAAAACGGGATTAGCGTCGACGAAATCCTCGTCGTCCACCACCCGGGGAAATGTTGTTATTGCCCGGGTACGAAACTCCCTGGCTTGGCACAGTGCCAAATTGGGAATCGAAACTTGGAGTCATGTGTTCTTGCATCTTGAGCGCGCGGTTTGCGAACGCGAGATCTCGAGGTGTGATTTCTTCGACGTTGGAGTTGGTGCCGTAGGCGCGGCGTTCGTAGATTCGCAGTGCGTGTAAGGCGTGCCCTTTGGGGCCGATTTCCAGATCCAACGCTGGCGAAGTCAGCATCAGCTTGGTCAGGTAGTCGATCCCTTTGAGCAGTCTTGGATCGGTCAGGTTTTCCTCGGGCAGTGAAAACGACAACCATTCAACGATGTGGCCGGTTGTGTAAAGTCGTTTTTTGCTGTCGATGTCAGCTTCCTGAGTCACGAACCAATTGGTGCTGAAGCTCCCATCGTGGTTCTGGTAACGCATCGCGTATTCCTGATACTGCGAGACGAAATGCCTGGCTCGAGCCCACTGGCCGTCAATCTCGAGGTCTTGTTGGCGTCGTTGTTCGACAGCGTAGCTCAGGCCCATCAGTCGGTGAGTTCCTCCGCAGGCCGCGCCGTTGATTGGTTGTTTTAATTCTTCAAAGATCAATCGCTCGATATTCCACGGCTCGGCTAACGAGTTGTCCCAGACTTCATCTGATTCGAGGTAATGCGAAAGCCCAATCAACTTAAACGTTAACTCAGTGCCCGCGCGGCAGCCTTGTTTTTCATACTCAATCAGATCAGCGACTGTGAATTTTTTGCCTTGGATTTGGATTTTTGCGTCTTGAGGGACGTCTGCCTGAGCAAGCATGGCGAGGAACTGGCCTTCGTGGCCTTGAACGCCCGGACCGACTTTCAACGTTAATTCGCCGTCGGCAAGATCCATCATGTATGTCTCGTTGCCGATCGCGTTGTAGCACAGGTATTCAACTGCGTTGTACGTTCGGTTCTGGTAAACCACCTTGGATTGCTGGCCGTAAGGGAGCAAGCCATGCATGATTGTCCAAGGACGCCACTTTTCGGTATCGACTGGCAGTTGGTAAAAGATGGCCAGACAACGTGCTATCTGTCGCTTACGTTCGAAGTCGGTCAATGCCGAGTTCGAACCAGGCGTTTGCTGCGCAGGTCCGCGGTTTGGCATTGACGCATCGTTGTTGCTGCGATTGTAGTTGTTTCGTGAGTTGCGAGAATTCCGCCTGTTTCGAGCGTCTCGTTTGGCAATTCGAACGCCCGAGTCTTCTTCTACATGCGTCGGAATTTGAATTCCAAGCGTTCCGTCGGAGAGCTTCATTTCGACGGGGCGTTGGGTGTGTGCTGAAGGAACGTCGGCCTTGGCGATGATGTCTTTTGGGGGAGACGATCGAACGACATCCGGTGAGTCGGAGAAATTGAGCTCTACCGGGCCAAGGATTTCGTCAATCAAACGCGTTACGGAAATTGAGTCAACGGGTGTGTCTGCGTTTACTGCGGGAGCTGCAACTGGACTTTGCGCATGCGCCGCTTGCGGCTGGAGCAACCAAGCCCAAATGATGCACAGACAAATTGTAAATGCAATAATTCGTTGCTCGGAAATTGCTGCGAACCGATGCCAATCAGCAACCGTACATTTTGATTGGGATAACAATCCAACACCTTGAAATCTCGATTTGCGGAAATCACTGCACACCGGTGTGCAGGTTTACACAGTTAGGGTTGGTATCGGCTAGCAGGTCGTTTGCATTCATTTTCGCAGCTTAAGTGATGAACGAATTGCTTAGTCTAATTGGCCCAGTGCTAACAATTTGCTCCATGACGTAAGGGCTGCGTCGAAGTCCGGCTGCGAAGACAACGAATATTCCTGTGAGTTAAAACCGGTAACGGATATCGAAGAGTACGGATAAAGCAAACATGCGCCGTGGTGGCACGGTCATTCAGCCTCAAGCTGCATAAATGCGCAACAAGCGATTCGGTGCGATTCAGCGCGCGAGCTGTTGGCAGCGGTTGCGAATCTTGCCGAATAAACCGGCGAGTTTTCTGGACTCGACGGTTGTAACCATTGGTATGGTTAGTTTAGTAGAAAGCTCCGCGATACTGGCCGGGCTAGAATTGCCCAAGCATTTCGGAAATAGAGATGGATTCGAAAACGCGTATTGCGTCTGTTCCTTTTGTCCTCGCAATACTTGCGTTGTTGGCCGTTCTGTTGGTTGACCATCCTGTTGTATCTGCCGTTTGTTTCTCCGTGCTCGTCTTTGATATTCCCGTTTGCTTGTTTGTTGGTTGGGAGTGGATCCGAAACGGGGAAGCACAGGAAGTGAATCTCTCACCGTTGATCCCGAGTCGTGCGGAACGGGAATTGATGAAAAACCTGCGAACGCGGCCAGGGTTGACGGACGACGAGTTCTATTCAACTTTCTACGGAGGCTCCGGTATTCCGAAAGCGTCAGTATCTTCAATCCGGGAAATTCTTGCTGAACAAATTGGAATGGATCATTCCGCATTGCTTCCTGATGACGACATGATTTTGATTGACCCGGAAATTGATTGGTCGATAATTATTGATGAAGTTGAACGAGAATTCTGTGTGCGTTTTACTGACTCTGAACTTGAATCCGCACCAGCAACACTCGACTTCTTTGTGCAACGAGTATTCGCTAAAAAACAAGAACAAAACCGTGCCTGAAATTGGCGAACAAAAAGGTTGTTCGCCAAGGGAGCGTTGTTTGGAATGGATAATCGCTGATTGACCTTGAGTTGTCCTGGATGAAAAATATGAGATTCAACATCAAAACACTCCTGGTAGTGGTCACTCTTGCGGCTGTTTGTTTGGCGGTTGTTGTTGGTGTGCGAAAACAACAACAGGAGTCGCGGCGAGATGCGTTTGATGGTCTGCGGACTGCTAACGTTTTGTTGTTGAAGTCGTCTCAATCTGAGCCTGATTCGATTGGCTATGCTGAGATTTGGGTGAACGAGAAAACGCCAGGATGCTTTGAGATCAATGGAAAAGAATTTTCTGAACAGGATGCCAAAAAGCAGTTAGTTAAACTGCGGCTTTGGTTAGAGCGGTTGCAACTTGGCAGGATCGTTTTTGTTGACAACGAACCAGGAACGGCAATGAGTCGAAATACAACTACGTCACTTGTGTACTCAGCCGGTTTTACATACGTTGGTGGTCAACCAGGCGTCTCGTCCATCGGTGACCGCCGCACGTTGTTTGCTTCCAAGGGGTTGCTGTACGAAACGGAAAGCGGGAGAAACTGAACTCCCA
>CAZXLW010000053.1:0-22764 GCA_964641465.1 uncultured Pirellulaceae bacterium | reverse complement strand
CTGAACTCCCAGACGCTAGATTGAAATGGACACAACCTTTTAGATTAAGGAATAACGTTATCCGCCCATGAAACGCAGGTCTCAAATATCGTTGCTTGCCATGTTTTTGATAGTGGCTGCATTCGTCGCAGGATTTAAGACACGTGAAATTACTACCGATGCTGAGGTAATCAGATCTGGCGATTCCTTAAACATTGGGTTTGCAACAAAAAGCAGGAGTGGCTACCGCAGTATGAAAGTCGCGCAGAACGAATCAATCACATTGCCGGTGTTGGGTACAATTAGTACGGCTGGTAAAACTTCCGCCGAATTGAAAAAAGAGCTAGTCGACAAATATAGCCAGTGTTTTCCAATTCAGAGTGTTGACGTTTACTTGCAACGCGATTCCGGTGTTGGCCGTTGAATATTGGTAGATTGCGAATCGTCTCGCAAACGGTGGATAAGAATTCAGAATCTGGCTTCAGTAGCGGCCAGCGTTTCAAACAGTGGTTTAGCGTTTAACGTTTGGCAAAGTCCGGCCGTCTACCTTTGCTTAACTTCTCCAGGGATCGCTGAATTTCCTGGTCCATGATGGGACGGTCTAAGTTTTGGAGACTGTGGATCAGTTCCCAGTCTTTTTGAATTTGGATGGCTTGTTTTCGAATCCGGTAGTCATCGTCATGCAGGATAAGCCCGAGCCAAAATGCGGCCAGGGAGATTACCAGGAGCAGGTTGCGAAACGAAAACGTCAACATCGAAACAATCGGTCCCTTTTGCTCCGCGCTGCGGAAGTTGTGAATTTTGATTAGATTGGTCGTTGAATAATAGGTCGCAGTTACGGTTTGGGGCCAGAAAAACAAAGGCCAGCAAATAGAAACTCCCGATGTTTGACTACTCAAATGCAAAAAAATGTCTGGCGGACGTTTTTGGACACAAGGAGTTTCGCGGCTGCCAGCAGGCTGTTATCGAAAACCTGGCCAGCGGTCAGCATTCGCTTGTGATCATGCCGACGGGGATGGGTAAAAGTATCTGTTACCAGGTACCGGCGCTGGTTTTGGCACAGCAGCACCAGGCAGCAGACCGTCCTCCGCTGACGTTGGTTTTGTCACCGTTGGTTGCGTTGATGAAAGACCAGGTAGACGCTTTGGTCAGGAAGGGCGTCGATGCGACGTTTGTGAATTCGTCATTGGGTCGCAATGAACGGAATTCACGCTACCAGGGAATCGCCGAAGGGCAATTCGATCTGTTGTATGTGACGCCTGAACGATTTCGAAAGCCAGATTTTTTAGAGGTTATCAAACGGCGGAAGATTGTCTTGTTGGCCGTTGACGAGGCTCATTGTATCAGTGAATGGGGGCACGATTTTCGACCGGATTACACCCGGGTTGGTGAGATCAGGGGCTTGATGGAAGATCCGTTGACCGTCGCACTGACCGCTACGGCGACCAAGGATGTACAAGTTGACATCGTGCATCAATTGGGGCTTGAGCAGGATTCGATGAAGTTGTTTCATCAAGGGATCGATCGGCCAAACCTCAGTCTGGATGTGGAACCTGTTTGGGATGACGATGCAAAACTGGCAACGATTCTTGCGGTACGGGAATCGGAACCGGGCAGCGGGATCGTGTACTTTACGTTGATCCGGAAACTGATGGAGTTTAGTAACTACCTGCTGGAACGGCGAGTCGATCACTTGATTTACCATGGTGATCTGGATCGACGTGCGCGGCGTGAGATTCAGGAGCAGTTTATGCAGGAGGAAAATTGGCTGGTGCTCGCGACCAATGCGTTTGGAATGGGGATCGACAAAGAAGATATCCGTTTCGTTGTCCATGCGGATTTGCCCGGGTCACTGGAGTCTTACTACCAGGAGATTGGGCGTGCTGGTCGAGACGGGCTGCCGTCGCAATGTTTGCTGTTGTATGACGAACGCGATCTGGCGACTCAGATGGAGTTTATGGAGTGGTCGAATCCGGACGCGATGTACTATCGCCGGCTGTTCGAAGTTCTCGACGCCGAAATGGAAAAGGTGAATGCGTTTGGGATGGACTGGTTGCGCGAACGTTTGCATCACAAACAGCGTCATGACCGCAGGTTGGAGACGGCGCTGGCCATGTTGGAGCGTTGGGAAGTGGTTAAGGGAACTCTCCATCCATTGCATTTGGAGTTGTTGTCACCGCTGCCCGCAAGGATGAACGATCCGGAGCGCACCGCCGAGAAACACAAACGCGATCAGAAGAAATTATTGGCGATGTTGCAATACGCCAAACACGAAGGCGATCGAAAAGAATTCATTCATGACTATTTCGGACTTGAGTATCCGAACAAGGCCAACGCGGCGAATAAGTTAGTTTGATCGGTTCGTGTTCAATCAACGAGTTCGATTTCGGTCTCGAATTTGTTGACGGGACTGGAAGTCCATTCGTCGAAAGTAAACGTCGCGGTTGCCGATACGGCTTGTTCTGGTACCTCAACGAGGCATCCGTAGGACTTGCCTCAGCAGAACCTGTCCATCAGCATTTCCCGAACGATCGGTTCGCTGCCGGGAATCGCGAATTGGACTGAAGTTTTTGGAAACGGTGGTTGTTCGGATGGAATGACGACAGTTGTTCGTGAAACTCCCGTTTCTTTCAAGCTGACTTTTTGCTGTGGGTTACTGGCAAGTGGACTGGGCCCATTGGCGATCGTGCCCAGGAAGATATTCAATTCACTCGGTTCGCCTGAACTTTTTGGTAGTTCCAACGCATCCATCGCCAGGAATTCCAGTGCCCCACCGAAGTGCAACCAGTTTGTGCGGCTGGGGGATTCGGTCAGTTCCATCTGTCCAGACATTGTGTACTGCCCTGCCCCTTCGCCGATATCGACGTAGACGAGAAGCTTTTGAGTCAGTGTTTCCGAAACGGATTCAGGGGCAACGCCGAGGTCGAGTTTGGTAACAGCAAATCGAGTCGCGAGTTGCGAGCCCGTTACCTCGCCGACTGAACGATTCACAAGTTCTTCATTGGCTTGCGGGATCTGGTCTCCGTTATCGTCCAGATAGATATGCTTGCCCTGGACCATGAAACGCAGCGGCATGTTTTTGCCGGCTTCGTTTTGCCCTAGCATGATGTCTCCGTACAAGACCGGGCCGTTGTGTTGCGAACCAGAAAATTGCCAGTATGCGACACCGAGTGCGACTGTCGCGAACAGGAATAAGATCAAGATAATGTTTTTTAAATTCATGCTGAGACCTGTATCTCGGGAACATCGCCTTCGACAATCAGCCGTCCTTGAGTCGCGGCTCGGATATCTTCGACGGAAACTCCTGGTGCGCGTTCCAGGAGTTTGAAACCTTTGCTCGTGACGTCCAAGACAGCCAGGTTGGTGACAATTCGTTTGACGCAATTGACTCCTGTCAGCGGCAAGGAGCACTTGTCCAGCAATTTGGAATCGCCTTTCTTATTCGTGTGCATCATCGCAACGATGATATTGTCAGCAGACGCAACCAGATCCATCGCTCCGCCCATTCCTTTGACGAGCTTGCCCGGGATTTTCCAGTTGGCGATGTCGCCATTATCAGCGACTTCCATGGCACCCAACACCGTGAGCTGAACGTGTTGGCCTCGAATCATGGCGAAGCTGGTCGCCGAATCAAAAACACTTCCTCCAGGCAAAATCGTTACCGTTTGTTTGCCTGCGTTAATATAGTCCGGGTCTTCGTCACCTTCGTAAGGAAACGGGCCCATCCCGAGGATCCCGTTTTCCGATTGGAAAACCACGTTGATATCCTGGGGGACGTAGTTGGCAACGAGCGTGGGGATTCCGATTCCCAGGTTCACGTACCAGCCGTCCTGGAGCTCCTGTGCGATTCGTTTGGCAATTCCGACTTTGTCTAGCATGCTATATCTCTTGGTGTTTGGGCCAGGTTCGCTATTCCAGTCCCGGGATCAACAACAGTTTTCCGGGGGCAGTGAATTCCTCATCGACCAATGTGATGCTGTCGGACTTGAAATCACCGATCATCCCGCAAACAGTAATGTATAGATTCCCAGATTGATCGAAAGTCATCGAGGTGGGCCGTTCCAGTTTCGCGATTAACTCTGCCTCGCAACCGTCTTTGGAATCGACGGCAACCAGTTTGTAGAGTCCTCCCTTTTTGGGGTTTTCCCAGCTGAAATCCAACGCGTAAAGCCGCTTTGATTTTGGGCCATAAGCCAAACTGACAATGTCATTGAGACCCGTTGGGAAAATATCCAGCAGCTCGCCGGCTGGGCTGTAAAAAGCCAGCTTGGAATCGCCCGGTTCGTCTCTGCTTCCCATTTGGGCGACGACGAGGTGGTTCTCCGGGCTAAGCGCGATTCCGCCTGGGTTTGGATGGCCCGTTAGCTTGGGAGTGTTAATTAATCTGCGGAAGTTCTCGAAGTCATTGACAATTAAATCTGCTGAGGTGATCCAGCTTGGATCGTTTTTTCCGTAGCCACTGATATACAGGCCGGTTCGATTCCTGGTCATCGCAAAGAAGTTTCCAGCTGCCGGTCCATCATCGGATGCTTCAATTGAGAGTGACTTAACCGCGTCCTCAGGTTTGAATGCTTTGCGGCCTTGCTGCTCCAAATCAAACATGGAGATGGAATCTTCTCCGTCTTCGCCGCCGACGCTACCGACAAACAGGATATGCCGCCCGCGAAACAGCAACGAAGTCGGTCCCAATACCATCGCCTTGTCCAGTTCGAATTCTTTGATGGGGAAGTCAACGACGACTTCCTTGGTGATCTCGCGCTCGATCTGGATGATCCGGCCACGTCCCGTGTCGGCCACCAAAATTTCTCCAGTGATCGGGCGTACCGCAACGCCGAACGGGTTCTTGAGATTGCTTGTGACGATTTTTGGAACGATCTGATCCTTCTCTTTTTCCTGAGCCATTGCTGACGATTGCGGTAGTATCAGCGTTGCGAGTGCGAGGCAGGCGAGTGAGCCGAATAGGCCGCTTAGGAATGGGCTATGGTGGCAGCGAAGAATGTGATTGCTGCGAAGACTGCGAATAGGAAGTTTGTTTGACATGCTTGTCCGCGATCAAGAAGAACTGACGGAATCAGTTTCTCGTGCAGCTACAAAAAAGACAAGGCACGATCGAAAGTGCGCGAAGCTGCGAAGACTATTTGGGCAGCCTTAACGTGATTCCCGCGTCAAGCCGCGTAAGATGCCCAACATTTGGCGGTAATAATTCCTTGTTAAGCTTCAGGATTTCCAGATATCGCGAAGCCTGCCCCGTAGTTTTCCTGGCAATGTCAAACAAGGTGTCGCCGTCAGATGTTTCGTAGGCGGACAGTTTTCCGGTTGAGACTGCGACTGCTTGTGCGTCGGCAGGGCAAAGTTCTGGATAGGAAGTGTTTAGCGTCTTGGCGAGCGGAACGTTGAGTTTGGTGCCAACGGCAATGTTCTCAAAATCAGCCACGATAGATCGGTTGTGTTGGAACAAGGCTCGGAAATATCTGCCGTCTCCGTACATCTGCTGCGCAATCGACCAGAAACTGTCGCCGGTTTTGGCTTCGTATTCGAGTGGCAATACTGGTTGAGAAGCGGCATCGTGTTGAGGAGTGGAATCGTGTTGAGTAGCTGGCGATGGTTGCTCGGTCACAACATCAGGGACGTTTGACATCGCCGGTGTTTGATTAGATTTAGCTTGGTCAGCAGTTTCGACATCGCCGATGTTTCTGGCTTGGTCAGAAGATGGCAGCTTAGCGGTCTGATTGTCGATGTTTGGCGTTGGCGTGGCCACAAAGTCGTTTGGTTCGGGTGCGAAATCGTTTGATTCGGGTGCGAAGTCGTTCGGCGAAGCAATCGCTGGTTGGGTTGTTGTTACTTCGCTCGGTTCTTCAAAGGCGGTTTGGATAACTGCATCATCTCGAAGCACGTTGTTTTCGATTGCCGGTGCGGCTTTGCTGGACAAGTTCATACCGACGAATTGCTGTGAAGGTCTGTTCAAACGCGCTGGTGGAGTTTTCGCCGAGCCGTTTGACCGTGTGCTTGTGGGCGGTTGAGTTGAGGCCAGCTTGCTGGAGACTTCGTCGGAAGCTTGCTCGAAAGGATTCGGCAGCGAAACGACTACCGGTAAAGTTTTCTGTGGTTCGGTTACCGTCGCGGCTTCAACAGCAGCGGTCTCGACAATCGCAGGCAACGGCGTGACCGGAATGTCTGGTGCATTGTCTGCACGCGAAGATTCTACGTGCGACATTGATATTGGTTGACTTGAAAAAGCCTGTCGCCTGGGTTGAGCGAAACTCGTCTTCGTTTCGGCGCGGGAAGTGTCAGGGACGCTGGTTAAGCGTGAATCAGTGGGGGCTGCCGCGGGTTCGCCGACCATTCGCTCGCCGGGATAGGCAAACGTTCTTACCGGATTCTTTTCGTTTAGATTTCGCAAATAATAATCAGGGCCAACGTGCTGGGCGACCGGAGCGTTGAGAATGTGCGGCGGTATGCGGTTTTGATACTTATCGTATTGGTAATAAAACCAACCGCCGATCGTCACAATCGCAACCATGAGGATCGAGAACCCAACTTTGGCTTCTCGTACCAATTGCTGCTCGGAGTTTTTGCGTGCGAATGGATCTGACATCGAATTATTCGTGGTATAGAGTCGCGTGACTTATACAGGATACGGTAACCAGCGATAACGCCACTTCTGCGGGGGCCGACGAAATGCAGAACTTGGTCGTGATAGCACTCTGGACGCGGTAGTTTCGTCCAGCTTACGGCTGGCGTTCGGCAATTCTCAATTTGGCACTTCTTGCCCGCGGATTTTCTGCCAATTCCGCTTCTGACGCCGTTGTCGGTCGCTTGGTGATGATTTTCAGATTCTCATTCTCTCGGAAAGCGGTCTTCACCATCCGGTCTTCAAGTGAGTGGAAACTGATTATCGCGATTCGGCCATTTGGGCTCAGAATGTCAGGAAGTCGATTCAAAGCGACTTTGAGCCATTTGAGTTCTTCGTTGACAGCGATTCGCAGTGCCTGAAAAGTTCGCGTCGCGGGGTCAATATTGGTCCGCCTGGCAGCCGGGATGCAGGACCGCACCAGCGAGGCCAGTTGGTCCGCTGTCTTGATCGGTTCGTTATGGCGGCGTTCGCAAATTCGCCGCGCAATTTTTCGACTGAATTTCTCTTCACCAAATTCGTAGATCAAATTGGCCAAGTGCTTCTCACCGAGTCTGTTGACGAGTCGCCAGGCAGGTTCGCCGGCAGTCATATCGAACCGCAGATCAAGCGTCCCGCTGCTCTGGAAGCTAAAGCCACGGTCGTGATCGGCGAGTTGGTCACTGGACAAACCCAAGTCCAACAGGATCCCGTCGACTTGCTCGATCCCAAGAGCGTTGAGGTGTTCCGGGATATCGGCGTAGTTCGCGGCGATCAAATGGAGGTTATCCGGAGCCCAATCAAGAGCTGCTTCAACGGCTCTGGGGTCTCGATCAAAGCCAAGCACTTTTCCTTCGTTCCCAAGTTGTTCCAAAATAAGCTTGGAGTGCCCGCCTGCTCCGAACGTTCCGTCGACGATGGTTGCATGGTCAGATGGCTGCAGCCCGGTAACGCATTCTTGCGGCAAGACGGGGACGTGGACGGGCATAGTGGTTGGTCGATCGGATGTGTGAGTTGGAAAATGGATTGGTTGAGCACAAACATAAAAAAAGATCGGTCCAAACACATCATGTGTTCGTCTGGACCGATCATTTCCGAGGCTCAAATGCCTCGATCGCTGAACAAACGACCTCATGCCTTTGTCCATCCAGTAAGCAAACGTCATTCTGTGGCCAGATATGACATCGCGCCGACCGGACGTGGCGATACGGAGGATTCGCATCCGTAAATCGTCAGAATATTCGCGATGGTGACGCCTTCAAAATTGTCAAATGAACTGTCAAATGACACGTGAAGGCCGTCGATTCTTGATTCCCGAAGGCTCAAAGGTAAGAAAAAGTCGTTCGGCGTCAACGCTTTAAAAACGTCGGCATTTTTCTCGTTCGCTCGGTAAAATGCTCGATTTGAGCTCGTTTTTGCCGGGCAAGAAATGGCAAATTTTGGCCAGAAATTGGCTGACGCGATAGCAATTGACGGGCCTTTTTCATGGTTTAGCTTTCAGATACAACAGGCCGGTCGTCCAAAATCTCAGAAATAAGCAGTCCGTACTTTGTCCATTTCCGATACCAATTCTCTCGACCAGACGCAGAACTACGACTTTCAACTCCCCAAGGAGCTGATTGCCCAGGAGCCGCTTGAAAACCGTGAAGATGCGAGATTGCTGATTGTTGACCGCCAGACGGAAACGATTACTCATTCCCACGTTCGAGACCTGGCTCGATTCCTGCAAGACGGCGATTGCCTGGTACTCAACGACACGCGGGTCATTCCGGCCCAGCTGGTTGGTAAGCGAGCGCTTACGAATGGTCGTTGGCAGGGCTTGGTCGTTGATTCCGACGATCGACATTGGAAGATGCTGGCGAAGACGCGTGGCAAGATCCAGCCTGGCGAGTGCGTGATTTTGCACGATCGCGATGGCAAGCCGCGTTGTGAGCTGGAGCTGGTCGCCAAAACAGAAGACAGTTTCTGGATCGGGCGTCCGAAGTGTTCGGCGGAAGATACCAGCGATGCGGAGCTGGTCGGTAAGTCGCCGAGCGAGATTCTCAAAGCTGTCGGCCGGGTGCCGCTTCCTCACTACATCCGCGAAGGCAATATGGTCGACGCGGATATGCATGACTACCAGACCGTGTTCGCCAAGCATGATGGAGCAGTTGCCGCTCCGACGGCCGGTTTGCATTTTACTCCGAGTCTGATCAAGCGACTGATTGATCGAGGTGTCAAAATAATTCCGATCACCTTGCATGTCGGCATGGGGACTTTTCGGCCGCTGTCGTCGGAGGTGCTGGACGAACACAAGATGCACACGGAGCGATACGCAGTTTCTGAAAGCTCGGCCAAAGCCTTGAACGAATGTAAGCGAGCTGGTGGCAGGATTGTTGCTGTCGGGACGACTTCGGTTCGGGTGCTGGAATCGAATCCGGTAATCGCAGCGGGCGAAGGAGAGACTGATTTGTTTATCAAGCCGGGATTTCAGTTTCAGCATGTTGGTAGCTTGATGACCAACTTCCATTTACCCAAAAGCACTTTGATTGTTCTTGTTCGAACCTTTGGCGGCGATCAATTGTTGCGGCAAGCGTACCAGGAAGCGATTGAGGAGGAGTACCGGTTCTTTAGCTACGGCGATGCGATGCTGATCATATAAAAAAACAACGCGGATGAGAACATCCGCGTTGCCTCGTTCTGTGAAAGCGTGATGACACACAACTTTCTGGCATGTAGTTCTTCTGGGAAGAATGAGTAGCTTGGTTACAAGCTCCCGCCGTCTAAATAAAAGGTATGCCGATTTCGTCTCGTCTGCCGGCGAAAACTGCAAATTTAGGCGTGAAATAAAACAACACTGCGTTTCAAATTCGCATCATCGTGAAAGTTTGATTCATCGAAAGTGACAAGAGTTAGCCAGGATACTAACGTGGTAAGAATTTCATTCGGATCGAATACTTCGAGTCAAACCAGTCTTCGATCTGCGAATTATAGTCGGCGTCATAGGATGGCCTGGACTCTAGTAATTTACCCTTGGCAGAATTGCGAAACTCCCCGTTCTCGACAAGCACCTCGCCTTGTTTGATCACCATCTCGGGCCAGGCAAACATGGTTTCCCGATTTGCGTCAGGCGTATAGACCGTCACGTCTGCATCAGCTCCGATGCCCAGATGCCCTTTGTTTACCAGCCCGAGAATCTTTGCTGGTCCAGCTCTGGTTATGATCGCAATGTCGTACAAGCTGTATTCCCGATCCAGGTCCGGCAGGTTGCAGTGTTTCAATATTTTCGGGTTCACACCACCAAGTTGCTCTCGGCGGTATTCTCGATCCATCAACAACCGGACAATTCTGGGATACGCCAGGAAGCTGCCGCCGTTAGGATGGTCACTGCTCATGACGACTTGCCAGGGATCGTTGACAGTCAGGTACCATTCCAATCCGATCGCCCACTGCAGCGCATTGATGAAATTGCGATTCTTGTATTCGATGGGAGAAACGCCACAACCCGATTCGAATTCGACATCCATCGAAAACCATTTGTTGCCGCCAATTGAGTGCAGGTAATAACCAAGTGGGCCGTCAGCTGTCATGCTGGTTGTTTCCCCGAACATGACTTGCCCGACATCGACGGTCAGGTTGGGGTTCGAGTTAATGAAATCGGCCAAGGGAGCGACTCGGGAGCAAAGTTGTGATTCGTCTGCATCGCCACCGCCGTAGGAGTGGAATTGGATATGCGTCAGGTGGGCTTTTTGTCCTTGCAGAGTTCGTAACGTTTCCAGCGTCGTGGTGTAGTTCCCGGGAATTCCAAGATTGTTGCAGTGAATATGAACAGGATGTGGGAGGCCCAGTTCGTTGGCGGCTTTGGTGATTCCCGTGATGATCTTTCTGGGCGTAACGTCAAAGCCTTCAATCGGATCATCCAGATCTTTGGCGTTTCCGTTCGCCCTTTGCTTCCACATCTCAACGCCGCCTGGATTGACCAGTTTCGGGGCGTATGCTCCGCAGCGGTTCATCAGCCAGCCAAGGAATGACTTCAGGCCTTCGTGGTCTTGTTTGGCAATTTTTTCCAAAGCGAAATGGTTGTTGCCGACCAGTACATAGAACCCGGTATCAATATTGGGAACTGCATCGAATTCATGATGAACATGCTTGGATGCCATCGGCGTGACGGCAGCATCAAAACAACTGGTATACCCGAGCCCCGTGTAACGCATTCCCGTCGTATGGATGTCCGGGACGCTACTCATTGGTGCGTCGTAGGAAAAGTCATTGGAAACTCGACGCATCTGGTCCGGCTGCATTTTTCGCGCTGCGTTAACTTTTGGGCCGGCAATGTGGCAATGCATGTCGACTGCACCCGGCATCACGACGCGACCAGAAACGTCTTTGCGAATGACCGTAGCCGTGTCATCGTCGGCAGGCGCTTCCGCGATCCTGCCGTCACGGATCCAGATGTCGCGGACTTCCCCGTCAACTTCGTTGGTCGGGTCGTAGACGGTACCGCCAGTAAGCAACAGATAGCTCAGTTCGAATTCCTTCCTTGATTTCGTCGGTTGCGGCTATTGGGCTGTATGTCGTCAGCAAGTCAGCAGTTCGCTGAGTTCGTTGAGGCTAACGTGGTTTCTTCTTGCGAACTCTTTTCGATCTGTTCGAACCCGTTTGCGATTCAGTATCCGTTTGCGCGGTTAGTCGGTCATCCAAAGCGAATTGTTCTTCGAGTTCAGAAAGCACTTGATCCAGTTTGGAATAGTTCTGTTCAATCCTCGAAACGCGCTTTTGCATTTCGGGATCTTCAGAGGTGACCGAAGCGGGGTCCACTTCAATTTCCAATTTAGAATAGTTCTTCCCAAAGTATTTCATTTTGATCGCGAACTCGTCTTCGTTTTCGAACTTCTAATGACTTCTGCAGGTTAGCAGAGTCTATTGTTTTTGCGAGCCAACGGTTCGGCAAGTGCCAATTTTTACGAACTGGCAAAGATTGATGACTGGGCAAATAACGAGGTCGTAACGTGGATTTAGGGCTATTCCCATGTGCTGCTGGGTTAAAGACTGCTTGTCGAATTGAATATCCGAGCGGAATTGCGAAAAGACACCGTTGGGAATGGCAAATTTCTTGGCCGACCCTAACGTGTATGTAAAGATATAGATGAATAAGAACGCGTTTACTTCGGCTACATCTATACTCTCCTGGAATGAATATTTCATTTCGAATCTCGATCGTTGCGACAACGGTAATGACTGCCATGTTATTACTCGCCCAATCGACCTGCGCTCAGGAGTTCCGGCAGCCCAATATCAACCTCGGCGATTCTGCCGAATTTGGCAATCAAGATTTGTTGAGCCTTGCTCCGGCCAGCCCGCCGCAACAACAGCAACGGGCACATCAGAATTTCGTGCCAGGCAGAACCGATGGCGGTTTGGAGCTTGGTCCGGTCAAGCCTCGCGGCAAAGCCGGGAACGGACCCACCTTGTTGCGTCCTGATTTCTCGACAGGTCGAAGTGGCGAACAAGAACGGATCATCGACCAGATCCGCTCTGGTAATTTTGACAACGGCAGCAATGGGATTGAGCGACGACGTGGTAGCCAAATTGTTCGCCAGCGATATGAAAATGGCAGGGACCAACTTGTACGGCACGTCATGCAGGACGAAGATGGAAATTATTTCAATCACGGTCCGTGGCGTTTGTATAATCGACGGGGCGAAGTCGTCGCCAGTGGCCAGTTTGCCAACGGTGCGATGGATGGGACTTGGGAACGCTGGCATCAGTCAAATTCGAGCGGTATGTTTTCAACCGAACCATTCACTCGGTTTCAAGGCCCTTTCTTGTCCAACGCGACATTCTCTAATGGCAAGCTGAATGGTGTTTGGGTGATCACGGATCAGTCCCGACGTAAGATTGTTGAAGTTCCGTACGTGAATGGTAAGCGGAACGGTACGGCGATTTGGTGGTTCCCGGAAAACCGAAAGATGCGAGTCATCAATTTCAAGGAGGGAATACTTGATGGGCCACTGTTCGAATGGGATGCTCAACAGAAACTGGTCCGCAACGAAGAATTTATCCGAGGCCACAAAGTCGTGCGTCAGACGACGGCTTATCGGCCTCAACAGAAGAGTGAAGAGAATTATTTCCTGGACTCGAAACTGGAATTGGACGGAGAAGACAGCTGGTGGGATGCTGAGCCTGCCCAGTACGTTGAATCAGGAGAACGTTTTCAGCATGGTCCGGCGTTCGCGTGGTATCCCAATGGGCAACGCAAGATGGCTGGGCAGTATCGTGAAGACGTGCGTGTCGGCAGCTTCCTGTGGTGGCATGACAATGGGCAGCGTGCGTTGGCCGGTCGTTATGAAGATGGTTTGAAGACCGGTACGTGGATTTGGTGGCACGAAAACGGGATGAAGTCGATCGAAGGTATCTACGATTCGGATCAGACGGTTGGCGAATGGACGTGGTGGGATGAACAGGGGCAAGTTGCGAACCGGGAAGACTACGGTGACGGTTCTGACTCAACGGGTGAACTGATCAATCCATTCGACGGTAATTCGCCGTCAGCTGACGGTGCGGAAGACGATGGCGACGCCAGCGAGTCTGGTATGGCTCCGTTTAAAGCGATCGAATCCGGCGAAGGTGGTGACGAATTCGATGAGCAAGAGAGCATTCAAGACACGCCTCCCGAAAGCGGCCTCGACGGGATGGAAGAAATCAACCCTCAAGAAATTCCCGGTATGGATGATGAAGTGGATGAGGGATCTGGCAACGCCTACACGACTGCTTTTCGCGACCCGACGCGGAAGTAAGATCAATTCGCCAACGTAAAATCAACGGTACTCCATGTCGCAAATTATCTTGGAAGGCTTTCCAGTCCAGATTGAACAGCCAGTTCAATGGGGTGAGCAGGATGGGTTTGGGCACATCAACAACATGCATTTCATTCGTTGGTTCGAGTCCGCCCGGATCGCGTATTTGAAAACCATCGGCATTGAGATTACGGCTGATGGCGTCGGCCCGATTTTGGCTGCGGTCAGTTGCGATTTTCGCAAGCAGATCAAATATCCCGATACGGTTGTGGTCGGAGCTCGCGTTACCAGGATCGGCCGCAGTAGCATGCGAGTGGAACACATCTTGAAGAGTACGGCGAGTGGCGAAGTTTCGGCCGAAGGTGATTCGACGGTCGTGATGTTCGACTACCAGAACCAGAGCTCGAGTCCGATAGATGATTCGATCCGAGCGAAAATCCGGGAGCTGGAAGGCAACCAGGAACTCTAGCTGCCACGCATTTGTGGTGAAAGCCTGCAAAAATCAACCGCTGCGGGCGGTCAGTGATGTTGCTTTTCGGTGCAGATGGCTACTATGAATGTATGTCTTCGATACTCGCGTTTGCTCTGCTGTTGGTTTTTGCTCAAGACTCGGTCGATCTGAGAACGGTCGCGGTCGAGGCTTTCCGCGTGACGCACGATGGGTATTCGAGTGATGAAGTCATTTTGAATGATGAGCTAAACGCAAAATTCATTGCGGCTTGCCAACAACAGATTCCTGATGTCAGTCCGGCCAAGTGCAATTGGACTTTGATCAACCTTCGCAAGGCCGGCAAGTTGTCAGGAATCAAAACAACCAAACGGTCACATGCGTCGACTGATGATTATCGGATCCTGGCCGAGATAGTTTCGCGGTCGGTGCTTGATCGGTTCGGCGTTTCGATCGACCGTGTTATGGCCGAACCAGAAATGCGAGCTGCATTCAATGCTTTGGCAAAAGAACATAACGCCAAAGCGGATTTGTATTTAGTCCGTAAAGCAGCATTTCAACTGCGGAAGGCCAGGCAGTTGCGTCCGGAATTGATTACGCGAATTGCGGATTGGGGCCGGATGATTTCAAAATTCAAAGTCGCGGAATTCGCCAAGGATGAAAATCTGGCCCCGGAGCTTCCGGGGATATACATTTTTCATGATCGCTCGGGTTACCTGTACATTGGACAATCAGATAACTTGCGAACGCGTTTGAAAAACCATCTGCAGGAATCGAGTAACCTTGGTCTCGGGGGCTATCTGGAGTCAGAAACCGGAGCAAAAGACAACGTGTTTGTTGAGATTCATGCATTTCCACTCGATTCTCGTGCGAAGGAAGTTAGAATTCGTCGCGCGTATGAGTCAGAATTGATACGCAGTCGAAAACCTCGCTTTAATATCTTGCCGTAAACTTATCGGAGTCGTCATGCGATTTATTGGTGCCACTTTAGCCGTACTGTTGATGTTTGGACTTGGTTGCAAGCCGCCTGAGGACACGAGTGTTGCTCAACAGGATCCGGATGCTCCGGTTGAAACGGAGCTGGTCAAAGCTGAAGCCGGCGTTGGTAAGCAGGGCCAAGTCATTGGCAACAAGGACGGTTTTCTCCGCACACCAGCCAAGGCGTTCTTCAAAGCCAAGCAGCAGCTAGAATTCTTGAAGGTTCAACACGCCTTGAATCTGTACGACGCCGAGCATGGATTCAAGCCCAAGACCGAAGAAGAATTCATGGAGAAGATCATTAAATTCAACAACATCGTACTGCCGGAACTTCCCGAAGGTCAGATTTATGTCTGGGATGGCGAAGCAGGAGAGTTGATGGTGGAAAAACCAAAGATGGGCGAAGCAACGGAATCAGATTCCGGCCAATAGTCCGGCCACTAGGCAAAGTAGCCGCATCGCTCTTGCTGGTATTACTGTCGAGGGCATTGCGTTTGCTATTTCGGCTACTGTTGCGAATTTGCGAGCGGGTCGAATTTCAGGTAATCCCGCAGGACTCCGACCAGCCAGTAAAACGGTAGCGTATCCAACAAGGCGATGAGCATCTTGAACACATAGCCAGTAGCGATGAACGTTGCCAAATGGCGAGTCAACGAAATGCCTTCTTCCGGCAACGGCAAAGCCTGCGCGTAAAAATGGGTTATCAGGATCACGGCAACGGTGTCGACCAGTTGGCTGACCAATGTCGATCCGTTGTTGCGGAGCCACAAATGCTTGCCGCCTGTTAGCTTCTTCCAAAAGTGAAACAGGTAGACGTCGCAAAATTGGGCAGCCATGTACGCGATCATGCTCGCGACAACAGCGCCGAACGTTAGCGCGCGAATTTGGTAGAACACAAACGCGTCGTTATCAACGAGCCTGCCTGTTTCGGAAACTGCCAGGTTCCCCACCGCTGGCAAACCAGTTTGCGGATCCATTTCTGGAACTTGCGGCATGATGCCTCCGAGCCAGAGGATGAAAACGACCCAGAAGTTCAGGATTAAGCCGACGGTGACGACCCAGTTAGCTCGTCGGCGGCCCCAAAACTCGCTGATCAAGTCCGTGCACAGGAAAGTGATCGGGTAAGGCAACACACCGACGGCGAGTGCAAATGGGATGGCTCCCCATTTGCCCCATTGGAAATTCAGGCCGCTGTCGTTGGGGCTGATACTGAACAGCACGATGAACCGGCTGATGCCGAGAATATTCAGCATCGTCAGCGAGCCCAGAAACAGCCCAGCGAGGATCAGGAAGACGCGTTCCCGTCGCGCGAACAAGTCGCTGGCTTCCATCGAAACCAGCTCCAGTTTATGAATGTCGGTTGTGTTTTCGTTTTCGGCCATTGTCAGCATAACCTCCGTCTCGCCATCGTAACATAGATTTCGCTTGCCAACGGCAGCTGAGGCGTTTGGATAGGCAGTTCGTTTTTCGGGGGCTTGTCAGTCTGTTTTTCCGGCCGCAGTCATTCCGTTTTGCCACTAGCAGCCGGCTGGCGTTTACCTACAATACTGACTCGATCTTTGAGTATTTGTGAGTCGCACCAAGCCGCGTTGTTGGCAGTCAACAACGCGAGCCGAAATACTCGTACGCTGATGCTTTAATTGAGAATGCTCGTGAGCACTACCAACGAACTTTTAAAAACCGGTTTACACGATTGGCACGCTTCCAACGGCGGACGCATGGTGGACTTTGCTGGCTGGTCGATGCCGGTGCAGTATTCCAGCATCATCGAAGAACACAACGCGACTCGAAAATCTGTCGGTTTGTTCGATGTCTCTCATATGGGACGATTCTATTTTGGCGGCGATTCCGTCGATAAATTTCTCGATCGCCTGACGACGCGACGTGTCGCTGGACTGGAAGTTGGCCGAATTCGCTATTCGCTGATGACTAACGATGCGGGTGGCATACTTGATGATGTGCTGGTTTATAACTTGCCCAAAGCCGACGGCAGCTCGCATATCATGATGGTTGTGAACGCTTCCAATCGGGAGAAAATTCGCGATTGGGTCGAATCGAATCGAGAGCCTGGCGAGCTGATCGAACTAAACGATCGAACCACGGAAACAGCGATGATTGCATGCCAGGGTCCGAACGCGAATGGGTTGGTTGCAGATCTCGCTGATGTGGATCCGGCAGGATTGAAATACTACACCGGTACCAATGCTGCGGTTTGCGGTGCCGATGCGATTGTCAGCCGTACGGGCTACACGGGCGAGGATGGCTGTGAAATCATCGTCGACAATGAACACGCGACGATGATCTGGGAAGAGCTGCATAGCCGAGCGATCGCGATTCGAGGTGCTGCCAATGGACTGGCCGCAAGAGATACGCTTCGCCTGGAAGCCGCCATGCCGTTGTACGGCCACGAACTGAGTGAAGACACCAACGCAGCCCAGACGGGATTGGGGTTCGCGATGAATTTCAAGGATCGTCAGTTCATGGGCCGCAAAGCGATCCTTGCGGCGCGGAAGGACGAAGCGTTGCCGAAGCGAATTGGAATCGAGCTTGAGGGCCGCCGTGCTGCTCGTCAACATTGCGAAATTCGTGTTGCCGATCAGGTTGTTGGCGAAGTCACCAGCGGAACATTTTCACCTACATTACAAAAGCCGATCTCGATGGGCTACGTGGAACCACAGTATTCGGAACCCGGAACGGAATTGACGATCGACATTCGCGGCAGTGCCCATCCGGGGCGAGTGGTTTCGCTGCCGTTCTACGAGCGACAATAAATTTAAACTTAGTCACAGGAGTTTTCTGAGATGGATAAAACGGAATTGCTATACGCGGAAACGCACGAATGGGCGTTTTTGACTGACGACGGTGATACCAAGGTCGTAACGATTGGTCTGACGGATCATGCGATCGAGGCATTAACGGACTTGGTCTACATGGACTTGCCGACGGCTGGTACGGCGGTGTCTGCAGGATCGCCTTTCGGTGAAGTCGAAAGTGTGAAAGCGACCAGTGATTTGTACAGTCCCGTTGACGGTGAGATTGTTGACGTGAATTCTTCGCTGCCCGACAACCTGGACACGTTGAACACGGATCCTTACGGCGATGGTTGGATTATCAAAATCAAGTTGACGGATGAAGCCGCACTTTCGAAATTGATGAACCTGGAAGACTACGAAAAACTTTGCAGCGAAAGCTAGAATCTATGGCAACCGCAATTCCCAGCTCGGCGACTGACGCAACGGACACGCTTTCAGCGTTGTTTAATAGAGACGACTTTATCCATCGCCATATTGGACCCAGTCCGCAGGATATCGAAGAGATGCTGCGTGAGCTGGGTTTGTCCAGCTTGCAGGAGCTGATCGAGACGACGGTGCCGACTCAGATTCTGCAAGACGGCAATCTGAATGTCTGCGATCCGACGCCTGAGCATGAGATGCTGGACAAGTTGCATGGCTTGGCGAAGCAAAATCAAGTCTGCAAGTCGTATATCGGAATGGGGTACTACGGTACGTTTACGCCGAACGTGATTGCGCGGAACGTGTTGGAGAATCCTGGTTGGTACACGGCGTACACGCCCTATCAGGCCGAGATTGCGCAAGGACGACTTGAATCGCTATTGAATTTTCAACAGGTGGTGATGGATTTGACCGCGATGGAAGTTGCCAATGCTTCGTTGTTGGACGAAGCGACGGCTGCTGCAGAAGCGATGGCGATGGCACGTCGAGTCAACAAGAAGCCGACGCAGAAATTCTTCGTCGCCGACGACGTGCATCCGCAAACCGTAGACGTGGTTTTAACGCGGGCGAAGTATTTTGGATTTGAAATCGTTCGTGGTTCGATCGACCAATTTGCCGGCGAGGATGTCTTTGGTGCTTTGATTCAATATCCAGGATCGACGGGAGTTGTTTCGGATATCGGACCGTTTATCGAGAAGCTACACGAACAGGACTCAGTCGTGTGTGTGGCTTGTGACTTGCTGAGTCTGGCATTGCTCAAACCGCCAGGAGAATTGGACGCGGATATTGCGATCGGCAGTTCGCAGCGGTTTGGGATTCCGATGGGGATGGGCGGTCCGCATGCGGCGTTTTTCGCTACTAGAGATGCGTATAAGCGCTCGATTCCGGGGCGAGTCATTGGAGTGTCGAAAGACAAACGCGGTAACATGGCGTTGCGGATGGCAATGCAAACTCGCGAGCAACACATTCGTCGCGACAAAGCGACTTCGAACATCTGTACCGCCCAGGCTTTGTTGGCGAATATGGCTGGCTTCTATGCGACGTACCACGGCCCGGATGGGATTCGAAGAATTGCACAGCGGGTTCATCGTCTCACGCAAAGCCTTGCCAGTGGGTTGCGCCAGGCAGGGATCGAGATCGAAAGCGATTACTATTTCGACACGATTTGTTTGAACAGCAACGAAGCCAATGCGATTGTACAGCGGGCAGCGGAAGCTGGTGTCAACTTAAGGCGCGTCGACGAACAGCGAATCGGAATTAGTCTCGACGAGACAACGACGGTTGAGGATGTTCGGCAGCTCGTGCAAATCATCGCCGGCAGCGAGGTGGATGTTGCGATTGCCGAGGACTCGGCCGCGATTCCTTCAGAGCTGCGGCGTGAATCGCCGTTCCTTGAGCACCCGGTCTTCAATCGCTATCACAGCGAGACAGAAATGCTCCGGTATCTGAAGCAACTGGAGAACAAAGACTATTCGCTGACCCACGGCATGATCCCGCTCGGTTCTTGCACGATGAAGCTCAATGCAACAGCCGAAATGATTCCGGTTAGCTGGGAGGAATTTGCCAACATTCACCCGTTTGCGCCGGCGGAACAATGGACCGGCTACCAGTCAATGATCAGCGAACTGGAGGATTGGTTAGTCGAGTTGTCTGGTTACGATGCGATTTCCATGCAGCCAAATTCCGGAGCGCAGGGTGAATACGCGGGTTTGTTGGCGATCCGCCGCTATCACGAAAGCATTGATCAAGCACATCGTGACGTTTGTTTGATCCCGAGTTCCGCTCACGGGACGAACCCGGCGAGCGCGAGCATGATGGGTTTGAAAGTTGTCGTTGTGAAGACCGACGAAAGCGGTAATATCGACATGGACGATTTGCGTGCTCGAGCCGAAGAGCATGCAGAGAATCTATCGTGCCTGATGATCACTTATCCAAGCACGCATGGCGTATTTGAGGAAACGGTCAAGGAGGCTTGCGAACTGGTGCATGCGGCCGGCGGCAAAGTATACATGGACGGTGCGAACATGAACGCGTTGGTCGGCGTTGCCAGCCCAGGTTCGATTGGGTCGGACGTTTCGCATATGAACTTGCACAAGACGTTTTGCATTCCTCACGGCGGCGGTGGGCCGGGGATGGGGCCAATTGGAGTCAAGAAAGAACTCGCTCCGTTTATTCCGGGGCACTGTGTTTCAGATGACAAACCGGATTGCTCGTATTCAGTTTCGGCTGCTCCGTACGGAAGTGCATTGATCCTGCCGATTTCCTGGGCGTACATTCAAATGATGGGAGCGGAGGGATTGCTGAAGGCGACCCAGGTGGCGATCCTCAACGCGAACTACGTCGCCAAAAAGCTCGAAGGCAACTACGACGTCCTGTACCGAGGTCGCAATGATCGCGTGGCCCACGAATGTATCATTGACATCCGTCCGATCAAAGAAGTCTCGGGCGTTACCGAAGAAGACATTGCCAAACGAATGATGGACTACGGCTTCCACGCGCCGACGATGTCCTGGCCAGTCGCCGGAACGATCATGATCGAGCCAACGGAAAGTGAATCGAAACGAGAGTTGGATCGCTTTTGTGATGCCTTGCTGAAGATTCGCGAAGAGATTCGCGAAATCGAAAACGGCAAGCTCACTGTCGAAGAAAGTGCATTGCGTCACGCACCACATACGTTGGCCGATTTGTTGGATTCGGCATGGGATCGCAAGTACTCTCGCGATTCAGCGATCACGCCGATCGCTGGGCAAGAGCGATCCAAATTCTGGCCGGCGGTGAACCGCATCGACAATGTGTTTGGCGATCGTAATTTTGTCTGTAGTTGTCCTCCGCTTTCGGACTATAAGGACAATTGAGTTCCACCGTTGCAAAAATTCGATTGATCGACGACCCTCCGGCACTCGGTGCCTGGAACATGGCAGTTGATCAGGCAATACTCGAACGTGCCAATGATGCAGATGAGGCCTTGCCGACTCTGCGGATCTACCGCTGGCAACCGGCCACGTTATCGCTTGGGTATTTTCAGAAATTTGATGACCGTCAACAACATCCGCCCAGTGTGGATTGCGATGTTGTCCGTAGAGCTTCCGGAGGTGGAGCAATTCTGCACGATCAGGAAGTCACCTACAGTCTGGTCATGCCCAGCAGGAATCGGTGGGCGGCTGCGAACTCCGAGCTGTACGCCAAGGTCCACGAGTCGATCATTCGAGTTCTTGGGACTTACGGCGTTCAATCGCATTTGTTTGGCGATGCCACAGACCACAACGATGGCGAGCCGAAACATTTTCTTTGTTTCAAGCGTCGTAGCGACGGAGACATAGTATTTCGCGATCAGAAAGTCGTCGGCAGCGCCCAGCGAAGGTACAAGAAGGCGATTCTGCAACATGGCAGTATCTTGTTGGAAACATCAGCTTTCGCGCCTGAGCTGCCAGGCGTATTCGAATTGTTGGGCGATTCGTTTGACGCTTCCGACTTTGCCGAGAAATTCGTTCAGGAGGTCTGTAGGGAACTTGGATTTGTTGCCGACTCTGGTACCCTTTCCGACGCGGAATGCTCACGAGCGCGGGAGTTGGAGCATTCCAAATTCGAAACTGACGACTGGACCGTGCATCGCCGAAAATCTTAGTTAAGACTGATGTGTGCTGCAAATGTGTTCGATTGGACTTCCGAGAGTTATGGCCGCATGAAAAACAACTGTCTGGGTGAAATAACGCCCCAATTCTGGGTTTAATGCAGGCAATTTGACACCAAAAAGTTTCGAAAGATAATGGATGTAGGGCAAAACACAAAGCAATAGCAGTACACATTTCCAAGGAGACGTATCGACGCGTTTTTAGGTCAGATTGGCCTGTTGCGTACGGTATCGGGGAAAGAGGTTTTCACGGAATGCAAGCAATTCTAAAAGTTGTCGGCGGCAAGAACGATGGTCGGGAAATTAAGGTTAATGTTCCCGAGTTCATTATCGGCCGTGGTGAAACAGCACATCTAAAACCGTCTAGCGATTTGATCAGTCGAGAGCATTGCGCGATTCGATTGAAAGATGGCAAAGTCGAGATTGAAGACTTGGGAAGCCGCAACGGTTCATTTGTTAACGATCAACAATTGACTGCTGTTCATCAGGCCAAATCAGGCGACAGGCTGCGGGTTGGGCGGCTCTGTTTTGAGGTTGTTATCGATCCGGTAAAACCAAGCAACAAGAAACCAAAAGTTAAAGACGTTGCCGATGTGGCTGCTCGTACGGCAGAAAAATCCATGGAAGGAAAGCCCGAGGATTTGGATAGCAGCATTTCTGATTGGCTCGCTGACGAAGATGATATCCCTTTAGGCGGATTTGGAACTGACGAGACGGTTCAGTTTTCCCTTGACGACGTCGAGGCAATCAAGAATCAGGAATCCGAGAAACCGAAAGTGGACGAGGTATCGGCAGAACAAGACGCGGAAAGCGTTGATGCTGATGAAGAAGACGAGGACGGCAAAAAGAAGAAAAAGAAGAAAAAGGAATTCGGTAAGTTACCTACTCGGCCGAAGTTCAGTCACGACGACTCGACGTCTGCCGCTGGTGACGTTCTGAAAAAGTTCTTCAACCGCCGCTAGTATTCGTTCGATCGCAGCTTGGTTGGACGATTCCAACGAGTTGCTTGTCTGTGTCGACTCGTTGTTCGTCAGACCGGAATTGACAGGTGCCATGTTTTGACGGGGGCCATGTTTTCGCGAGCGGTGGTGGTTGTGTGTGCCTTACCG
>CAZXLW010000052.1:33658-38870 GCA_964641465.1 uncultured Pirellulaceae bacterium | reverse complement strand
TTGGTTAAAGTCTGCTTCTTTATGTTACTTCTCTTCGGGGGCTTTCCGGTGGAATGTCGGGCGTTCGTTGCGCTGCGGTCAGCTGGCGAATTCCAGGGCAGCAATCGCCGGTTGAAATTTCGATGGCACATAAAGGTGTGCTCTTTCTCGACGAGTTGCCCGAGTTTAATCGGCGCAACCTTTTAGATGTCGGTCCATTTGTTGCATTGTTGTCTGGTAGTTAGACCCGACGCCCAATCTTGACAATCTTGAATGTCGGCGTTCGCCAGATGTATCGCCGCCAAGCCACTCTCAGCGCTGAATGTCGAACAAAATCAATTATTGCTTCCAAGCGAGAACGCTGGTTCTTACAATGGTGTCGACCAGTGAGTGACTCTAAAATTCAATCGCCAACGAAGGAAGCTGACTTATGGACCGCAGACAACTTATCCAATTCATCGCCGGTTCGGTTGCGGCTTCGAGTGTGGTGAACATTGGTGCTCGGCTGGGTGGTTCAGGGGCGACTCGTTCCGAAGATAAACTTGAGGACGGTGCGGTCGTGCTCTTTCAGGGCGATTCGATCACTGATGCGCAGCGGGATAAGAAAAACCTCGCTGAACGTCCCAACAATGCCAAGGCATTGGGGAATGGTTACCCGTTCTTGATCGCCAGTGAATTGTTGCGAGACTACCCCGCGAAACAATTGAAGATATTCAACCGCGGCATCAGCGGTAACAAAGTCCCGAATCTGCAGAAACGGTGGCAGAAGGACTGCATCGATATGAAACCCGCGCTGCTCAGCATCCTGGTCGGGGTCAATGACATCTGGCACAAAATGAATGGACGTTACGACGGTACGGTGGAAGACTACCGGACCGGGTTCACGGAGCTGCTTGAGTTAACCAAGAAAGAACTACCGGACGTTAAGCTGGTTGTCTGCGAACCGTTTGCGTTACGCTGCGGCGCGGTCAAGGATTCATGGTATCCGGAATTCGATGAGCGTCGCAAAGCGGCCGCCGAAGTTGCCGCCGCTGCCGAAGCGATCTGGGTTCCGTTCCAGGAAATGTTCGACACGGCGATTGCCAGTGGTACCGATCCAACTGTGTGGGCTGCCGATGGAGTCCATCCGACGATCGCCGGTCATGCCTTAATGACCGAAACCTGGCGCAAGTGCGTGAACCTGTGAGGTTGGCGGTAATGAATCACTCAGAAAGCAACTACTGATCAATCAGGTCGCCATTATCAATCGTTGCTAACGCGACGAGCATGCTTCGGCTTGTGTTCCTGGCTACCGACCGCGTTGAGCCATCACACATCGTAAAAACAACGATACCTGGATGCGGTGAGCTGAATTGAAACAAGGAGTAACGCAGGTCGTTGTTACTATCCCGATACGGATTCAGTAGCAGGTTAGCAGGCGTACCATTTCCCAAAGAGTCCTGAAATCCGCCCGGGTTTATCGGCCTGCCAGCCTGAAACGTATACGGCGCACAGATTTCACGAGTACCATTAAACACTGCTCCCAGGCTTTCTCCGATGCAAAATGTGTTGGATAGCCCATCGCGAATGTCCCGAAGTCGTTTCGCCTGGTTAGCTCCAGCTCGCAAACCGAAATCCGTGTTGCCTCCATTGCAGGGCTGGTAATCCGTCCTCAAATGGATCGGAACATCGTCGGAAAAGTTCGTAACCCGTTCCGGTATCTGCATCGAAGGGCAAAGAAAAATTGGGTGTGATGGTAGCTCTGGGTCAACGTAATCAATCATGTCGACTCGAGAAACACCTTGCGCACGGGCGGCGTCGATAGCAGTTTCACGCAGCACGCCGAACTCCATGAATGCAGCAACTCGCAACGCCGTCGAGGTTATCAACAAGTCGTCCGAGAGGGTTGCCGTATCTCCACCATCAATTTTTTCCGAGCCAGCTGGATACCGCTGGTGTGCCGATTCATAGCTGAGCATCGCCAACGAAATCTGTCGCAAATGATTGGCACAGCTTGTCCGCCGGGCAGACTCACGAACCTGTTGAACAGCCGGCAACAGCAGACCAGTCAGGATTGCGACAATTCCAATAACCACTAACAGTTCAACAAGCGAAAATCCGGATCTGTTTAACATGGAACTGCCCAATTGTGAAACCTGACGTCGCTTATTCTATCGAGATCACTGCCTGGTTAAACGAGATTTTTATCCTACCCTCGCCAAGCTGCATGAGACTCTTCTTTGATAATGAGTTTTTGAGTCGACAAAATGACGTGATAAACGAGAGAGCCATTATATGGATCGAATGGGCGAGAGGACTGCAGTTCATTGTGCATTCAATGCTGGCAAAAACCCAATGCGGGATCTGCCTAAGTCGCGGGCTAATGCGATTTACGAGTTTACGTGATCAACTGTGAAAGTGATTTTGGTGGAATTCGTTTTCGGCGATTGCGTTTTCTCAAAAACGTCGACGTCGAACTGCTTCTCGATGCTGTTACCAGCATTGTCTTCCAGTCGACTGTCAATTTGGATCGTATAGCTGCCAGCCTTCCACATGGCCTTGGGTGTTAAACTCCATTGTGACTCGTTTTTCGAAATCTCGATCGGACCAGCAACCGGTTTAGATTGGGTATCGAGAATCGTGATCGCTGTTTGTAACATCGAATGGTCCAGCGATTGTGGGAACGAGATGACGAGTGGTTGCGTAGTGTTTTCCAGCGGGATTTTGGTCTGCCAGTTCGCCGGATCCGGCGATTGATGATCCTCAGCAGCGATTCGAAATCGCTTGGTAAAGTCTTTGCCAATCGGTTGCCCATTACCGTCTGGCCAATCGCCATTTACGACCAGCTCATAAGTGCTCCCTTGGACAAAAATTGGACCCATTTCCTCTCGCGGTTTGAGTCCGCGTTTGATTCGGCCTGGGTCCAGCAACAAAGTTAGTCGTTTTGAATCGCGACTCCAGAATTCCTGTTCGATTTCAAGAAACGGTAACTCGACCGGATCGCCGCCGACTTCTCGGATTTGCAGATAGCGATAGACGTCACCTTTCCGCATCGGTGCCGAGAAATGAACGTAAAACTTCAATGTGTTTTCGGGCAACAAGTCTGATGATGGATATATCTGTTCGATCTTTGTTGGAGCCGTTTTCTTTTTCGGGATTTCAATCAAAAAATGATCTGGTTCTGCGGCGTCGTTGGTGGAAACCTGGATGTTGTACGTTGCTCCGGCGCGGAGTGGAAAACGTGGCTTGAAGAAGATCTCGCTATCCTTGACCAAAACCGATCCAAGCATCGCGGGATCCGTCTGAACATTCGCATCGCCCAGCCAGACCTGTACTTTAGTGGCTTTCGCATTGGTAACATTCTTGACCACAAACACAACTTCACCGTCGACCGACCGCGTGACGACTTCGATGGAGTCATCAATCGGCGGTCCTGCTTTCGCCCAACAGAAGCTACCAAAGGACAGCGCAACCAGAATTAGCAACAGGCCGATCAGCAACCATGTCAGGAAACGCCGGCGCAAGACCTCGAATGCAAAAAACCTTGGAGTCACTGACGTGAATCCAAGGCTGGCTAAGCAAATGCTCATTCTATTTTCAAAAATCGCTGTCAAACGCATCACGGTAACGCGATGGTCTTCAGGTCTTCTTTGCCATCTTTGTCACGAACCAGAACAACACCATGGCTCGCACTAAGACCGTCCAATTGCATGACGCCGGTAAGTTCCTTGATTGTCTCGTAGGGAACACCGGCCGTTCCTCTAACTCGCTCCGTCAATTCAGCCTGTGAACCAGCCGTTGCCAGGTCGATTTTCATGACGCCGCGATGACTGTTGGCCATCAATGCGAATTTCTTGTCGTCTTTCTCATAAACAACCATGTCCAAAGGTCGGTTTCGGTTTCCAAGTTCCGCAATCGTAGTCCCTTTCACTTTCGTTTCAGGTTTCAGATCGGAAACGGGGATTCGAACCAACGGGGTACAGGTGTAAGCAGCAAGCAAATTGACTTCGTCTTCGACGTCCATGGCAGCAAACGTTCGAATCGGAGATCGCGTTTCGAATTTGCCATGAGCTCCGTGATAAATTTCAATGCTCGATCCCTTACTGGACTTCGTGAACGGGTAAGGAATCGCTCGCAGGTTAGAAGCAAATTCTTCGTTCGAAAGTCCAGCGATGTAAACTTTGCCTTCGATAAAAGCCAGATCCGTGATCGACATCATTCGCTGGTTGCCACGTCCCGTCCGCTTGTCCTCAGCGGCGTTTGAGAATTGGGCCTTGGTGAACTTTTTGCCTTTGAAGTCGACTTCCGTAATCGCTTTCGTTTTAGGATCAACCATCAGGATTGCCGACACTTCTTCTTCGCCACTGCCGCGAGTGACGGAAAGATAAGGGTGCCCGTTGATCGGGTTGACTGCCAGATCCTTAATTCGAACATCATCGGTCTTGGCACCCATCATCGAAGCAACTTTCGCACGAACGTCTTCTAATTCGACGGTCACGCCTTCGGTTGATCCTGCGGTGTCGCCAGTTTCGATCGCATAGACCGTTGCTTCCATCGGATCACTTACCAACAGCAATCCGTCCGGGCCAAACGCAATCGGTCCCGCCGACTGCAGTTTGACGTCCTCGCCGTAGGCTGGCAAATTGAAGAGCATGAGAGCTCCAAGTAAAAGCATTTTCCAATTGGACTGAAAACGAAATTGAAATCTCATAGATTTGCTCCGAAATTTGAATGGTCGATGTTCTGCAAAGTTATCGAATGCACAGGCAGATCACAAGCAAGTAGTGTTCGTTATGCCACAAACGACGAACAAATATCGTGAAAACCAGGTTGCACCGCGACGAAGGACGGAGAATGCAGATGGGGCTACCCAATTCAAGACGATGCCAACGGTTACTTTCCACAGCCAGCACAATGTTTGAGAAGTATCCGCCGTGCTCAAACGCCGCCCATTGAGTCAAATTCCAAAATGCACAATCACCAGTCACTCGCCAGTCAACAGGTCGACGAATGGTTGAACGTCAAACAGGCCAACCATTCCGTCCTGATCAATGTCGGCTTCGCAAACGTAGTCCGGTGAGCTTAACATGACGAGACGTCAAGCAGTCCAATATTGCCGTCGCGGTTGACGTCACCTCGAATGGCGCCGCTTGGACAGGGAGTGTAGCAAAACGGTTCAACTTCGTTATCTAAAGAGATGAAAGTGAAAACCAGCTGACTGGTTCGAACTTTGCCACCTACCGTTTCGAAATGG
>CAZXLW010000052.1:12366-33558 GCA_964641465.1 uncultured Pirellulaceae bacterium | reverse complement strand
GAAAGTGAAAACCAGCTGACTGGTTCGAACTTTGCCACCTACCGTTTCGAAATGGGTGCAAATATTTTCGTCAGACGGGAAACCAAGTGCGAGGTCACCACCAATCGCTATCCAAAGTCAAAAACGTTGCAAGGGCGAACAGCTTCACGGATAACTCGCTGCACCTAACTTCCCTCACCCTATCTTGTTGGGAGATTGCAGGTTGCAACGATAACGATCCGGAGTTCTTGCTCGACGACGAGAGCTCTTCCGTTAGAAGAGCTTTGCGAAAATTGCTGGCAGCGGGCGACTTGTTAAAGACGAAGAACCGGGCAGCTTAATAACAGTTAGTGGCGGCAGCTTCGTCCGGTCTTCCAGCTCTAAATTTGTTGCTGGATTTACTCTAGTGGTTCGTCAGACCTGAATTGACGGGTGCCATGTTTACGCGAGCGGTGGTGACTACGTGTACCGTACCGACCAAGCATGCTCACGCCACGTTAACCATTGCCTCATCCCTAGCGTAAGCATGCCGTTGCTGGGAGTTGGACTTTGTTGGAAAGGCGTGAACATGGCACCCAAAAACTAGCGATACAATCTATTCAATATTCAATTCAACTTGGAAGGACCACTAGACTACTGGTCGATCAAGTCGTTGGCCCACTTTTGTCGGAGACCTTCCAGATAGATTTGTCGCTACGGAAATACAGCGCGCCGTTGGATACCGCGGGCGAACCGAGGAATACTTCGTCCTCGAATTTGTGTTCGTGTACGACCTTGGGCTCGTCCGACAGTTCGACCACTTTCGCGGTTCCATCCTGAGCGAAAAAGTACATGTGCTCGCCGGCGACGACCGGTGTTGCCCAGTGGCTGCCGCCGACCCGAACTTTTCCTGCGGGCTCTCCGTCTGACAAGTTGAAGATGTTCAGCACGCCGCCGCCATGAACTGCCATCACTTTATCCTTGTAAACAATGCCACTGGCGCTGCCTGGCTTGATCCGCGGCGAGTTCCAGATTTTCTCGGCCTTGCCGCCCGAGTATTTATAGGCGGTCATGCCGTCCATCGGCGCGAGTAACAAGTCGTCGGCAATGATAGGGGAGGGGACAGAGCTTCCATCACCTTCGAAATCTTTGACCACTTCGCCCGTTTTCAAATCCAAAATAGACATGCGATTCGCCGACTGGATCACGACTTGCGGTTGTGAAGCGGCGGCGTCAGAGGTAACGACTGGCGAAGTCCAGGTACCGACTTTTTCGCGTTCGTTGGTCCACAGAGTTTTCCCGTTGGCGACATCCAAGCCCATCGCAAACGAAGCACCCTGGCTTTCGACCAACACGACAACCACACCGTCTTTGACGACTGGCGAAGCTGACATACCAACGTCGTTGCCTGCTTTCGGATAGTCAACGGCCAAGCCTCGGAACCAGATCAGGTTGCCGTCCATGTCCAGGCACGCCAAGTCGTTGGATGAATAGAACGCAAAAATATGTTTGCCATCGGTCGCAGGTGTTGGAGCCGCGTTGGAACTGAGCGGATGGCAAAGAGTTCTGCCTGTTGCCCAGAACTTTTGCGTCCATTGAATCTGGCCGGAGTTGGCATCAAGCGAACAACAATAGAGCTGTTCCTGATCGTCTCCGCCGGAACAGGTAACGATGATTCGGTCGCCAAAAACAATCGGGCTGGAAGCACCTTTGGCTGGCAGGTCAGTTTTCCAGGCAACGGACTCGGTGTCGGAGAATTTGACGGGTACTTTTTCGCTGGAAACACTTTGGCCTCCGGGCCCGCGGAATTGTGGCCAGTCAAACCCAGTCAGGAAGATAAACGTGGCCGCCATCAACAGGATGAAACCGCGATTCCAGTTTGACGACGGTTGGAAGTTGTTGTCTTGTAATTTCATAGCTGTCGTCCTTAGTATCGTGTTGATCGAATGGTCGGGTGTTGAACGGAAGGCCGCCAGGCCCCGGCGGCTAGCGCCGTGCCGCTGTTTTTTCTGGTTGAATGGCTTTGCCTGTCTCATCACAAATACGCAACTGGAACTGCCACCGCTGGGCCCACGATTGCGTCTGTTCGTTTTGGCAAACCTTGACAAGGATTTCATTCTTGCCTTTGACCAATTGCCCGGCGCCGGAAAATTTGTCCGGAGAGATACCGTTATGGTTCACGTTGTTGTTGATAATCAACTCGCCATTGAGCCAAACCTTGTGGGCGTTGATACAGCCAATGCGAACCTCTGCCTCGCGTTCTTCTTCCGCACGAAACGTCGAGTACGCGTAGACAGTGACTCCTTTGACTTTGCCGACGGCTTCGTTCAAGTCCACAAGTCCGAGCGAGTCAGTGGTGTTGTGCGCCCGCCAGATGGCTTTCCCATCGACGGATTCATACTCCGCCTCGAGGTCTATTTCCTTAACGGTCTTCTCCGGCCCGTGAACGACATCGAAACCTTCGCCGTTGGCATTTGCAAAGTTGCCGACCAGTTGCCATTGAGCGAGAAAGCCTAATTGCTTTTGCAAATTGATAGCGATTCCCTTCTCATCCAGTTTCTCAGCTGCTTCGACAACCTGATTCACATCTCGCGCCTTCTCCAGCGCCGCTCCCAGCATCGCGAAGGCTTCTCCGCCCTCAACTGAGTCGGCTTGTTTGAGCATATGCTTGATTGCTTTGGCGCGAAGTGGAAGGCTCGGGTCGTCTGCCAGTGTTGGAATAGTCGCGCCGGCAAAATCGGGGTTGGCTTCGGATAGCAGATCGAACGCCAACAACCGGCCAAGCTGCGCTTTGGATGTGTCGTCGAAGTAGGACTTAATCTGGTCGATCGGCAATTTGTCAGCTTTCGAGGACACCGATACCACAGCGCTACGCAACCAGTTGGTCGCCAGTTTGTTCGCACCGTCCATGCCTTCCAGGATCATCGGGATCTGTTGCGGAGTCGCTGCATTTAAAACTCGCATCGCTTGAACGGCAGCTTCATGGCCTTCACCATTCTTGTCGACTTGTTTGATCTTCTCGATCGCCGAAGTCAAATCCTCGACAGTCGGTTCATTGGCAACCGCACTGATTGCCAAGCTCTGTCCCAGGAGCAGGAGAGTTATTACCGCCAACGCTATTGATTTAAAATGCATCGAATCACCTCTTAGAAATTGATGCTCGGATTTTACACCGCATCAGTCGGCAACGAAAACGGTTGGTGGCAAAATTGTCATTCGTGCCGAAATTTCGCCAAACAGGGTGTAATTTAATACATGCCTCCGCAATGGAATCCTGACACTCGGTTCGCAACTCGAGAGTTGAGTTTGGTTTCCGATCATGATACGTTCTGCTCGCTTGGGCCAACTATTCAAAGGTAAAACATGAAAGCCAATCAACGTTTCGTAATCATTTCTGATTCTGGAGAGTCCTGGGTTGCCAAAGGGGACGAGGATTTTGAAGACGACGAGGACAATGAAGTCTTGCCCAATCTGCTCGAAGAAGGGTGGAAAGTCATTTCTGTGACAGCGGGTTCGGGAAGTAAAGACGACACTTCGTATTGGCTGGTTTTGCTAAATCGCGAATAACTGATCAGACGTGGGCGGTGGTTCGCGAGAGGCTGACCGAAGTGAAAAACGGATTCGACTACTTCATACGGATCGCTTACGACGGCACTGCTTACGGTGGTTGGCAGCGGCAGGCAAACCATTCGCGTACGATCCAGCAAACGATCGAAGAATCGTTGAGTACCGTTCTGGGTCGCGAAATTGCGATCTCTGGCTGTGGACGGACCGACGCAGGAGTTCACGCCAGTCAGTTCTATTTTTATCTGAACAACCCAACCGAATTGCCGACTGATTTTCTCTTTTTCATGAACAAGAGTTCACCGGCAGACATCGCGTTCCTGGATGCTATCCCGGTGACGGACAAAGCTCACGTATGTATTGACGCGACGCTTCGCACTTACGATTACTTCTTTCACGACTTCGCCGATGCCTGGCTGTCGCGGACGAGCAGCCAAATTGATTTGTCCAATTTTCGACCGGAATTGACTGCCCAGGCTATCCCGCAAATTTTGACCCGTACGAACTTCCGTGAATTCTGTCTGACACCTGATCGTCTGAACTCAACCATCGTCAATTTTTCAAGTGTTACATTGTTTCGAGATCGAAAGAAGCTTCGATATCGAATTCGTTTTGTCGCGGATCGTTTCTTACGTGGGATGATTCGAATTCTGGTCAGCGATTTGGTAAAGATTGGAACCGAAGAAATGTCGATTGAGAATTTTATTGCGATGCTGGATGTGAACGCTCGTGGTAAGTCAGTTCGCCTGGCTCCGCCAAACGGCTTGTTCCTGACAGGCGTAAGCTATCCGTACATCACCCGGGAACCCGATTTACCTGATTGCGGACAGCGAGAATGGGAATCCATTCCCAGCTGACCAAAGCCATTTCAAACGCCAGTGCCGATGACACGTGGTCGCGAGAATCTTGTATGCTTACAAATGGTCCTCAAATGTAAATTGACTTGGAAACATGACGAAAGAAAAACCAGTATTGCTCAAAGGCCTTGATGGCAAGAAGCGTTGTTGGTGGTGCGGCACCGACGAACAGTACGTTGCCTACCACGACGACGAATGGGGTATGCCGACTACCGACGACAGGAGGCTGTTTGAGAAGATCTGTTTGGAAGGTTTCCAAGCTGGATTGAGTTGGTTGACTATTCTGAGAAAACGCGATTCTTTTCGTGCGGCTTTTAAGAACTTCGATTTTGAACTCGTCGCCAAGTTCGGGAAGCGCGATATCAATCGGTTGCTGAAAGACGCGGGGATTGTCCGTCATCAAGGCAAGATTGAATCGACCATCAACAATGCCAAACGGGCTATCGAAATGCGGAAGGAGTTTGGATCGCTGGCAAATTTCTTCTGGCAGTTTGAGCCCAGGAAAACGCCCGTGATCAAGTCGATCGCCGACCATCTTGGCTTCTCTGAGGAATCAACGCGTATGAGCAAGGAGTTGAAAAAACTCGGCTGGTCATTCGTTGGCCCGACGACTTGCTACGCGTTCATGGAATCAATGGGCATGGTAAACAACCACGCTCAGGGTTGCCAGTTCCGCGCCCAATGCAAGTCTGCCCGGAGTGAACTTGGAACGATGCCGAAGAACAGCTCCAAATAGAATTGGCACGTACGCTGGATCGGATTCATCAGCTTCAAAAGCGGTTGGCATTTCCGTCATTAAAGCAGCCGGCTTACCACGGAAGGTCGAAGCTGCTGAGAACGAAACGGGAACTTGAGTATCCACGTTTTCGGGAACATGCGAAGCGCGTACAATGCGGTCTCAGGGCGGAAGAGATCAAATTCAGCACAATTTGCAGGGCACGGAATGCTAGTGGAACGTCAACAAAATTCGACGAATCGAGAACGTTTAGAATGCCGGATATTTACCAAGTCGACGGATATTTCGCAGTCTGTCGCCGATGCGATAGCTGAACTAATCCTCGATCGTCAGGCGAACGGCCAGGATTGTGTGTTGGGGTTGGCAACCGGCTCAACGCCGAAGGGAATCTACAAGGAGCTAGTTCGCAAGCACGAAGAAGAAGGACTTTCGTTTGCCAATGTGATCACGTTCAATCTCGACGAGTACCATCCGATCGAGCCTTGTGAACTGCAAAGTTACAATCGGTTTATGCGCGAGCACCTGTTCGACCTGGTCGATATCAAGCCGGAGAACGTCCACATTCCCGACGGAACGATCGCGATCGAACAGGTAGCTGACTATTGTCGTGAATACGAAAGGAAAATCGAAGAAGTCGGCGGCATCGATATCCAGTTGCTTGGCATCGGGCGAACAGGACACATCGGTTTTAACGAACCTGGTTCGGACGAAAACTCAAACACCAGATTGATTACTCTGGATCGCGTCACGCGTGTTGATGCTGCGAGCGATTTCTTCGGCGCTGAACATGTGCCGCGTCGAGCGATCACGATGGGCGTCGGTACCATCTTGCGGGCAAAGCAGGTATTCATGTTGGCGTTTGGCGAAAACAAGGCCGACATTATTGCCAAGTCGATCGAAGGAGAAATCAACTCGACGATTCCGGCCACGTACTTGCAACATCATGAAAATGCGGTCGTAATGCTGGACGAGGCAGCGGCCGAGTCGCTAACACGCATGCGTTCGCCATGGCTATTGCATCATGTTGAGTGGGATGCTGCTTTGATTCGCAAGGCCGTGATCTGGCTGGCAACCAAGATGGACAAGCCCGTTTTAAAGCTGACCGAATCGGACTACAACGAAGAGGGATTGCAGGATCTGCTGACCGAACATGGGTCGGCCTACGACATCAACCTGAGCGTATTCCGGCATCTTCAAGCGACGATCTCAGGTTGGCCTGGTGGCAAGCCAGACCATATGAAGCAACCGGGTGACCATTCGCGGCCACGCGACGAAGTCTTTCCCAAACGTGTCCTCGTTTTTTCGCCTCATCCCGATGATGACGTCATTTCGATGGGCGGCACTATCATTCGATTGTGTGCTCAAGGTCATCAGGTTCATGTCGCCTATCAGACGTCTGGGAACATTGCGGTCTTCGACGATGATACGTTGCGAATGGTTGAGTTCGTTTCGGATTACTGCAAGGAGTTCGATGTCCATTCGGAGCGGATTGTCGAACTGGAAAATCATGTCGACGAGTTCCTTCGCAACAAACGGGTTGGGCAGGTTGATAGTCCGGAAGTCCGGAAGATCAAAGGACTTGTGCGGCAATCGGAGGCTCGTGCCGGAGCCAGGTGTTGTGGCGTGTCGGATGAGAACCTGCATTTCATGAACATGCCGTTTTATGAATCGGGGCGAGTCAAGAAAAATGAGCTTGGCGATGATGATTTCGCTCTGTTGCAACAACTGCTGCGCAAAGTCCAACCGCACCAGATCTATGCGGCAGGTGACTTGTCCGATCCGCACGGTACGCATCGAACTTGCTTACGAGCCGTTATCGAAGCCTACAATCGATGCGCGGATGACGAGTGGCGACAGGGATCCGAGGTCTGGCTGTATCGTGGCGCTTGGCAGGAGTGGAGTCCTAACAAGATCGAGATGGCGGTGCCGTTAAGCCCTCAGGAAGTAGAACTGAAACGCGTCGCGATCTTCAAGCATGAATCGCAAAAAGACCGCGCGCTGTTTCCGGGGCCTGACATGCGGGAGTTCTGGCAACGCGCTGAAGACCGGAATGCAGCCACCGCTCGTCTGTACGACAAACTTGGCTTGGCAGAGTACGAAGCGATCGAAGGCTTTGTCCGCTGGAAAGACGACATGCACGTCTGATCGTTGCATGCATGCTGATCTAGGTGACGCGATTCAGTGTTCAACGATCATTATTGGGTCTACGTTTGGACTTCGACGATCCCGCGCTCGGGGTGCCGATAGAGTAATCCTTGCTCGGCCGCTGTTTGCGAAATCGACGGCCAGAGGTTCATGTCGGTAACGCCATACGTAAAACAGAGAAACACGTACGGCTCAGTCGACTGGAATGGCTCCGTCGAATGATAAAACCCGCCGCCGAAACTCACTCCACGACCACAAGAATACTTGTAGACATTTTCGTCTCCGTATTCATCGTGGTAGAGCAAATTGCCAGTCTCTCCGGTTGGCATCACGGGAGTCATCAAAGTAAACGCGTTAAGTCCCACGTCAGCGGCGTAGTCTTCGTGGTAGTACGGCTTGGTGGTTTGGCTGCGAACCACGAAGAACCCGGAGTACATGATCAACTCGCCAAAATCACCGAGCAGACTCTTTGTCTTGGCGGCAACGTCGAGTAACGAAAAGTACTTGTCAAAGAAGGCAAACCCAGCAGAGTTCCCGGACGAAATCCAGCGAAGGTCGCCGTTCCACCCGGGACAGACGGAATACAAACCGATGCCTGTTTCCGTACTTTCACGCAGTCCCTCAAAGTAACCCGCGCCCAGAATATCGGCTACTTCTTGATAACCAGCGACGACCTGATCATGGTTCAGGTCGAATTCGATGACATTGTCGACTTCAAGCGTGTCGTTGAACCGATTGAGTGGGTAGGTCGCGTTTTCTGGATCTGCAGCGATGGGGCACTTTCTTTTTGGATGTTAATTCACGCCGATTCTTGAATCGACACCGCGAAACTGCAAGGGGGTGAGTCCTTTGGACATGGTGTTGAAAGACGGCGAAAAGAAATTAGAGGCTGACGATGAACTGTCGACAGCGGCGGCTGCACATTTCGAGTTGACCAAAGAACGCCTGAATTCACAGGTCTATCAGTTCAAACACGTGAATTGCAAGCACGGCGACCTCAAGCCTGCCAATTGAGTCTTTGCCAAATCAGGCAGGACTTCAATTTATGGATCGCACGGGTTTGTAACAGGGTTCGCTTTTCCGAGTTTAAATCCGAGTTTACAACCGCTCACAACCGGGCAACCGACTTCTGAATGGCTTTGAATAACTCTTGTGCCTTCGCACCTGAATTGAATAATACAGGGTATCAACATTGAACGGCAATTGGGAAGCGATCTGTGACTGAACAGGATTCCCAACATGAGGGGTCTTGAGAAAGTATCGGATGGAATTTGAGAATTCAGAAAGACAAGATATTCGTCTGTGGGTCGACGCGGATGCTTGCCCGGTTCGGATTAAGGAGATGTTGATAAAAACTTCGCTGCGACTTGAGTTGGAGTTGATTTTTGTTGCGAACCAGTCGATCGCGTTGCCGCGTAACGATAACATTCAACTGATCGTCGTTTCGGACGGAGCGGATGTTGCCGATGACTTGATCGCCAGTCGCGTGGCCGAATTCGATGTGGTGGTTACACAAGACATCCCGTTGGCGGCGCGAGTGGTCGAAAAACAGGCGGCAGCAATTGGGCCGCGCGGTGAGATCAATGATGATTCGACTGTTCACAACCGAGTGGCGACTCGAAATCTGATGGAGCAATTCAGAAGCAGTGGGCAGGAAACTCGTGGCCCCAAACCGCTCTCCAGCAAGGATCTGCAATCGTTTGCCAATGCTCTCGACAAAACAATCACGCGGTCGAGAAAACAGTTTAAACAGTTGCGAGATAGCGACCCGTCCTGAGCGCCGCTGACAGCGCGTCAAATGCAGTATTTGAAACGAGAATCGTTCAGACGCGAGTTTGTGTTTTGTTTAGGACCACTGAGACAAGACGGGCAACTCTACGTTGTCGCTTTTGCGCTAAACTTTTCTTGCATGGGACTACACCCGCTGCTATCTTGAGAATCAACGAGCGCAAATCAGGAGAACGAGTATTTCCCCTTGGACACCGGGAATCCCACGATTGATCGAAACGATTCACGCTTGACTGCCTTCGAGCTTGAAGGTGTTAAATTGGATGTAATAAACAGCGTTTGGCACATCAGCCGAATGATCGACTCCACGATCATTTTCGAAAGACAGTGAAATACACATGCTCACGATGATGTACGCAATTCTTGCCACCCTATCCATGTCGCCGCTCGCCCACGGCCAAAGACCTGTGTCGCCAACGATGACGGTTCTTGACGCTGACTCAGACGGCCAACCGAATGCTGAAGCCAAGCAATGTTTGTTTGGACAAAAGAGTGGGTTCAGATCTCTATGAAAGTTTTGATTGTCGAAACACAACACTGCCACAGTGAAATTTTTCCTTTGTGGCAGAAGCTATTTGAAAACGATGACTGTGTGTTTTGGCAGAGCAAAAAATCCTCTAAGCTTGATATAAAGGGGCTATTGGGTTCCGACAGCCGGGTCGAATGGATGACAACACACAGGCGACCACTGTCATCAAGGAGCCATTTTAACCTGCTTAAGAGGCTCAGTCCTGACTTGATTGTGTTGAACTCGGCAGAGACACATGAGTCTACAATGCCAGTAGAGGCGATCGCTGAACGAGTGTCCGTGCCAATCATTGCACTTTGCCATGAATTGGGCTCCTTTCAAAGGCTGTCAGGCGGTCAAGGAAGTATTTTTCCGCTTACGTTATCAGAACATTTGAGTGCTTCTAAGTTCACCGTTCATGCATCAGAGTTTCATTGCAACGGAGTTTCTCCACAACCAGAGCAGTTGCATATCGTGGTGGCCGGGACGGTCTCGCCTGATCGCAGGCATTACCCTTTTCTTTTGCAGATCGCGAAGCATCTGAGGGCGGATGAAGGGATTACCATCCTGGGCTCTTGCTCAAATAAGCGCAAATGGATCATCAAAGAGTTAACTCGAGCGACGGATAGAATAAGATTCAATTCTAGAGATCGTTCATTTCCTAAGTTTGTCGAGGTCATTAGAAATAGTTCAGCATTGGCATCGTTAGTTGAACCTGATTTAGAGAATTTTTCAGATTACGTCTCGAATAGGATTTCAGGGACGTTGAATCTATCTGTTGGTCTTCAAAAGCCGCTGCTAGGGCATGAAGCTTATTTGTCGACAATTCCACACTTAAGCAGGGCGCACTATGTTGCTTATCACGACGGAAATATTGAGGAAGCTCTGGATGAGCTAAGAGAAAACAGCTGCGAATATGCTAAAAGCCTGAAGGATAAAAAAGAAGAGTTGATGCTTCATTCAAGAAAGACGATCGAGGATATCAAGAAGCAAATTGGAGAGCGTTAGGTCGAACTGCATATTCGCCTTTGGCTCCGAGAGTGACATTTTTACGTGGAGTGTTTGTAGTACCGCCTTTAGGCGGAATCCTAATGGTTGGTACTCAGTTTAGAATTTTTAGCCACGATAGTGGCGAGATGTAGACCCGCACAGTCTGGCCTGTTTTGGGTAGAGCGTTGGGTTGGGCGTTTTGCCGCGTTAGAATCAATCAGCCAACTGGCTGAAAACAACTATTGGCGTCACGTGCTACCTGAGCTGCGGGTTTGAGATCCGGAGCGAATGCTTGGCAACCGAACTTGTGAATGCAAGCCACTGTAACGTCGCAGAGAACTCGACTGGTTCACAGTTCGAGAATTCCTTCTCGCCGACGATTGATTTGATCTCGTCAAACGGTCAGCGGCTCGGTTGCGTCGTTCGGTTCGAACAAACGCTTCCGCCATCTTAATGATCTCAACCTTATCAAGATTGCCGTCCTTGTTGCGATCAAAGCTGTAAGCTCGACCGACGAACTCACCGACGGTTAGACCAGTGTCCAGGCGGGAATCAGCGTCCGATATTGCTTTGGATTGATCTTGGTTGCTCCGCGATGCACCGGGAGGCAATTCCCCGTTCTTTTGGAAATAGATCAGGACCTCCTGCTCCTGTTTGTTCAGAACACCATCGTGATCTTTGTCCCACGCGGTGAAGTTACCATGGCTCGACGAGGGAAGTTCCGACTTCTGAAGCAAACCGTCTTGATTGACATCAAATGACAATAGACGCGTTTCAAAAACAGAATTCTCTACGGTTGTCCGGACCGGCGTCTCGCCTGACACACTGAATGAAGTCTGAGCATAACAGCTAGACAAACCCATCAACGTTAGACAGACAAAACAAATAAGTGACTTGTTCATTTCGGCTCGCATCTTAGTTGTCGCATCCAAATGTTTGCTCTGGTATCAAACCATCGAGAGCGCGTTTCGCTTTTGTGCGACTTCACCATGCTGGTCGCTCTCGCTCTACTCCATTGTATCCGCGTGGCTCGTCCGCCGCATAGTAGTTTTCGCCTGCGGCCATATTGTGTATTACTGGTTACACAAAACCTGATTCTGCTCAAATTTCTGAATCGCAATGCTGGCAGCAATTAACGTTGTCGCTCTTGCACCTTGTCGCTCACAATATTGCGAATTCCCAATCTCAATTGAGCAGCATTGGGCTGAAACCGAAGGTCAGATCTGACACACGGTCTCTAGTTTTGAAGTAGTTCGACGAACCCATCGACATCCAACAAGTCCACACTTCCGTCACCATTGATATCGGCTTGGCAGATGAACGCGGCATTGGCAAGTGCATCCACGAACGGTCCAACGTCCAGCAGATCGACTTCGCCGTCTTCGTTGACATCACCTGTTTGAAACGGGCACCCTTGCGTGACGGTGGCCGAGTAGGTTGCGTTGCCCAGAATATCGAACAACCGCAGATTGCCGGCGGTTGTTGCATGGGGCACTCCAATCACAATCACACCGAAACCTGATACCGGATCGAGGCCTGTCGTTAGATCGTATTCAGCAAACGCATCGTTGAAAATCAACAGCAGCCCAAACTCGGTTGAGGTATTTCCAAAGCCGCCAAGATCCGAATTGTTGTTACTGACCGCCTGCATCACGTCCGTAAACACAGCCGAGCCAACCCCCTCGATATCCACCGATACCTCAAGTCCTTCCAACAACAGGTTGGCCGATCCCTCAACCATCACATTGTCGGTGTCCCCAATCCCGGTAATCGTGATCGGTGCATTGGTAAAATTCTGATCCGCCAGGGAACCGGTTGCGACTGCCGTCAATTCAATCGTGACAGTATCAGCAGACGAATCCTCAACTGGCAAGCAAGCAAATATTAGAAACGCCAGGCAGCTGAGGAAGTTGATTGGGCTAAACTTCGTGATCATGGCGGTCCCGATGGAATTGGTTGTTCGATTAGCTCGATTGATAGTAATTGGAATGAGTCGAATTTTGCTACAAGCAACATTTCGCTACGCAGGCAGGCCGCCCCAAGGTTCGCGAATGGATGATCTCAATTTGCCGACAAATCATCCTCACGGACCTCACCGGCAAAGTTCGTCTGCCAGTAGTGTCCGGATTCGACGTGCAGGCCGGTTAGCCAACCGCCGCGACCTGGATCCGTATCAATGCAAACTGCATGGCCGATATTCAATGGCTTGTGAGACTTTTGAGCCGTGTGGCCGCAGATGATCGTTTTCCCCGATTTGTGAGGTCGCGGTGGACCGTACAACGGGTGGTTAAACTTTTGATGAATCAGCGTGTATGGCAACTGCTGAGCCATATCGACATCTGCTTCCGCGTAGGCGTGGACAAAGATATGCGTGTCCGTTTCAACGTAAGATTTATTCTTGAGCAAGAACGACCAATGCGAGTCAGGTACGTCCCCAATTCCATTCGGTCCGTAAGAATCCAGCGTTTGTTGTCCGCCCCAATCCTGCAGCCAATGGGCCATATCTGTTTTGTCGATTCGGGACAGAAAGAATTTTTCTTCGTGGTTACCGCAAAGAAAATCTATTCGCGGGAATTGCGTTGATTGCTCGATCAGGAATTCGACGACACCTTTCGAATCCTGCCCACGATCAACGTAGTCACCCATAAAAATGATGTGATCCGTTGGTTTTGGTTCCAGGACATTCCAAAGTGTAATTAGTGGTTCAAGGCAACCGTGGATATCGCCGATTGCTAAAGTTCTCATCTGCACTTCTGTGGTCTTATGGGAGTTGGGTCGATTGACAGTTTGGCTGCCAATATGATACGAGAGACGCAGGAATGGAAGAGCGGGTAAAAACGATGATTACTGCATATCGTTTATCACATCAATAATTGGGCTGGTGTCTGAATTTGACAACCTGACGTATCGCGGCGGTGCCCGAATGAATCGTTATGCTTGACAACTTGCAAATTGAACAGATCGCAAAGCTTACTGGTTCGGAATCGGCTGAGGCAATCGAGACAGTACAATCGTTGTGGAGTGGCTACGGAGAAATCGCTCGAGTCCGCCTGACGGACAGCAATGGTTCCCGGAATGTGATCGTCAAGCACATTTGCCCGCCGGACGATCGTGTTCACAAGTACGGTTGGGCAGACGATGTTTCTCATCAACGGAAACTTCATTCATACAAAAATGAAATACGTTGGTATCAGGCGGTCAGCCAACAGTGTGACGCTCGTTGTCGCGTACCCAATTTTATCGCCGCCCAGATCGTTACGGAAAACGATCGTCGAGATCGGTTGCTGATCATGGAAGACCTTGACGCTTCCGGGTTCGATCTCCGCCTGCGATCAGTCACTCAGACGCAAGTTGATGCTTGTTTGAAATGGTTGGCGAACTTTCATGCCACGTTCTTGATAGACTCCGAGAATCCGACGTCAGTGCACCCGGCCGAGGTCCACGAACTATGGCCGATCGGCACGTACTGGCACCTGGCAACGCGGCCCAGTGAACTGGCAGCCATGGAAGACGGACCACTGAAACAAGCCGCCGAAAAAATCGACGCGGCGCTGAACAGTGCGAGATTCAAAACGGTGGTTCACGGCGACGCCAAGCTGGCGAATTTCTGCTTTTCGTCGTCGGATGATGTCGCTGCCGTCGATTTTCAATACGTTGGCGGCGGGTGCGGTATCAAAGACGTCGCTTACTTTATCAGCAGCTGTTTCCACGAAGACGAGTGCGAGCGAAAAGAGCAGGAATTGTTGTCAATCTATTTTTCGCACCTGCAAGCAGCTATGTCCGATCGCCAGAGCAAGCTGATTCCGTTCCAGGAGCTTAAGCAGGAATGGGGAACACTCTACCCGTTCGCCTGGGCGGATTTCTATCGCTTTCTTGCTGGATGGTCGCCAGGCCATTGGAAAATGCATGGTTACAGCTGGCGAATCACACAGGAAGTACTCAAACGCGTGTAACTATCGAGTGCTACTTCGGATGTTGATGTTTCGCTCCAGTTCACGCGTAATTTCCCGAGAAACGCGAAACCTTGAAGATGATTGTGGTTTAAAGATAAAGCTGAGTTGTTGCCAGGGTCTGCAACTCAAGACAATACGAGCGAGACCTTTCCTGTTGTCCCATTGTTCGGAGCGAAACGCAACTGACGCCTCGCGAACATGGGCTGCATGGTTGAATTGACGAAACCAGGGAGAGCGTGGACTCGCCCCCACACATAATCGGTGTGCCTTCTTCCAAACGGGTTCGCACTGGTTCCAGAAGTGAGCTGTCGGGGTGGACGATGCCGACAGTGGCACCTTCCTTTGTACGTTCACCACCATGACAATTGCCACCAGTGGCTGTCGGGGGAATCGCCGCACGCCCGCTTCGTCAACTGTGCTGTGACAATAACGGCCATCCAACGCTACAATTGCTTTCTTTCAGATGGCATTTCAATTTTCCTGAATCTGCCTGGAACGTGTTAACGAAACGCTAAATATACGGTGTAAAAAGAGTCTATCCTCCGAATCAAGGAATCGTCATGTCAAGAAAGCTGTTTAGAAAACTGTCCATTGCATGTCTAACATTGCTGCTGTTACCGGCTGTCGGATTCAGCCAGCAGAAGAACATTGTTGAGACAGCCATCTCGGCCGGAAATTTTGAGACGCTCGTCACTGCGGTTAAAGCAGCCGGGCTGGTTCAAACACTCAGCGGACATCAGCATTACACCGTGTTCGCGCCAACGGATGAAGCTTTTCAGAAACTCGATCCGCAAATCCTTAATTCGATGCTCGAACCCGCGAACAAATCTAACCTGGCCGCGGTACTGACTTACCATGTTCTACCCGGGCGGGTCGCAGCTCGTGATGCATACGATCTGAACTTTGCGGCCACATTGAACGGGCAGCGTCTGCCGATCAATTTTCGCGGCGACCAATTGACGGTTGGCAATGCGATCGTCAAAGTTACCGACATCCAATGCAGCAACGGTGTGATCCATGTTATCGACGATGTGTTGTTGCCATCGCTTGACACGATCCCCGCCGTCGCCAACTCTGCAGGCCAGTTCGAAACTTTACTGGCCGCCGTAACCACGGCAGGCCTTGCCGAAACACTGGGAAGCAAAGGACCGTTCACCGTCTTCGCGCCGACCGATGAAGCATTCACCAAGTTGCCGCCCGGTACGGTCGAATCACTACTTCAACCAGAAAACCGCGACAAGCTAGTCGATATCTTGAAGTACCATGTGGTCTCAGGTCGCGTTTACTCGAACGACGCCTTGAAAGCCCGCCGCGCTGAGACACTGTCAGGCCGAACGGTTGGTGCAAATTTCTCCGCAGCCGGGTTGTCGATCAATGATGCGAAAGTGGTTTCAGCCAACATCGAGACAAGCAACGGCGTTGTCCATATCATTGATTCCGTGTTGCTGCCTAAGTCCATGACGCCGCACGAAACCATGACGCACCTGAGCGATGCAATTAACCGTGGCGTTCCAGCGTACAACGGCGGTAACCATCAAGAGTGCTGTGATATCTACATGAGTTCGTTGGAGTCGATTGAATCGACAGGCATCGCGAACGCCGACGATCATTCGATGTCGCTCGTAAAAACGACACTCAACAACGCTCGGTCAACCCACAGCATGTCTGATCGGGCTTGGGTTTTGCGGCGAGGAATCGATAGTCTCTACTCGCGATTGCAAACCATGCCGCCGATGGAGCCTCTACGATAGATCGAGTTGGCAGATCGCCGACAAATTTCACCGTAAAAACCCGCCAGAGACCAAAACTCTGGCGGGTTTTTTGATTTTGGGAAGAATTGGTGTCACCTCGGATTGCCCGCCATCGCTATCTGAACAGGCAATTACTAAATGACACTCACTCACCCGAGAAAAACCATGTTCAAAAGCACTCTCAAAGCTCTCGCAATGTTCGCCGTGATTGCGGTATCTCAGGCCAGCGTTTCTGCTCAATTCAAGGCCACTCACGCGGATATGAAGATCACACTTCCGGAAAAACCGGCCAGCGATTCTATCGCCTTGGGCGATGGAACAATGCAACATCGATTGATGGTCAATCGTCCGAACGGATCCATCATCATCTGGCAGCAGAACGCCAATTCGCAAATCAAAGTTTCCGACGCTTTGAAGAAAGCGCAAAACGCAATCGTGAAAATGGCTGGCGGGGAAATTCTGGCTCAGAGCGAGGAAAAAGTGGACGGGAAACCAGCTCGCACATTCACAGTTTCGATCCCTGAGAAGGGCGGTGAGTTTCGAGTCGGCTACTACTACGCCAACGGAAAGAATTACCAGGTCATGTCCGTCGGTGCTCCTGAATTCACGCGATCAAAATCAGTCGATGCGATGTTTAAGTCGATTCGATTCCAGTCAAACTAAATTTCAGGGAACTGGCCGAGGCTGGTTGAAAAGCCTGCCCTTCACGAGACTGGGCAGGCGGATCCTGGCAAACGTGGGACCACGCGGCCAAGGCGAAGGATCCATGCTCGGCGCGCTGGGAGAAATATTGGACGGCGACTAGACTGAACGATACATTGATTTGTTGTCGGGGTTGAATGTAAACCTGGCCCCATTCGACTTTAAAACCGTTGAAGCTCATTCACACATACTTTTAAGTTGTGCCGATGCATATCAGCAAATCTCTGTTTCCCATGTTTTTCTTGTTCTTCGTTGGTGTTTGTGTCGGGCAAGAACTTGAGTTCCCCTTGCCTGCAGACGCCACACCTGAGACTGCCGAACGCATTCAATCGGAATACGAACAGGAGATCCAGGCATTTGCGAACCTCCTGTTTGAAATTGATCGACAACGTTTTCGTCCTAAAACCGACTCTTTGCAATCTTTCCTGGAGAAGGCAAACCAAAATCGAAATTCACTGAACTCCTGGATGTCAGATTTACATAAGAAAATGGAAGGGCCGATCGTCATTTTTAACTACGTCTTTTTCAACAACGCCGTTGCTCCACGACTCAGCGGGCGCGAAGTCATGGTTGGATCCGATTCGAACTTGGTGGACACACTCGCACAATGCTCTTCAGGTGACACGATTCTGCTACCGGCTGGAGAAACCAAAATCGGAAGGCGAAGATTCAATAATCGGAAATTACAAGACATAGAGATTCGAGGCCACGCCAATGGCAGCATCCTGACGAACGAAGACCGTCTCAGCTTCCGTGGACAAGATGCGCTGAAGCGAGTCCGATTTGCAAACGTTGATTTCGATTGCAAGGATTCTGACATTGACCTTGGTAGGAACGCATCTGTCAATTTTGTGAATTGCAAATTCACCAATTACAACAGCGGGGCAGGTGGCTCGAATGCGTTATTCGGCGTGAACCTGACCTTGCTGATCGAAGGGTGCGTGTTTGACGGCCTACGTGGAAGAGCCATGGACATAGGTGGGGCCAATGCATTTGACTTTCGTGGCAATGACTATGTCTACCTGCGTAATACTAAGTTCCTCAACAATGATGAAATCGCTCGGTCCGTTGACGTGGTCATAGCTGATCGGTGTCATGCTGGTTCCCCTGCCCGTTTGCTACATGCCAGAAATAGTATCTCAGCAGATATCGCGATAGTCCGAAAAAGCAATCTACCGGTTCGTAGTTCAATGGAATTCAAGCATTCGATTGATGATCCTGCATTTTTTAGATTCTTAAACAGTGAAATCAAAGCCAATGGAAAAGAAGGCGATGTGGCGGAATTTAGCGATCGTTATGAGGCACTCGATCTCAAGAACAACCTGCTGTATTGGATCGGGATGATGAAAAGCAATGTCTCGGATGTTCGCGAGGCAGCTGCGAATCGTGTTGAACAGTTGCTCGGAATCACTGTCGACCGTCCCAAGAAAAGCAAATCTGCCGTGGACCTGGAATCAAAGGTCACAAAACTTGTCGCGCAGTTGGACGACAGTGACCATAAGCTAAGAGAGGCGGCAACTGAGGAGCTAAAACTGTTAGGGCAGGAAGCGACCGAGTTCCTCGAGGCAGTACAAAGAACCGGCAGCGTTGAGCAGCAAGCCCGGATCAAGAACATTCTGAGAGAGTCCACGGTGACGCTAGATACTGTCTTTGCGATGGAGTCGGGACGGATCCTGAACTGGTACGAGCAGCACCAGGAACAGCTGACTTACGACGCAGACACCGACAGCTTTCGCAAAAATTGACAAGCGAAGCGGCGTGATTGAAGTCGTTGCGGTAACTGAAATTGCTGTCGCGGAAGAGGTTGAAGTATCGTCACAACAGAATCGCGTTGCGCATAGTTCAAGCAGGGACGTTGGATTTTCGCGATCAAAATCTGTCGATTCGATTCCAGTCAAACTAGATGGGCCAGCACTCGAATAGTCGAAGCGTTTATACGGCAGTCCCGAAGGGACGGCATGATGTAGCCACGGGTGCAAACCCGTGGTTATATAAACCAGCGGGACAAGCAAGCCCCGAAGGGGCGACATGAGTTGAAAGCATGAGAGCTCCTATCGTCACTTCGTGACTAACCGCGTGCAGGGTTTCCAACTCCATGGGCTTACGCCCATGGCTACATCCTGTCGTCACTTCGTGACTAATCATGACCAATCACGCGGACAAATCACTCCCACTGCTTTTGCGATCGGACGTCTTTTCAAAGAACGCGAAACAGAGACCGCAGACAATTTGGTCAACAACAATAAGCCAGGATAGATAGGGCGTTTGAGGCAGACTGCTCAAACGATCAAGCACTCTGAACGCCAATTCCGCAATTGCCGCTAAACGAAGCAAAAATTTGTGAGGTCGACTCAATCCTCAAAATTGATTTTCAGCCCCCAATCCATATCCTCCCAGATCAATTGTTTAGGTTGTGTTAAGAAGAGATTAATGTTGTTTAACTGTGCTTGGCACAATTCAACCGCATGCTCAAACTTGCCAACAAATAAGACATAAGTCATAAGCAGTTGAGTTGGAGCCAAGGATGTTGAAAGTTATTGCAGGTAAAAGATCGGGGTTCACTCTCGTAGAACTCCTGGTCGTTATTGCGATTATCGGGATCTTGATTGGGATGTTGTTGCCGGCGGTTCAATCCGTTCGCGAGGCAGCACGGCGATCAAGCTGCCTGAATAACCTTCGCCAAGTCGGATTGGCGCTGCACAACTATGAATCGGCGCTCCAAGAGTTTCCGCCGGCTCGGGTTGGACCTGTTTTCTCGATCCCGAGCAGTAAATCAAACCAGTTTGGTGCGTCATCCTTTTTCCAAGGTTGGACGACGACGATGTTGCCCTACATCGAGCAAACGGCAATCGGCAACATCTACACGACCGATATGGCCTGGTTCGACTGTGACGATTCACAAAATTACGAGTTGATTCAAAGTCAAATCAGCTTGTTTACTTGTCCTTCTGTCGCGATCAGGGAACGTACTGATCCGTATCACGTCGTCGGAGCTGCAGCTGGTGATTATGGTGCGATTAGTGAGGTCGATGATGACCTTTACACTGACATCTTACCTGGCTTTTCCGCAGCAAATTTGCCGCCAGAACGTCAGCGAGAGGGACTGCTGGCGCGGTTCTCGGGCAACGCCATCCGCGACTGTCTTGACGGCTTGAGCAATACCGTTTTCCTGGCAGAAAACGCAGGTCAGCCAGAAGCCTGGATCGCGGGCAAAAGAATGACGGCGGAAGACTTCCAAAACTATCAGGACGACAAAGTCGCAGACTTTAATGGGCAGTTCGTTGTTAACGACGGCACTGGTTGGGCTGATCCAAATGGCAGCTTCAAGATCAACGGTGCTACTAATGATGGCTTAGGGAAACCTGGTCCAAAAGTAATCAATGCGATCAACGCCAGCGAAGTTTACGCATTCCATACTGGCGGTGCCAATCTGAATTTTGGCGACGGATCGACGCGATTTGTACGCGAATCGGTTGACACCCTGACGTTTGTTCAGCTTTCCACAAGAAGTGGTGGCGAGGTAATCAGCGGTGATTTCTAAACACGCGTCGGTTGAAAGAAGTCGATTGTATCTTTGGCAATGGTTGTCGGTATTGTTGGTCTGTTGCACGCCAACGACAGGCTTCTGTTTTCAGGACGACGTAACGTTGTTGAGAACGTTTCGGATTCCCGGCAACCAGGTCGATAAATCCGAATTAGATGAAATGGTTGCACCCGGCGTCCAACACAATCTGTTCGGTGGCATTTCTGCCATGGAGTATCTTGGTCGCGACGACCTTTTTCTCGCGCTACCAGATCGCGGGCCACAGGATGGTGCCGTCGACTGGGATTGCCGTGTCCACCTGCTGCATATTCCACTAGACGGTCCAAGCAATCCGAAAATCAGTCAAACCTCGATGCTGCGAGATGGCGATCGCCAGTTTTCAGGTTTCTATTCCCGCTTCAAGCCAACCAAAAACAAAACAACGCGACTCGATCCCGAAGGGATTAGACTGGCGGGGCCGGAAGCATTCTTTTTGTCAGACGAATACGGCCCTCATGTTTTGAAGTTTTCCTTGTCAGGTGCACTGCAGGATCGGTTGGCAGTTCCTGATCGGTATCAAGTCGCGGTGCCTTGTAAGACAAAAAAAGAGGAAAACGCCAAGAATCAGACTGGTCGCCAAGGCAATCGCGGCATGGAAGGGCTGGCGATTTCCGCAGATCAAAAAACTTTGTTTGGCCTGATGCAAAGTCCCTTGCT
>CAZXLW010000052.1:0-12266 GCA_964641465.1 uncultured Pirellulaceae bacterium | reverse complement strand
TGGCGATTTCCGCAGATCAAAAAACTTTGTTTGGCCTGATGCAAAGTCCCTTGCTGCAAGATTCCGAGCGAGACGCAAAGGGTAAACCGCAAGGGCTTAACTGCCGCCTGATCGCGATGCAAGTTGAGTCTGGAGAAGCCAAAGAGTTTCTCTACCGCCTCGATTCAAACAAAAACAAATTGAACGAGATTTTGCATCTCAGAGATCAACAATTTCTCGTGATTGAACGTGACGGAAAAAGTGGATCACAATCCAGATACAAAAAAATCATCAAGATTGATCTGGCTGGTGCTTCCGAAGTTCAAGCGATCGACAAACTTCCAGCCAACGAAATCCCAACAGGGATCCAACCAGTAGCCAAACAAGTATTCATCGACTTGCTCGACAACAGGCTCAAGCTTTCAGGTGATGAGATGCCAGAAAAGATCGAAAGCCTGACCTTCGGACCTGATCTTCCTGACGGACGACGAACGCTTCTGGTTGCGTCAGACAACGATTTCAAGACGGAACAACCAACACTTATTTATTGTTTTGCCATTGGCAAGACTGACTCAGGCGAGTCGACCCGCTCGGCTGCCAATTAACCATGAGATGACAGAAAAAGGCTGAAAAAAATGAATAGGATTATCGTTGCAGCAATGATTTTATTGTTCGCTACCCCGATTTGTGTTGCAGATATTTTCGACGCGAGGATAACCGAGCTGTGGCCCGGACGCAGTGGTCCAAACGCAACCCGAGACTGGTTCGAAGTTTCCAATCTCGGTGATACCGCAATTGATACTGGCGATATCGCTTATGATGACTCCAGCGCGGATATCAACGTCGCCTTGGTTTTGCCTTCATTCATACTCGAACCAGGCGAATCGGCTGTTTTTCTGATCGACATTGACCCCGATGACCCTCAATTCTCCAACGCTGGTGAAGAATTTCTGGCGGTTTGGGACCTGTTTCCAGCAGACGGAAATTTGAACGGTGGACAGGCAGATGGTGGTCTCAGTGGTTCCAATCCTGACGCCGCCAATCTGATGGATTTGAACGGCACCATTATCGATACATTTTCCTACGTTCCCGATACTGATCTCGATGGTATTGGAGTCTTGGAGCGTACTGGTGAAGGCAGTGCGGATCATCGCCCGGCAGTACTGGGTGAAAACGGCGCCTTCGAATCTCAGCCGTTCAACGACTCTGCTGGAATGGAAGTTGTCGATGAGAATGGCGACCCGATTCTGCTGATCGGTTCCCCAGGAATTTGGACCGGGTTCTCGTCGGTTTTAGTCGGAGACATCAATTGTGACGGCGTGGTCGATCTGCTTGACGTCGGACCGTTTGTTGATCTTTTGACTACGAATGAATTCAGCGACAAAGCGGATATCAATGGCGACGCTATCGTCGATCTGCTGGATGTAGGTCCGTTTGTAGACCTGCTTTCCGGTGGCTAATTCCAATTGTTTTTTCAACTTGTTTTTCCAACTTGGGAGAAAGTTATGATGGCCTTTACAAAAACGACAAAGACAATGCTGTCTATTGTCGTGGCGTGGGCAATGATGGCAGGATTTGCAAATGCGGACCTTGTTATCACTGAAGTCTTGAGCGATTCTGCGCATAGCGGAGGAGTGGCAAATGGCGACTGGTGGGAACTTACGAACACCGGTAGCTCCTCTGTCGATCTCACTGGTTACTACTGGGACGATGACGGTCCGACAGGTAACGATGGTGCACTGTTTGGCGATATTATTATCGCAGCTGGAGAATCCATCGTGATTGTCTCCGAAGACGATGACGATTTGTTTGAGCAAGCTTGGGGTGGCGGATTCAATGCTTACGGCGAAACAAATTTCACCGGTCCAGATACGTTTTCAGGATTGTCGAGTAATGGTGATCAGATTCAACTTTGGGACGCCGATCCAAACGCAGGGGCGCCGTTTAACCTGGTCGCGTCAGTATCATTTGGTCCTGCGACAGAAGGTTTTAGTTTCCAGTGGAGCGCAACCGGTGCATTCCTGGGGCTGAGTGAATTTGGCGTCAACGGCGCGTTTACAGCGATTGATGATGGATCCGATGACAACACCCGCCCCAATGATGGAATCGACGTTGGTTCACCCGGGATAGCGACAGCCATTCCCGAACCTGGCGCTGCAACGATTGCTGTGATCGGTTTTGCACTGGCAGCAGTAAGACGACGCAGGTAATCAGCTAAAAAATGAGTTTGCAATTCAAAAACCCGAGCGAATTCGCTCGGGTTTTTTATTTTGACTAGTGCATTGCCAAGATTTATCAGGTTGAGAAGGAAGTAGCCGGAGTCGCCAGACTTCGGTTTTTGAGACTGACCTGAATTCTGGCGAATCCAGCTACCCTAAAATCAAACGTTGCCGCTGCGCTTGTGTACAAACAAAGCGTCAGTCGTTGTCCCGTTCGTTAATCGTTCCCATGGCAAAGAACACATCGGAGTCGATCGTACTGGGAATCTGCTTGATGGCTCCATCAGCGAACGCAAACATTGTGATTCCACCAGGGTGAACACTATTGAATTGAGCAATCGGTTGGAATTGCACCAATGGTGTATCATTGAATGGCTTGAAGTTCGGCGTTTCGCTGGTCCAACCGACGACTCGCCACCTGGCATTCGGTGCGCCTCGGACGCGGCCCGTCCACGTCGATTGGAACTTGGGTGAACTCCGTTCGCCAATCAAAATTGTATTGCTTGATCCATCAAGGATATCTGCATGGCTGGTTTTGCTGTCTGCAAAAAAGATTCCAGAACGTTCTTCCTCGCCAACGACGAGAAGCCGCCCACCTCACGTACCGAAGGGAATATATTCGGCTGGGGTAAACGTTGAACCAATACTTCCGACGTATTGTGCCCGACTAACCTCCACCGGAAAGAGCACGCCTGGTTGAATGGGAATCGTGGGCGATTCCACGGGGCTCAACTGAAACGTCTCGATGTCCGGATCGCCCGTCGATGGACACATCAGAAATCCCATGTGACTTTGGATAACTTGCCGGTGATCAAGGTCAGTCAATTGGACGTCGAAATCGATCTGTTTATGAATCGCGGTGTTCTCCAGAAAGGGCAGTGTGTAAGACAACCACCCCCAACCGGTATCACTTTTCCATCCGCGCGGGTAACGGTTGTACGTCGAATGGTAATTCTCCAGCGCTAGAGAAACCTGCTTGATGTTGTTCTGACAAGCTGCCCGGCGTGCAGCTTCACGAACCATTTGAACTGCCGGCAATAATATGCCGATTAGAATGCCAACGATTGCGATGACAACCAGCAATTCAACAAGAGTAAACGCGGTACGTTTCATAGTACTCCTCGCCAATATAACGCCCATAAAATAGAAACTTGGCGACAAGGCAGATTGGAAGACGGTTGTAGTGTATCAAACCGATCTCGCAGTGTCAAAACGAGTTCCGGACTCGCCGGAACTCGTAGTTTCTATTTGCTGTCTTCGAGGACTTTAAACTGTTCGCCTGTTTCATTGACGATCTGTTTGTATTTCTCTTCGTTGTAGCCAGGCTGTTTGACTGCCGGGTTAACGAACTTGTGGCCCTCTGGGAGTTCCTGTTTCGTTTTGATGTTGCCGTCCATGAATTTCATAAACAATTGTGCATACAGCGATTTCCAACGTTTGAAAGTTTTCTCCGCGGCGTCTTTAGATTGCTCGGTCAAGAATTCAACCGCCTTACTTTCGCTTTGCCCGAACAACTCTTTGGCTTTTTCATCGGTCGCTGCAACTCCTGCAACGAATGACTGCTCCAGTTCTCGCTGCGCTGCTTCGACATCCGGGTGAATGTCTTTGTATCTGGTGTAGGCAAGATTTTGCACCTGATTGAAGACCCAGAACCCGGCGGTGTCCGACCATTCCATCATCGAGCCATTGCCTTGGGCAAAATTTGCTGGTGGCTCAGTCAGGCTACAGGAAAACGGCATGTATACGCTTCCGGAAGCATCGTCGACTCCCCACCAATGAATCCCGCCGATCGGATCGGGCAACCAGTTGCGACATTGGGACACGAAGGAGAATCCCGTTTGCTGCGTCGCCGTGGCTCGCTCGTTACAATACTTGACCCCGTCGACTTCCCAAGTCAACGGCCGCCAACGATAAGGCGCCGCGAACGCGCCCGCACCGGCGTCTTTGCTCATATCCAATTCGGTGCCTTCCAGGTGATCTCGCATGAAGGCGAACATATCCTGAACATCCACTTTGTTGTCCGGCTTGATCCATAATGGCATGCGGTTGGACGCGTAGTGTTCGGGAGTGACCGGCTGGCCTTCGACGTAGGCTTTCGGACGCTGGACTTGCCCCTTGGCGTAATCCCAATGTTTGTCCATGCCGCCGGCAACTCGATTGAACATTGTCCACACCCGCATTTCACAGAACCGCGCACCGCCAAAATCCACAGGAGCATAGACGTCGGAGAACGAAAATTCCTTGTCCTCTCCTTCATAGAGTCCCTTCTGTTTCGCAAACGAGATAACGTCTTCGGCATAAACACATTCGATATCGGCGTCGTTGATCTTGTCCAGTTCGCTGGTCGAGATCGAGTTCGTTCCATTCTTTAGAGGAAAGGTGGTGATGCGAGCCTGGTTGGCGTGACCGGATACGTAACCGTCGGGAATCCTGCGAGCAACCCAGACAGCTCCTTTTTCGCCTTCGCCCTTACCGATCAGTTCCATGATCCAGACTTCGTCTTTGTCCGCGATCGAAAACGATTCGCCGCTGCTGTAGTAGCCGTATTTCGTAACCAGATCGTGCATCGTCTTGATGGCTTGGCGAGCATTCCTGGCCCGTTGCAGCGTAATGTAGATCAAGCTGCCGTAGTCGATGATCGCTCCTGTTTGCTGCCCGAGTACCTCCAACCCACCGAACGTCGTTTCTCCAATCGTTAATTGGTGCTCGTTCATGTTGCCAACGACATTGTATGTCTCCGGCACCTGATCAATCTTGCCCAGGAACTTTCCGGTGTCCCATTCGTACACATCCAATACGCTGCCGGCTGGCCAGGTATTGGCAGGCCAATGATAAAGTTCACCGTACAGTACGTGTGCATCAGCCGCATACGAGATCATCGTGGAGCCATCTTTAGAAGCTCCTTTGGTAACCAGGTAGTTGGTACAGGCAGATACCTGATGAGTGATCACAAGGCTGACGACTGTCAAAAGCAAAGCGGCGAAGTTAAAAGTTACTTTATTCATGCTAAATTATTATCAATGTTTGGGACTATTGATGGACTCCAGACGGTATCATCGTAAAGCCTGACCCTGGGCAATTGCAAATGCATTCAATCCAACGGTAGAAATTCGACAAACAAGTGCGATAAAAGCAGTTGAGCAGTATGCTAAGTGCTTAGTTCCTATTGAAGCCATTATTAAAGCCAACTACCAAAGCACCCAACGTCCGCAGCGTCGAAGCACCAAAGTGCGAATCCGAAAACATGGAATTGAGAATATGAAAGTCACGATCATTCACTGCCCGACATGAAAGTCTTATGTGCCGAAGGTGGCGAGTTACGCTGCTGAGATCAAAGAAGCTTTGGGCATTGAAGTTGCAATCGAAACAGGATCACGTGGCCAATTCGATGTTCTCGTTAATGGCCAGACCGTCGTTTCTCGTAAAGGCGGTTTGATGGCGATGTTGACTCGCAAACCATGGCCAGCTGAAGACGAAGTGATTACCGCCATCAAAACAGCAGTAGCGGATTAGTTTTGAGAACTACTTCACAAAACTATCTAAATATTGAGATCTACTTAACACTTTTTGGGCACTTTTCATTTTCCAAGTGCGGTATCACGTGAAAAGGTCGGTAGAATCTGTGAGACAGTTCACTTCCTCAAAATAATGTATTGTGCAATGAGAATCCGCATCTTTCTTGCCGTCGTTTTTGCTTGCCTAATCGCCAATCCAATGAATGCCGACGAAGCAGAGTATCGTTTGACTTTCACCGGAGGTTGGACATTAAAACCGCTTCCCGGTAACGCGCATTTTAGTCCGCTGGTTGGCGCGACTCATGCAGAAGCGGATGCGATTTTCGCTGCTGGCGGGTTAGCTTCGCCAGGTGTCGAAAATGTAGCCGAGCTAGGTACCACTGGAGTCATCGTTAGTGAAATCAACAGCGGTGTTGCTGATGGCAGTTTGGGCTCGTTGATTCTTCGACCTGGCAATGTCGGTCCTGCACAAACAGTAATTGTCGATTTCGTGGCAACACCGGAATACTCTTTAGTGACCATGTTGTCCATGATCGCACCGAGCCCCGATTGGTTCGTTGGCTTGCATGATTTTGACTTGCGCCCCGACGGAGTGTGGCTGGATGAAGTTACACTTGAACTTAACAGCTACGATGCCGGTACTGAAAACGGTTCGACATTCTCGCTTTCCAATCCGGCGACTGTTCCGCAAAGTTTTATCCTGCCGCTTGACGATGTTGAGCCCGATGGTCCACTAACCGGCTTCGGATCGGTAGCCACTGTGACATTGACTCGAACTGATGTCGATCTGTTCGTGCCAGGCGACGTCAACAATGACGGAGAGGTTAATCCACTCGATGTGAACCCGTTCGTTGCGTTGATCGCAGAACAGATTTTCATTCCTGCCGCCGACATCAATTGCGACGGCGAAGTCAACTTGTTGGATGTCCAACCATTCGTCAATTTGCTGAACGACAACTAGTTTCTCAAGTGCGGTCGGCTGTGCAGGCGCGGCTCAGATGGCCGGTCGATTCTATATCAGGTAAAAAAATCTGGTTTGCGCCAACATGAGCTCATTTACAGAACGTGGATTCGAGCGAATATGATACCGACGCTTTCTGGAGTGGTTGCTTGCTCTTGGCAGGGTCGCAAGGGAACCTTCGAACGAAAATTTGTGAAGGACATTCAATGAAAAAAGCCAGTCCTTTGGTTGGACTGGCCTCAATAAATTTCAGAGAAAATCTTGAGTAACTATCTTGGGACTAAACCCACCATCATGCCACTGCAACCCGCAGCTCCACGGCTTTTGACGTGGATAGGCCATTGCCTTGCTTGATCAGGTTGCCAAATAAATTCCATCACTTTGTCATCGACCTTGCTAACATGAAACAGCGCGGTCATCTTGTGGTTGTATTCCTTGATTTCAAGTGCGTAGGTATGTCCGGCCACTGGTGGCACTAACTTGTCGGACCACTTCGCACTCTTCACTAGCTCGATGGCTTTCTCGATGTCCTTTTCTGTGCCAAGATCAGCGATCCGACTCTCCAGGCCGCCATGATTGTTGATTCGCATCATTCCAGACTCATAAACCACGTCAACATAGTTGTTATGTCTGCCAGAGTCTTGCGTCTTGTAGCGAAAACTAAATCCTGACTTGCCGTATTCGGTGTCGATTCGTTTTTCAAGTTTCACAGTCTTCAGGTTAGCCGCTATTGGAGATTCCGCTTGCGATTCCGCTTGCGGCTCCCCAGCCTTGCTCGATTCGACTTCTTGAGCGAACGCTGGAGTCGAGAATACAATCAAACTTAGACATACCAAAATTCTTGTAATCATATTTCCACCTTTCAATTGCCCACTTACTTGATGTTACCTTCATCAATCGATAAGTGAAACCAAAAAACCGGTGGAAACGGACCGGTGATTAGAAACGAAAGAGGAAAAAAGGCGAATCGACAGCATTCAGATTTCGAAGTCCGTTGACTAGAAGAACACTGAAAAACAAGCTCGTAAACGCTGTCGATCCACCTGAACCTACTTGCAAACTGTCGGGATTCTCGAGATCTAACTCTCGGTTCCAAACTTGCTGCTTGCTGATTTGTCGAATCACTTCAGCTTGCAAGGGTCAATCAAAGCACATTCCAACCACTCGGAGACTAAACTTTGGAATTTGCCTTGATTCAACACCCGAATAGTCGGATGTCTACTTATTTGATCAACAAACGCCCGAACTTCCTGACAGGAAAATCTGCGATATTTTTTGCGGCAAAGCGCATAAAAAAACCGGCCTTTTACAGCCGGTCAGAGCGTATCTTGATGATTTCCGGATTGACTTAGTTGCCACTTAGGATGGAAACGAAACCGGCAACGTCAAGTAGCGTGATTGCTCCGTCTTCGTTGATATCGGCTTCACACAAGAATCCTTGATTGTTGATCAAATCGACAAATGGAGCGATGTCGAGCAATTCAACGACGCCATTCTGGTCAATGTCGCCCAATTCGAAGGTACAGCCTGTCGTGCTAACCAAAGTAGCTGTCGCGTCGTCAAACCAGATTGGGTTCGTTCCACCAGCAAAGTCAACGTTCAACATCAGGAATATGACCTGCGTCGTGCCTGCGGGTGCGATACCTTGTGCTTCACTGAACTCCCAAATCCCGGCAGAAATGTTGCTGTCAAGGAATGGCAACGATTCGACACCTGGAAATTCAGGTGGAGCGAATTGACCAAGGGAAACGGACTCAGGTTCAAGATCGGTTCCGGTTTCGTCCTGGAATACAATTTTAGCCAACCCAAAGCTGTCACCAGCAGGTTGCCCGAACACGCTTAGCATGCTGCAGGACAAGTTGTATTCGTCACCTGGGTTTGCTGGGAAAGCCTGGCTAAGTGCCAGAGTTGCATTTCCAGCACCGGATTCAACAGCTTGAACGCCTTCAACGACACCTTGTGGAGGCGAGCCAAGTGCGAATGGGCTTGCACCGGGATCAGAGAAAGGATCAGTCCAACCATCAAGTTCCATTTCGAAATCACCATTGGCCAGTATATTCGTTGAGCCACCGTTTACTGTTGCCGTCAAGTTGTCAGCCCAGATAGCTTCCAGCTCTGCACCGAAATCGACATTCAATACAAGGAAGAGAACTTCAACAGTTCCTGCAGGAGCAGTACCTTGAGCTTCCGAGAAAACCCATGCGGTTGATGGTGTGTTTGTGTCGGTAAGGAACGGAGTAGATTCGACACCTGGGAATGCAGGATTCTGACCACCGACTTGAATATCGACTACATTCAGGTCTGTTCCGTTTGAATCACGGAAAACGATTTTCAACAATCCGAAAGTTTCAAAATTGCCAGGAAGTTGAACTTCCGAAAGCATGAAGCCTTGGAAGTTGTAGACTTCGCCTGGGCTGGCAGGCAATGTCTGGCGAACTTCTCCAACGCCAGGAAACAATTCCAACTTAACAGCGCTGGAGCCGCTTTGAGCACCAATTCCCGGTGCACCAATCGTGGCAGAGCCAGCTCCGCCGCTGTCATTAGCTCCATCCCAATCCATCAGATCGACAGCTTCAAAACCACCATTAACCAACAACTCTTGGCCGTGGCACTGGAAAGACATCAGTGCGACCAAGCTTGCCAATGCAAGACTCTTAGCGTTCAACATTACAGCAAACCTTTGAAAATGAAACCGGTACCAAAACGGCCATGCTACTTGGAAATTCGCGACAATGTCAAGCATTCTTCCTAGTTTATTTGCTAGTGGTGGATTGGTGTCCATTAAATGTTGGCGATCCGAATTGCGGTGGCCAAGGCCGATTGAACGAGCTTGGGAATCACGCGGTCACAACTGGCAGCTGTGGCCAAGAAAAAAGGCGTGAATCCTGCGTTTAAAGGCTGCTGGTTGGGAATGATCCTTGATTCGGGTCGGCTTCATTTCGCTCACCCTGCCATGTTCAATTGGTGAACTCTCGATTGTGTTAACAGGCAAACAAATCAAGTTCGCGTATTTGAGTGGATGCAAATTGTGTTTGGTTGGTGCAAAATGTAAGCACTCCTCAACAAATTAGGTTGTGAGTTATTCTGATCAGTTACATAACTGGATTCACGTTGCTGTGGGCAGAAACGCCGATAAGAATTACTCAAATACTTCAGGACCCGCCGACATGCGTTGCTTCACGATTTTTTTGCTAGTACTTGTTAGTGAGTTCTGTGGGTTCAGCAAAGTTCAATGCCAAGACTGGCTTCCGACAACCCCGGTCGGAACGACGGAAATCAGACTGGATTTGCATGCGTCAAATCTTTCAGGCTCCGTAATTGGCGTCGATCAAATACTCCCCACTTCCATGGCGATGATCCCGGATGGTAGCGGGCGGATGGTTGTGAGTACCCTCGGGGGACTTTTGCGAATCATTGACGCCGACGGAAATATCTTGTCAGCCAACAGCGGCGTTTATCTTAATACCAACACATCAGAAACCGCGATCGCTCCGTTCGCTTACGGAGTTACCAGCGTGGCATTCCATCCGGACTTTGCGAACAGTAGCAGTCCTGGGTTCGGTCGGTTCTATGTCCTGGTAACCGAAGCTCCCAAGAATCCTCTCTCGGTGTACGACTTTAATCCTGCCGTTGGAATTGGTAACGATCACGCTGCCGTGCTGGTCGAATACACGGTCGATGCAAGTTCGATCAATTCCGATGCATTGTTCGCCAATGGTTCTGGCCAGAACGTTAGTCGACGGGAACTGTTTACCGCACAGGAACCGGACAACGAACACAACTTTTGCGACCTCAAGTTTGATTCCAATGGTTTGCTTTACATTTCCGCCGGTGATGGATTGTTTAATTTCAACGGTGGAGTAAACCTCGAAGCAATGAATTCCCAGGAGCTCAATACCGTCCTGGGTAAGGTCTTGCGAATAGATCCGCTGGGTAACAACAGCGATAACGGGAACTACGGGATCGTTGCAAGCAACGTGTTTGCTGCCGACGGTGACCCAAACACGCTTGGCGAAATATTTTCGTACGGTCACCGCAACCCGTGGCGGATGAACATTGACGAGCCTACTGGGCGAATCGTAGTTGCCGAGGTAGGCCATTTCAATATCGAAGAGGTCAACATTGCCACCAACGGAGCCAATTACGGTTGGCCAGCTTTGGAAGGTTCTTTCCAGATCAATCCCAGCAACGGTTTCGACCTGACACCTGATGTTGGAGACGCGTTTGCGATCGCCAACGGATTCACTCCGCCGGTGTTTGAGTACGACCACGAGGATGGAAAATCTGTCACCGGTGGGTTCGTTTATCGCGGCAGCCAGATTCCCGCGCTTCAAGGTAAGTATATTTTTGCTGATTTCGTTGGCGGCGAAGTGATTACCGAACGCCGCTTGTTTGCCGGCGATCTCGACACAGGAGAGTTCGAGCAGTTGTTGTTGGCCGCCGGTAGCCAGAACATCGGGCAGCCCGTCAGCTTTGGGCAGGACGCCGATGGTGAACTGTACGTGGTCTCGGTTGATGGCCGAATTCTGTCGATCAATCCGATCGTTGCGTTCGGCGATCTGAATGGCGACGGAGTCACCAATCTACTCGACGTTGCCCCGTTCGTGGCTCTGCTTTCGAATGGTGGCTTTCAAACAGAAGCGGACATCAACCAGGATGGGGTAGTCAACTTACTTGACGTCGATCCGTTCATCTTGATCCTGGGCGGATAACACCCGGTTGTACTTTGCAATTCCCGGGAAATCTTGCAGGAACACAGCATTTCGTTGATACTATTGTGGGATCTTTTCGTGAGCCACTTATTTGATTTTTCCAAAGCAGGAAGTAGCACTATGAGATTTAGGAAGCCTGGTTTTATTGTCGCCGTTTTTGGCGTTCTGTTCTTCGCAGGTTTTGTGAACGCACAGGTTGTTATTTTTTCAGAGGACTTTGAGGGATCCGGCGGCTTGCTGAACGGAACAGCTGAAGACATCTCGGGAGCTGTCTTTGCTGCAAATCACTTTGCAACCACCAACGGAGTCTTGGATGTCACAGGAGCCAACAAGGAAGGCTCGGCGACATTGGAAATTAATTTGGTCCCTGAAACCATCTACACCGTCGAATTGGACGTGATCAGTGATGCGGCCGAGTGGATCGGGATTGGGTTCTCGGAGAATGCTTCAACCGGCGTTGAAAATCGTCCGCAAGATCGCTTTGCTCAAAACGGCGGGCGAGCTTGGTTTCTTTACCGTCCGGCAGAAGTAGGAAGTAATGCACTGGGTAGACAGGTTGAGATTTTCGGCGGTAGAAATACCAGTAATGTTATTCCTGATGTGAACACCGACTTTTCCGGACCGACTGTACAAAGAACGCTGACAGTCATTTTAAATACGGACCTGGCCGGATTCACGGCTGACTTTCTGATCGACGGTGTTTCGCAGTCCAATGGTCCTGTACCGCTTTACGAAAACAATAGCGGAACCGTTCCATTGACTAACCCTGGCTTGTTGGACCATGTCGGGTTCACATGGGAAGGCCAGTCATCTGGCGGCGTAGCCGGACCGATCACCATCGACAATTTCAGTGTCTCAAGCGAGCCAATCGTACCAGGCC